>NZ_NRSK01000001.1 GCF_016584115.1 Ectothiorhodospira mobilis
GGAGCGTGTACCACTGGTTCCTGCTGCCGCTGCTGCCCCTGTTCCTGGTGTACTTCATCTCGGGGACGGCGGCCTGATGCACCGCACCCGCACCCTCATCACGCTGGTGATGGCGGGGGCCCTGCTCCTGCTGGCGGGATGTGCGGGCACGGCGGAACTGCAGGAGCGGCGCGGCCAGGCGGCGCGGGTGAATGTGGAGCTGGGGCAGCATTACCTGAGAAGGGGGGAGCTGCGTCACGCCAAGGAGAACCTGGACCGGGCCCTGGAGCAGGATCCGGATTCCCCCCAGGTCCAGGCGGCCCAGGCCATGCTCCAGGAACGCCTGGGGCGGATCGACCGGGCGGACCGGCATTACCGCCGCGCCCTGGATCTGGCCGCCTCCGAGGACGCCGGCATGCTCTGGAACAACTACGGCACCTTCCTCTGCCGCCAGGGACGGCTCGAGGATGCCGGGGAGGCCTTCGCCCGGGCCGCCGGGGATCCGCTCTACCCGACGCCGGCGATGGCCTGGACCAATGCGGGCGTCTGTGCCCTCAAGGTCCCCGACGAGGATGAGGCCGAACGCCTGTTCCGCCGGGCCCTGGAGGAGGATCCGCGGCATGTGCCGGCGCTGCTGGAGATGCTGCGCCTGAGCGCCGAAGCCGGTCGTCCTCTGCAGGTGCGGGCCTATTTCCAGCGCCTGCGGGCGCAGATCCGCCCCACGGCGGAGATGCTGTGGATGTGCCACCAGGCCGAGCAGGCCCTGGGCAACCGGGATGAGGCGGGACGCTGCGCCCTGCGCCTGAAGAATGATTTTCCCGACAGCGAAGAGACCGCGCGACTGAGGAAGCTGGAGAACCGTGGCAGCCGATGACCACCAGGACAATCCGGATACCGAAGGCCCCGGGGCGGTGAACGCCTCCCCGGGGCGTCTCCTGCGCGAGGCCCGCGAGGCCGCGGGGTTGAGCCGCGAGGCCGTGGCTGACCGGCTGCACCTGCATCCGATGACCCTGGCGGCCTTGGAGGAGGACCGTTTCGACGTCCTCCCCGAGCCTCCCTATGTCCGCGGCTACCTGCGGGGCTGTGCCAAGGTCCTGGAGATGGATCCGGAAGCGCTGCTGGAGGCCTTCCGGGCCTGCGGGCAGCCCGCCGGACCCGAGGAGGCCCACCCCCCCGGCCCGGTGCGGGGGCGCATCGAGCCGCCGCGTGGTCTGCGTGGGTTTCGCCCGGGACCCCTTTGGGTGATCGTCCTCGGAGCGATCCTGGCCCTGGCGGTTGCCGGTGCCTGGTCGCTGCTTACCGGCGGCGGGGCGGATGAGGGTGCCCCGGCATCCGATGGCATGACCGGGGATCAAGGCCGGGAGGAAGCCCCCGCCATCGCGGACGACGGTCCGGGCTCCGGGGTGTCATCCCCCGCTGCCGCCCCTTTGCCGGAAGCGCTCCGCGTGCAGGCCTCCGGGGCGGGAGGTGATCCGGCCGCGACCCCGGGGGACACCGGGGATACGGGCGCTGGCCAGGTCCCCGGCAGCGAAGGACCCGGGAGCGGTGGGAACACGCGGCGCGATGAGGCCGTGGAGAACGTCACGGATCCGGAGGATGCCGCCCGTGCAACCGCCCCCGGGCATGGTGATCGGGAGGGGGAGGTCCCCCCGGGTCCGGGGCGTTTGCGTCTGGTCTTCCGTGAGGACTGCTGGGTGCAGATCACCGACGCGGACGGGGAGGATCTGCTCTCCGGCCTGATCCGTGCCGGCAGGGAGCACCGCCTGGAGGGGGAGGCACCCATCCGCGTCTTTCTGGGCAATGCCCCGGGTGTGGAACTCACCTTCAACGGCCGCCGTGTGGACACCGCCGCCCGTGCCCGGGACGACCGTACCGCCCGGTTCACCCTGAGCACATCCTGAATCCCCCGCCCGACCCGTCAAAACTGGATAACGCATGAGCAGGCAAATCCGATCCATCCGCGGGATGCATGACATCCTGCCGGAGCATTCCGGCGCATGGCAGTGGCTGGAGTCCCGCGTGCGGGACACCCTGTCCGCCTACGGCTATCAGGAGATCCGCCTGCCCATCCTGGAGCAGACGGAGCTCTTCGCCCGTTCCATCGGCGAGGTCACCGACATCGTCGAGAAGGAGATGTATACCTTCGAGGACCGCAACGGCGACAGCCTCACCCTGCGTCCGGAGGGCACCGCCGGCTGCGTGCGCGCCGGGGTGGAGCACGGCCTGCTGCACAATCAGCAGCAGCGCCTGTGGTATGCCGGGCCCATGTTCCGCCACGAGCGTCCGCAGAAGGGCCGCTACCGTCAATTCCATCAGGTGGGCGTGGAGGCCTTCGGCCTGGAGGGACCGGACATCGACGCGGAACTGATCCTCGTCACCGCCCGGCTGTGGCGCCACCTGGGCCTGGACAACCTGCGCCTGGAGATCAACAGCCTGGGGTCCCCCGAGGCCCGGGCCGCCTACCGGGAGCGGCTGGTGGCCTATCTGGGCGACCATGCCGACGTCCTGGACGACGAGGCCCGGCAACGTCTGCACACCAACCCCCTGCGCATTCTGGACAGCAAGAACCCGGCCCTGAAGGAGGTCATCGCCGGGGCCCCGAGCCTGCTGGATCACCTGGATGCGGCCTCCCGGGAGCACTTCCAGCAGCTCCAGGCCCTGCTGCGGGCCGCCGGGGTGGCGTTCACCGTCAACCCCCGGCTGGTGCGCGGCCTGGACTACTACTGCCGCACCGTATTCGAGTGGATCACCGAGGACCTGGGGGCCCAGGGCACCGTCTGCGCCGGCGGCCGCTATGACGGTCTGGTGGCCCAGCTGGGGGGACGTCCCACCCCGGCGGCCGGCTTTGCCATGGGGGTGGAGCGGCTGCTGAGCCTGCTGCAGACCCGGGGCGAACTGCCCGGGCCCCAGGCCCCCCATGTCTATCTCATGATGGCCGCCGACGGCGCCCTCGAGGCCGGGGTGCAGCTGGCGGAGGCACTCCGCGACCGGCTGCCCGGGCTGCGCCTGCAGATGCACTGCGGGGGCGGGGGATTCAAGGCCCAGATGCGTCGTGCCGACCGCAGCGGGGCCGCCTGGGCCCTGATTTTGGGGGAATCCGAACTGGCCGCGGGCCGCATCGGTCTCAAACCCCTGCGGCAGGCCGGTGAGCAGGAGACCCTGGACCGGGATGCGCTGGTGGCGCGTCTCGCCCACGCCCTGGCGCTTTCCCCATCCCCGCATGATCCAAAGGAGTCCCCCGCATGTCCGTGACGACCGACGAGGAACGCATCGAGTCCATCCGACGCTGGTGGCAGGAGAACGGGGTCGCGGTGATCATCGGCCTGCTCCTGGGTGTCGCCCTGCTGGTGGGCTGGCGCCTATGGAGCGGTTATACGGAGAACCGTGTGCTGCAGGCCTCGGATCGCTACGAGGCCCTGCGGGATGCGGCGCAGACCGATCCCGAGACCGCCCTGGAACAGGCCCGTGCCCTGGCGGAGGATGCCTCGGGGACCCCTTATGCCCTGCTGGCCGCCCTGGAGTGGGCCCGTCTGGCAGCGGAGCAGGGCGATCTGGAGACGGCCGAGGCGCAACTGCGCCGGGTGATGGAATCGGCCCCCTACGGGGATCAGGTCCAGTTAGCGCGCCTGCGCCTGGCGCGGGTCCTGCTGGCGGATGACCGCCCCGGGGAGGTCCTGAACCTGCTGGAGGCGGAGACCCCCGACGCTTTCCTCGCCCTGGCCCGGGAGCTGCGCGGTGATGCCTATCTCGCCCTGGGGCGGGAGGCCGAGGCCCGCACGGCCTACGACGAGGCCATGATGGCGGCGGTGCAGCCCTCCGACGACCTGATGATGAAGCGGGACGCCCTGGGTGAACCTGCCCCGGCCGGGGAGGAGGCGCCGTGATGGCCGCATCGCTCGCCTTCCGGACCCTGCCACGGGGGCTTCTCCTGCTGGCGTTGGCCGTCCTGCTCTCGGGCTGCGGCCTGTGGACCCGGGACACGACCCCGCCCCCATCGCCACTGCCGGAACTGGAACCCACGGTGCACCCGCAGGTGGCGTGGAGCCGGGACACGGGTGACGGTTCCGCGGGCCACTACCTGCAACTTGCTTCCCATCTGGCCGGGGACCGGATGGTCGCCGCCGCTGCCGACGGGCGCGTCAGTGCCTGGACCCTGGAGGCGGGTGAACGGCTCTGGGAAACCCGCCTCGAAGGTGAAATCACCGCCGGCGTGGGCGGCGGCGGGGGACGGGTCGTGGTCGGCACCGGCGAGGGCCGGGCCATCGCCCTGGACCTGGAGGATGGCCAGATCCTCTGGCGTCAGCGCCTCTCCAGTGAGGTGATGGCGGTCTCCGCCGTGGACCAGGGGGTGGTGGTGGTGCGCACCAACGATGGGCACCTGTATGCCCTGGACGCCGAAACCGGCGAGACCGGCTGGATGGCCGGACGCACCACCCCGGCCCTGAGCCTGCGTGGTGCCGCCGTGCCCCTGCTGCTTCCGGGCCGTGTCGCCGCCGGTTTCGATGACGGGCGCGTGACCCTGTTCGGCCTGACCCGGGGGAATGTCCTCTGGGAGACCCGGGCCGCCGTGCCCAGTGGCCGTACGGAACTGGATCGCATGGCGGATGTGGATGGGCACATGGCCTATGCCGGCGGGGTGCTCTACGTGGCCGGCTACCAGGGGCGGGTGATGGCCCTGTCCATCTCCGATGGCCGCACCCTCTGGCAGCGGGACCTCTCCTCCCATCGGGGGCTCACCCTGGCCGGGGACCGGGTGCTGGTGACCGATCACCAGGGTCGGGTCTGGGCCCTGGACCGGGACACCGGGGGGCCCCTGTGGCAGCAGGATCGCCTGCAGCGGCGCGGTGTCACCGTGCCCGCGGTGGTGGATGGCCACGCCGTGGTGGGGGATGCCGAGGGCTATCTGCACTGGCTCTCCCTGGAGGATGGCCGCCTGCTGGGACGTGTGCGCGGGGACCCGGCGGGGATCATGGGCACCCTCCGGGTCCGGGACGGGACCCTCTATGCACTGGGGCGCGGCGGTGAGCTGACGGCCGTGCGCCTGCCCGCGGAGAAATGATTCGATGAAGCCGGTGATCGCCCTGGTGGGGCGGCCCAACGTGGGCAAATCCACCCTCTTCAACCAGCTCACCCGCTCCCGGGACGCCCTGGTGGCGGACCTGCCGGGCCTGACCCGGGACCGCCAGTACGGTAGCGGCCGGGTGGGGGGCTTTGGCTACATGTTGGTGGACACCGGCGGCCTGAGCGGTGAGGCGGAGACCCTGGACACCCTCATGGCGCGCCAGACCCGCCAGGCCATCCAGGAGGCGGATCTGGTGCTGTTCCTGGTGGATGGGCGGGATGGTCTCACCGCCGCCGACGAGGCCATCGCCACGGAACTGCGGGGCTTTGGCAAACCCGTGCTGCTGGTGCTCAACAAGACCGATGGTGTGGATCCGGATGCAGCCGCGGCGGAGTTTTATGCCCTGGGTCTGGGGAACCCCCTGCCCATCGCCGCCGCCCATGGTCGCGGCATCGCCGGTCTGATGCAGGCGGTGAAGGCGGATCTGCCTCACCTGGAGGATCCGGAGGACGAGGAGAAGGAGCGCTGGCCGGGGATCCGCATCGCCTTCGTGGGACGGCCCAACGCCGGCAAGTCCACCCTGGTGAACCGCATCCTGGGGGAGGAGCGGCTGCTGGCCAGCGACCTCCCCGGCACCACCCGGGACAGCGTCTACGTGCCCTTCGAGCGGGACGGACAGGTGTACACCCTCATCGACACCGCCGGCGTGCGCCGCCGGGCGCGGGTGAAGGAGACCGTGGAGAAGTTCTCCGTGGTCAAGACCCTGCAGGCGGTGGAGGCGGCCCACGTGGTGATCTTCCTGCTGGATGCCAGGCAGGGGGTGGCCGAGCAGGACGCGCACCTGCTGGGCATGGTGCTGGAGGCGGGCCGGGCCCTGGTGGTGGCGGTGAACAAGTGGGATGGCCTGACCCCCGAGGCCCGGGACCGGGTGCGGGCGGACGTGGCCCTGAAGCTGCCTTTCCTGGATTTCGCCGAGTACCGCTTCATCTCCGCCCTGCACGGCAGCGGCGTGGGGGATCTGTTCGGCGCCGTGCAGCGGGCCCACGAGGCCGCCGCGGTGAAGGTGTCCACCGGGGAACTCACCCGCCTGCTGGAGCGGGCGGTGGCGGAGCACCACCCCCCCCTGGTGCGGGGGCGGCGCATCAAGCTGCGCTATGCCCACCAGGGGGGACGCAATCCCCCGGTCTTCGTCATCCACGGCAACCAGACCGAACGGCTCCCGGGGAGCTATAAGCGCTACCTGAGCAACTTCTTCCGGCAACAGCTGCAGCTGGTGGGGACCCCCATCCGCATGGAATTCCGTACCGGTGAGAACCCCTATGCCGACCGGCGCAACACCCTCACCCCGCGGCAGCAGCACAAGCGCAAGCGTCTCATGCGCCACATCAAGAAAAAGGGGCGTTGAGATCGCCCCCCTTTACACCAGGCGCAGGTAACCCGCCAACAGCAGCGCCCCCAGCACCGCCGCTGCCGCGTACAGCCCGTTGGACAGACGGCGCCGGTTGGGGCGGCTGAAGAAGGCCGCCCAGAGCAGCAGCAGTTCGATCACAAACAGGAAGAACAGGTATCGCATGGAGCATCCCGCAGGCTTTCACCCCCGCCCGGGAAGGACGGGCCTTTCGCGAGGTGACGGCCCTGGCCGCCGGCCGCCACCTCAGTCCCCGGCGGTGTCTTCGCCGGCGGTGTCTTCGAAGGCATAGGGCAGGGGACGGATCTCCGCCCCGGGCCCTGTGGCCGATCCCAGCCGGGGGCGGCCCCCTTCGGCGCAGGCGATCTGCAGCACCGCCAGGGCCTCCACCCCGCCATCGGGGTGGGGCTGGGCCTGGACGATACGGCCCACCGGCTGCTCCGCCTCCACCTGGGGGTCATACAGGGGCGTGCCCGGGGCAGGCGGGCTCTCCAGGGGCAGGTGCAGCCGGTACATGCGCCGCTTGAGGCGGCCCAGGTAGTGCATACGGGCCACCACCTCCTGTCCCTGGTAGCAGCCCTTGTTGAAACTCACCCCCCCCAGGAGCTGCAGGTTGATCATCTGCGGCACGAAGGCCTCGGCGTTCTCCGGGTGGATCTGGGGCACACCGGCGAGGATATCCAGCAGGGCCCACTGGGGTGCCCCCACCGGGGCCGCACGCACGTTCAGTGCCTCCCACAGGCGGGTGAGGGCCTCCAGTTCGCCGTAGATCTCGAAGCGGGGATGGATGCCCTGCACGCGGATCAGCGTCACCCCCGGATGATGCACCACCTCGTCCACCCTCTCCGGCACCGGCGCCCCCAGGGCTTCGGCCAGGCGCTGGGTGGCGTGGGGGCCGGACAGCCCGAAGCGCACCAGGGCATCGTCGGCGTCCTCCAGGGTTACCTTCGCCCGCAGCAGGAACAGGGACAGGCGCTTGAGGGTGGGCTGCACCTGCTCCCGGGGCAGGCGCAGGAACCAGGTCTCGCCGCGGCGGAAGATGCGAAAATCCGCCAGCATGCGACCCTTGGCGTTGCAGAAGGCCCCCAGATGGCTGTGCCCGGTGTCCAGGGCAGGTACGTTGACGGTGAGCTGTCCCTGGAGGAAATCCGCCGTCTCGGGGCCATAGGCGCCGATGAGGCCCTGGTGGGACAGATCGCAGAGGACGTCGCCGGTCAGGGCCACGCTCCGCTCCCGTTCCCGGTTGCCGTAGTCCAGGACGCGCTCCCCCTCCAGTTCCGCGCCCGCCTCCAGAAGGACCTTGCTCCACTCGGGTTTCATGGCAATCAGCGCCTCCGTATCGGCGTGGTTGAAGGCATCTTACAAGAGGTGGGCGCGCGGGGCCATCGGGGGCTGGGGCCGGTTGCACCGGTCGGGAGCGGGGGCGGTCCGCGGATACGAAAAGGCCCCGCAGAAGCGGGGCCTTTGGGGCGGCGGACGGGGTGTCCGCCGCGATCCGCAGGGGCGGTATCAGCGCTTCTGCGCCGCCCGGCTCCCCTTGCCCCCCTTGGGGGTCACACGGATGCGGTCCGGCTGCCCGGGCTGCTTCACCACGGTGTTGGCACCGGGGATGGTGCGGCCGCCGTTGGCCTTGGCGGGCCGCAGGGGGGTGGTGGGACGCGGAGCCGCCGTGGCGGGACGCTGTGCGGCCGGTTTCTGCACCGGTTTCTGTGCCGGGGTGGCGCTGCGGGCCTGGGTGGTCAGCTTCTGGGCCTGGGTGGCCGGCTTGAAGGCGGTGGCACCGCGGGGATCCGGCTTCTGTGCCGGGGTGGCGGGCTTGGCGGCCGTGGCCCCCTGGGGCCGGCTGGCGGCGGGTTTTGCGGCGGCTGCCTTCTGCTGGGGCTTGGCCTCGGGCTTGAAGGCGGTGGGACCACGGGGATCGGTGGCCTTGGCGGTAGCCGCCTTCTGCTGGGCAGTGGCCTGCTGGGGCTTGGCCTCGGGCTTGAAGGCGGTGGGGCCGCGGGGATCGGTGGCCTTGGCGGCGGCTGCCTTCTGCTGGGCGGCGGCCTGCTGGGGCTTGGCCTCCGGCTTGAGGGCAGTGGCGCCCCGCGGGTCGGGGGTCTTGGCCGTTTCGGTCTCGGCCGGCCGGGCCCTGCCCGGGATGGCGCGGCGCTGCTCCTCGCGGGAGAGTTCCAGCAGGGCGGAGGCGCGGCGCGGCAGGAAGCGGCTGGAGGGGCCGTTGCCCAGCCGGTCATAGCTGTCCACCAGGTGCTCGTAGAGCTCGCGGTAGGAGTGGGCCATGCCGGTGAACAGGGTGGCGGTCTTCTCGAAGTGGCGGTTCACCTGGGAGCGGTAGCTCTCCAGCTTGCGCCGCTGGTTCTCCACCTCCGATTCCAGCTCCAGGACGCGGCCGGCGTCCCCCTGCTGGCGGCCGAACCAGAACCCGAGAAGGCCCGCGCCGATAAAGCCCGCGATGGTGAGGATGTTCCCTCCCACCATGACCAGATCCCGCATGTTTGCGGCTAATTCTGTTGATGACATAAGGTGATCTCCTGCTGCATGTTGGTCGCCGCCGGTCCCGGCGAGCGCGAAGGTTGCGATGGTTGCCCCGCGGCGCCGGGTGACGGCCGCACCTTGTTGGTTGCTCCACTGCGTCGAGATGGATGTCGTGATGCTATCCCGCATGCGTATTATGCACAATAACGACCCTGCATGCTGTATGGTCTGGGTCAATAACTGTCTGTTTCTCTCACCAAAAAACTAAGGAATGGGTGCGTCGTCGCGGGCAGGTGAGGCATCCCGATCGCGTGATAGGGAGTGGAGGAGGGGGCGGTGCGTCGTTGCGGGCAGGTGAGGCATTCCGATCGCGTGATAAGGATGGAGGAGAGGGCGGCGCGTCGTCGCGGGCAGGGGAGGCATGGCGGTGACATCGCATGCGGCAGGGCTGAGGGTGGAGGTGGGGATCTCCCGGGTCCTGCTGGCGGGGTTGTGCGCGTTGCATCTGGGGGCCGCGCTGGCGCTGGGGGTGAGCGCCCTTGCGACCTGGCTGCGCGGTATGGGGCTTGTCCTGGTGGCGGCGAGCCTGGTGCGGGAGTGGCTCCGGTATGCAGGGCCGCGGCGCATCACAGCGATCGGTTGCGATGCCGGCGGTGGCTGGTGGCTGGAGATGGGCGGGCGCCGCCAGGAGGTTGCGGTGTTGCCGGAGACCACCGTGATCCCGGGGTGCGTGCTGTTGTGCCTGCGGGACGCCCGCGGACGCCACCGGCGCTGCCCGCTCCTGGCGGATGCCGTTGCGGCCGATGCCCTGCGCCGGCTGCGGGGACGTCTGCGCACGGCCGGCGGTGGGACGGGTGGCTGAAAAGACGGGGTCCACACCGAAAGCCCCGGGACGGGTCTCAGGTGGCGGCTTACCCCGGTACGAATGTGGAGCGCACCCGGGCCACGATGGGGGCCAGGTCCGCCACCTCCACCGCCTCGCCATAGAGCAGCCAGCGTTGCAGGTCGGCGTCCTCCCGCTGCAGCAGGGCCTCCAGGGCCCGGCGCTGGTCCGCGTCCAGGCCCGCCCAGTGGTGCTCGAGAAAGCCCTCCAGCATCAGGTCCAGTTCCTTGGTGCCCCGCCGGCAGCGCCACAGCAGGGCGGAGGGGGTGTTCATGGCCTGGATCTCCGGTTCATTTGCGCAGCACCAGTTGCTTCTTGATCTCGGCGATGGCCAGCCCCGGGTTCAGGCCCTTGGGGCAGGTGCGGGTGCAGTTCATGATGGTGTGGCAGCGGAAGACCTTGAAGGCGTCGTCCAGTTCATCCAGGCGTTCACCCGTGGCCTCGTCCCGGGAATCGGCGATCCAGCGGTAGGCCTGCAGCAGGGTGGCGGGGCCCAGGTAACGGTCCCCGTTCCACCAGTAGCTGGGGCAGCTGGTGGAGCAGCAGGCGCAGAGGATGCACTCGTAGAGCCCGTCCAGCTTGAGCCGGTCCTCCTTGGACTGCAGCCGTTCCCGGTCGGGCGGTGCCGGGGTCCGGGTCTGCAGCCAGGGCTTGATGGAGGCGTACTGGGCGTAGAAGTGGGTCATCTCCGGGATCAGGTCCTTGACCACCTCCATGTGGGGCAGGGGGTAGATGCGCACATCCCCCTTGATTTCGGCGATGGGCTTGGTGCAGGCCAGGGTGTTGGTGCCATCGATGTTCATGGCGCAGGAGCCGCAGATGCCCTCTCGGCAGGAGCGGCGGAAGGCCAGGGTGGGGTCGATCTCCTCCTTGATCTTGATCAGGGCGTCCAGGACCATGGGCCCGCAGTTGTCCATGTCCACCTCGTAGGTGTCGATGCGCGGGTTGTCCTCGGTCTCCGGGTTCCAGCGGTAGATCCTGAAGCGCTTGATGTTTTCGCTGGAGGCGCCCTCGGCCTTGAAGGTCATGCCCTCCTTGACGCGGGATTGGATCGGCAGTACGAACTGGGCCATGGTCTTGCGTTCTCCTGAATCGGCGGATCAGTAGACCCGCGCCTTGGGCGGGACGACGTCCACATCGTCGCTGAGCGTGTACATGTGCACCGGGCGGTAATCCAGTTTCACCCGGCCCTGGTGATCCACCCAGGAGAGGGTGTGCTTCATCCAGTGGTCGTCATCGCGCTCGGGGAAGTCCTCCCGGGCGTGGGCGCCGCGGCTCTCCTCGCGGTTCACCGCGGAGCGGATGGTGGCCACGGCGCAGCCCAGCAGGTTCTCCAGTTCCAGGGTCTCCATCAGGTCCAGGTTCCACACCAGGGAGCGGTCGCTCACGTGGACCTCGGCGAAGGCGTCCATGATCTCGTCCATGCGCTCGCAGCCCTCCTGCAGGGTCTCGCCCGTGCGGAACACGGCGGCGTAGCGCTGCATGGTGTGCTGCATGTCCTTGCGGATGCTGGCGGTGGGACGGTTGCCGTTGGCGTTGCGCAGCCGGTCCAGGCGCTCCAGGGCGGGATCGGCGGCCCCGTCCGGCAGGGGCCGGACATCGGCGCCGATGCCGGAGACGATCTCCGCGGCGCGGTGGGCGGCGGCGCGCCCGAAGACCACCAGGTCCAGCAGGGAGTTGGAGCCCAGGCGGTTGGCGCCGTGCACGGACACGCAGGCGGCCTCGCCGATGGCCATGAGCCCCGGTACCACGCGGTCGGGATCCCCGTCCTTGAGGGTGAGCACCTCGCCGTGGTGGTTGGTGGGGATGCCCCCCATGTTGTAGTGCACCGTGGGCAGCACCGGGATGGGCTCGCGGGTGACGTCCACGCCGGCGAAGATCTTCGCCGTCTCGGCGATGCCCGGCAGGCGCTCGTGGATCACCTCGGGGCCCAGGTGCTCCAGGTGCAGGTGGATGTGGTCCTGCTTCGGGCCCACCCCGCGGCCCTCGTTGATCTCGACGGTCATGGACCGGGAGACCACATCCCGGGACGCCAGGTCCTTGGCGTTGGGGGCGTAGCGTTCCATGAACCGCTCCCCCTTGGCGTTGGTGAGATAGCCGCCCTCGCCGCGTACCCCCTCGGTGATGAGACAGCCGGCGCCGTAGATGCCGGTGGGATGGAACTGCACGAACTCCATGTCCTGCAGGGGCAGACCGGCGCGCAGCACCATGCCGTTGCCGTCGCCGGTGCAGGTGTGGGCCGAGGTGCAGGAGAAGTAGCTGCGTCCGTAGCCGCCGGTGGCCAGCACCACCAGGTGGGCGTTGAAGCGATGGATCGTGCCCTCCAGCAGGTTCAGGGCCATGACGCCGCGGCAGGTGTCCCCGTCCATGATCAGGTCGGTGGCGAAGTATTCCACGAAGAATTCCGCCTGGTGGCGCAGGGCCTGCTGGTAGAGGGTGTGCAGGATGGCGTGGCCGGTGCGGTCGGCGGCGGCGCAGGTGCGCTGGGCGCGGCCCTCGCCGAAGTGGGTGGTCATGCCGCCGAAGGGGCGCTGGTAGATGCGGCCGTCGTCGGTGCGGGAGAAGGGCACGCCGTAGTGTTCCAGCTCGATGATGGCCGGGGCCGCCTCGCGGCACATGTACTCGATGGCGTCCTGGTCGCCGAGCCAGTCGGAGCCCTTGACGGTGTCGTACATGTGCCAGCGCCAGTCGTCCTCCCCCATGTTGCCCAGGGCCGCGGAGATGCCCCCCTGGGCGGCCACGGTGTGGCTGCGGGTGGGGAAGACCTTGGTGACGCAGGCGGTCTTCAGGCCCTTTTCCGCCATGCCGAAGGTGGCGCGCAGCCCGGCGCCGCCGGCCCCCACCACCACCACGTCGTAGGCATGGTCGATGATCTTGTAGTCGCCCTTCATTAAATCAGCTCCCGAAAGCAATGCGCAGAATGGCGACGATCCCGGTCACCGCCAGCAGGATCAGGGCGAATTTCACGGCGATGAGCGTCGTGAACTTCAGCCCGGCGTGGTGCACGTAGTCCTCGATGATCACCTGCAGGCCCATGTTGGCGTGGAAGAAGAGGGTGGCCACGGCCAGGATCATCAGGGTCGTGTTCAGCGGGAAGGCCAGCCAGGCGGTTACCGTGGCGTGATCCGCCCCGGCCAGAGCGGCCAGGCTGAACATGAGCCACAGCATCAGCGGCACCATGGCCACGGAGCTCAGGCGCATGAGCCACCAGTGATGGGCTCCCTCCCCGGTGGAGCCCTGTCCCAGGGCCCGGCCCAGCGGCGAACGAAGACTGCTCATGACAGCACCCCCTTCCAAAGCGATTGAATCAGACCGACGCTCCACAGCGCCACGAACCAGAAGGCCAGGGTGAGCAGCAGGGCGATGAACAGCGCCATGCCGCCGCTGCGGTAGACCGCGCGGATGTCCAGGCCCCGGGCCGTGTCCCAGATCAGGTGACGCACGCCGGTGCACAGGTGATAAAAGATGGATCCGCTGATGCCCACCACCACCAGCACCCCGAACCAGCTGTGCAGCAGGCCCTGGGCCGTGGCGTAGGCCTCCGGCCCTGCGGCCAGGGCCCAGAGCCAGTAGATCAGGATCACGCTGGCCACGCTCAGGGCCCCGCCGGTACCGCGGTGAAACACCGACAGGACGGAGGTGAGCTGTGGGCGGTAGACCTGCAGATGCGGTGAAAGCGGCCGTGGGTGCTTGGGCATGGATCGTGTGCTCCGCTTGGGTATCCCGCCCGGGGCGGGTGAACGTCAACGGGGTCCCGGGGCGGTTGCCGGGGGACCATGGGGTGTGTCGGGTCGGACCTGGGCGCGCCGGACCCCGGTGGCACCGGGGTGGCCTGTCGCGGTGCATCAAGCGGCATTATAGATATCAGGTCTGTCCTTAACCTGCAAGGCAAGGCCTTGATTTTACTTTTCATTATAAGGTTTTGCCGGATTGCCCGCCGCGCCCGCCGGGGCCTTCAGGTGATCACATCCGGGGCGTCCCGGCCGGTGTGGCCCGGGATGTCGGCCACCTCCCGGGCCACCGCCAGCAGCGGCTCCAGGGCTGTCTGGGCCGTATCGCCGTGTCTTGCGGGGTCGGGCTCGAAGCGCTCGGCATAGACCCGCAGGGTGGCGCCGGAGGTGCCCGTGCCGGAAAGACGGAAGACCAGCCGGGCCGTGTCGCCGAACAGCAGCCGGATGCCCTGGCCCCGGGCCTCGCTGCCGTCCACCGGATCGGTGTAGGCGAAATCGTCGGCCTGGGTGACCGTGAAATCCCCCAGGCGCTGCCCCGGCAGGGTGTCCAGGCGCCGGCGCAGGCCGTCCATCAGGGCCCGGGCCCCGTCGCTCTCCAGGCCCTCGTAGTCGTGCCGGGTGTAGAAATCCCGGCCAAAGCGGCGCCAGTGATCGCGCACGATGGCCTCCACCGACTCCCGTCGTGCCGCCAGCAGGTCGAGCCAGAAGAGCACGGCCCAGAGCCCATCCTTCTCGCGCACATGGTCCGAGCCGGTGCCGAAGCTCTCCTCCCCGCAGAGGGTGACGCGCCCGGCGTCCAGCAGGTTGCCGAAGAACTTCCAGCCCGTGGGGGTCTCGAAGGCCTCCACCCCCAGCGCCCGGGCCACCCGGTCCGCGGCCCGGCTGGTGGGCATGGAACGGGCGATGCCGGCGATGCCCCGGGCATAGCCCGGCACCCGGTGGGCGTTGGCGGCCAGCACCGCCAGGCTGTCGCTGGGGGTGACGAAGAAGTTCCGGCCCAGGATCATGTTGCGGTCCCCGTCGCCGTCGGAGGCGGCGCCGAAGTCGGGCCCGTCCGGGGCCGCCATGGCCTGCACCAGGTCCTGGGCGTGGACCAGATTGGGGTCCGGATGCCCGCCGCCGAAATCCGGCAGGGGATCGGCCCGCACCACCGTGCCCTCAGGGGCCCCCAGCATCTCCTCCAGGATGCGCCGGGCGTAGGGCCCGGTGACGGCGTGCATGGCATCGAAGCGCATGGAGAAGCGCCCTTCCGTGAACAGGGTGCGCATGCGATCGAAATCGAACAGGGACTGCATGAGCCCGGCATAGTCATCCACCGGATCCAGCACCGAGACGCTCATGGGGCCCACCTGGATCCTGCCCAGGCGGTCGATGTCCACCTCGGGCATCTCGGCGATGCGGTAGTGCTCCAGTTCGCAGGCCCGGGCATGGATGGCCTCGGTCACCCGCTCCGGCGCGGGCCCGCCGTTGGGGGTGTTGAATTTGATGCCGAAGTCCTCGTCGGGGCCGCCGGGATTGTGGCTGGCGGAGAGGATGATCCCCCCCTGGGTGCGGTACTTGCGGATCAGGCAGGAGGCGGCCGGTGTGGACAGGATCCCGCCGCGTCCCAGCAGCACCCGGGAGACGCCGTTGGCCACCGCCATGCGCAGGATGATCTGGATGGCCTCGCGGTTGTAAAAGCGCCCGTCGCCCCCAAGCACCAGGGTGCCGCCCCGCAGATCCGGGCGGGCGTCGAATACCGCCTGCACGAAGTTCTCCAGATAATGGGGCGTGCGCATCACCGACACCTTCTTGCGCAGGCCGGAGGTGCCGGGTTTCTGGTCGGTGAAGGGGGTGGTCTGGACGCGATGGATCTTCATATTCGAGGCAGTCCCTGTGGATCGGATGGACGGGGCGCGGCCTGCCGCCACGGGCAGGGGGCGCAGGATCGCGGACTCCCGCCTAACTTAGCAAAGACGGCCGGGCCTGTCCCTGTGCTACCATCCCGCCATGCTGGTCGAAGCCCACACACCCGCCTATCTGGACCCGCTGCCCAGCAGTTTCGCGGCGCTGATGGATCTGTACGAGGCGAACTACATCCGCCTGCGGCAGCTGTGCCCCGATCCCCGGTCCATCCAGGCCCCCCGCATCTCCCACATCCCGGGGGCCATGGACCTGCATCTCCAGGTGCTGGAATGCTGCCCCTATACCACCACCCTGTGTCTCACCTACCGCTTCGAGGCCGACGGCGAACGCCCGGCCCGGCGCAGCCCCAACCTGCGGGTGCGCATGTACCACGACGCCCGCCAGGCGGAGGTCCTGGGCCGCCACAGCCGCAGCGGTGAGGAACTGAGCTTGGTGGATCATCCCGACTGGAAGACCCTGCAGATGCGCTGGCGCTTCAACCGCTTCCTGTACAAGTGGCTGGGCTACTGCCTGCGCCAGGGACACCGCTTCGACTAGGGATCCGCCTTCCCTGGAGGGGAGCCTCCCCGGGGCAGCCCCGCCACCAGCCCCCCATCAGGAACCCCAAGGATCCCTGCGGCATTTTGCGCCCGCATACTTGACTAAACGGATAGGGAATTGTAAAACGAGTCTAAACCCGCCCGGTGAACGGGCCGGGATGCGAGCCGAACACCCCAGGAGGGATACCATGAAACTCTCGACCAAGAGCCGATATGCCGTCACGGCCATGCTGGACCTGGCCATCCATGAAGAGACCGGTCCCGTGACCCTGGCGGACATCTCCCAGTCCCAGGGGATCTCCCTGTCCTACCTGGAACAGCTCTTCGCCAAGCTGCGCCGGGATGGGCTGGTGGAAGGGGTGCGTGGACCCGGCGGTGGTTACCGCCTGTCCCGCCCCGCGGATCGGATCAGCGTGGCGCGCATCATCCAGGCGGTGGACGACAGCGTGCAGATGACCCGTTGCGAAGGCCGGGAGGACTGCCAGCACGGTGCGCGCTGCCTCACCCACGAGCTGTGGCAGGATCTGAGCCAGCAGTTGTATGCCTTCCTGGATGGCATGACCCTGGACCAGTTCGCCGGTCGTCCCGAGGTGCAGGCAGCTGCCCGCAACGAGGACCGCCAGCGGCGGTCGGCCCGTCCCGCCCCGGGCTATCCCCTGGGTCGCAACGCCGCCTGAGTACCGGCTCCTGGGGGATGCGGACTGGCCTGCAGGCCAGGGGCGACGACCGGAAGAAAGATTCCGCCAGCGGGAGCGACGGATTCATCGCCATTGAGCATGCAGGATCCGGCGGTACAGGACCCTGCCACGGCCCGGTACCCCCCGCAGATGCCCGCGCAGGCGGGCGAAGCGGGCGGGATCGGGCCGGGGCCCGTAACGCAGGCGGGTGTACTCCTCGGCAAAGCCGGTCACCGGTCCGGCCAGATCCGGGCGCTCCCGGCCCACCCGCCGGGCAAAGTCCGGCAGGGGCTCGTGGGGGGGGCGGGGCAGGCCCAGCCGGGCCAGGCGCCGGTCGAAGCGGGCCTGCAGGCGCCCCAGGGGATCCTTCACCGGAAGGCGGTTGCGCCATAGGAAGAGGCCGGCGAACAGGGTCAGCACGAGACCGGTGGCCACGGTCATCAGGCCCACCAGGGCGCGCCAGTCGGCCCCGTCCAGGCCCAGGCGCGCCAGCAGTTCCCGCTGGCGCTCGGGGCCAAAGGCCAGTACCCAGCCATTCCAGTAGTAATTGAGACTGTCCCGCCACAGGCCCAGCTGCAGACGCAGGTCGCCGAACCAGTCGCCCCCCCGGCGCAGGAAGGCCGGCACCGTGGCATCCCCGGAAAAGGCCGCCCCCACCCCCGACTCGATGCGCTCCGGTGCCACGGCCCCGGTGGGGTCCACCCGCGTCCAGCCCCGGCCCCGCAGCCACACCTCCGTCCAGGCATGGGCATCCGACTGGCGCACCAGCAGGTAATCCCCCGTCTGGTTGAAGGTTCCACCCTGATAGCCGGTGACCACCCGCGCCGGGATGCCGGCGGCGCGCATGAGCACCGTGAAGGCCCCGGCATAGTGCTCGCAGAACCCCGCCCGGGTCTCGAACAGGAACTGGTCCACCGCATCCCGGGGCAGGGGGGGCGGGGACAGGGTGTAGATGAAGGGGGCCTGACGGAAATGCCCCAGGGCCGCCTGCACCACGGCGGCATCGTCGTCGCCGTGGACCTGTCGCCAGGCCCGGGCCAGGGTCCGGGCGCGGGGGGCGGCGTCCCCGGGCAGGTCCAGGGCCGCCCTGCGCCGTGCCCCGGAGAGCAGGGGCTCCAGGGCGGCGCCCGGGTGGGAGCGCACGCTGTAACGGGTCACCTGCCGTACCCGCTCCCGGGAGACCAGGTAGCCATCGTCAGTGAGACGCGCGTCCCGGGGGGCGGAGACCGGTACATCCATGGCCAGCAGCCAGCGCTGGCCATGGGGTTCCAGGCTTACGGTGTGTTCCAGGGTGTCCGCCTGGGGCGGGTTCGCCGGCAGTGCCGGGGGCACCGCCCCGGCCCGCCAGGTGCGCCCGTCGTAGGCCCAGAACACCGGTCCGCGCCAGTAGCGCTGGGCGGCCCCGGGCATCTCCCCCGCAAAGGTGACCCGGAAGGCCGGGGCCTCGGATTGCAGCAGACGGCTCACGGATCCCGGGCGCATGTGATCCGACAGCCCCGTGGTGGCGGCCTGATCCTCTTCGGGCATGCTCCACAGGGGGCCCGGGATGCGCGGGAACAGGAAGAAGAGGATCACCATCAGCGGCAGAGCCTGGGCCAGCAGGAGCCCCGCCAGGCGCAGGGATTCCCCCCAGGGCTGGCCGCCGTCGCCGGCATTGAGCCGCACCAGGGCGGCGGTGGTGGCGAACACCGCCAGCACCATATACAGGGCCAGGGGGATCTCCTGGGAGTAGAAGAAGTTGGTGATGACCACGAAGTAGCCCAGGAAGACCACGAGCATGGCATCCCGGAAGCGCCGCGTCTCCAGGAACTTCAACCCCGTCATGAGCACCAGCAGGGCCACCCCGGGGTCGCGTCCCGCCAGGGTGCCGTAGCGGGCCAGCACCAGCCCCGTGGCCGCCAGGGTGAGCCCCCCCAGAAGCCAGCGTCCGGGGGCCGGGGCGCGTCCGGTCTGCACCAGCAGCCGCCAGCCCAGGGCCAATGCCGCCAGGGAGAGCACCCAGGGGGGCTGATGCCACCCGTGGGGGGCCAGGGCGATGAACAGGGCCGCCGCCAGGGCGGGCAGGGCGTGGGGGGGCAGGCGATCCTCCGGGAACGGCGCGCTCATGCCCCCTCCCTCCCGGTCGGGGCGAAGCGGGCCAGGTGTTCCAGACACTGGCGCCGGTGGGCCGGGCCCCGGGCCGGGGCCACCTCGATGCCGGGCAGGCGCAGGCCGAATTCCAGGTCGGCCCCGTGGGCCTGCAGTACCCGGTGACAGAGCATGGACAGGCGGGTCTCCGGATCCCCCGCCGGCAGGTCATCCCAGTCCAGCCAGAGCCGCCCGCCGCGGGGCTCGTGGAATTCCTTCACGTACAGGCTCCCCGTGCGGGCCAGGGCCTTCCAGTCCACCCGCCGGGGGGAATCCCCCGGGACGAAGCCCCGCAGCCCCGTGAACTCGCCGCCGGGCTGGCGGCTGGCGCGGGCCTCGTGGCGGTCCTCCCCCCCGCCGCCGGCGGTCTCCTCCACCGGCAGCGGACGGGGATAGACCAGCACGTCCCCCTCCAGATGGAGCCAGGACCAGGCCCGGAACAGGCCCAGGGGATAGCGGGTGTGCAGACGCAGCCGGCCCGGATGCAGGACGCCGCGGCGGCGGGTGGGGATCTCCAGGGCCACCCGGGTGTCCCCGTGCTCGGGGACGGCGAAGGCGCGCCCCGGGTGCCCTGGGGCCTCCAGGGTCAGCCCGCGCCGGGGGACACGGCCGGGATTGGCCACGCTGTAGGCCAGGTGGGCCGTCTCCCCGGCGAAGACCGGTTCGGCCGGCAGACGGGTGATGCGCAGCCCCAGGAGGTTGCGGTGGGTATGCCACATGGCGTTGGACCCCAGGGCCGCCAGCAGGAAGGTGAGCAGGAAGGCCAGGCTGTTGCTGTAGTTGATGGCCCCCAGCAGCATCACCACCAGCACCCCGGCGAAGGTATAGCCATAGCGGGTGGGCAGGATGTAGATGCAGCGCCGGTCCAGGGTGACCTGGCGTGCGCCGGTGGGCTGGCGCCGGGTGATCCAGGCAATGGCCCGCTCCCGCAGGGCGGTGGGGATGCGGCCCGGTCGGGTCACGGCGGGCATCTCAGGGCACCGGCACCGCCTCGACGAGGGCCTGGATCACCTCCGCCGCGGGCAGGGTGGGGGCCTCCACCGGACGCAGGCGGTGGCCGCCCACCGCGGGCAGCACCGCCTGCACGTCCCCGGGCCGGACGTGGTCGCGATGGTCCACCAGGGCCCGGGCCTGGGCGGCCCGCATCAGGGCCAGGCCGGCCCGGGGGGAAAAGCCCGTCTGGTAGCGCCCCGGCGCCCGGGTGTGGGCGATCAGGGCCTGCAGATAGTCCAGCAGGGCCTCGGAGACATGCACGCGCAGGACATCCCGCTGCAGGTCCCCCAGCTGGGTCTCCGTGATGCGGGGGGAGAGGTCCTCCAGCAGCTCCCGCCGGTCCCGGCCCTGGAGCAGGGCCCGTTCGGCGGCGTGGTCCGGGTACCCCAGATGGATGCGCATGAGGAAGCGGTCCAGTTGCGACTCCGGCAGGGGGAAGGTGCCGATCTGCTCCTGGGGGTTCTGGGTGGCGATGACGAAGAAGGGGTCCGGCAACGGGCGCGTGGTCCCCTCCACCGTCACCTGCTGCTCCTCCATGGCCTCCAGCAGGGCGCTCTGGGACTTGGGCGTGGCGCGGTTGATCTCGTCCGCGAGGATCACCTGGGAGAAGATGGGGCCGGGATGGAACTCGAAGCACTGGGCACCGGCGTTGTACATGGACAGCCCCAGGATGTCCGCCGGCAGCAGGTCGCTGGTGAACTGGATGCGCTGGAAGCGCAGCCCCAGGGTGCGGGCCAGGGCATGGGCCAGGGTGGTCTTGCCCACCCCCGGCAGGTCCTCCACCAGCAGGTGCCCCCGGGCCAGCAGGCAGGTGAGGGCCAGGCGCACGGCCCCCTCCTTGCCGAAGACCACGGCATTGAGCTGATCCAGGATGCCGTCGATGAGGGCGGCGGCGGACGGGGGAGGGCTGCTGGCGGTGTTCACGGGTGGTTCCGCCCCGGCTGTTGAACTTCATCCTAGTCTGGCAAGCTAGGGGATCGGCTTCAACGCCCGTGTGGGCTTGGGCAGGCAGTGGCCGCAAAAGGAGCGATGGCATTGGATCGGCAGGGCGGGCATCTGGAAACGGCGGCCGCCGGGGAGGGGGGCTGCATCCTGCGGCTGGGGGGGCGCCTGGACGCCTATACCGTGGCCGATCTCTGGCCCCGGGCCCTGAAGGTGCTGGAGACCCACCGGGAGACTCCGGTGCAGCTGGATGCCGGGGAGGTCACCTACTGCGATGGGGCCGGCGTGGCCCTGATCCTGGATCTGCTGCGCCGCCCGCGCACGCCCCCCGTGACCCTGGTGAACGTCCCCGACAAGGTGCAGCGCCTGCTGGACCCCTTCGATGCAGCCGCCCTGGCCGCGCCGCCTCCACCCCGGGCCCCGCGCCAGGGGGTGAGGCGGCGCCTGGGGGAGGCCATCCAGGGCCTGGGGCAGGGCCTGCACGCCCAGGTGACCTTCATCGGTGAGGCCACGGCGGCCCTGGTGCACGCCCTGCTGCACCCGCGGCAGGTGCGCTGGGGGGATGCCGTCCTCATCGCCCGTCGCGCCGGCGCCGACGCCCTGCCCATCGTCGGCCTCATCGCCCTGCTTCTGGGGGTGATCCTGGCCTTCCAGTCGGCGGTGGCCATGAAACAGTTTGGCGCGGAGATCTTCGTGGCCAATCTGGTGGCCCTCTCCCTGCTGCGGGAGCTGGGCCCCCTGATGACCGCCATCCTGCTGGCGGGCCGCTCCGCCTCGGCCTTCGCCGCCGAGATCGGTACCATGAAGGTGAACGAGGAACTGGACGCCCTCACCACCATGGGCCTGGACCCGCTGCGCTTTCTGGTGGTGACCCGCATCCTGGCGGCGCTGCTGGTCACCCCCCTGCTCACCCTGTTCGCCAACCTGGTGGGGCTGGCGGGGGCGGCGATGGTGCTGCTCACCTTCGATATCCCCCTGGTCACCTTCGTGAACCAGGTGTCCCAGTCGGTGAGCCTCACCGACCTGGCGGGGGGGCTGGTGAAGGCCACCGTCTTCGGGCTGCTGGTGGCCGGGGTGGGCTGCCTGCGGGGCCTGCAGACCCGCACCGGTGCCGCCGCCGTGGGGGAGGCCACCACCCGGGCGGTGGTGAGCGCCATCGTGCTCATCGTCGCCGTGGACGGGGTCTTCGCCGTGATCTATTTCCACCTGGGGATCTGAATGCCTGCGGACCCATCCCATACCGGCCCGGTGATCCAGGTGCAGGACCTGACCCTGGGATTCGGCGGCCGGCCGCTGCTGGAGGGGCTGAACTTCGATGTCCACGCCGGCGAGGTGTTCGTCCTCCTTGGCGGTTCCGGCAGCGGCAAGAGCACCCTGCTCAAGCACATGATCGGGCTGTATGAGCCCCTGGCCGGGGAGGTGCGCATCGGGGGCGAGGTCCTCACCGGCAGCGAGGGGGCGGCGCGCCGGCGCATCCTGCGGCGCTTTGGCGTGATGTACCAGTCCGGCGCCCTGTTCGGCTCCATGACCCTGCTGGAGAACGTGCGTCTGCCCCTGGAGGCCTACACCCGCCTGTCCCGGGAGGCCATGGATCTGGTGGCGCGCCTCAAGCTGCAGCTGGTGGGCCTGGCCGGGTTCGAGCACCACATGCCCGCCGAGATCTCCGGCGGCATGCAAAAGCGCGCCGCCATCGCCCGGGCCATGGCCCTGGACCCGGGGATCCTCTTTCTGGATGAGCCCTCCGCGGGGCTCGACCCCGTCACCTCGGCGGATCTGGACCGGCTGATCCTGCGTCTGAAGGACATCCTGGGGATGACCTTCGTGGTGGTGACCCATGAACTGCCCAGCATCTTCACCATCGCCGACCGGGTGATCATGCTGGACCGGGAGACCCGCGGTATCATCGCCCGGGGGGCGCCTGCGCAACTGCGGGACCACGCCGAGCACCCCTGGGTGCGCCGCTTCTTCAACCGCGAAGCCACGGAGGCCGCTTGAGCACACGCGCCGGATATTTCCGCCTGGGACTGTTCATCGTCGCCACCGTGAGCGCCGGGGTGGCCCTGCTGCTGGTGCTGGGCATCGGCGCCCTGTTCCAGCCCAAGATGATCATGGAGACCTACTTCGACGAGTCGGTCCAGGGTCTGGAGGTGGGCTCCCCCGTGAAGCTGCGGGGGGTGACCATCGGCGAGGTGAGCGAGATCACCTTCACCTATGCCCACTACCAGCAGGACCGGCCGGTGGCCGAACGGGACCACTACGTCATGGTGCGGGCCTGGCTGCGGCCGGACCTGCTCAGCACCCCGGAGCTGCCCGCTGGGGAGGGGCTGGAGCGCTTCGTGGAGCGGGGTCTGCGGGTGCGCATGACGGCCCAGGGGGTGACGGGGATGAACTTCCTGGAACTGGACTACCTGGATGCCAAGGGGGCGAAGCCCATCCGGGTCTCATGGGAACCGGAGCACATCTACGTGCCCTCGGCCCCCAGCACCATGACCCAGTTCCTGCAATACGCCGACAACATCATGCGCCGGGTGAACCGTCTGGACGTGGAGTCCATCCTCACCCATTTCGACCAGCTCCTGGTCCACCTCAATACCATGGCCGAGGAACTGGACGAACAGGATCTGGGGCGCCAGCTGGGGGACACCCTGGGCCGCCTGGATCAGCTGCTGATCCGGGTGCAGTCCCTGGCCGATTCCCCGGAACTGGCCCGCATCCCCGAGGACCTGGGGGTGGCCGCCCACAACCTGCGCCGCTTCAGCGAGGATCCGCAGCTGCAGGGTGCCGTGGAGGACCTGGCCTCCCTCCTGGAGACCCTGGAACGCACCCTGGGTCGCACCGACGCCCTCATGGCCGCCCAGGGAGAGGACGTGGCCGCGACCCTGGACAACCTGCGGCGCATCACCGACGAACTGCGGGCCTTCAGCGAGGACCTGCGGCGCCACCCCGGTATGATCTGGAGCCGTGAACCCGATCCCCGGGAGCCTGCACGATGAATCACCCCTGGAACCCCGCCACCCTGTTGTTGGGCCTTGCCCTGGCGTTGCTGCTGGCGGGCTGCTCCGTGGCCCCCCAGCGGGACGCCCCGGTGAAGTCCAGCTATCTCCTGGAGCCCCATCGCCCGGCCGGGGCCGAGCAGGGGCCGGGCACGGGCCAGGCGGTGATCGCCGGCGTGCGGGTGGCCCCGGCCTTCTCCGGCCGGGGCCTGGTGCAGCGCCTGGGGGAAGGGCGATACCGGGCCGATTTCCACCATGAATGGTTTGCACCGGTGCGCGACCAGGTGGACACCGCCACCGGGGACTGGTTGCGCCGGGCTGGGGTGTTCGCCGCCCTGCTGCCGCGCAGCCTCATGCGCCAGGCGGATTTCCGCCTGGATCTGGTGGTCACGGACCTGTATGGTGATTTCTCCGATCCGGCGCGGCCCGAGGCCGTGGCGGGGCTGCAGGTCTTTGTCGGCGACCTGCGCCCCTGCGCCCGGGGGAGCGCGGTGCGGCCACTGGCATTCGCGGCCCGGGTCCCCCTGGAGGATGACCGTCCCCGCACCCTGGCCGCGGGCCTCTCCCGTGCCCTGGGCCGGGTGCTGACCCGCCTGGAGACGCGGCTGCGGGAAGACCATCCGGCGGCGGCCCCCTGCGCCGGCGGGGATCCGCGCCCCTGAGACCACCCGAGACCCGGGAGACCAGCATGTACCGAGCCATCGTACTCGACAAGACGGACGCGGGCGTGCAGGCCCGGGTGCAGGAACTGGAGGAGACCGGCCTGCCCCCGGGGGATGTCACCGTGCGCGTGGACTACTCCACCCTGAACTACAAGGACGGGCTGGCCATCACCGGACGCGCCCCCGTGGTGCGCCGCTATCCCATGGTGCCGGGGGTGGACCTGGCGGGGACGGTGGAGGCCAGTGATCATCCCCGCTGGCATCCGGGGGATCGGGTGATCCTCAACGGCTGGGGCGTGGGCGAGGACCATCCCGGCGGACTGGCCCAGAAGGCGCGCCTGCGGGGGGACTGGCTGGTGCCCCTGCCGGAGGCCTTCACCCCGCGCCAGGCCATGGCCATCGGCACCGCCGGGTACACCGCCATGCTCTGTGTCATGGCCCTGGAGGAGCAGGGCCTGGACCCGGCCCAGGGGGAGGTCCTGGTGACCGGTGCCAGCGGCGGCGTGGGCAGCCTGGCGGTGGCATTGCTGGCGGGCCGGGGGTACACCGTGGTGGCCTCCACCGGGCGCATGGCGGAGGCGGACTCTCTCAAGGCCCTGGGGGCGGCCGAGGTGATGGACCGCGCCGCCCTGGCCGAAGCCCCCGTGAAACCCCTGGGCAAGGCCCGCTGGGCCGGAGCGGTGGACAGTGTGGGCAGCCACACCCTGGCCCATGTCCTGGCCACCACCCGTTATGGCGGCAGCGTGGCCGCCTGCGGTCTGGCCCAGGGCATGGATCTGCCCACCACCGTGGCCCCCTTCATCCTGCGGGGGGTGCGCCTTTTGGGGGTGGACAGCGTACAGGCCCCCCTGGAGCGCCGGGAGGCGGCCTGGCACCGTCTGGCGGCGGAACTGGACCCGGACAAACTGGAGGCGGTGACCACGGAGGTGGGTCTGGCGGAGGTGATCCCCCTGGCGGGGCGGATCCTGGACGGGCAGGTGCGGGGCCGCACCGTGGTGGACGTGAACCGCTGAAGGGGTGGCTTCCCCGGCCTAAAGGGCGGGGATCCGCCGCGCACCGGTGCAGGCGGTTCAGGCCACTTTCGGACGCGGCAGGTGGATGCGGATGCGGGTGCCCAGTCCCTCGGCCGAGTCGATCCACATGCGCCCGCCACACTTGCGCGTCACCCAGTAGGCCTTGGTGAGGCCGAAGCCGCCCCCCTGGGTGCGCCGGTCGCGCACGTTGTCCGCCCGGAAGCCGAATTCCACCACATCCTGGATCTGGTGTTCGGGGATCCCCATGCCCGAGTCCTCCACCACGAAGCGGACCTCCTCGCCCGAGTCCTTGAGGCCGGCCAGGATGCGTCCGCCGGGCGGGGTGTACTTGCGGGCATTGGCGAGCAGGTCGCGGATCACGTCCTGGAACACGGCGGGTATGCGGATGCGATCGCCGTCCACACTGCTCAGGTCCAGCTTCACCAGGTAGTCCCGGGGCTCCTGATCGGCGATGTTGCGGATGATGCGAAAGCGCCCCTTGCTGTTGCGCTCGATGGCCTGGAACAGGGAGGTGAAACGCATCTCCAGTTCCTCCAGGCGGAACCAGGTCCAGGCCAGGGCCTGGCTGTTGCGCGCCGCCAGCTCCCGGGCGCGCACCTCGAAGACCTCCAGGATGGATTGGATGTTCTCCAGGGATTCCTGCAGTTCCAGCGTGGGGGGGGCATCCATCGCGGCCGCCTCCACCCCCCGCAGGATCTGCCCGCGGATATTCCCGGGATCGGCGAGCCAAACGTGTACCTGTTCGCGATCCCCCAGCCCCCGGGCCATGTCATGCACCAGGGAGAGGACCTTCCGCAGAGGCGGCGAACCGCCCAGGGCGTAGTCCATCAGGTCCATCTCCGAGGCGAGCACGTTGAGCACATTCAGGAAGCTGTGCATGTCCACCAGGGCTTCCTGCCGATCATCGAGGTTCAGGGGCCGGGTGATTTCGACCAAGGCATGCTCCCGGAGTGGCTGGACTGGGGGGGCGGGCTCATGAGAGCTGGATCACATTGTAAACCATGCCGTCACCTGCGGCGATCTCATTTCTCGGGTCCGTCCATCCGCTGGCGGATCCGGTCCAGGTAGTCCGCCGCCAGGGCCGGGGTCACGCCGCGCTGCCGCCCGAGCCGGTCCAGCAGCAGGCGCAGGCGATGGGCCTGCTGCCGCCGCAGGGTCTCATCCTCGCAGGCCCGCAACAGATCCTCCGCCTCGCGGATCTCCCGGCGCAGGCTCACCTCCTCGGGCACGAAGCCGCTGTTGCGCAGCAGCCGGTAGGCGGCCCGCAGTGCCTCCGGCACCATGGTGTCGTCCTCCAGCTCCAGGGGACGCCCCTGTCCCGGCAGGTCATCGAAGACTCCGTCGCGCTCGGCCTCGCGCACGCAGCTTTCCACCAGTTGGTCGATCAGGTCCATGGGGCAGGTTCGTAAAAGCAGGAGACAGGTAAGAACGGGACCGGGGCCCGGTGAACGATGGGGGAGGGCCTGCCCGGCGGATCCGGACAGGCCGACCGCTTAGTTGCCCTCCATGGCCTCCCGGGCCTGCTCGGCGGTTTCCTCCATCTCCTGTTCGGCGGCTTCCGCCGCCTCGTCCACGGATTCGCCCGCCTGTTCCGCGGGGCCGGGTTCATCGATCATGTCGCTGGCTTTTTCCCGGGCCTCTTCCATCATCTCGCCGGCGGCCTCACCGGCCTCCTGCAGCTGCTCCCGGGTCTGTTCCACGGCCTGGTCCACCTGCTCCCCCGCCTCCTCGGCGGGACCCTGATCCGGGTCCGAACAGCCCAGCAACAGGGCCAGGGGCAGGGCGGCGACGGTGGCGGGAATCATCGTGCGAAGTTTCATGCGAACCTCCTTGAGCCATGCATGGAAACCAATGGTTGTGCGTTCGCCGACAGGGGGTTCACAAGGCCGCGCGTATCGGTATAGAATACGCGCCGTCCTGACGGGGACGCCACGGGCGTTCTGTCGTCACCCAAAGCTTCACAGGGTTGACAACAAAACTGAAATCAACGTACCATATCTTTGGTCAAAGCGGGAATAGCTCAGTTGGTAGAGCACAACCTTGCCAAGGTTGGGGTCGCGAGTTCGAGTCTCGTTTCCCGCTCCAGTTTCTTTGAAACCTCGGCGTCGCCGGGGTTTTTTGTTTGAGCGGTGAAGCCGCCGGACAATCCTTTCCCAAGGCTGGGTGGCAGAGTGGTGATGCAGCGGCCTGCAAAGCCGTGTACATGGGTTCGATTCCCGTCCCAGCCTCCAATAAAATCAAGAAGTTAAAGCCGAATCCTCAGGGGTTCGGCTTTTTTGTTTCCTGCCTCACCACGGCAGGGCCTCGCCGTCGAAGGACCAGAACTCTCCCGACTGCTTCGGGTTGAGCCCCTCCAGGACATTCAGCATGCAGGCCACGCTGTAGTGGGGCGTGAACAGGGCCCCCTCGGGCACCCGCCCCTGGAAGGGTTGGGACAGGGGGGTGTCGGTGGTGCCCGGATGCAGGGCCGCCACTGTCAGTTGGGGATGGGTGCGGCGCAGTTCGATGGAGAGGGTCCTGAGCACCATGTTGAGGGCGGCCTTGGAGGCGCGGTAGCTGTACCAGCCGCCGATGTGGTTCTCGCCGATGCTCCCCAGCCGCGCCGAGACGGCGGCGAACACCGCCGGCCGGCCGTGGCGCATGCGGGGCGTCAGGTATCGGGCCAGCAGCAGGGTGGGGAGGGCGTTGCGCTCCATGTTCTTCATGAAGAACGCCGCATCCGCCTGGCGGATGGTCTTCTCCGGCCCATGTTGGGCATCATGCAGGAAGCCGGCGGCGTTGATCACCCAGTCGATGTCCCCGGTCTCTTCCGCCAGGGCCGCCACGGCCTTCTCGTCGCTGGCGTCCAGGGCATGCCAGTGCACCTTGGGATGATCCCAGGAGGGCGGGTGGCGGTGATGGGTGGCGAGGATGCGGGTGGTGGTGTCCCGCTGTGCCAGGGCCCGGACGAAGGCGGCCCCGATGCCGCCCGAGGCGCCGACAACGACGATCTGCATGGGGTCCGTTCCTCCTGTCGATGCATTGGCCATGGAGGGTTCTTGATCCCAGCATACCGGAAGGTGGGTTGCCGGCCCATGCCCGGGCCCGGGAAGACATGACGTGCCCCTCCGGTGCCCAGGGCGGAACGGTTCCAGACCGGCTTCAGTCGTCGTCCTCCTCGTCGTCTTCGTCCTCATCCACCGCCCGGGCCGGGTGGTAGATCTCCACCCGGTCGCCTTCCTGCACAGGCTGGTCGGGCTGGCAGAAGCGTCCGAAGATGCCGATCTTCTGGATATCCAGGTCGATCTCCGGGAAACGCCCCGGCAGACCGGAACGGTGGATGGCCTCGCCGGCGGTGGTGCCTTCCGGCACCTCCACCGGGATCCAGGCCTGCCCCTGGGGGCCGCTGTAGGCGATCTCGATGTGCATGCGCCCTCCCGGAATGGATGCGGTTGTGTGCATGGGAAACGTCGGGTTGATCCGGCTCAGGGGGTGGCCGCTGTCGCCCCCTGGGGGGCCGTGCGGGCCGACCGGCGGGCATCCAGCACCCGTTTTCCCGCCAGGATGAACCCCAGGGCCAGGAAGGCCCCGGGGGGCAGGATCATGAGCAGCAGGCCCCGGTAGTCGGGGATGAGGGTCAGTTCCATCCAGGCGAAGCCCTCCCCCAGCAGCAGGCGGGCGTCGGCGAAGAGGGTGCCCTGGCCGGGGATCTCCCGCACGGCCCCCAGCACCACCAGGATGAGGGTGAAGCCCAGGCCCATGGCCAGTCCGTCCGCCACCGCCCGGTGCACCGGCTGGCGCGAGGCAAAGGCCTCGGCGCGGCCGAGGATGGCGCAGTTGGTGACGATCAACGGGATGAACAGGCCCAGGGCCTGGTGCATCGCGTAGAGGTAGGCGTTCATCACCAGATCCACCAGGGTGACCAGGCTGGCGATGAGCAGGATGAAGACGGGGATGCGCACCTCCGGGGTGATGATCCCCCGGAAAAGGGAGACCAGCAGCCCCGAGGCCACCAGGACGAAGGTGGTGGCCAGTCCCAGACCCAGGCCGTTGGTGGCGGTGCCGGTGACGGCCAGGAGCGGGCACAGGGCCAGCAGCTGACCCGTGACCACGTTGTTGTCCCAGAGGCCGTCCCGGAACAGTTGGCGATAGTCCTGCAGCAGGGGGCGGATGGCGAAGGTCATGCGCGGGTCTCCCGGGCCGATGGGGGATGGATGGCCGCAGCGCGGGCCTGCCAGACGGGTCCGGCCTGGCCGCTGCCTCCGCCCGGATGCCGTACGGGCGAGGCGGGCGGTTTCGTCTCCGGGGGACGGGGGGACCTGTCCGGCTGCAGCAGGCGGTCACGATGGGCGTCGAACCAGCGCAGGCCGTCGCGCACGGCCTGCACCACGGCGCGGGGGGTGATGGTGGCCCCGGTGAACTGGTCGAAGATCCCCCCATCCTTCTCCACCGCCCACTGGGCCGGCGGCGGGTCCCCCAGGCTGCGGCCGTCGAAGCGGGTGATCCAGGGATCCCGCTCCACCTCGATGCGGTCCCCCAGGCCGGGGGTCTCCCGGTGTTCCAGCACCCGTACCCCCAGGACCCGGCCCTGGGGATCCACCCCCAGGAGGAGGCGGATGGGGCCGGCGTAGCCCCGCCCCGTGACCCGGAAGGCCACACCGGTGATGCGTCCGCCCTGGCGGGCGCGGTAGACGAGGGTCGTACCCTCGTCGCTCTTCAGGGTGAGCCGGTCCTCTCCGGGGCGATTGTCATGCATGGCGGGGGGCAGCACCTGTTCCAGGATGCGCTGCAGTTCCGCCGCCTCCTGGCGGGCGATGGGCCCCCGGGTCTGCAGGTCGGCGATCACCAGCACGGCGCTGGCCAGCAGGGCGATGCCCCCAAGGAGGGTGGCGTGATAGCCCACGCGCCGGCGATAGCCGGGTTGGAGCAGGGTGGTCATGGGCGTCTCCCGGCGCCGTCGGGCGCCGTTTGCGTGGGCTCCAGAGGCCGGCCGCGGCGGGTGCGGCCGAAGGTCCGGGGGCGCAGGTAATGGTCGATGAGGGGGGTCATGGCGTTCATCAGCAGGATGGCGAAGGCGATCCCCTCGGGATAACCGCCCCAGGTGCGGATGACGAACACCAAAAGGCCGCAGCCGGCCCCGAACAGCAGCCGCCCCGCCCGGGTGGCGGGGGAGGTGACCGGGTCGGTGGCGATGAAGAAGGCCGCCAGCAGCACCCCGCCGGAGCTCAGGTGCAGGCCCGGGCCGGCGTGGCACTCGGGGTCCACCAGCATGAAGGCCGTGGCCAGCAGGGCCAGGGTCCCCAGGAGGGCCAGGGGGATCTCCCAGGGGATGATCCGGCGGGCCAGGAGCACCATGCCACCCGCCAGCAGGAGCAGGGCGGAACCCTCCCCCAGGCTGGCGGGGATCCAGCCCAGGGCCTGGTGCAGGGGGTCATAGACCCCTTCCAGGCTCCGGGACAGCCCCAGGTCCTGGCTGAGCCCGGTCTGGGCCTGGCCCAGCACCGTGGCCCCGGTGAGGGCATCGGGCACCGGGGCGCCGGCGAAGGTGATGGCCACTCCCTCCAGGAATCCGGGGGCCCCGGGGGTGAACAGGGGCTGGGGGATCACCCAGGTGGTCATCTCCAGAGGGAAGGAGATGAGCAGCGCCACCCGCGCCAGCATGGCCGGATTGAACAGGTTCTGCCCCAGGCCGCCGAAGACATGCTTGCCCACCACCAGGGCAAAGCCCGCCCCCAGCACCCCGATCCACCAGGGGGACCAGGGGGGCAGGGTCAGGGCCAGCAGCAGACCGGTGACCAGGGCCGAGCCGTCGCTGAGGGCGGGGCGCAGGGGCCGCCGGGCCAGCTTAAGGCACACGGCCTCGAAGGCCAGGGCCGAGGTCACGGTCACCAGCAGCAGGTTCAGGGCCGGCCAGCCGAACAGGTAGATGCCGAAGGCCGTGGCCGGCAACAGGGCCAGGGCCACCCAGGTCATGTCCGTGGCGATGCCACCGGGGGCATGGGTGTGGGGGCCGCTGACGGGGGTTGGGGTGGTCATGGGTCAGGCCTCCGTCTCGTGCTCTTTGCCGGCGGTCTTGCGCTGACGCCGGGCGGCCCGCTCCGCCTTGCGCTGCGCCGCCGCCTCGGCCTTGGCCCGGGCCTCCGCCTCCTGGCGCTCCCGGCGGCGCTGGGCCAGGCGGCGGATGCGTTCCTGGTGCTGGCCCTGCTCGCGCCGATCCGCCAGCGCCCCCCGGGCGTGCTGAAAGTACTGCACCAGGGGCAGATGGGCCGGGCAGACGTAGGCACAGGCGCCGCAGGCCACGCAGTCGGCCAGTCCCCGTTCCGCCGCCCCGTCCAGGTCCCCCGCGCGGATGCGGGACGCCATCTCCAGGGGGGTGAGGCCGCTGGGGCAGGCGGCCACACAGCGGCCGCAGCGGATGCAGGGGCCGGGATCGGCGCTGCGGGTCTCCGCCGCGGTGAGGGCGATGACGCCGTTGCTGCCCTTGACCACGGGCACCCGGGCGTGGGGGATCACCTGCCCCATCATGGGTCCGCCCATGAGCAGGCGTGCCGGGGCCATGGAGGCGCCGCCGCAGTGGTCCAGCAGGTCCTGCACCCGGGCCCCCAGGGGCACCTCCAGGTTGGCGGGCCGGGCGACGGCGCCGCCGCCCACGGTGACGATGCGCGACACCAGCGGCTGGTGATGGCGCACGGCCCGGTGCACGGCCCGGGCGGTGGCCACGTTGTGCACCATTACCCCCACATCGGCCCCGAGCTGGCCAGCGGGGATCTCCCGCCCCGTGACCGCCCGGATGATGTGCCGTTCCGACCCCATGGGATAGCGGGTGGGCACCGCCACCGCCTGGATGGCGTCGGCCACGTAGAGGCGCTCCCGCAGGGCCGCCAGGGCTTCGGGCTTGTTGTCCTCCACGACGATGAGGGTGCGCTCGGCCCCCAGGGCCTGGCGCAGGATGCGGGCCCCGTCGATGATCTCCCCCGGGTGCTCGCGCATGAGGCGGTCGTCGCAGCTGAGATAGGGCTCGCACTCGGAACCGTTGAGGATCAGGGTGTCGATGGCATGCCGGGTCCCCAGGTTCAGCTTCACCGCCGCCGGGAAGGTGGCCCCGCCCATGCCCACCACCCCGGCGGCGGCCACCCGCCGGGCGATCTCCTCCCGGGAGAGGCTCAGGGCATGGTCCGGTTCCGGCAGGTCCACCCAGCGGTCGGCCCCGTCCGGGGCGATCACCAGGGTCAGCAACGGCAGGCCGCTGGGATGGGGGGCCGGATGGGGTTCGATGGCCAGCACCTGGCCGGAGGTGGAGGCGTGCACCGCCGCGGACACGGCGCCGTCTCCGGCGGCCACCACCTGGCCCTTGAGCACCCGGTCCCCGGCGGCCACCAACGGCCGCGCCGGGGCGCCGATGTGCTGCTGCACCGGCAGGTAGAGCCGCCGGGGCAGGGGCAGGGGCTCGATGGCCAGGTTCCGGGTGGTCTGCTTTCGCGGCTGCGGATGGACGCCGCCGCGAAAGCTCAGGGTGCGGGGAAAGGACCACATGGGCATCACCTCAATGGGTCTCGGGCAGGGGCCAGCGCCAGCCCTGCAGGCTGGGGGCCGGGGGCTTCAGGGTGATGCCCTGCAACGGGCACACCGCCACGCACTGGCCGCAGCCGTTGCAGGCCTCGGGGAAGACGGCATGCATCTGGCGGCTGGCGCCGACGATGGCATCGGTGGGGCAGACCTTGAAACAGCGGGTGCAGCCGTTGCAGCGCTCCGGGTCGATATGGGCGAAGACCGGCCCGGCGTCCGCCTCCATGGCGGAGAGATCGGCCTGGACGTTCAGTTTCTCCGCCAGCTGCCGCGCCAGTTCCCGTCCCCCGGGGGGGCACAGGGTCACCGGGGCCTCTCCCCGGGCCAGGGCCTGGGCGGCGGCGACGCAGCCGGGCAGGCCGCACTGGCCGCAGTTGGTCCCCGGCAGCAGGGCCTCGATCTCCCCGGTGATGGGATCCTCCTCCACCTTCAGATAGCGTCCGGCCATGCCCAGGGCGTAGCCCAGGGCGAGTCCGAGAAGGGTGAGCACGGGGATGGCGGCATACATTGATCGGATCCTCCCCTTACGCGAAGTCGAGCCCGGCAAACCCCAGAAAGCCCAGGGACAGGAGGCCGGCGACGATGAAACCGATGGGCGCCCCGGCAAAGGCGGCGGGCACCTGGCTCACCGCCAGGCGTTCCCGCAGGGCGGCGAAGACCACCATCACCAGGGTGAACCCCAGGGCCGAGCCGAAACCAAAGCCCAGGCTGTGCAGGAAGCCGTGGTGCTCCTGGACACTGAGCAGGGCCACCCCCAGCACGGCGCAGTTGGTGGTGATCAGCGGCAGGAAGATCCCCAAGACCCGGTGCAGCGGGGTGCTCAGGCGGCGGATGACCATCTCGGTGAACTGCACCACGGCGGCGATCACCAGGATGAAGGAGAGGATGCGCAGGAACTCCAGCCCCAGGGGGGCCAGCACGGCATGTTCCAGGACCCAGCCGGCGGCCGAGGCCAGGGTGAGGACGAAGGTGGTGGCCAGCCCCATGCTCAGGGCGGTGTCCAGCTTGTTGGACACCCCCATGAAGGGGCACAGCCCCAGGAACTGCACCAGCACCACGTTGTTCACCAGGGCCGCCCCCAGCAACAGCAACAGGAATTCGGACACGCCTTCACCTCCCTCGGATTGCTGGGGGAATTGCATCTTGCGTGCCAGACGGGCGCCGATGGCCGGGAATCCCGTTCCCCGGGGGCTGCGGGCCAAAATGCACCGGTGTGGTGCGCTCCGGGGGTGTATGGATCACGACAGGGCGGGGGCCTGGCGGTGGGGATGTACGAAAGTGCACAAAAACGCCCCCTTGCATTCCTCGGACGGGCGGGCGGACCCGCCCCCATCCGTCCCCATCGCCCGTTCCCATCGGCAGGGCGGTGGCATCCCGGAAAAAAGGACCGATTTTTGCAAGAGCTTCTCCGGAGCCCCTTCAGATGAAGCCCCCATGCCCCGCAGCGATCCCCCCTTTGGCGCCGAAGACGATGTCCCCCTGCCGCCACGACTGTTCTACGAAGCGGTGGAGCAGTCCTCCATGGCCATCTCCATCACCGATGACCGGGCCCGGATCCTGTACGCCAACCCGGCCTTCACCCGGGTCACCGGCTACCCTGCCGGGGAGGTCATCGGCCGCAACGCATCCATCCTCTCCGACCGGCATACCCCGGCCCTGGTGTACGAGACCCTCTGGGGCCGTCTGCGCCAGCTGCAGCCCTGGACCGGACGCCTGGTGAACCGGCGCCGGGACGGCAGCCGTTACCTGGCGGAGCTGAGCATCGCCCCGGTGCTGGATGCCTCGGGCCGGCTCAGCCATTACCTGGGCATGCACCGGGACATCACCGGGATGCACCGCCTGGAACAGCAGGTGCATAACCAGAAGGCCCTGATCGAATCGGTGGTGGATGCCGAGCCGGTGGCCATCGCCCTGCTGGATGCCAACGGGGGGGTGGTGCTGGACAACCAGGAATACAAGAAGCTGGCCGGGGACCTGCGCGGCCGGGAACCGGCGCAGATGCTCCTGGAGGGCGTCCACGGAGCCGAAGGGGTCGGGGCGGTCATGGGCGGTGGGGGCGGTTTTTCGGATCGGGAGGTGCGTATCGACCCCGGTGGCGGCCGCGGGGCCCGCTGGTTCTCCTGCTCCGGCACCTGGATCACCGAGCAGGACGCGGCGGCGGACGCCTTCTTCGCCCCCCGCCGGGTGTCCTATCTCCTGCTGATGGCCAAGGAAGTGACCACCCTGCGCCGGCGCGAGGAGGAGATGCGGATCAACGCCCTGCGCGCCCTCACCGCCGAGAGCGAGCGGGTGGAGGGCATGCGCGAGACCCTGGAGGCGGCCGCCTACCGCATGCAGGAGCCGGTGAACCTGATCCAGGCCGCCGTGCAGTTGCTGCAGCGGCGCGGGGGGGAGGGTCCGGACGAGGCCCTGATGCGGGTTTTGAACGATGCCCTGGAATCCGGCCGGCAGGCCCTCCAGACCCTGGAGAACTGCATCCCGGAGCGGCGCGAGGGACCGGCGGCCCCGGTGAATCTCAATGCCGTGCTGCGGGAGGTGCTGGGGCTGTTCACCCAGCGCCTGCTGGCGGCCGGGGTGGTGGTGGAATGGGACCCGGCCCCGGTGCTGCCGCCGGTACTGGGCCATGAGGCGTCCCTGCGGGGGCTGTTCAAGCAGCTGCTGGACAACGCCCTGGATGCCCTGGAATCCGGCGGCGACCGCCGCGAACTCCACCTCCGCACCCGCGCCCGGGAGGATGCCGTGCAGGTGGAGATCCGGGACACGGGGCCCGGCATCCCCGAGGCCCTGCGCCTGCGGGTCTTCGAGCCCTTCTTCAGCACCAAGGGACGCAGCGGCGACGGGGCGGGCATGGGCCTGCCCATGGTGCAGGAGGTGGTGAACCGGCATGCCGGGCTCGTGGCCATCGACCCCGCCCCGCCCCCGGGCTGCTGTGTACGTCTGCAGTTCCCCGTGCAGCCCGCCGAGGCCGGCTGAGCGCCACCGCGCCCGGCGGAATCCCTTTTCACGGAACTCATGGTGAACCCATCCCAGCGATGCAAGACATGGCCGATCCCCAGTCCGAACTGAGCCGCATCCATCTGGACACCCTCTACCAGGTGAGTCAGGTCCTGAGCGCCTCCCAGGGCCTGCGGGAGATCCTGGAGGGGGTCCTGCGGGTGCTCCACGAGGCCTCGGGCATGCACCGGGGCATGGTCTCCCTGCTGGACCCGGCAAGCGGCGAACTCATGGTGGGGGCCGCCCACGACGGGGTCCCCGAGCGGTTGCAGAAGGTGCGCTACCGGCCCGGCGAGGGGGTCCTGGGGGCCATCCTGGCGCAGCCGGAGACGGTGGTGGTGCGGCGCATCGCCGACGAACCCCGCTTTCTGGATCGCACCGGCCTCTATGCCCCGGAACTGCCCTTCATCGGCGTGCCCATCCGCGCCGGGGACGAGCACCCCGTGGGGGTGCTGGCGGCCCAGCCCGCCCGGGCCGATGAGGCCCTGCTGGGGGAGCGGGCCCGGTTTTTGGAGATGGTGGCCAACCTGCTGGCCCAGAGCGTGCGCCGGGCCTGGGAGGTGGAGCAGGAGCGCCGCGCCCTCACCGACGAGCGGGACCGCCTGCGCCGGGAGGTGCGCGGTGGCTATCACCTGGACAATGTGGCCGGACACTCCCGGGCCATGCGCCGGGTCTTCGACCAGGTGCGCCAGGTGGCCAAGTGGCACACCACGGTGCTCATCCGCGGGGAGACGGGCACCGGCAAGGAGCTCATCGCCCACGCCATCCACTACAACTCCTCCCGGGCCCAGGCCCCCTTCATCAAGCTCAACTGCGCGGCCCTGCCGGACAACCTGCTGGAGAGCGAACTCTTCGGCCACGAGAAGGGGGCCTTCACCGGCGCCGTGGCACAGCGCAAGGGGCGTTTCGAGCAGGCCGACGGCGGCACCCTGTTCCTGGATGAGATCGGCGAGATCTCTCCGGCCTTTCAGGTGAAGCTGTTGCGGGTGCTGCAGGAGGGGGAGTTCGAGCGGGTGGGGGGCAACCGCACCCTGAACGTGGACGTGCGCGTCATCGCCGCCACCCATCGCCACCTGGAGGAGGCGGTGGAGCGGGGGGACTTTCGTGAGGACCTGTACTACCGGCTGAACGTCATGCCCATCCAGATCCCGGCCCTGCGCCACCGCAGCGAGGACATCCCTGATCTGGCCCGGTTCCTGGTGGAGAAGCTGGCCCGGGCCCAGGGACGCCCCCTGGAGATCACCGACAGCGCCATCCGCACCCTCATGCGCCACGATTGGCCGGGGAACGTGCGCGAGCTGGAGAACTGCCTGGAGCGGGCCGCCATCATGAGCGAGACGGGGAGCATCGACCTGGATGCCATCCATCTCACCGGGCTGGAGGAGCGCCTGCCCCTGGGGCGGCGACAGGAGCCGGAGACGCGGGTGGACCTGGACGATCCGGCCCTGGACGAGCGGGAGCGGGTGATCGCCGCCCTGGAACAGGCCGGGTGGGTGCAGGCCAAGGCCGCCCGCCTGCTGGGCATGACGCCGCGGCAGATCGCCTACCGTATCCAGACCCTGAAGATCCACGTGCGCCAGTTCTGAGGCGGCTCTGTCCCCTTCGCCACAGGGCGGGTCACGGGGGTGTCGCATCCCCCACACGGAGGGGGAGGGGGATAATCCTTCAGAAACAACAGGATGCAGGTCCACGTGCGCTGGCATGAGGATTGCAAAATCCCTTCCCAGCGATCCATGGCCGCCCCGCACCTGCGGGCGCCCCAACGGGAGGAACACGATGGCCCCACAGCGCAAGAGACTTGGCAATATCCCCGTCATCCCCCTGGACGGGGCCCCCTCCGGCCCCGGTGGGGGTGCGGACCTCCTGCCCGAGGCGGTGCAGCGGCGGGTACAGGATCATCCCTGCTATTCCGAGCAGGCCCATCACCACTTCGCCCGCATGCACGTGGCGGTGGCCCCCGCCTGCAACATCCAATGCCACTACTGCAACCGCAAGTACGACTGCGCCAACGAGTCCCGTCCCGGGGTGGTCTCCCGGCGGCTCACGCCGGATGAGGCCATCGACCAGGTCCTGTGGGTGGCGGAACAGGTGCCGGAGCTGTCGGTGGTGGGCATCGCCGGTCCCGGCGACGCCCTGGCCCATCCCGAACGCACCTTTCAGACCCTGGAGGGCATCCGCCGCCACGCCCCGGATCTGAAGCTCTGCCTGTCCACCAACGGTCTGGCCCTGCCGGAACATGCCCAGGCCCTGGCGGATCTGGGGGTGGAGCATGTCACGGTCACGGTCAATGCCGTGGACCCGGGGGTGGGGGCCCGCATCCATCCCTGGGTGCGCTGGCAGGGGCGCCGCCTCCATGGGGAGGCGGCGGCGGAGCGGCTCATCCGCCAGCAGCAGGAGGGCATCCGCCGCCTGGTGGAGCGGGGGGCGCTGGTGAAGGTGAACTCGGTGCTCATCCCGGGGATCAACGACCGCCATCTGCGGGAGGTGGCCCGGGTGCTGCGGGGGCAGGGGGTGTTCCTGCACAACATCATGCCACTCATCGCCCGGGCGGAGCACGGTACCCGGTTCGGCCTGGACGGGCAGCGGGAGCCCACCCCGGCGGAGCTGGCCGCGGTGCGGGAGGCCTGTGGCGGGGAGGTGCGCATGATGCGCCACTGCCGCCAGTGCCGCGCCGATGCCGTGGGCCGGCTGGGGGAGGACCTGGGCCCCCGATTCCAGCGGGAATCCCCCCCGGCGGCGGTGCGGGAGCGGGCCGGGGAGGCCGGCCGGCGGCGGCAGGCGGCGCACGCGGCCATCCTCCAGTCCATGGCGGCCCGGCCGTCTCCGTCCCCGGCGGTGGAGGGGTCGCGGCGACCGGTGCTCATGGCCGTGGCCACCCGCGGCGGGGGGCTGATCAACGAGCACTTCGGCCATGCACGGGAGTTTTTGATCTACCGCGCCTCCCCGGAGGGGGTGCGTTTCGAGGGTCACCGTCGCGCCGACCTGTACTGCAGCGGACCCCAGGACTGTGGCGACGGCGAGTCCGTGCTGCAGAGCACCCTGCGGGCCCTGGAGGATTGCGAGGCCCTGCTCTGTGCCCGTGTGGGGATCGGCCCCTGGCGGGCCCTGGAGGCCGCCGGCATCCTGCCCCATGTGGAGCATGCCATGGCCCCCATCGAGGAGGGGGTCCTGGCGGTCTATGAGGCCATGGCGGAGGCGGGGTGCCTGGATGCCGTGTCGTCGCCGGAAGGTCTGCTGGCGGCGGTCTCCTAGGGGGATGTGGATGCAGGAGGGGAATCCATCCCCGGCCAGGGCGCCCCTGGATGCCCTGTCGAGCCTGGAGGTTCGGCTCTGCCGGGCCGCCGGGGAGCGGCCGGGCGGGGCCCTTCTGGCCCGCATCGTCGCCGCCCAGGCCATGGGGCTCGGCGTTCTGCCCCCGGATCTGGAGCTGGGGGCGGTGCAGTACCGGCGCCTTATGGAGCATTACTTCCCGGGGATCGGCGTAACGCCGGGAAGCCCGTCGGTACCTCCGGACCGGCCGCAGGAGCGCCGGGATCTGTATGAACTGATGTGGGCCCATCGCGCCGGACGGGATCTTTGTGAATCCTGGATCGCCGCCATCGTGGCCAGGGCCTGCCTGGGGGGGAATCATCTGTGGCAGGATCTGGGACTGGCCCACCGGGAGATGCTCACCCGGCTCATGGAGACCCATTTCCCCGGGCTGGCCGAGCGCAATGAAGGGGATATGAAATGGAAGAAGTTCCTCTACCGGCAGCTGTGCCTGGCGGAGGGGCTGCGCATCTGCCGCGCCCCCTCCTGTCAGGTGTGTCCGGACTACGCCGATTGCTTCGGGCCCGAGACCTGAGCCCCGCCGCCGGCCCTGCGGGGGGGCCGTGAGCCTGGAGCGGCGGCATCCCCGGGAGCGGGCCCTGGGGGCCTATCTGGGGCTGGCGGTGGGGGATGCCCTGGGGGCCACGGTGGAGTTCATGACCCCCGCCGAGATCCGCGTCCGCCACGGGGTGCACGACCGCATCATCGGCGGCGGCTGGCTGCACCTGCGCCCCGGGGCCGTCACCGACGATACCGCCATGAGCCTGGCCCTGGGCCGGGCCATCCTGCAGGCGGGGGCCGTGGAGGCCCGGGCCGTCGCCGAGGCCTTCAGCGCATGGATGCGCACGCGGCCGCCGGACATCGGCCACACCGTGCGCCGGGGCATCCTGCGCTACCGGCGCAGCGGCGAGACCGAGACCCCCTTCAATGAACAGGATGCCGGCAACGGGGCCTGCATGCGGGTCCTGCCCGCGGCCCTGGCCACCCTGGGGCAGCCGCCGCAGGCGGTGGCCGCCGCCTGCCGCCGTCAGGCCCGCGTCACCCATCATCACCCGTTGTCCGATGCCGGTACCCTTTGCGTTGCCCGCATGGTGCAGCAGGCCCTTGCCGGGGCCGGGCGCCGCGAACTCATCCACGGCCCGGTGGCGGACCTGGTGCGGGCGCATCCGGAATTCCGCTTCCGCACCCGCCGCGAGGAGAATCCCAGTCCCTTTATCGTGCACACCCTGCGGGCGGTGTTCCAGGCGGTGTTCGACAGCGATGGCTTCGAGGAGTGTCTGGTGGACGTGGTCAACCGGGGAGGCGATGCCGACACCACGGGGGCCATCGCCGGCATGATCGCCGGGGCCCTGCACGGACCCGGGTCCATCCCGGGGCGCTGGTCCGATGCCCTGGACCCGGGGGTGCGCCGGGAGATCCAATGGCAGACGCCGCGGTTGCTGGAGCTGGCCGGCGCTTGCTCCTCTGCCGGAGGCCGCCGCCGGCGGCCGTGAGGGCCCGCGTGCCGGAACCCGGTGACGGGCCGCGCTGCCTCTTGGGCTATATAGCACCCCGGTGGTGCGGGTCAACGGCGCTTCCTGCTGTTCGATGTATTGCTTCAGGAGCGAGAGCGGCGCACCGCCTACGTCAGGTATACTTTCCGTATGGTCCAGCGCAAGGTTACATACCGGCTTTACCCCACGGCTGCCCAGATCTCCGCCCTGGAGCACCAACGCTGGGTTCACTGCCTGCTGTGGAACGAAGCACTGGCTGAGCGGCGGCGGGCCTGGAGCGAACGGCAGGAGTCACTGGGGTTTTCGGCTCAGTGCAAGCGGTTGACCGAGTGGCGACGTCTGTCGAAACTGCTTCGCGGCCTTAACTCCCAGTCCGAACAGGTCACGCTCAAGCGCCTGGATCTGGCATTCAAGCAGTTTTTCCGTCGGGTAAAGAACGGCGAGACGCCGGGCTTTCCGCGCTTCAAGGCCCTGCATCGCTTCAAGGGCTGGGGTTACAAAACCCACGGTGACGGTTGGCGCCTGATCACCAATGAACGGATGAAACACGGGACACTGCGGCTCAGTGGTGTCGGCAAGATCGCGATCCGGGGTAAACCTCGAACCACCGGCACGCCGAAGACCTGCGAGGTATTGTGTCGCAACGGCCGCTGGTACGCGTCGGTGACGCTGAACTGCGAACCGTCGCGTCAGCGCGGAGACGCACTTGGCGGTCTGGACTGGGGGCTGGAGACCTTCGCCACCGTGGCCACCCCGGCGGGGACCGAAACCATCGATAACCCGCGCCACCTGGCCGGCAGTCTGAACGAAATTCGCCGGGTCCAGCGCAATATCTCCCGCAAGGAGGAGATGGCCAGGAAGGCCTCGGGCAGGACGCGGCGCTTTCCTGTCTCCAATCGGCTCCAGAGGGAATACGAGCGCCTGCGCCGTCTTCACCGCAAGGTGGCGAACCAGCGCCACGATTTCCTGCATCAGACGACGGCGCGGCTTATCGGGCAGTTCGGTGTCCTGGGCCTGGAGGCACTGAACATCCGCAACATGACCGCCTCGGGCGGTCAGTACAAAAAGGGCTTGAACCGCAGCATCCTCGATGCCGCTGGAGGGGCCTTCCATCAATGGCTCGGGTACAAAGCGGAGGAGGCTGGCACCTGGGCGATGGAGGCCCCGACGCGGCAGCTCAAGCCCTCGCAAACCTGTCACGCCTGCGGGCGCCAGGAGAAGAAGCCGCTCAGTCAGCGGCGTCATGAGTGCCCTTGTGGCGCGTCCTGCTCGCGGGACGAAAACGCCGCCCGGGTCTTGATGCGCTGGGCCGAGCAGCAGTTATCCGGTCGGGAACGTGGCCGATGCGTGGAGGGCGGTAAGACCGAATCATCCCCGGATGATCCGGCACGCCCCGAGAAGCGCGAAACTCACGCCATAGCCTGAAAGGCTTGGCGGGAGTAGTTCATACTGCCCGGGACCTTCGCAGTCCCCCTTCGGCCCTCTCTCATTCACGGGACTCTTCCATGGATCCCCTGCACATCATTGTCCTTGCCATCGTCCAGGGGATCACCGAGTTCCTGCCCATCTCCAGTTCGGCCCATCTGATCCTCTTCCCGCGGCTGGCGGGCTGGGAGGACCAGGGGCTGGCCTTCGATGTGGCGGTGCACCTGGGCACCCTGCTGGCCGTGGTGGGCTATTTCCGGCGGGATGTGCTGGCCATGGGCCGGGACTGGGGGAGGTCCTTGTGGCTGCGCCGGCGGGTGGGGGACAGCCGCCTGGCCTGGGCCGTGCTCCTGGGTACCGTGCCGGTGGGGCTGTGCGGGCTGCTGTTCAATGATGTCATCGCGCAGGCGCTGCGCTCGCCGCTGGTGATCGCCTGGACCACCATCGGCTTCGGTCTGCTGCTGTGGCTGTCCGACGGGGTGGCGCGGCGGGTACCGCGGCCCCGGGATGAGCACAGCCTGACGCGGCTGGATATCCTGCTCATCGGCTGCGCCCAGGCCCTGGCCCTGATCCCGGGGACCTCCCGCTCCGGCATCACCATGACCGCGGGCCTGCTGCTGGGGCTGTCCCGGGCCGCGGCCGCCCGTTTCTCCTTCCTGCTGTCCATCCCGGTGATCCTGCTGGCGGGGGGGGTCCTGTCCGCCCTCAGCGCCTATGCCTGCATTCACGTGTTCCTGAAGCTGCTGGACCGACTGGGGCTGTTCCCCTTCGTGCTCTACCGCCTGTTGCTCGGGGGGGTGCTGCTGTTCCTGTTCCACCCGGGCTGAGGGCTCAGCCCTCCCAGCGAGACAGCAGCGCCCGGGCGTGTCCGAGGATGGTCTCGCGCCAGGAGGCCGGTTCCAGCACGTGGATCCGCGAGCCCATCCCCATGAGCCACCACAGGGTCTGCCGGTCATCCGGCACCCAGGCCTCCAGCCGGTGCCAGGCCCCGTCCGGCAGGGGCTCGAGCCGCTGCCGCTGCGACAGTGGCGTCTCCGACAGCAGCCAGGCCGTCTGATCCGTCACCTCCGCCACCAGCCGCACCTGGTCGGGGCCCTGGGGGTAGCCGAAGGCGCCACCGGCGATGTAGGCGTCCAGGTCGAAGTCGGGCACCTCCCGCCAGGGGGTGTCGCTGATCCGGGCGCTGCGGATGCGGTGCAGGGCGAAATGGCGGACATCGTCATGATCGTTGGCGGTGGCGATGAGGTAGGTGACCCGCTGGCGGTCCACCAGCCCCTGGGGATGCAGCACCAGGGGGCGTTCCATCTGCCGGCTGCGGGAGAGATAGATCACATCCAGGGCCCGCGCCTCCAGCAGCCCCAGGGCCACCGTCTGCCAGATGCCCTCGGGCACGGCCGCGGGGATGAGGGTCTTGCCGTCGGGCAGGGCGCGCACACGGCGGGCCCAGTGGTGGAAGCGGTTCTCCTTCATCTCATCCAGCAGGCGGCGGGCCCCGTCGAAGTGGGGGGTCAGCTGCGCCATCACCACGGGGGGCAGCAGCCCCCGCAGGTGGTCCTGGGCCAGCACCAGGGCCAGGGCGCTGGACGGGTCCATGGCCGGCAGGTTGCGGTGGAATTCCCGGTCGAAGTACCAGCGGTAGGGGCGGCGGCTGTCATCGCAGGCCAGGGGGAAGTGCAGGGCCAGCTTGTCCCGCAGGTCCCGCTGCAGGGTGCGCATGTCCACCTGGAATCCCCGTTCCCGCAGCTTCTCCAGCAGGACCGGGGTGGAGATCCGCCCCGGATGCCGCGGGATCAGCTGCAGCAGGGTGAGATGACGGAACAGGGTTTCACGCAGTTCGGTCATGGACGGTCCCTGTCGGTCTCGGCGGGTCTTGAAAAGGACATGCCAGACGCCCCTGCATCATGAACGGGAGGCCAGCAGGGCCGCAACCGGCCCCGCCAATTGCGGGCTGCCGGCGTGCCGCCGCAGGCAGTGCTTCAGGCGCTGCTCCCATGCCAGGAGCAGTCCGGGATCCGGCGCACGCGGATCCAGCCGTGGATCCCGTGACCCGTCCGGCACGGGATCCGCCAGCGCTGTCCCGGCGAGATCGGGGTATGACTCCAGGTTCGGATCCGGGTGACCGTCGAGCCAGGCATAGATCTGCTCCAGGGAACGGCCGATGCAGGCGGGGAAAAGCACCGCGTCGTCCGGGAGCCGGAACCCCAGGAGGAGGAGGAGGGCGTTCACCTCCTGGTCGCAGGCCAGATGCCAGCGGCGCAGGTCCGGAAGGGGGGAGGGACGCAGGTGGCCCAGGGCGCAATGCCAGACCAGATGCGCCTGCAGGTGGTGGCGCCGGATCCCGTCGAGGCGGGCGCTGGTGCGGACGTTGAAGAAGATGTGGCGCCCGTCGCACAGGGCCGTGGGCAGGCGGTCGTCGATCACGGGCTGCAGCATCAGGTGTGTGGCCAGGTCCGCCGTCAGAGGATGCTCCCGCTTCCAGAGGTCGCGATCGCCCTCCCAGACGCCCCGCTGCGTGCGCAGCAGCATCTCGTCCTCGGCGCTTCTCCTCGTCTTTCCTGGACCCTTTGGCATGGGGATCTCCCGCTCCGGTCATGCGTCGGGGGGATTCTGCCGGGGGCATGCGACAAACCAGGTCGCGAACCGAGCCTTTTTGTCCATGCCCGGGCCGCCGCGGCAGGCGCTGCGCGCGATCAATGCCACCGCCGCCGTCCCGGGGGATAATTCCCACCTGATCAGCCGGATATGCCGGCCCACCCATGGCCGCTACGGCGGCCCGAGCGGAGTCACCATGCGCATCTACCTGGATTGCTGGCCCTGTTTCCTGCGTCAGGCCCTGAGCGCCGCGCGCCGCGCCGGGGCCTCGGACGAACAGCAGCGGGCGGTGCTGCTGGATACCCTGGAGCAGCTCAAGACCCTGGCCCGGGGGGCCACGCCTCCGGAGATGGGGAATCGCATCCACCGGCGGGTGCGGGAGATCACCGGGCACCGGGACCCCTATTTCGAGGCGAAACGGGAGGCCACCGCCGCTGCCCTGGCCATGCAGCCGCGCCTGGAGGCGGTGATGCGGGAGGCCGCAGATCCCCTGGAGACGGCGGCGCGCATCGCCATCACCGGCAATATCATCGACTACGGCGCCGCCGAGACCTTCGACCTGGAGGCCACCCTGGACCGGGTGCTGCAGGTGCCCTTTGGCATCGACGGCATGGCGGTGCTGCGCCGGGCCCTGGAGCGGGTGGACCGGGTGCTCTACCTGGCGGATAACGCTGGGGAGACGGTGTTCGACCGGATGCTGATCCAGGCCCTGGGACGTCCGGTGACCTATGTCGTCAAGGCCAGCCCCGTGCTCAACGATGCCACCCTGGAGGAGGCCCGGGAGGCGGGGATCCATGAGGTGGCGGAGATCGTGGACACCGGTTGCGACGCCATGGGGGCCCCGCTGGATCTGTGTTCGCGGGCCTTCCGGGAGCGCTTCGAAGACGCGGGCCTGATCATCGCCAAGGGGCAGGCCAACTATGAGACCCTGAGCGATGTGGACGCCCCGGTGTTCTTCCTGCTCCAGGCCAAGTGCGGGGTGATCGCCGACGATCTGGGGGTGGAGACCGGGGCGGTGGTGGCCAAGGCCTCGTCCCGCCTGGAGGCCCGCTTCGGGGAGATGAGTTCTTCGGGGGGGTAGCTACGGTGGGTGCCCCGGGGGCTGGGGGGCGGAGCCGGGTTTGTGCCGCAGGGATGCGGCACGCAAGTTTCCATGGAAGGATTCACGACGTCCCGGCGCAGCCCCCCAGCCCCCTGGGCACATCCCGATCCCCGGGCACATTCGATCTCCTGGTATCCGCTCTGCCGCGCATCCGACCCCATGGACACCCCCCCACGGCTCCAACCGGGACTTCCCGGGTATATGGGTGAGGTGGTGGGATCCGGGCGGGGGAGGGGCGATCAGGCGATCTCGATCACCTGCCCCACGCCGCCGTCATGACAGTGCGGGCCATAGGCCTCTTGGAAGGCGGCGCGGGCCGCGTCCCCGGTGCAGTGGGTGGGGACCACGTCCGTCACCCCCAGATCCTGCAGGGCAGTCAGGGTCTGCTGGATCCTGGCATCATCGCTGTACATGAGGTGAAAGCCGCCGATGGCCCATTCCACGGGCCGCCCCAGGCGCTGCATAGCGGCTTGTACCAGGGTGTCGATGCCCGGATGGGCGCAGCCGGTGATGAGCGCGGTCACCTCCCCCGTGTCCAGGATCAGGGCATGCTCCGGCGGGTTGCTGTCGAACAGGCCGGTGGAGCGTACGCCGGGGGCCAGTAGGGTCATGTCACGGCCGATCACCGTCAACTGGGCGCACATCTCCTCCAGATCCCTCAGCAGATGCTTGGAGAAGCCCTCGTGGACCACCACCTGCAGGCGGGTATTGAGCTCCAGGACGGAATCCAGCCCGCCGATGTGATCCCAATGGGGATGGGAGAGGAAGAGCATGTCCAGGTCCTCGGGGCGTTGCCCGAGACGGGCCATATTCTCCAGCAGGATGCGGCCGTTGCTGCCGGTATCGAACAGGATCTTCTGTCCCGGCAGGTCCAGCACGGCGGCAAAGCCCCACAGGGTGCGCAGGCCGGGCTCGCCGGGATAGTTATCGAAGCAGACGGTCAGGCGGGGGGTGTGCATGGGGTTCTTCCTGTGCCGCTGGAAAGGGGCATGATCTGGCAGTGTATATCCAACCATATTTCTGCGGAATCGAATTTCTCAAATCCGCCTTCCCCCAGCCCTGATCCGCCGGCCTCCCGGTGCGGGACGAACCCGTCGCCACGCCGGCACAGGGGCGGGCTCATCCGCTAGGATGTCTGCAGGAAAAAGGAGGGCTTGCTCGTGTCGGCAGGGGGATCGATGGGTCACAAGGGGCCTGATGCGGGGCGTCGCCGGGGGTGTTTGTGCCTCCTGGCGGGGGTGGCCCTGGCGGCTGGGCTGGGGCCGCTGCTCCGGGCCGGGGATCTTCCGGGGGATGCGGTGGCTGAGCTGCCCCGGGTGCGGGTCCGTATCGGCGGGCAGAGGCTCACGCTGGAGATGGCCGTGGACGCGGCCAGCCGCCGCCGCGGCCTCATGTTCCGGGAACAATTGCCCCAGGGGCAGGGCATGCTCTTCGTCTGGCCGCGGGCCGGGCGCTACGGGATGTGGATGAAGAACACCCTCATCCCCCTGGACGTGGCCTTTATCACCGGGGATTGGCGCATCCTCCACATCGCCACCATGACGCCCCGCAGCACGCAGCTGCACCGGGCGCCCGGGCCGGTGCGTTACGCCCTGGAGGTGAACGCCGGCTGGTTCGCCCGTCACGGCATCCGGGTGGGGGATCGCATCCCGGGGCTGGAAACGGCCCTCCCCGGATCCTGCCGCGTCCGCTGACAGGGGCACGGCGGGACCGGGGCCTCAGCCCTTCTTGCCCAGGCGCCGCAGCCGCTCGGTACCGGTCTCCACCAGTTCGTAGAACATGGGGATGAACAGGATGGCCACGTAGGTGGCCACGATCATCCCGCCCACGATGGGGGTGCCCAGGGCATTGCGCGCCCCCTCGCCGGCACCGGTGGCCAGGGCCAGGGGCAGCACCCCGAGGATGAAGGCCATGGAGGTCATGATCACCGGGCGGAAGCGGATGCGGGCGGCCCGCAGGGCGGCCTCCTTGATGGGCAGGCCGTCCTGCTGGTGCATCTTGGCGGCGAATTCCACCATGAGGATGGCGTTCTTGGCCGACATGGCGATGAGCACCAGCAGCCCCACCTGGAAGTAGATGTCGATGTTCATCCCCCGCAGCCAGATGGCCACCAGGGCCCCGAGCACGGCGAAGGGGATGGCGGTGATCACCGCCAGGGGCAGGGACCAGCGTTCGTACTGTGCCGCCAGGATGAGGAAGACCATCACCACCCCCAGCAGGAAGGCGATGCTGCCGGCCTGGCCCGTGGAAAGCTCCTGGAAGGCGGATCCCACCCAGCCCAGGCTGTAGTCTTCCCCACCCAGGGTCTGTTCGGCCACCTCCTGCAGGGCCGTCAGGGCCTGGCCGGAGGAGTAGCCGGGGGCGGGATTGCCCATGATCTTGGCCGACGGGAAGATGTTGAAGCGGTCGATGACATCCGCCCCCGGGGCCCGGGTGAGGCTGACCACGGAACTGATGGGCACCAGATCGCCGTCGTTGCTGCGCACGAACACATCCTGCAGGTCCTCGGGGCCGGCGCGGTAGGGGGCATGGGCCGCCATGTTCACCTGGAAGTTACGGCCGAAGAGGCTGAAGTCGTTGATATAAAGGGTGCCGAAGGTGGCCTGCATGGTGCGGTAGATGGCCGCCACCGGCACATTCAGGGCATAGGCCTGCTCCCGGTCCACCCGCATGTGGTATTTGGGGGTGTTGGCCACGAAGGTGGAGCGTACCCCGGCCAGTTCCGGGCGCTGGTTGGCGGCCTCCACCAGGGCCTGGGCCGCCTGGGCCAGCCGGTTCACGTCCGCCGAGCCGCGTTGCTGCAGGTAGGCCTCGAAGCCGCCGGTGGTGGACAGACCCCGGATGGGGGGCGGCACGAAGGCGAAGATCCGCCCCTCCTCGATGCGCCCGCCCAGGCCCATGGACTGATTCACGATGGCCTGCACGCTCTGGTCCGCGTCGGGACGTTCGGACCAGTCCCGAAGCCGGGTGAAGGCCACCCCCTTGTAGGAACGCTGGGTGCCCGCCAGCAGGTCAAAGCCGGCGAAGGCCACCTGCATTTCCACGTCCGGGTTCTGTCGCACCAGGCTGGAGTATTCATCCCGCACCTGCGAGGTACGCTCCAGGCTGGTGCTGGGGGCCATGTCGATCACGGAGATGAAGTACCCCGGGTCCTCGTCCGGCACCAGCCCCGAGGGCGTGACCCGGAAGAAGAGCACGGTGCCGACGACCACCACGGCGAAGATGCCAAGGCCCAGGGGCCAGGCCCGCAGGAAGAAGCGCACCGACCCCAGGTAGCCCGTGCGCAGGGCATCGAAGCCGCGGTTGAAGATCCGGAAGGGCAGGGCCGGTTCCTTTTCCCTGTGGCCCGCCAGCAGCAGGGCCGTCATGGACGGGGTGAGGGTGAGGGCCACCACCGCCGACAGCACCACGGACACCGACAGGGCCACGGCGAACTGGCGGTACATCTCCCCCGCCAGCCCGGGCACGAAGGCCACCGGGATGAACACCGCCAGCAGCACCAGGGTGGTGGCGACGATGGGGCCGGTCACCTGCTCCATGGCCTTGATGGAGGCCTCCCGGGCCCCCAGGCCCTCCTCACGCATGATGCGCTCCACGTTCTCGATGACGATGATGGCATCGTCCACGACGATGCCGATGGCCAGGACGAGGCCGAACAGGGTGAGCAGGTTGATGGACATCCCGGTGAGGAACAGTCCCGCCAGGGCACCGATGAGGGCCACGGGGATGGCCACCAGGGGCGCCAGGGTGGCCCGGGGTTTCTGCAGGAAGACGAAGATCACCAGTACCACCAGGATCAGCGCCTCGACGAAGGTCTTGAGCACCTCCTTGATGGAAATGCGCACAAAATCGGTGGTGTCCAGGGGGATGCGGTAGTCCATGTCCCCCGGGAACTGCCGTGCCAGTTCCGCCATGCGCTCGCGCACCTGATCCACCGTCTCCAGGGCGTTGGCGCCCGGGGCCAGGTAGAGGCCGATGGGCACCGTGGGCATGCCGTTGTAGGTGGCGTTGAAGCCATAGCGCTTGCTGCCCAGTTCCACCTCGGCCACGTCCTTCAGACGCAGGGTGCCGCCGTCCTCCGAGGAACCGAGGATGATGTTCTGGAACTCCTCCACCTCGCTGAAACGGCCCTCGGGGGAGATGGTATAGGTGAAGGGCTCTCCGGGGGCATTGGGGTCGGCGTTGAACTTGCCGGCGGCGAACTGGGCGTTCTGTTCGCGGATGGCCTGGGCCACCTCTTCCGGGGTGAGGTCGAAATGGGCCAGCCGCGCCGGATCGAACCATACCCGGATGGAATAATCCTGGGCCCCGAACAGGGTGGCATCCCCCACGCCGTCCACCCGCTTGAGGGCATCGATGATGTTGATCAGGCCGTAGTTGCTGAGGAACTTGGTGTCGAACTGCTCGTTTTCCGAGAGCAGGGTGACCACCATGAGCAGGGAGCTGCTCTTCTTGTTCACCACCACGCCCTGGTCCCGCACCGCCTGGGGCAGCTGGGCGATGGATTGCTGCACACGGTTGTTGACGTCGATGGTGGCCTGGTCGGGATCGGTGCCGTTGGCGAAGGTCACCGTCAGGTTCATGCTGCCCGCGTCGGAACTGCCCGACTTCATGTAGAGCATGTTGTCCACACCGTTGATGGCCTGCTCCAGGGGGGCGGCCACCGATTCGGCGATGGTCTTGGCATCGGCCCCGGGGTAGGTGGCCTGCACCTCCACCTCCGGCGGTACGATCTGCGGGTATTGTTCCACCGGCAGGGCCGTGAAGGCCGTGCCGCCGGCAATCAGGATGACGATCGCCAGCACCGTGGAGAAGATGGGTCGATCGATGAAGAATCTGGAAAACATCGCAGGCTCCAGGCCCTCCCCTGGAGGGGGAGGGCGGGCAGGTCTCTAGGGGTTCCGTCGCGGGGGGCGGTGGATCACGCCCCCTGTCCGTCCTGTCCTTGCTCAGGTTGGGGTCTCACCGGGGCGTCGGGACGGACGTTGATCAGGCCGTCGGTCACCACCTGCTCCCCCGCCTCGAGCCCGGAGCGCACGATGACCCCATCGGTGGTCTCCGCACCCAGTTGCACCACCCTGAGGTGGGCACGGTCCTCGCCGTCCACGACGAAGACCGCCGTGGATTCAGGCTCGGGACCACTGGTGATGGCCGTCTGCGGGATCACCAGGGCATCCCGGGGTTCGGCCACCTTCAGGCGCACGCGCACATATTCGTTGGGGCGCAGGACATTGCCGGGATTGTCGAACACACCGCGCAGGCGGATGGTATTGGTGCGTCGGTCGATGTCGGCGGCACGGTAGTTCAGTTCACCCTGCAGGGGCTCTCCGCCGGGACCACGGATCCCGGCGATCTCGGCCGGCGTGGGGCGGTCGGGGGAGGGATTCAGGGCCGGGGAATCGGCGAAGGGATCGTTCACGGGCATGGGCAGGATCACCTGGATGGGATTCACCTCCTGAATGGTCACCAGGCGGTCGCCGACATCCACAAGATTCCCCACCGATACGGCCCGCAGGCCGGCGAACCCCGCGATGGGGGCGGAAACGGAGGTGTAGTCCAGGTCGATACGCGCCGCCTCCAGCTTGGCCTGGGCCACCTCCACCCCGGCCTGGGCCTGTTCCAGGGCCGAGCGGGCATCGTCCCGGGCCTTCTCGCTGGCCACATCCCGTTCATACAGGGAGCCGATACGCTCCCAGTCCCGCCGCGCCGCCGACAGGGTGGTGCGGGCGGCGATCAGGTCCGCCTCCGCCTGATGCACCGCCGCCCGGTAGGCCCGGGGATCGATGCGGAACAACGGGTCGCCGGCCTCCACGCGTTCCCCCTCCACGTAGAGCCGCTCCTCGAGGATGCCGCTCACCTGGGCCCGCACCTCCACATGGCGATGGGCCTCGGTGCGGCCTGTATAGGTCTTGTACACCACGGCCGGTGCCGGCTCCACGGTGATCACCGGCACCGGGGGTGGCGGTGGGCCATTGGGGGCTGCGGGCGAGACGGCCGGCAGGGCCAGCAGGGCCACCAGGCCGAGGCGCAGGGGATGGAGTAGGGAGCGCAGGGGCATCGACATGGGATTCACCGATCGCTGTCCGGCATGGCCGGGGACTGGGGTCTGGATGTCCCGGCGTCGGATTTTCGGGCGCCGGGGGAGCATCTTGGACCATTACGGGTTCCGGAATATCCGGCAGCCGGGGATCATGGGGCACTGCCGGGAGCATAGACGATGAAAGGTAACGTAACATACGTTACACTTTCAAGCGAATTCTCAACCCCGCCCTTTCCATCCCTCCGGTTCCGAGGTCGCTGATGCCGCAATGGTTCGAAAACCCGCCTCCCTGCCGGACCCGCAGGGGGGAAGTGCGTCGTCAGCGACTGCTGGATGCGGCGGCGGAGGTCTTCATGGAGCAGGGCTATGCCGGGGCCAGCGTGAACGAGATCGTGCGCCGGGCCGGGGGCTCCATGAGCACCCTCTATCGCCTCTTCGGCAGCAAGCTCGGTCTGTTCGAGGCCATGATCGCCCAGCGCACGGAGGCGGTCTTCGCCCCCTTCGAGGCGGAGGGGGTCTGGACCGATGACGTGGAGGCCTCGCTCCTGGCCTACGGGCGCCATATCCAGTCCCGCCTGGTGGAGGGGGATGCCGTGGAGATCTTCCGCCTGGTGGTCTCGGAGCGGGGGGAGGACCGGGAGCGCATCCAGTCCTTCTTCCACGATGCCGGTCCCCGCCGCGGCCAGCGGCTGCTGGCGGACTATCTGCGCACCCAGGTGGAAAAGGGGCGGCTGCGGGCCATGGACTGTGACATGGCCGCCTGCCAGTTCATCGACATGACCCGCGCACCGTTCTACTACCGTCTGCTCTTCGGGGACCCGCCCGGGGAGGCCGAGCGCGAGCGGGCCCTGCAGCAGGCCCTGACCCTGTTCCTCCACGGGGCCGGGGCCTCCCGGGAGGAGCCGGTCTGAGTGTCGCCGGGTCGATGCCGTGGCCCGGAACCCGTGGCGAGGGATGGGTTACCCGCCCTTGGCCTCCTTGAGTTTGGAGATCTTCAGGCGGTTCATGATGAACTTCTCGTAGAAGGGTTCGCTGACACCGTTGCGGATCTTGCGCATGAAATACCACTCAAAGGCCAGTTTGCCCCAGTGCACCCAGCGCCCTTCGGAGGACCAGTTCACGTTCCGGGGCGGGTTCTGGGGCATGGCCAGAAAGGCCGCGCCGCGGTCCCCGAAATCCGCCAGGCAGAGGGCGTTCCAGGTGGGTTCCTCCACGGGGTCCTGACCCCGGATCAGGCGGGGGATATTGTGGGCGGTGGCCGTGACCATGCTCTCGATCATGAATCCGGTCTTGGGCACCCCCGTGGGTACGGGGGTGGGCTTGGGCGGGGCGATGGCGATGCATACGCCGATGGCGAAGATGTTGGGGTATGTGGGATTGCGCTGGAATTCATCCGTGATCACAAATCCCCGGGGATTGACCAGGCCCTCGATGCCCCGCAAGGCCGGGATGCCGCGGAAGGCGGGCAGCATCATGCTGTACCTGAAGGGCAGTTCATGGGCCTTTTTCTCCTGGCCATCTTCGTCGAATTCCGTGAAATGGACGGTATCCGCAGTGAACCGGTCCACCCGGGCGTTGGTGACCCACTGGATGTCCCGGTCCCGCATGATGGATTCGAGCATGCCCTTGGTGTCGCCCACGCCCCCCAGGCCCAGATGGCCGATATAGGGTTCGGAGGTGACGAAGGTGATGGGGACCTGGTTGCGGATCTTGCGCCGGCGCAGGTCGGTGTCCAGGGTCATGACATATTCGTAGGCCGGCCCGAAGCAGGAGGCCCCCTGGACCGCCCCGACGACGATGGGGCCGGGATTGGCGCAGAAGGCCTCCCACTGCTCCCCGGAGACCGTGGCATGTTCCACCTGGCAGACCGAATGGGTGTACTGTCCGGGGCCGAACCCCTCGATCTCATCAAAGGCCAGCTCGGGTCCGGTGGCGATGACCAGGTAGTCGTATTCCACCGAGCGGCCGCTTTGCAGCTCGATGCGGTTCTCCCCGGGATGCAGGCGCCGGGCCCCGTCGCAGAGGAATTCGATGCCCCGGCGGGCCATGACGGGGGCCAGGTCGATGGTGATGTCCTCCTTTTTGCGCCAGCCCACACCCGCCCAGGGGTTGGAGGGGGTGAACTGGAAATAGGGCTTGTCGGAGATGACCGTGAGCTGATCCTCCGGGCCCAGGTTCTCCTTGAGCTCGTAGGCCTGAAGGGTGCCTCCAAGTCCTGCACCGAGAACAACCACATGTGCCATTGCCTGCTGCCTCCGTCTTTGCCGTTGCCGGGCGGATCCCCGGGCGGCCGGTGATTCTGCGCTTATATTGATATATTTCTATATTAGAATGCACTTTTATTCCGGGAAGGCCAAGGGGGAATCCATGCCGGAAGCGGGCCCGATGCCTGCGGAATTCCCTCTGGATCCGCCTGAGTTGGGGTGCGTATCCCATATCCTGCGATGAATCGAGGAGATCCGTGATGAAGTATAGGACGGCATCGGCGGGGCCGAAGCCCGGCCCCGGCCCCGCCAGGCCCCCCCTGGGGCGTGCCCTGAAGGCCTTTACGCGGCTGTTGCCCGTACTTACGGCCATGCTCCTGCTCACCAGCCTGGTCCTGGCCTGGCTGCCCATGACGGGGTTGGCCTCTGCCCTGGCCGGGGATGGGCCGGTGGACGTGCTCCTGGGGACCCTGCTGGGGAGTGTCGCCGCAGGTCACCCCTCGGCGGGGTATGTGCTGGGTGGGGAATTGCGTGCCGGGGGGGTGGGTCTGATCACCGTCACGGCCCTGATCTCGGCCTGGGTCACCGTGGGGGCGGTGCAGCTGCCGGCCGAGGCCCTGACTCTGGGGCGGCGCTTCGCCCTGGTGCGCAACCTGGTGTGTCTTGTACTGGCCGTGGTCCTGGCCTATCTCACCGTGGCCGGCCTGGCCCTGGCGGGGGGGTACTGATGGCCGGGCGTTTCTCCCGGTTGCGCCGTCATGGGGGATGGGTCTTTCTGGGGCTGGTGCTGCTGGCCTGGGCCGGGAGTGCCCTGATGGATCCGCAAGTGACGCGTCAGGCCCTGGAGGCCTTCCTGCGGATGGCCCGGGCGGTGGCCCCGGTGCTGGTACTGGTCTTCGCGCTCATGTACCTGGTGGAACGGCTGCTGGATCCCGGGCGCACCCGGGCCTGGCTGGGGCCCGGATCCGGGGCGCGGGGATGGCTCCTGGCCCTGGCCGCGGGCGTGCTCTCCACCGGCCCCGTCTATGCCTGGTACGGCCTGCTGGCCCAGTTGCGGGACCAGGGTATGCGCACCGCCCTGGTGGCGGTGGTGCTCTATGCCCGCGCCATCAAGCTGCCGTTGCTGCCCCTGCTGGCGCACTATTTCGGCGTCACCTATGTGATGGTGCTGACCCTCCTGATGGCCCTTTCCGCCCTGATCAGCGGCTGGCTCACCGAGCGTCTGGCGGGGGGAGCCGGCGAAGGGGTCCCCGGATCTGATTCCGGAAACGGATCAGAGTCAGGGCCCTCTTCGTAACCCTTGTGGAAGATGCCGGCCTGAATCAGGAGAGTGTCGGCATGCATTACACCTTTGGGGTCATGGTTTTGCTCGGGTGTATTAACGTTTTGATATTAAATAAAAATAATTTTATGGCATGGAGGGTGCTTACATGTGCGGGTGAGATTTCCGTCACAAAGGGGGTGCTCAAATGATGAAGGAAAGATTCCTCGCTGGATGCATGGTGGGGCTGTTGTGCGCCGTATTCTCCGGGTCTGCGTCGGCGGGTCTGATCGTGGATCGGGGTCTGCCGGACTCGAATCTGAACAATGGGGCAGGCAGTGATCGCAGCAACGTGGCCTGGGACCTGGGGCCGCAGGGGGGCAGCTATATTGCGGGAGACGATTTCACCATACCGTGTAGTGAAGGCCGCTCATGCGGAACCAAATATTTTGACTATTGGCGGATCGACCGGGTCACCGTGTGGGGTGTCGCGGGGGGATATGACTCGGACTTCCAGCTCGGGGATCGCTACGATACGGTATCCCTTTTCCTGGGGCCGGATCAGGGGGAGGGGACGGTCGTTCCCCGGGTGGCGACGTCTTCGGTGACCGGCGATCAGGCCGATGCCGAGAACATCGAGATCAGCAGGGTGGATTACCCTAATAACGAGGGTGTGGCTTATCAGGGAAGCGGTGGGGGATTCATCCAGATATGGGAGTTCAATTTTGATGATCTGGGGCTCTTCAGGGAAGGAAACTTTCTCTTCGGACTCGATTTGATGGATTCCGATGGGGAAAGCTCCCCCTACTGGTTCAATCATGCCTCGAATGCCGCCTTGAGCGGCACTCCCCAGGAACAGTCGGATGATAGGTATAACTGGTATGCCGGAAATGCGGATATGACGGAAATCGTCTTTGGGGGTATGCTCGATTCCAATGGGTTTGGCTGGGATAAGTCCAGCGATATCAATATACAGGTGTATGCCACTTACCTGGAAACCCGCATTCCGGAACCGAATATCCTGGCCCTGTTCGTTGGGGGTGGGGGGCTCCTGCTGGTAATGCTGTGGGGCCGCAGGTCGTATCCCCGGTGTTAGGCCTCTGTTTCGTTTTTGAACGGCCCGCTGTGGACAGCGGGCCGTTATTCCCTTACTGGATCCCTGAAGGCAGCGTCGTCTCTGCCATCTGCCGCAGCGAGGGGACTGCCCATACGTTCCTAGGGTAAACGGTTGATTCTATGGCAGTGGGGCAGGCGATGTGCAGGGATGCGCTCATGAGGGAGCTCCCGGAATTTCATGCCTGAATTCAGGATGGAATATACCCAGGGAATAAGGGTGGATCTGCGAAAGATCAAGCCTGGATCTCCTGAAAATCAGATCCACTCCCATGGTCCATATCTAGATCCCGATTTCCTCCAGGGTCTCGCGCTTGCGGTAGACGGTGCCCTGGAAGAGGGCGATCAGGGTTTGGTCCTCGCCGGTGACCCGGATCTCGTAGGTGGCCAGTTTCGGGTTGATGGCCACCTCCCGCGCCTCGGCATGGAGGACCCCGCCGCGGGAGGCCCGCAGGAAGGAGACGGACACGTTCACCCCCAGGGCCACCGTACCGTGGGAGTTGGAGGCCATGGCGAACACCAGATCCGCCAGGCTGAAGATGGCCGCCCCGTGGGTGACCCCCGCCGCGTTGCGGTGGCGTTCGTCCAGGACCAGCCGCGCCCGGGCGCGGCCGTCCCCCGCCTGCAGCAGTTCGATGCCCACATGGGCGGCGAAGCGATCCTTCTCGAAGAAGCGGGCGAGGTCATCCTGGATCATGGCGTATCGGTGTCCGGTTGGCGTGAAGGGTGCAATATAGCGCCACATGGCGTGGGTTGTCGCTGCGTGGCCTGCGCCTTTTCAGTGTCCCCGCGGGCCGGGATATCATGGCCGGGAAGCATCCGCGACCACGTCAGCGAGCAGGAGGAGGGATGCCATGCGATGCGTGCAGATGACCGCCATCGGTGGATCGGAGGTGCTCCGGATCGCCGATCTTCCCCGCCCGGAACCGGGTCCCGGCCAGGTGCGGGTGCGCCTGGCGGCGGCCGGGGTCAATCCCGTGGACACCAAGATCCGGGCCAAGGGGTTGCTGGATCCCGAAGCCGGGCTGCCGGCGATCCTGGGCTGCGACGGTGCAGGCACGGTGGATGCCCTTGGTGAGGGGGTGGCCGGGATCGGGCCGGGGCAACGGGTGTTGTTCATGAACGGGGGGATCGGTCGGGCACCGGGGAATTATGCCGAGTACACCAGCGTCGACGCCCGCTTCGTCGTCCCCATCCCGGAGGGGGTGGACGATGTGGCGGCGGCGGCCATGCCCCTGGTGGCGCTCACCGCCTGGGAGGGGCTGTTCGACCGCGCCCGCCTGGAGCCGGGGGAATGGGTGCTGATCCATGGCGGTGCCGGTGGTGTGGGTCACGTGGCCATCCAGCTGGCCCGGCAGGCCGGTGCCCGGGTCATGACCACCGTCGGCGATGACGACAAGGCGCGTATCGCCGAGGCGCTCGGCGCCGAGGCCGTCATCCGCTACCGGGAGGAGGACTTCGTCGCCTCGGCCCGGCGCCGGACCGACGGCGAGGGCGTGGCCGTGGTCCTGGACACCGTGGGCGGCGAGACCTGTACCCGCTCGCTGCAGGCCCTGGCCACCTACGGGCGCCTGGTGTCCATCCTCACCCTGCCCGGGGATCTGGACTGGAACCATGCCCGCCTGCACAACCTGGGCGTGACCCAGGAATGGATGCTCACCCCCATGTTCCTGGGGCGGGACGATTACCGCCTGCATCAGACCGCCATCCTGCGCCAGTGCGCCGCCCGCATGGCCGATGGCCGGCTGAAGGTGCACGTGGCCGGGACCTATCCCCTGGAACAGGCGGCAGCGGCCCACCGCCGGCTGGAGGCGGGGGGGATGAGCGGCAAGCTGGTGCTGATCCCCGGTTAGCCGCGGCGGCGCGGATCCCCGGGTGCGAATGCGCCCAAGGGGCCTCCTGGGTTACACTGGCCGGATCGGCCCCGACGGCGAGATCCGCCGGGGCACACCCGCATCCCCATCCGCCCAACCCCGATCCGCCATTGGCCCAGGCTCGCCCGAAGAAACGCAAACCCGCAGACCGCTCCGCCGGGGACGCCGAAGGACCGCGTCCGCGCCGCACCCTGAGTGCCCATTTGCGCCGTGGGCTGCGGGAGGGGGCCCTGCTGGTACTCACCGCGGCGGCGGTCTATCTGTGCATCGCCCTGGTCACCTTCGATCCCGGGGATCCCGGCTGGTCCCGGACCGGGATCCACGACGGGGTGGACAATCTGGGCGGGCGTGTCGGGGCCTGGTTCGCGGACCTGTTCCTGTATCTGTTCGGTTATCTCGCCTACCTGGCCCCGGTGATGGTGGCCTACAGCGGCTGGCTGGTATTCCGCGGGCGTAGGGGGAGCGGAGAACTGGATCTGCATCTTCTGGGGGTGCGCTGGCTGGGGTTCTCCCTCACCCTGATCGCCGGATGCGGGCTGGCGACCCTGCATTTCCTGCCGGGGATATTGCCCATGAATGCCGGCGGCCTCGTGGGCGAGGTGATCGGCAAGGGATTGCTGCCCATGTTCGACCTGGTGGGGGTGACCCTCTTCCTGCTGGCGCTTTTTCTCACCGGCTTCACCTGGTTCACCGGGCTCTCCTGGTTCGTGCTCATGGACCGTACGGGGCGCTGGACCCTGTGGCTGTTGCAGCGGGCAGGGGAGCGACTGGAGCAGGCCCGGGCCCGTTACCGCGAGCGACGGGCCAGCCGGGCCCGGGCGGCGGAGGAGAAGGACGAACGCCGGGAGGAGAAACGCCGGGAGACCGAGCGCCGCCGGGCGGAGAAGCAGCGTAAGGCCGAGGCGCGCCGGGAGGCCAAGGCCAGGAAGAAGGGGGAGGAGACACCGCCCCCGTCCGCGCGCGTGGAACCGGTGCTGACGGGGGCGCCGGATGATGCGCTCACCGGGGCGCCGGAACGGGCCGGGAAGGCCGCCGGTGACGCGGCCATCGAGGAGGCCACGCTGCCGGTGCCGGAGAAACCCGAACCCTCTGCAAGGCCCCCCTCCGGGACCCCTGCCCAGGTGGAGCCGGGCACCCCGCCGCCGGTGACCCTGCTGGATGATCCCAAGCCCCAGGAGGGGGGGTTCTCGGAGGAGGACCTGGAGTCCATGTCCCGCCTTGTGGAGGAGAAATTGCGGGACTTCGGCGTGCAGGTGGAGGTGGTGGAGGTGCATCCGGGGCCGGTGATCACCCGCTTCGAGCTGCAGCCTGCGCCGGGGCTCAAGGTGAGCCGCATCTCCGGTCTCTCCAAGGACCTGGCCCGTGCCCTGTCGGTGATCAGCGTGCGCATCGTGGAGGTGATCCCCGGCAAGTCCACCGTGGGCATGGAGATCCCCAACCAGAAGCGGGAACTGGTGAGCCTCTCGGAGATCTTCCGCGCCCCGGTGTTCGACGGCGCCGGTTCGGCCCTGACCCTGGCCCTGGGCAAGGACATCGGCGGCCAGGCGGTGGTGGCGGACCTGGCGAAGATGCCTCACCTGCTGGTGGCGGGCACCACCGGATCGGGCAAGTCCGTGGCCATCAACGCCATGCTCCTCTCCCTGCTGTTCAAATCCCGGCCCGAGGAGGTGCGTCTGATCCTCATCGACCCGAAGATGCTGGAGTTGTCCATCTACGAGGGCATCCCGCATCTGCTGGCGCCGGTGGTGACCGACATGAAGGAGGCCTCCAACGCCCTGCGCTGGGGTGTGGCGGAGATGGAGCGGCGCTACAAGCTCATGTCCCACATGGGGGTGCGCAATATCGCCGGCTACAACCGCAAGATCCGGGAGGCCACGGCCCGGGGCGAGCCCATCCCCGATCCCTTCTACAACCCCCAGGGGGCCCTGGATCCGGAGGCCCCGCCGCCGCTGCTGGAGCCCCTGCCGTTCATCGTCATCGTGGTGGACGAGTTCGCCGACATGATGATGGTGGTGGGCAAGAAGGTGGAGGAGCTCATCGCCCGCCTGGCGCAGAAGGCCCGGGCCGCCGGCATTCATCTGATCCTGGCCACCCAGCGGCCCTCGGTGGATGTGATCACCGGCCTGATCAAGGCCAATATCCCCACCCGCATCGCCTTCCAGGTGTCCTCCCGGGTGGATTCCCGCACCATCCTGGACCAGATGGGGGCGGAACAGCTCCTGGGCCACGGGGACATGCTCTACCTGCCCCCGGGCAGCGGGCATCCCGTGCGCCTGCACGGGGCCTTCGTGGCGGACCACGAGGTGCATGCCGTGGTGGATTTCCTCAAGGCCCAGGGGGAACCCCACTATCTGGACGAGGTGCTGGAGGAGCCGGAATCCGGCGGGGCTTCGGTGCCCGGTCTGGAGCCGGTGGAGGGCGGCGAGGAGTCCGATCCCCTCTACGACCAGGCCGTGGCCATCGTGCTGGAGTCCCGCAAGGCCTCCATCTCCTATGTGCAGCGGCGACTGAAGATTGGCTACAACCGGGCCGCCCGCATGATCGAGGACATGGAACATGCCGGGGTGGTGAGCCCGCTGCAGTCCAACGGCAACCGCGAGGTGCTGGCCCCGGCCCCGGCGCAGGAGGATTGAGCGCCCCCGGGAACTCAGACGGTTTCGTCTGATCCCATTCCCGAAACCAGGAGACGAGCCCCCATGTACCGAATCCTGCCCCTGTTGCCCCTCCTCCTGTCCCTGGCGCTGACGCCGGCCCTGGCCGGGGAGGGACGCCAGCGCCTGGAGTCCTTCCTCCAGGAGATGGACACCTTCCGCGCCGCCTTCGAGCAGGTGGTCACCGATGAATCCGGGGAGGTGATGCAGCGCTCCGGGGGGCGGGTCTACCTCAAGCGGCCCGGCCGCTTCCGCTGGGACTACGAGACCCCCTACCGGCAGCAGATCATCGCCGACGGCGAGTCCCTGTGGACCTATGACGCGGACCTGGCCCAGGCCACGGTGCAGCCCATGGGGGAGGCCCTGGGGCGTACCCCCACCCTGCTGCTCACCGGGGACGGGGACCTGGAGGCGGCCTTCCGCCTGGAGGAGGCGGGCAGTGAGGGGGGGTTGGCCTGGGTGGAGCTGATCCCCCGGGAGGGGGGTACGGACTTCGAGCGTCTGCGCCTTGGCCTGGATGGGCAGGGCCTGCGGGAGATGGTCCTGGAGGACCAGTTCGGCCAGCGCACCCGCATCCGCTTCAGCCAGCGGGAGATGAACCCCGGCATCCCGGAGAGCCGCTTCCGCTTCGAGCCGCCGGCGGAGGTGGATGTGATGCGTAACGGATGAACACGATGGATCCTGCGCCTCACCCGGACCGCCCCCTGGCGGACCGGATGCGTCCCCGCAGCCTGGAGGCGTTCGCCGGTCAGGCCCATCTCCTCGCCCCGGGCAAGCCCCTGCGCCGTGCCATCGAGGAGGACCGCCTCCACTCCATGCTCCTCTGGGGTCCACCGGGGACGGGCAAGACCACCCTGGCGCGGCTCATCGCCGGTTCCTGCGGGGCGCATTTTCTCACCCTATCCGCCGTGCTGGCGGGGGTGAAGGAGATCCGCGAGGCGGTGGAGACGGCACGGCGGGTGCGCCGGGAGGAGGACCGCCCGACCCTGCTCTTCGTGGACGAGGTGCACCGTTTCAACAAGTCCCAGCAGGACGCCTTCCTGCCCCACGTGGAGGACGGCACCATCGCCTTCATCGGGGCCACCACGGAAAACCCCTCCTTCGAGCTGAACAACGCCCTGCTGTCCCGGGTACGCACCTATGTGCTCAAGCGCCTGGAAGTGGAGGACATCCGCGCCGTCATCGACCGCGCCCTGGCGGACACGGAGCACGGGTTGGGGACGCGGGGCCTGCACATGGAGGCGCAGCACCGGGATCTGCTGGCCCGGGTGGCGGACGGCGATGCCCGCCGTGCCCTGAACCTTTTGGAGATCGCCGCCGATCTGGCGGTGGAGGGGCCCGGGGGGCCGGTCATCGACGCCTCCGTGCTGCAGGAGGTGCTGGGTGAGGACTCGCACCGCTTCGACAAGGGGGGCGATCTCTTCTACGACCAGATCTCGGCCATGCACAAGTCGGTGCGGGGCAGCGATCCCGACGCCGCCCTGTACTGGTTCTGCCGCATGGTGGACGGCGGGGCGGACCCGGCCTACCTGGCGCGGCGCATCGTGCGCATGGCCAGCGAGGACATCGGCAACGCCGATCCCCGCGCCCTGACCCTGGCCCTGCAGGCCTGGGACACCTACGACCGTCTGGGCAGCCCCGAGGGGGAACTGACCCTGGCCCAGGCGGTGATCTATCTGGCCTGCGCCGCCAAGAGCAACGCCGTCTACACCGCCTACAAGGCGGCCATGAAGGATGTGCGCGCCCGGGGCACGGAAGAGGTGCCCATGCACCTGCGCAACGCCCCGACGCGTCTCATGAAGGCCCTGGACCACGGCAAGGGCTATCGCTACGCCCATGACGAGCCGGACGCCTTCGCCGCCGGCGAGTGCTACTTCCCGGAGGCCATGGGGGAGCCGCGCTACTACGAGCCGGTGGAACGGGGGCTGGAGATCCGCATCGGGGAGAAGCTGCGGGATCTGCGCCGGCGCAACGAGGAGGCCCGGGCCCGCGGGGGCCGGGCCGGGGGCAAGGCCTCCTCCTGAACGGCCGCTACCGGGTCAGGCCCGCATAGAGCATGGGCAGGGTCTCGGGCAGTCGCTCCACGTGATCCACCACCCGGTAGCCCCGGGGGCCGAAGATGCGTTCCACGTAGTCATCGGCGTGGGGGTCCAGGCTCAGGCAGAAGGTGTCCACCCCCAGGCGGGCCATCTCCTCCACGGCGTGATGGGCATCCTGGCGCAGGTACTGCGGGTCGCGCACATCCGTGTCCGAGGGTTCCCCGTCGGTGATGATGAGCAGCAGCTTCTTGCGCGTGGGCCGCTGTTGCAGCAGCTGCCCGGCGTGGCGGATGGCCGTGCCCATGCGCGTGGACAGCTGCCCCCGCATCCCCGCCAGACGGGCCCGGGCCTGTTCGTCATAGGGCTCGTCGAAGTCCTTGAAGCGGAAATACTCCACGTCGTGGCGGCCGTCGGAGTCGAAGCCGTGGAGGGCGAAGGGGTCGCCAATGCGGTCCATGGCCCCGGCCAGCAGGGTGGTGGCCTCCCGCGCCAGCTCCAGGATGGTGCTGTCGGTGCCGTGGACGGTGTCGTTGGTGGATTCCGACAGGTCGATGAGCACCAGCACGGAGAGATCCCGCACCCGGCGTTCGTTGCGGATGTACACCCGCGGGTCCGGCTGGCGGCCCGTGCGGTGGTCCACCATGGCCTCCACCAGGGCGTTCAGGTCTAGCTCGTCCCCCTCCGGCTGGCGCCGATGGCGCTGCATCCCCTGGGGCTGCAGCGCCTCGATGAGGTATTTCAGGCGGCTCACCAGGGGGCGGTACTTGTCCACCACCGCGTCCACCACGGCCGGATCCCCCTTGCCCGGGCGCCGTTCCAGCAGGGTGCACCAGTGGGGACGCTCCAGCTGCATCTGGTAGTCCCATTCCGGATAGTGGTAGGGCAGGGAGACCGGGGGACGGCCCTCCTGTTCGTTGAGACTGGTGTCCTCCGAGTCCCGGAAGAACTCGCTGGAGAGGATCAGGATCTGCTGGGCATCATCGCCGGCGCCGGGCACGTCCAGTTCATTGACCATCTCCATGAGAGAGACCTGGATGCGTTCCTGGGGGGCCTGGAGGAAGCCCGCCCGTTCCGCCTCCTCGCCGCTGCCCACGGCCCAGAGGTAGCGGTTGTCGTCCCGGTAGGGCACGGGGATGTGGTCGTGGACGGCGTGGAAGCGGTCCCCGCCGGGGAAGTGGGGGGCCAGGGCATGGCCCAGTTCCCAGGCCAGGCCATGGCGCTCCAGGTGCCCCTCCCGGGCGGCGAAGGCCTCCCGTGCCCGGGTGACGAAGGCATGGTCATCCGCGTAGTCCGGGTCCAGCAGTGCGCGGGCGGTGCGGCCCAGCAGGGGGGTGACCCCGTCGCCGTCCGCCGGCGTGGTGGTGTGCAGGGGGGCCCAGATCTGGCGCAGCCCCGGGAAGGCGGCCATGGCCAGGGCCTCGACCCGGGCGTCCTCCATGAGCCCGATGAGCATGCCGGTGATGCCCCCGGGGTCACTGCCGGGCATGGGGCCGCGGCTGTGCACCACGTGGGCGGCGGCGTGGGCGGTGGCGGCGCGGTAGATCTGCAGCCCCTCCACCCCGTCATGACCGTCATAGGCATCGGGGACATGGATGGTGAAGCCATCGATGAAGGGGCGGATGCCCTCCCGGGATTCGAAGTCGCCGCTGGTGGGGCGCAGGAAGAAGTCCCGGCCCCAGAGGGCCCGCAGGTACATGTTGAGGCGCCGGTGCACGTCCACGAAGAGGGTGCCGCGGCGTTCCTTCTGGAACACGGAGCGGGATTCGGGGGTCTCCAGGCCGAAATAGGCCACCTGGGCCTTGAAGTCACGGCCGTGCACCCTGGCCCCCCACAGGGCCCAGCGGCGCAGCCCCCCCAGGGTGAGGTGGGTGAGCAGGACATCCAGGTGTTCCAGCATGGGGCGGATGCCCCGGGGGGCCTGGGCCACCAGGGTGTCCAGCAACTGCAGGTAATGGCCGAAGAGGGCGGGGTCGTTGAGCCTGCGGGCGGCCACCGGGCTGGTGCCGATCACCAGGCTCACCACCGCCCCGCTGGTGCGGGAAGTGAGGCGGGCCACGGCCTCCAGCAGATCCCGTACCGCGTCCTCCCCCAGTTCCCGGGCCACCGAGGGGGCCTCCTGGATGAAGGCCACCACCGGTTCGCTGCCGCGTCCCAGGTTCTGCAGGGTGCGCGCCCCTTCCAGGTAATAGGCCTGCAGGCCCTGGCGGCTGAAGGTGCGCACCGCGTCCTGCCAGGCGGAGGCCATGACCTCGGCGGCGTGGTCCCCCAGATCGTCCAGCAGTTCGCGGTAGTCTTCCAGATTGATGCTCATGGCAATCCCCCACTGCGTCCAAGGGTACGGCGTCCGGTCCCGGGCGCCCGGCCTGCGGATGGGTCTCAGAAGAAGGTGGTCACCGCCGCATCCAGGGCGTCGCGCATGTCCGGATCGTCGGTGAGCGGCCGCACCAGGGCCATGCGGCAGGCGGCCAGGGGGGGCACGCCACGGTGGATGAGGGAACCGGCATGCACCAGCATGCGGGTGGAGATGCCCTCGTCCAGTCCGTGCCCCTTGAGGTTGCGGGCCCGCTCCGCCACGCTCACCAGCTTGCCGGCGGTGTCGGCATCCACCCCGGTCTCGTGGGCGACGATCTCCCGCTCCACCTCCGCCTCCGGGTAGCCGAAGTCCAGGGCGCCGAAGCGCTGTTTGGTGGACTGCTTCAGGTCCTTCATCAGGCTCTGGTAGCCGGGGTTGTAGGAGATCACCAGCTGGAAGTCCGGATGGGCCTGGACCAGTTCCCCCTTCTTCTCCAGGGGCAGCACCCGGCGGTTGTCGGTGAGGGGGTGGATCACCACCACGGTGTCCTGGCGGGCCTCCACCACCTCGTCCAGGTAGCAGATGGCGCCGTGGCGCGCCGCCAGGGTCAGGGGTCCGTCCTGCCAGCGGGTGCCGTCGGCATCCAGCAGGTAGCGGCCCACCAGGTCCGAGGCGGTCATGTCCTCGTTACAGGCCACGGTGATCAGGGGCTTGCCCAGTTTCCAGGCCATGTACTCCACGAACCGCGTCTTGCCGCAGCCGGTGGGGCCCTTGAGCATCATGGGCATGCGCACGGCATAGGCCGCTTCGTAGAGTTCCACTTCCTCCCCGACGGCACGGTAATAGGGTGCCTCGGGGATGTGGTAGTCGCGGATATCGTCTTGCATGATCACTCCTCCGGGACCTCCGGGCATCGCCGGAGGCGACTGCGTCAGGATCCGGGCCCGCGGGCACGGGCCCGGGAGGTGGCCGCTCCCTTGTCCCCGCAGGGCCTCCCCGCGGGGGCGGGCCGGGGTGTCCCCGGCCCGCAGGGGGTCAGCTCCGGTGCACCACGAAGGCCAGGCCCTGGCTCTGGGCGAAATTGTCGTAGCCGATCAGGCGCACCATGTGGCCGGGGTTCTCCTGACGGCAGGCCTCCACCTCGGCCAGTACGGTGTCCACCGACTGTTCGCCGAACATGGGCAGCTTCCACATGTACCAGTAGTGGCCGAAGGCGTTTTCCGGCTCGCTGTGTTCCACCGCCGGGTTCCAGCCCTGTTCGATGATGTACTCCACCTGCTTGCGTACCTGCTCCGGGCTCATCTCCGGCAGGTAGGAGAAGGTCTCGTATTTCTGCGACTGCTTGAAGCTCTGGATGTCGGACATGGGTTATCCCTCCTGAAAACCTGAAAATCGGGGCCTGTGGGCGCCCGGCGGGCGCCCCAGAGTGGGTGCGGACCTCAGCGGTGCTGCACGTCCAGCTTGTCCACGGTGTCGAACTCGAACTTGATCTCCTTCCAGGTCTCCATGGCGACCTTGAGTTCGGGGCTGTGCTGGGCGGCGGCGGTGAGGATCTCTTTGCCTTCCTTCTCGGTCTCGCGGCCTTCGTTGCGGGCCTGGACGCAGGCCTCCAGGGCCACGCGGTTGGCCGTGGCCCCGGCGGCGTTGCCCCAGGGATGGCCCAGGGTGCCGCCGCCGAACTGGAACACGGCATCGTCGCCGAAGATGGAGAGCAGGGCGGGCATGTGCCAGACGTGGATGCCGCCGGAGGCCACGGCGAAAACGCCGGGCATGGAGCCCCAGTCCTGGTCGAAGAAGATACCCCGGGAGCGGTCCTCCTTGATGTAGTCGTCCCGCAGCAGGTCGATCCAGCCCAGGGTGGCGTCTCGGTCCCCCTCCAGCTTGCCCACCACGGTGCCGGTGTGCAGGTGGTCGCCGCCGGAGAGGCGCAGGATCTTGGCCAGCACCCGGAAGTGGATGCCGTGACGGGGATGGCGGTCCATGACCGCGTGCATGGCGCGGTGGATGTGCAGCAGCATGCCGTTGTCGCGGCACCAGTTGGCCAGGCCGGTGTTGGCGCAGAAGCCGCCGGTGATGTAGTCGTGCATGATGATGGGGGCGCCGATCTCCTTGGCGTACTCGGCACGCTTGTACATCTCCTCCGGCGTGGGGGCGGTGACGTTCAGGTAGTGGCCCTTGCGCTCACCGGTCTCCGCCTCGGCCTTCTCGATGGCCTCCATGACGAAGTCGAAACGCTGGCGCCAGCGCATGAAGGGCTGGGAGTTGACGTTCTCGTCGTCCTTGGTGAAGTCCAGGCCGCCGCGCAGGCATTCGTACACGGCGCGGCCGTAGTTCTTGGCGGAGAGGCCCAGCTTGGGCTTGATGGTGCAGCCCAGCAGGGGACGGCCGTACTTGTTCATGACGTCCCGTTCCACCTGGATGCCGTGGGGCGGGCCGCCGCAGGTCTTGACGTAGGCGATGGGGAAGCGCACATCCTCCAGGCGCAGGGTGCGCACCGCCTTGAAGCCGAAGACATTGCCCACCAGGGAGGTGAAGACGTTCACCACCGAACCCTCCTCGAACAGGTCGATGGGGTAGGCGATGAAGGCGTAGAAGCATTCGTCGTCGCCGGGCACGTCCTCGATCTTGTAGGCCCGGCCCTTGTAGTAGTCCAGGTCGGTGAGCAGGTCGGTCCATACCGTGGTCCAGGTGCCGGTGGAGGATTCGGCGGCCACGGCGGCGGCGGCCTCCTCGCGGTCCACACCGGGCTGGGGGGTGACCTTGAACACGGCCAGGATGTCCGTGTCGCGGGGGGTGTATTCGGGGGTCCAGTAGGTCTGGCGGTAGTCCTTCACACCAGCGCTGTAGGTCTTTACGGCCATCGTCGACTCCTTTGGGTTCGGGTTCTGTTCATCCCGCCGCTGGGCGGTCGAAATGAATGTAGTCGTGTTCGACGTGGGAAAGCCTACGCCCGCTTTCTCATTAATGAAAATCAATCTTCATGATGATGTTCATCAAGGATTGCTGATGGTTTGGCAGGGGTATTTGCGCGGGCGGAGCCGGATTTCGGCTGCAGGGAGGTTCAACGAATGATCACCCCCAGATCAGGGGGATGAGGGCCAGGGCCACCGCGCCGGTGAGCAGGGTCATGGGGATGCCGGCGCGCAGGTAGTCGCTGAAACGGTAGCCGCCGGGGCCGAAGACCATGAGGTTGGTCTGGTAGCCGAAGGGGGTGGCGAAGCTGGCGGAGGCGGCGAACATGATGGTGACGGCAAAAGGCAGCACGCTCATCCCCAGGTCCTGGGCCACCGACAGGCTCACGGGGAACATGAGCACGGCGGCGGCGTTGTTGGTGATCAGGGCCGTGAGCAGGGCGGTGGCCAGGTAGACCCCAAGGAGGTTCATCCAGGGCAGGTCCCCGGCCAGGGCGGTGATGCCCAGGGCCAGGTCCCGGGCCAGGCCGGTGTTCTCCATGGCCGCGGAGATGCCGAAGGCGGCGGCGATGGTGAGCAGCACGGACCAGTCCAGGCTGGCGCGGGCGTTGAACATGCCCACGCAGCCACTGAGGATCATCCCCCCCGCCGCCGCCAGGGCCGCCTCCAGCATGGTCAAAAGCCCCGAGGCGGCCGTGGCCACCATGGCCATCAGGATGCCCAGGGCCACCAGGGCCCGGTCGTGGCGCGGCGCCGCCGAGTCCTGGATCTGGGTCATGAGGAAGAAGTCCCGCCGGTTGCGGTGCTGGGCCAGGAAGCCGGAGCTGGCCTCCACCAGCAGGGTGTCGCCGGGGCGCAGGGTGATGTCGCCGATCTTGCCGTGCAGGCGCTGGCCGTTGCGGGCCACGGCGATGACCACGGCGTTGTAACGGTTGCGGAACCGGCCGTCGCGGATGGTCATGCCGGCGATGGGGCAGGTGTCGGAGACCACCATCTCCAGCAGCACCCGGTCGGCGCGGTGGCCGTCCAGCTTGAATACCTGCCCGGTGGCCGGGGACAGGCCACGAATGCGCTGCAGGTCCGCCATGGAGTCCACCACCCCCACGAAGATGAGGCGGTCGCCGGCCTGCAACCGCTCCTGGGGGGAGACGGCGGGCAGCAGGGTGCCCTGGCGGTCCAGTTCCATGAGATAGCCGCCGGGCAGGTGGCGCAGGCCTGCCTCCTCGATGGTGCGCCCCACTAGGGGGCCGCCCGGTTCCACCAGCATCTCCAGGGTGTATTCCCGCGGATCGTCGATCTTGTCCATGACCGGGCGCCGGTCGGGGAACAGCTGGCGGTTGAACATCAGCATGAAGACCAGCCCGGCCAGGGCCACGGGGCCGCCCACCCAGGCGATGTCGAGGATCCCCAGGCCCTCGCCGTCGTGCTGGATGAGCAGGCCGTTGATCACCAGGTTGGTGCTGGTGCCGATCACCGTCACCGTGCCGCCGAGGATGGCGGCGTAGGACAGGGGCATCATGAGCCGGGAGACGGGCAGTTCCAGCTTGCGCGCCCATTCGTTCACGGCGGGGATGAGCATGCCCACCACCGGGGTGTTGTTGAGAAAGGCGCTGAGGAAGGCCACCGGGGCCGTGAGCCGCCACTGGGCCCGGCGCAGGGAGCGGGGGCGTCCCAGCAGGGCGTGCACGATCCACTGGATGCCGCCGGTCTCCCGCAGCCCGGCCACCACCACGTAGAGGGCGGCGATGGTGATCACCCCCTCGTTGGCGAACCCGGAGAAGGCCTCGGCGGGGGTGATGACCCCGGCCAGCAGCAGCACCACCACGCCCCCCAGGAACACCAGGTCCGGGGCGGCGCGGGTGAGGGTGAGCACCGCGAGCATGCCCGCCACCACCAGGGCGGTGAGCCCGGCATCCATGGGCAGGGGCATGGCGGGGCCTAGCGGGGGATCATGCCCTGGTCCCGCAGGGCCTGGATGACCCGGTTGGAGGCGGCCTCCACGTCCAGATGGGCGCCGTCCAGGGTCACCTCCGGGTTCTCGGGGGGTTCATAGGGGGAATCGATGCCGGTGAAGTTCTTCAGCTCGCCCCGGCGGGCCTTGCGGTAGAGCCCCTTGGGATCCCGCTGTTCGGCCACCTCCAGGGGGGTGTCCATGAACACCTCCACGAATTCCCCGTCTTCCAGCCGGTCCCGGGCCAGGCGGCGCTCGGAGCGGAAGGGGGAGATGAAGGCGGTGAGCACGATGAGTCCGGCATCCACCATGAGCCGGCTCACCTCGGCGATGCGGCGGATGTTCTCCACCCGGTCCTCCTCGGTGAAGCCCAGGTCGCGGTTGAGGCCGTGACGGACGTTGTCCCCGTCCAGCAGGTAGGTGTGCACCCCCAGGGCGTGGAGCTTTTCCTCCACCCGGTTGGCCACGGTGGACTTGCCGGAGCCGGAGAGCCCGGTGAACCAGATCACCCCGGGACGGTGCCCCTTGAGGGCGGCGCGGGCGGCCTTGTCCACGTCCACGTGCTGCAGGTGGATGTTGTGGGCGCGGCGCAGGGCGAAGTCGATCATGCCGGCGCCCACGGTGTGGTGCTCGAAACGGTCGATGAAGATGAAGCTGCCCATGTCCCGGTTCTCCTCGTAGGGGTCGAAGGGGATGGGCCGGTCCAGGCTGATGTTGCACACGCCGATGCCGTTGAGCTCCAGGGTATCGGCGGCCAGGCGCTCCAGGGTGTTCACGTTCACCTGGTATTTGATGTCGGTGACCGTGGCCTGCACCGTCTGCACCCCGGCCTTCATCAGGTAGGTGCGACCGGGGTAGAGGGGCTCCTCGTGCATCCAGACGATCCTGGCCTCGAACTGGTCGGCCACCTGGGCGGGGGCGTCGGCACCGCAGATCACCGAGCCCCGGGAGACATCGATCTCGTCCTCCAGGGTGAGGGTGATGGATTCCCCCGCCAGGGCCCGGGGCCGGTCCCCTTCGTCGCTGACGATACGCGCCACCCGGGTCTCCTTGCCCGAGGGCAGGACCCGCACCCGGTCGCCGGGGTGCAGGATGCCGCCGGCCAGGGTGCCGCAGAAGCCGCGAAAGTCCAGGTTGGGGCGGTTGACCCACTGTACCGGCAGGCGCACGGGGGCCCGCTGCATGCGCGTCTCGTCCACCTCCACCGTCTCCAGACAGCCCATGAGGGTGGGGCCATGGAACCAGTGCATGGCGGGGCTGGGGTGGAGGATGTTGTCCCCCTTGAGGGCGGAGACGGGGATGGCGGTGAAGTCCTCCATGCCGATGAGATCGGCGAAGGCGCGGTAGTCGTCCACGATGCGCCGGAAGACCGCCGGATCGTAGTCCACCAGGTCCATCTTGTTGATGGCCAGGATGATGTGGCGGATCCCCAGCAGGTGCACCAGGTAGCTGTGGCGGCGGGTCTGGGTGAGCACGCCGTGGCGGGCGTCCACCAGGATCACCGCCGCGTCCGCCGTGGAAGCGCCGGTGACCATGTTGCGGGTGTACTGCTCGTGGCCGGGGGTGTCGGCGACGATGAACTTGCGCTGCTGTGTGGAGAAGAAGCGGTAGGCCACGTCGATGGTGATGCCCTGTTCCCGCTCCGCCGCCAGGCCGTCCACCAAAAGGGCCAGGTCCATGGCGTCCGCCTGGGTGCCCCATTTCTTCGAGTCCTTCTCGATGGCGGCCAGCTGGTCCTCGAAGAGCATCTGCGAGTCGAACAGCAGGCGGCCGATGAGGGTGCTCTTGCCGTCATCCACGCTGCCGCAGGTGAGAAAGCGCAACAGGCCCTTGTGTTCGTGCTGCTTGAGATAGGCCTCAATGTCCGAGGCGATGAGTTCATCCTGGACGTGGGACATCAGAAATACCCCTCTTGCTTCTTTTTCTCCATGGAGGCGGCGCTGTCGTGGTCGATGACGCGGCCCTGGCGCTCCGAGGTGCGGGTGAGCAGCATCTCCTGGATGATGCCGGGCAGGGTGTCCGCCCCGGATTCGATGGCCCCGGTGAGGGGATAGCAGCCCAGGGTGCGAAAGCGCACCTTCTTCATCTCGGGTTCCTCCCCCGGTTCCAGGGGCATGCGATCGTCGTCCACCATGATCAGGGCGTTGTCCCGCCGCACCACCGGCCGCTCGGCGGCGAAGTACAGGGGGACGATGGGGATGTCCTTGAGATAGATGTACTGCCAGATGTCCAGTTCCGTCCAGTTGGAGAGGGGGAAGACGCGGATGGACTCCCCCTTGTGCTTGCGGGCGTTGTAGAGCTTCCACAACTCCGGGCGCTGATTCTTGGGGTCCCAGCGGTGCTGGGCGGTGCGGAAGGAGAAGATGCGCTCCTTCGCCCGGGACTTCTCTTCGTCCCGGCGGGCCCCGCCGAAGGCGGCATCGAAGCCGTGGGCGCTCAGGGCCTGCTTCAGGGATTCCGTCTTCATGATGTCGGTGTGCAGGGCCGAGCCGTGGGTGAAGGGGTTGATGTCCCGCTCCACCCCCTCGGGGTTGATGTGCACGATCAGGTCCAGCCCCAGCTCCCGGGCCATGCGGTCGCGGAAGGCGTACATCTCCCGGAACTTCCAGCGGGTGTCCACGTGCAGCAGGGGAAACGGGGGAGGTGCCGGGTGGAAGGCCTTCATGGCCAGGTGCAGCATCACCGAGCTGTCCTTGCCGATGGAGTAGAGCATCACCGGGTTCTCGGTCTCCGCCGCCACTTCCCGCATGATGTGGATGCTCTCCGCCTCCAGGCGCTGGAGGTGGGTGAGGTAGTCGCCGTCGCGCATGTCGCGTGCCTGTGTTTTCGGGTGCCGGATGGTGATGGCGGGAAATGATGGAGGAAAACCGGTCGGCTTGCCAGCATCGCCCGTTGCCCTGAAGGGGTGGTTTCCCACAGACCCGTTGCCATTGTCGCCTTTGCGACACCCCGCATCCCCCTGGGGGCGCCGCGCCGCGCCGGATCCACCCTGGCCCGCAAGTTGCTAATCCTCCCCTCAAGAAACACGCGGCAAGGGGAACGGACATGAAGGCGGGCGAGATTAAGGCGCTGATGGACGAACCGGCCTGCGGGCACAACACCGCCGCCAAGTCCGGCTGCGCGCGGCCGAAGCCGGGGGCTGCCGCCGGGGGCTGCGCCTTCGACGGGGCCCAGATCGCCCTGCTGCCCGTGGCGGACGTGGCCCATGTGGTCCACGGTCCCATCGCTTGCGCGGGTAACTCCTGGGACAACCGCGGCACCCGCTCCTCCGGGCCGGATCTGTTCCGGCGGGGCCTGACCACGGACCTGACGGAGCAGGACGTGATCATGGGTCGCTCGGAGAAGCGCCTGCTGCACGCCATCCGCCAGGCCATCGAAACCTTCGATCCCCCGGCGGTGTTCGTCTACAACACCTGTGTGCCGGCCCTGGTGGGGGACGACGTGGGGGCGGTGTGCCGTGCGGCACAGGACCGTTTCGGCGTGCCCGTGGTGTGCGTGGACGCGGCCGGGTTCTACGGCTCCAAGAATCTGGGCAACCGCATCGCCGGGGAGGCCATGGTGGAGCAGGTGGTGGGCACCGGCGAGCCGCCGCCCCCGCGGCAGGCGGGACACGGGGGGCGGGTCCACGACATCAACCTCATCGGCGAGTACAACATCGCCGGGGAGTTCTGGCATGTACTGCCCCTGCTGGACGAGCTGGGGCTGCGGGTGCTGTGCACCCTCTCGGGGGATGCCCGCTTCCATCAGGTGCGCACCATGCACCGGGCCCGGGCGAGCATGGTGGTGTGTTCCAAGGCCATGCTCAACGTGGCCCGCAAGCTGGAGGAACGCTACGGCGTCCCCTGGTTCGAGGGGAGCTTCTATGGCATCACCGACATGTCCGCGGCCCTGCGGGGTTTTGCCCGCCTGCTGCGGGATCCGGATCTGACCCAGCGCACCGAGGCCCTGATCCGGCGCGAGGAGGACCGCATCCGTGCGCTCCTGGCCCCCTGGCGGCAGCGCCTGGCGGGACGGCGGGTGCTGCTCTACACCGGTGGGGTGAAATCCTGGTCCGTGGTCTCGGCCCTGCAGGACCTGGGCATGGAGGTGGTGGCCACCGGCACGCGCAAGTCCACCGAGGCGGACAAGGCCCGCATCCGCGACCTCATGGGGGAGGACGCCCGCATGATCGAGGAGGGCAATCCCCGGGCCCTGCTGGAGGTCTTCGAGCAGACCCGGGCGGACGTGCTCATCGCCGGCGGGCGCAATCTCTACACGGCCCTCAAGGCCCGCATCCCCTTTCTGGATATCAACCAGGAACGGGAGCACGCCTATGCAGGGTATGAAGGGATGCTGGAACTGGCCCGGCAGCTGGCCCTCACCCTGGAGAGCCCCATCTGGCCCTGGGTGCGGGGCGAGGCCCCCTGGGATGAGCAGGGATGGCCCCACACCGCCCCGTCCGCGGCGGAGGTGCGCTGACATGGCCCAGGTCACCCAGCGTGCCCGCCCCCTGTCCGTGGGTCCCCTCAAGGCCAGCCCGCCCCTGGGGGCGGCCCTGGCCCTGCTGGGGATGGACCGGTCCATCCCCCTGCTGCACGGGGCCCAGGGATGCACGGCCTTCGCCAAGGTCTTCCTGGTGCAGCATTTCCGTGAACCCATCCCCCTGCAGACCACGGCCATGGACCAGGTGAGCGCCGTCATGGGGGGTGATGATCACCTGCAGGAGGCCCTGGTGACCCTCTGCGGGAAGAACCGGCCGGCCCTCATCGGCGTGCTCACCACCGCCCTGAGCGAGACGGAGGGGGCGGATGTGCAGCGGGTGATCCGGCGCTTCCGGGCGGATCACCCCGAATTCGAGGACGTGGCCGTGGTGCCGGTGTCCACCCCCGATTTCAGCGGCGACGCCGAGACCGGTTTCGCCCGGGCGGTGACGGCCCTCATCGACACCCTGGTGCCCGCAACCGACTGTGCCGGCGCAAGCCCCCGTCAGGTGAATGTGCTGGCGGGGCAGCACCTCACCCCGGGGGATGTGGAGGCCCTGCGGGACCTGATCGCGGCCTTCGGCCTGGACCCGGTGATCCTGCCGGATCTTTCCGGCTCCCTGGACGGTCACCTGGCGCCGGCCCGCCTCAGCGCCACCTCCACCGGGGGCACCCCTGTGGAAGACCTGTGCCGCATGGGGGAGGCGGCCCTGACCCTGGTGGCCGGGGCCGCCCTGGCCCCGGCGGCGGACCGGCTGCAGGCGCTCACCGGTGTGCCGGACCTGCGTCTGGACACCCTCATGGGCCTGGCGGCGGTGGACGAGCTCCTGGTGGCCCTGTCCCGGCTGAGCGGCCGTCCGGTCCCGCCCCGGCTGCGGCGTGAGCGCACCCGGCTGCAGGACGCCATGCTGGACAGCCATTTCATGCTGGGGGCGCAACGCGTGGCCGTGGCCGGGGAGCCGGACCGGGTCTATGCCCTGGCCCGTCTGGTGTACGAGATGGGGGGGGAGGTGGTGGCCGCCGTGGCCACCCGCAATGCCCCCATCCTGGAACGGGTCCCCGCCGCACAGGTGCGGGTGGGGGATCTGGAGGATCTCGAGCAACTGGCGCGTCAGGGGAGGGCCGGCTGCCTGATCACCAACGCCCATGGTGTGGAGACCGCCCGTCGCCTGGGGATCCCCCTGCTGCGGGCGGGCTATCCCCAGCACGACCGCCTGGGGGGTTTCCAGCGCACCTGGATCGGCTACGCCGGCACCCGCCAGACCCTGTTCGACCTAGCCAACCTGCAACTGGAATCGGCGGGGCACCATGGCGTGGCGCCCTACCATCCCCTTCATGACCATCCCCCTGTGGAGGCACCGGAACATGGCCCTGCAACGCCGCCTGCGACTGGTTGCCCCGCATGATGGGGCCCCAGAAGGGGCCGACCTGCGCCTGGCCTTTGCCAGCGGCGACCTGGAACGGGTGGATCGCCATTTCGGTGACACCCCGGCCCTGGTGATCCATCGGCTGGATCCGGACGGTCCCCGGCGGGTGGCGGTGGCCCAGTTCACCCCCATGCCCCGGCGGGGGGAGACCGAGGCAGACCGGCTGACCCCCCGCATCCGGGCCCTGGAGGGCTGTGCCGCCGTGTACTGCGAGGCCGCCGGGGTCAGTGCGGTGCGCCAGCTCCTGGCGGTGGGCGTGCAACCGGTGAAGGTGCCCCCGGGCACCCCCATCCGGGATCTGTTGCAGGAGTTGCAGGCCTGTCTGGAGGCCGGCCGCCCCCCCGCCTGGATGCGCCGGGCTGCCCTGCGCCGCAAGGACGGCGCGGCGGGTTTCGAGGCCCTGGCAGACCTCCCCTGGGATGGGGGATGAGGCCCGCTGCCTCCCCGTATCCCAGGGCAGGATGAAGACCAGCACACACAAGAGCACAGCGAGGAAGAGAGACCCATGCCCAGCGAGACCCTGGAAAAAGACCCGATCCTGGAGACCGATTTCGTGCAGGAGGTGATCCGCCAGTTGCGCGCCCTGGACACCTTCGGCGCACGGGAAGGGGTGTCCGAACACCAGCTCCTGGAGCGCCTCCTGCTCACCCGGGAACGGTTGCGGGAGATCCCCATGGTAGGGACGCCGGATGCCGAGGCCCTGACCCGTCTGCAGGTCTTCTACAACGCCCTGGCGGCGCTGATCGAGCGGGAGTGCGGTCGCATGGCCTCCCCCATGATCCACGTCAACGCCGAGGGTTTCGGACGGGTGATCGTGTCCGTGGGCAAGCTGCTGGTGCTGGACCGGACCCTGAGGGATGTCCATCGCTTTGGCTTCGAGGACCTGTCGCGCATGAAGACGGAGGCGGACAAGCAGCTTTCCGTGGCCCTGAACATCCTGGGCGATCACCCCAGGGCCGCCGGTATCTGAATCCGGGGCACGCGCCCCAGGACAGGTCCGGGGCGTTGTGCGCCCTCACTCAAGAGGAGGCATCACTGTGGAACCCATCACCGGCGTGACCCGGGGCGGCACCCCCTGGACCCCCGCCTTCGTCATGGCCCTGAACGAGGCCCGATGCATCGGCTGCGGCCGTTGTTACAAGGTCTGCACCCGCAACTGCTTCGAACTGGTGGAGCGCGATGCCGGGGACGAGGATGAGGACGATCTGGACGAGGCCGGAATGGTGATGCGCCTCGCCGATCCCATGGACTGCATCGGCTGCGGGGCCTGCGCCCGGGTCTGTCCGAAGAACTGCCATGAGCATGCCCCGGCCTGCTGATCTCCCCTGGGCTGGGCTCCGGCCGGGGATGTCGCATATGCCACAGACAGGGCCGGGGTGTGCCACAAGGCCCCTCTGAAGACCCCTGTCATGTGGGTTCTTTTTTATGAAAATCAAGAAACTGAAATCATGGCACGGAGTTCGCTAAGGAGAAGGGCAGACCCCTTGGAGAACAGGCCATGTGCAGCCATCCGGCCCTTGTGATCGATGACACCACCCTGCGCGACGGCGAGCAGTCCGCCGGGGTGGCCTTCAGCAACGTGGAGCGCGCCGCCATCGCCCGCGGACTCGATGGCCTGGGGGTGCCGGAACTGGAGGTGGGCATCCCCGCCATGGGGCCCGAAGAACGGGAATCCATCCGCATGATCGCCGCCCTGGGCCTGCGGGCGCGGTTGCTGGTGTGGGCCCGCATGCGCGGTGATGACCTGGCCGCCTGCCGCGACCTGGGGGTATGGATGGTGGATCTCTCCATCCCCGTCTCGGATCAGCAGATCGGCCGCAAACTGGGCCGGGACCGGGCCTGGGTGCTGGCCTGCATCCACCGCCATGTGGCCGAGGCCCGGGCCCTGGGGCTGGAGGTGGGGGTGGGGGGGGAGGATGCCTCCCGCGCCGACCCGGATTTCCTCTGCCGGGTGCTGGAGACGGCCCAGGCCGCCGGGGCGCGGCGCTTCCGCTTCGCCGACACCGTGGGGATCCTGGAACCCTTCGGGGTCCTGGAGCGTTTCCGCCGCCTGGCGGCGGCCTCGGACCTGGAGCTGGAGATGCACGCCCATGACGACCTGGGTCTGGCCACGGCCAACACCCTGGCGGCGGCCCTGGGGGGCGCCACCCATGCCAACACCACGGTCAATGGCATCGGCGAGCGGGCGGGCAACGCGGCCCTGGAGGAGGTGGTCCTGGGTCTGCTCCAGCTCCATGGCATCGACACTGGGGTGGACCTGAAGGCCTTCCCCGCCCTGTCCCGCCTGGTGGAGACCGCTTCGGGACGCCCCGTCCACTGGCAGAAGAGTCTGGTGGGGGAGGGGGTGTTCACCCACGAGGCGGGCATCCATGTGGACGGCCTGATGAAGGACCCGGCCAACTACCAGGGGGTGGACCCGGCCCTGCTGGGGCGGGAACACCGCCTGGTGCTGGGCAAGCACTCGGGTACGGGGGCCGTCATCCAGGCCTACGCCCATCTGGGGATCCCCCTGGACCGGAGCCGTGCCCGGCTGCTGCTGCCCCGGGTACGCCGCCATGCCTGCGCCCACAAGCGCGCCCCCACCCCCTCGGAACTGGTGGCCTGGTACCGGGCCCTGGAGGGGGATCCCCCCGCCGCCGGCACGGCCGTTCCCGCCCTGGCCTGTTCCTGAGATCGATGCCCCATCCATGACCAGCCATCCACTGGAGGAGGACCCCCATGCACACCGCCCTGCACGATGAACTCCAGGCCCTGGAGTCCGCCGAGGACTTCCTGGAGCATTTCGCCATTCCCCATGACCCTGAAGTGGTCCGGGTCCACCGACTGCATATCCTGCAGCGTTTTCACGACTACCTGCAGGCCGGTCCGCCCCCCGATGGGGATCTGCAGGCCCAGCGGGACCATGGCCGGGCCCTGCTGCTGCGGGCCTATACAGACTTCGTGCATTCCGATGCCCGCACCGAACAGGTGTTCGCCGTCTTCCGGCGATCGCCCCCGGGGGTGACCTGCATTCCCCTGGAGCAGGCCTTCCCGGGCCGGGGGCCGGGCCATGTTCGCGCCTGAGGTGGGGATGGACGAGGCATATGACTACGGCACCCGGGTGCGGGTGGTCCGCAGCCTGCGCAACGACGGCACCTATCCGGGCCTGGACCGGGGGGATCTGCTGGTGCGCCGGGGGTCGGTGGGAGTGGTTATCGGCCGCGGCACCTTCCTCCAGGATCAGGTGATCTACAGCGTGCGCTTTTTGGACGTGGACCGCGTGGTGGGTTGCCGGGACCGGGAGCTGATCCCCGCCGATGCCCCCTGGGTGCCCAGCCGCTTCGCATCCCGGGATCGGGTACGGCCCCGGGTCCCCCTGGGGATCCGGGGGGCGGTGGTGGTGCCCGCCGGGACCCCCGGGGAGGTGATGCGGGTGCTGACGGATCGCCCTTCGGGGGTGACCTATCACGTGAATTTCCACGGGCGGATCCTGGAGGTGCCGGAGACGGCCCTGGCCGCCCCGCAAGCACCGGAAGAAGAGGAGACGGGATGATGGCAATGCAAACCCGGGAGCAGGATCCGGATCTGACCTATCTGTGCCTGCGCACGGCCCTGGACTGTTTCCAGAAACCCTGGGGGGAACTGGACGAAGCCCAGCAGGCGGTGGTGCAGACCCGGGCCCGGCGCGCCCGGGCCATCGGGGCCCGGGTCCTGGCCTCGCCGGAGGCCCTGGGCGTGCACGTGCCCAGGGAAACCCTGGCCCATGCCCTGGCGGAGATCCGGGGGCGCTATCCCGACGCGGCGGCTTTTGTCCGGGATCTGCAGGCCCAGGGGTTCGATGAGCCGGCCTTTCGCCGGGCCCTGGAACGGGATCTGCACCTGGAGGCGGTGCTGGAGCGGGTGGCCCACCGTGCCGCCCCGGTGACCGAGGTGGAGGTGGAACTCTTCTATCATCTGCACCTGGAGCGGTTCCAGCGCCCCGAGACCCGCAGCGTGCGCCAGATCCTGGTGACCGTGAATCCCGACTACCCGGAGAATACCCCCGAGGCCGCGCGCCGGCGCCTGGGGGACATGGCCCGGGCGCTGCGCCGGGGCGAGGCGCGGTTCGAGGAGCTGGCGGCGCGCCACTCCGAATGTCCCAGTGCCCTCCACGGCGGACTCCTGGGCAGTGTCCCCCGGGGAACCCTCTTCCCCGAACTGGACCAGGCCCTCTTCGCCATGCAACCGGGAGGGATCAGTCCGGTCCTGGAGACGGAGGTGGGGCTGCACCTGCTGCGCTGTGACCAGGTGATCCCGGCGGGGACGGTGCCTTTGGAGCAGGTCCGGGACCGCATCCGCGCGCAACTGGAGAAACGCCGCCGCAAGGCCTGCCAGCGGGCCTGGCTCGAGGCACTGCAGGCGGCCTGAAGGGGGATCAGCCGGCAGCGGGGGCCGGCTCCGGACCGTAGGGACCGCTGCGTACCCGGTCGTGGACCTCCATGCGGTAGTGGACGAAGGCCTCGGGATCCTCGAACTGCAGGAAGGGATTGCCCCGGATCTGCTGCTCCAGGGTGGTGGAGGGCTCCACGCCGTAGTCGTGTCCGGGATGGATGAGGGTCCGGGGCGGGAGGGTATCCTTCAGGCGCTGCAGGCTGGCGTACAGGGCCCGCGGGTCGCCGCCGGGGAGATCGCAGCGGCCGCAGCCGTAGACGAACAGGGTGTCCCCGGTGATCAGGTCGTCCCCCACGTGATAGCAGGCCCCGCCCGGGGTATGCCCCGGGGTGTGCAGCACCCGGATGGGGGTGGCCCCCAGATGGAAGATGTCTGCGTCGTGGTGCAGGATGGCATCGTCGGGGGCATGCCCCCAGGCCTCGGCCTCCGCCGCGGTGAGATGCACCCTCAGGTCGGCCCGGGCGCGCAGGGGTTCCAGGGCATTGATGTGGTCCGGGTGGCTGTGGGTGAGCAGGACATCGGTGAGGGTGAGCCCGTTGCGGTTAACACAGTCCATGATGGCATCGGCGTCCCAGGCCGGGTCCACCACGGCGGCATGGCGCGTGGCCCGGTCCTCGATGAGATGCACCAGGTTGTCCATGGTGCCAAGTCGCAGGGTGTGGATCAGATGGCCGGGGGCGTTGGACATGGGGACTCCGGCGGGCATGGGGAATGAGGGGATCAAGGCGGGCCCCGCCGAAGCGGGGCCGCCCCATGTCGGGCCGGCTCAGTTGAAGGCCTGGCCGGGCTTGAAGCCGAACTTCTTCAGGAGGATGGCCGCGGGGCAGAAGCCCGTGAAGGCCGACTGGATCAGGTTCACCCCCACGAAGGCGGTGAGCCACAGCCACAGGGGACTGGTCAGGGACAGCAGCAGGCTGAGCAGGATCATGCTGCCGGCGACCACCAGGACGGCGCGGTCGATGCTCATGTTGTTCATGCTCCGTTCCTCTCCTTGAAGTTTGGGTAAGGCCAATATAGACCCGGGTTCAGCGCTTCTCAATGGGGATGTAGTCCCGCGGCGCGGCTCCGGTGTAGAGCTGGCGGGGGCGTCCGATGCGGGATTCGGGGTCCTGCATCATCTCGCACCAGTGGGCATTCCAGCCAACGATGCGGGCCAGGGCGAAGATGGCGGTGAACATGTTCAGCGGGATGCCCATGGCCCGCAGGATCAGCCCCGAGTAGAAGTCCACGTTGGGGTAGAGTTTGCGTTCCTTGAAGTAGTCGTCCTCCATGGCGATGCGTTCCAGTTCCATGGCCACCTCGAACATGGGCTGGTTCTCCGCCCCCATCTGCCGCAGCAGTTCATGACACATCTTGCGGATGATCTTGGCGCGGGGATCGTAGTTCTTGTAGACGCGATGCCCGAAGCCCATGAGCCGGAAGGGGTCGTCCTTGTCTTTGGCGCGCTGGACGAAATGTTCCACCTTCTGGCCGCTCTCGACGATGTCCTCCAGCATGCGCACCACCTTCTCGTTGGCGCCGCCGTGCAGCGGCCCCCAGAGGGAGGCGATGCCGGCGGAGACGGCGGCGAAGGGGTTGGCCTCGGAACTGCCCGAGAGGCGCACCGTGGAGGTGGAGGCGTTCTGCTCGTGGTCCGCGTGCAGGATCAGGATCAGGTCCAGGGCCTTGGCGAAGATGGGGTTGGGTTCGTAGCGCTCGGTGGGCACGCCGAACATCATGCGCAGGAAGTTCTCGCTGTAGCCCAGTTCGTTGTCCGGATACAGGAAGGGCTGGCCGATGGCGTACTTGTAGGACCAGGCGGCGATGGTGGGCATCTTGGAGATCATGCGGTGGGCCGCGATCTCCCGGTGATGGGGGTTGTGCACATCGGTACTGTCGTGGAAGAAGGCCGACAGGGCGCCAAACACCCCCACCATGATGGCCATGGGATGGGCATCGTGGCGGAAACCGTCGTAGAAGCGGCGGATGGCCTGGTGGGGCATGGAGTGCTTCTGGATGATGCGGGTGAAGGTCTCCAGCTGCGTGGCCGTGGGCAGCTCGCCGTAGAGCAGCAGGTAGCAGGTCTCCAGATAGGTGCTGTGTTCCGCCAGCTGTTCGATGGGGTAGCCGCGGTACATGAGGATGCCCTGCTCCCCATCGATGAAGGTGATGTCGCTGCGGCAGCTGGCGGTGGACATGAAGCCGGGATCGTAGGTGAAGTAGCCCAGTTCCCTGGACAGGGGGCGGATGTCCACCGTGGCCGGGCCCAGGGTCCCCTCGAGGACGGGCAGTTCCACCTGTTTGCCGGTGGCGTTGTCGATGACCGTGACGGTACGGGATGTCATGGGGAATTCCTCGTCATCCGTTGTGCTGAAATAGGGATCGTCCCGGGGCGGTGTGCGAATCCGCCATGTCCGATGAGCCCACGCCGGGGACCGGCCTGCACTGTATTGCGTTGCAGCACCCGGCGTCCACGTTCCTGGCCCGAAAAGGCTGTTGTCCTCCTCCCGGTTTCGGTGGGGCCGGCGGGCATGAATCCGACCATTATGCCAGAGAATATCCCGGGGGGGATCGCCCGGCGGGTGTTTGACAGGGGGAGGGGGCCGGCCTAATTTCTTAGTAAATAGGTCAACAATGGGGTGATGTGATGTACGTGTGCCTGTGCCGGCAGGTGACCGACCGGGTCATCCGCCGCGCCATCGCCGAGGGGGCGGACAGCCTCGAGGCCCTGCAGGCGCAATTGGGGGTGTGCCTGGAGTGCGGCCGTTGCACCGCCCAGGTGGAGTCCCTCCTGCGGGAGGTACGGGGGCAGCGGTGCCCGGGAGGGGAGGAGGTATCCAGCCCTGCCTGTCCCCCGCGCTGAATCCCTTCCGTGGCTGGCATTTTTCCGGATTTGGTTTAGACTCGATCTAAATCAGGCATGGGCCGGGGTAACCGGTCCACAGGGAACACCCACGCAGCGGGAGGGAGGCATCATGAAAGGCGACCACCAGGTCATCGAACACCTCAATCAGGCCCTCAAGGGGGAATTGACCGCCATCAACCAGTATTTCCTGCATGCCCGCATGTTCAGGAACTGGGGGCTGAGCCGGCTGGATGCCTATGAATACCGGGAGTCCATCGACGAGATGAAGCATGCCGACCGGCTCATTGAACGTATCCTGTTCCTGGAGGGGCTGCCCAACCTGCAGGACCTGGGCCAGCTCTACATCGGCGAGCATGCCCGGGAATGCCTGGAATGCGACCTGAAGCTGGAGCTGGAGGGGCACGCCGTGTACAAGCGCGGGATTGCCCACGCCCACGAGGTGGGGGATCACGTGACCCGGGACCTGCTCACGGAGATCATCACCGAGGAGGAGGGGCACATCGACTGGATCGAGACCCAGCTGGAACTGATGGACCGCATCGGCGTGGCCCGCTGGGAGCAGACCATGATGGGGGATCCCACGGCCGGGGAAGAGGCGACCTGATCCCGGTTCGGGCCGAAAAGACCGCGGCCCGACGATGCCTTTCGGGGGGGCGGGGAACTGGGCTATCCTATATTCCACCTCGCCGCACTGCGGGCGGGGCATGCCCCGGTAGCTCAGCTGGATAGAGCATCCCCCTCCTAAGGGGAAGGTCGCAGGTTCGAATCCTGCCCGGGGCGCCAGTTCTCCGACAGGGCCCGGGGCGGCCCGGAACCGCCAAGGCGAGGGATCCCATGAACGAAAAGATCGGTGTCATCGGCCTCGGGTACGTGGGCCTGCCCGTGGCCCTGGCCTTTGCGCAGCGCATTGCCGGCACCGTTGGATTCGACATCAGCCCCCGCCGCATCCGCACCCTGCGCGACGGCCACGACTACACCGGCGAGGTGACGGCCCGGGAGCTGCAGGAGGCGGATCTGCATCTCACAGACGATCCGGGTGACCTGGCCGGATGCACCTTCCTCGTGGTCACCGTGCCCACCCCCATCGATGCGAACCGCCAGCCGGATCTGGACCCCCTGATCCGGGCCTGCGAGACCGTGGGGCGGGTGCTTGCGCCGGGCGCGGTGGTGGTCTTCGAGTCCACGGTCTACCCCGGGGTCACCGAAACGATCTGCGGCCCCGTCCTGGCCCGGGTCTCCGGGCTGCGCCAGGGGGTGGACTTCAAACTGGGCTATTCCCCCGAACGCATCAATCCCGGCGACCGGGAACACACCCTGGAACGCATCGTCAAGGTGGTGGCCGGCGAGGATGAGCACACCCTGGAACGGGTGGCCGCCGCCTACGGGGCCATTGTCGACGCCGGCGTGCACCGGGCCCCCAGCATCCAGGTGGCCGAGGCCGCCAAGGTGATCGAGAACACCCAGCGGGACCTGAACATCGCCCTGATGAACGAGCTGGCCCTGATCTTCGACCGCCTGGGCATCCGCACCCGGGATGTGCTGGAGGCCGCCGGCACCAAGTGGAACTTCCTGCCCTTTCGCCCCGGCCTGGTGGGCGGGCACTGCATCGGCGTGGACCCCTACTACCTCACCGCCAAGGCCAAGGCGGTGGGCTATTACCCCCAGGTGATCCTGGCGGGGCGTCGCATCAACGATGGCATGGGGGCCTATGTGGCCCAGCGCCTGGTGAAGCTGCTCATCGAACAGGACCGGCCCGTCAAACGCGGCCGCGTGGGGGTGCTGGGCATCACCTTCAAGGAGGACGTGCCGGATCTGCGCAACTCCCGCGTGCCCGACATCCTCCAGGAGCTGCGCCAGTTCGGCATCGAGCCTTGCGTGCACGATCCCCTGGCGGACCCGGAAGAGGCCCGGGAGGAGTACGGCCTGGAGCTGGTCGACCTGGAGGCCTTCACCGACCTGGACGGGCTCATCCTCGCCGTGCCCCACCGGGCCTACCTGGAGCAGGGCCCTGCGGGGCTGTGCCGGCACCTGGTGGACGGCGGGGTGCTGGTGGATGTGAAGTCTGTCCTGGCGCCGCAGGAGATCCCCGGAAACCTTCGCCACTGGAGCCTCTGAAGCCTCCGTGGCGCGTCCATCCACACCAACCGTCCAGTACACGAGGGAAGACATGAAGGTCCTGGTCACCGGCACGGCGGGATTCATCGGCGCGGCCCTGGCCCTGCGCCTCCTGGAGCGCGGCGATGAGGTGATCGGCGTCGACAACCTCAACGACTACTACGACGTGAATCTCAAGCGGGCGCGTCTGGAGCGGCTCACCCCCCACCCGGGGTTCACCGACGTGCGCGCCGACATCGCCGACCGCGAGGCCATGGAGACGGTCTTCGCCCGCCACCGTCCGCAGCGGGTGGTGCACCTGGCCGCCCAGGCGGGGGTGCGCTACTCCCTGGAGAATCCCCACGCCTATGTGGACACCAACCTGGTGGGCTTTCTTCATATCCTGGAGGGCTGTCGTCATTTCGGTGTGGAGCACCTGGTCTACGCCTCCTCCAGTTCCGTCTACGGCGCCAACACCCGACTGCCGTTCACGGTGCACGACAACGTGGACCATCCCATGAGCCTCTACGCCGCCAGCAAGAAGGCCAATGAGCTCATGGCCCATACCTACAGCGCCCTCTACGGCCTGCCCACCGCGGGCCTGCGCTTTTTCACCGTCTACGGCCCCTGGGGCCGGCCGGACATGGCCCTGTTCCTCTTCACCCGCAATATCCTGGAGGGGCGGCCCATCGATGTCTTCAACTACGGCCACCACAGGCGGGACTTCACCTTCATCGACGACATCGTCGAGGGGGTGCTGCGCACCCTGGACCAGGTGGCCGAACCCGACCCGGCCTGGTCCGGGGAACGGCCGGATGCCGCCACCAGCTTCGCCCCCTACCGCCTGTACAACATCGGCAACCACCGTCCGGTGGAACTCCTGCACTACATCCAGGTGCTGGAGGACTGCCTGGGGCGCAAGGCGGAGAAGAACCTGCTGCCCCTGCAGCCGGGGGATGTGCCCGACACCTTCGCCGATGTGCAGGACCTGATGGACGACGTGGGCTATGCCCCTGCCACGCCGGTGGAGGAGGGGGTGGAGCGCTTCGTGCGCTGGTACCGGGATTTCTACGGGGTCTGACCGTGTCCGCCATGCCCCCCTGTTTCAAGGCCTATGACATCCGCGGCCGCGTCCCTGACGAGCTGGACGCGGACCTGGCCCGGCGCATCGGCCAGGCCTATGCCCGGGTGATCGCCCCCCGCGGACCCGTGGCCGTGGGGGAGGACATCCGTCTCTCCAGTCCCGGTCTGGCCCGGGCCCTGGTGCGCGGGCTCAACGAGGCCGGGGTGGACACCCGTTCCCTGGGGCTGTGTGGCACGGAGACGGTCTACCACGCCGCCTCCCTGGAAGGGATGGGGGGCGGCATCATGGTCACCGCCAGCCACAACCCCATGGACTACAACGGCATGAAACTGGTGCGGGCCGGCGCCGTGCCCGTCAGCGGCGACAGCGGCCTTGCGGACATCGGCCGCCTGGCGGCCTCCGGGGATCTGCACACGACCGCCGCCACACCCGGCGAGGACCGGCCTCTGGAGGTCACCGCCGGCTATGTGCAGCGCATCCTCGGTTTTGTGGACCGGGACCGCCTGCAGCCGCTGCATCTGGTGGTGAACGCCGGCAACGGCGCCGCCGGGCCCACCTTCGACGCCCTGGCGGCACATCTGCCGTTCCGGGTCACCCGCATCCAGCACGCCCCGGACGGGCATTTCCCCAACGGCATCCCCAATCCCCTGCTGCCGGAGAACCGGGAGGTCACCGCCCAGGCCGTGCGGGTCCATGGCGCCGACCTGGGCATCGCCTGGGACGGGGACTTCGACCGCTGCTTCCTGTTTGACGAAAACGGCGGCTTCATTGAGGGCTACTACATGGTGGGCCTGCTGGCGGCGCAGATGCTGGAGAAGGCCCCCGGCGGGCGCATCATCCACGATCCCCGTCTGGTGTGGAACACCCGGGACATGGTCCGCGCGGCGGGGGGCGTGGCGGTGATGAGCAAGACCGGACACGCCTTCATCAAGGAACGCATGCGCCGGGAGGACGCGGTCTACGGCGGGGAGATGTCCGCCCACCACTACTTCCGCGGCTTTTCCTACTGCGACAGCGGCATGATCCCCTGGCTGCTGGCCGCCGAACGCATCAGCATCACCGGCCGCCCCCTCTCGGCCCTGGTGGCCGAGCGCCAGCGCGCCTACCCCTGCAGCGGCGAGATCAATTTCCGTGTCCCGGACACGGACGCCGTCATGGCCCGGGTACGCACCGCCTTTGCCCCCCACGGGCCCGAAGTGGACGAGACCGACGGCCTGAGCATGGCCTTTCGCGACTGGCGCTTCAACCTGCGCAGCTCCAACACCGAGCCGGTCCTGCGCCTCAACGTGGAGACCCGGGGAGACACGGCACTGCTGCAGGAACGCACCCGGGCCCTGGAACGGCTGATCCGGGAATGACCCGGATGTTCCATCGTCCCCGGGATCGGTCGGCAACGAGCCAATCACCTGAAGGGCCAAAGGGCCAGGGAGCCCACCGGGGCCGGACCCCCGAAGGCGGGTGTGCGCCGCAGGGAGGCGGCGCGCAAGCCTCCATGGAGGGATTCACGGCGTCCCGCCGCAGGGGGTCCGGCCCCGGTGGGCGGGGCATCCCGAAGCCAGATGGCCCCGGGGAGGCGGCGTGCAAGCCTCCATGGAGGGATGCATGGCGTCCCGCCGCAGGGGGTCCGGCCCCGGTGGGCGGGGCATCCCGAAGCCAGATGGCCCCGGGGAGGCGGCGCGCAAGCCTCCATGGAGGGATTCATGGGGTCCCGCCGCATGCGGGTCGGCCCCGGTGGAGCGGATGGAACATGGCCCGGTCGGCGTCGGGGAAGGTGCGCCGACCGGACCGATGGGTCAAAGGAGGGTCAGTCGGAGTCGGCGGCTGAATCCGCCCCATCCTGCGCAGTCGCGTCACCCTGGGGTGCCGTTTCCATCGCCGGGGTCCCGGCCGTGCCTCCTGGGTTGCCGCTCCCACCGTCGCGGATCTCGATGTCCGCTCCGGTACGCAGCTCCTCCACATAGTCCTGCAGGGCCCGGGTGGCCAGGATCTGCTGGATGCGCCCGCGCACCGATTCGAATTCCGGCGGCGTGCGTTCCCGGCTGTCCTCCCGCAGGATCACATGCCAGCCAAAGCGGGTCTCCACGGGCTCGGAGGTGTATTCCCCATCCTCCAGGCCCTGCACCGCCTCGGAGAAGGCCGGCACCATCTCCCCGGGGGTGAACCAGCCGAGATCGCCGCCGGCCTCGGCGGTGGGATCCCCCGAGTGCTCCCGGGCCAGATCCGTGAAGGCCGCGCCGTTGTCCAGGGCGGCGATCATCTCCACGGCCGTCTCCCGGTCATCCACCAGGATATGCCGCGCCCGGTATTCCCGGGTCTCCATGGCCGCCACCTGACGCTCGTACTCCTGGCGCAGGGCCTCCTCGGAGAGATCCAGGTCATCCACGTAGCGCTCCACCAGGGTGTTCACCAGCAGGTTGGTGCGGGTGCGCTCCAGCTGGTCCCGGACCCCGGGATCCTCGTCCAGGCCGCGTTCCAGGGCCTCCTGGCGCAGCAGCTCCATGTTCACCATCTCCTCCAGGGCGGCATCCCGGGAAGGGGCCTGGCCCGCACCGTGGCCGGCCATGCCGCGGAAGTCGATGAAGGCCTGGAGTTCCTGCTCACTGATGGGCACATCGTTGACCACGGCCACCGCATCGGCGGTGGAAGAGGCCGATTCCGGGTCCTGGGAGCAGGCACTGAGGGTGAGGGTGACGGCGGCCGCCAGGGCGGCATATCTGAATCGGGTCATGGGCTCTGCGCGTCCTCTCTGGATCAGGGAAAGACTTTCTTGAAGGGTTTGACAGTGACCTGGGCGTAGACCCCCGCGGCCATGTAGGGATCGTCGTCGGCCCAGGCGCGGGCCGCCTCCAGGGAGTCGAATTCGGCCACCACCAGGCTGCCGGTGAAGCCGGCCGGACCGGGGTCGGGGGCGTCCACCGCCGGGCAGGGACCGGCCAGCACCAGGCGACCGGCGTCCTGCAGGGCCTGCAGGCGTTCCAGGTGGGCGGGACGCGCCGCTTGCCGGCGCTCCAGGCTGTCCTCCACATCCTGACTGATGATCGCGTACAGCATTCGCCATCTCCTCCCGGGGCGTTGTCGCCTTCTTTGCGCTGAAAGGGTAACGCAGCGCCCGCCGGGAAAACAGGGCCACGGAACGGGGCCCGGGATCTGGTAGGATAACGGCCTGTGACCCAAACCCCGGGAGGGGCCCCATGAGCCGCGTGTTCGAGATCCATCCGGAGACCCCCCAGGCACGCCTCATCCGCCAGGCGGCGGAGGTGATCGGGGAGGGCGGCGTCATCGTCTATCCCACGGACTCCTGCTATGCCCTGGGCTGTGCCCTGGGGAACAAGGAGGGGATGGAGCGCATCCGCCGCATCCGCCAGCTGAATGATCAGTACCATCTGACCCTGGTGTGCCGGGATCTGTCCGAGATCGCCACCTACGCCAAGGTGGACAACACCGCCTACCGCTTCCTCAAGGCCATCACCCCGGGCCCCTACGCCTTCATCCTCAAGGCCACCCATGAGGTGCCGCGGCGCCTGCAGCACCCCAAACGCAAGACCGTGGGGCTGCGGGTGCCCGATCATCCCATCGCCCGGGATCTGCTGGAGGCGGTGGGCCAGCCTTTGATGAGCAGCACCCTGCAGCTCCCGGGGGACGAGTTGCCGCTGGCGGACAGCGTCGATATCCGCGAGCGCATGGCCCCCCTGGTGGATCTGGTGATCGACGGCGGTCCCTGCGGGCTGGAGCCCACCACAGTGATCGACTTCGAAGGGGAGGTGCCCCGGCTCCTGCGCCGGGGCAAGGGGGAGGTACCCCCGGGGGTCGAGGAGACGGGGACCGACTGATGGATCAGATCCTGCCGGTGATCGCCGTGGCCGCCCTGCCGGTCCTGTTCGCCATCACGTTGCACGAGGCGGCCCACGGCTTCGTGGCCGGAAAGCTGGGGGATCCCACGGCGCGTATGCTGGGCCGGCTCACCCTGAACCCCCTGCGGCACATCGATCCGGTGGGCACCCTGCTGGTGCCGGCGGGGCTGCTGGTGCTGGCCGTGCTCACGGCGGCCCCGCCGTTCATCTTCGGCTGGGCCCGGCCCGTGCCGGTGAACGTGAACAATCTGCGCCATCCCCGCCGGGGCATGGCCTGGGTGGCCGTGGCCGGTCCCGCCGCCAACCTGCTCATGGCCCTGTTCTGGGCCCTGGTGATGAAACTGGCCCTGATGCTCCAGGGGAGCCTGGACTGGGCGGCGATGCCCCTGCTGTACATGGGGATCGCCGGCATCACCGTCAATATCCTGCTGATGGTGCTCAACCTGCTGCCGCTGCCGCCCCTGGACGGGGGGCGGGTGGTGGCCGGTTTCCTGCCGCCCCGGCTCGCCGCGGGCTATGATCGCATCGAGCCCTATGGCCTGATCATCGTCCTGGGGCTGCTGTTCACGGGGGTGCTGGGGGCCGTTTTGTTCCCACTGGCAGGGGCCCTGACGGATGCCATCCGCCTCCTGTTCGGTCTGCCCGCCTGGCGCCCGTAACCCCATGGCCGTGAAGATCATCCACCACTGACGTCAATGTGCGAGGAGTCCCCTTGAGTTCCCTGCCGACACAACATCAGCGGGTCCTGTCGGGCATGCGCCCCACGGGCCGCCTGCACCTGGGCCACTACCACGGCGTACTGAAGAACTGGGTCGAACTGCAGCACGCCTACGAGTGCTTCTACTTCGTCGCCGACTGGCACGCCCTCACCACCCACTACGAGGATCCCCGGATCCTGGGGGAGAGCGTCTGGGAGATGGTGGTGGACTGGCTGGCGGCGGGGGTCAGCCCCGGCTCCTCCCGGATCTTCATCCAGTCCCGGGTGCCGGAGCACGCCGAGCTGCATCTCCTGCTGTCCATGATCACCCCCCTGGGGTGGCTGGAGCGGGTGCCCACCTACAAGGACCAGCAGGAAAAGCTCCGGGAACGGGATCTGGCCACCTATGGCTTTCTCGGCTATCCGCTGTTGCAGAGCGCCGACGTGCTCATCTACAAGGCGGGTCTGGTGCCGGTGGGCGAGGATCAGGTCTCGCACCTGGAGGTGACCCGGGAGGTGGCCCGGCGCTTCAACCACCTCTACGGCTGCGAGCCGGGTTTCGAGGAGAAGGCCGAGGCGGCGGTGGACAAGATGGGCAAGAAGAACGCCCGCATGTACCGTGACCTGCGCCGCCGCTATCAGGAAAAGGGTGAGGAGGAGGCCCTGGACGTGGCCCGGGCCCTGCTGGAGACGCAGCAGAATATCTCCCTGGGGGACCGGGAGCGGTTGTTCGGTTACCTGGAGGGGGGCGGTCGCATCATCCTGCCGGAGCCGGCGCCGCTGCTCACCAAGTCCTCCCGCATGCCGGGCCTGGACGGGCAGAAGATGTCCAAGTCCTACGGCAACACCATCGCCCTGCGGGATGAACCCGAGGACGTGGAGAAGAAGATCCGCACCATGCCCACCGACCCGGCGCGGGTGCGCCGCAGCGATCCGGGGGATCCGGACAAGTGCCCGGTATGGCAGCTGCACCAGGTCTATACCGATGAGTCGGTGCACGCCTGGGTGCAGGAGGGTTGCCGCAGCGCCGGCATCGGCTGCCTGGAGTGCAAGCGGCCCGTGGTGGATGCGGTCCTGGCCGAGCTCAAGCCCATGCAGGAGCGGGCGCGGGAGTACGAGAGCGATCCCAATCTGGTGCGTTCCGTGGTGGCCGAGGGCTGCGAGGCGGCCCGGGACATCGCCCGGGATACCCTGGAGGAGGTGCGTCGGGCCATGGGCCTGGGTTACCGCTGAAGGCCATGGAGGAGACGGGGGCCAAGCCGGCCGAGGAAACCCCTCCGCCCCCACAGGGCGGGGGGCAGGCTGCATCCGATCTGCCGTTGGCGCGGGTCCGGGGGGAACCCCTCACCTGCGTTCCCCAGGACCTGTACATCCCGCCGGATGCCCTGAAGGTGATCCTGGAGGCCTTCGAGGGGCCGCTGGACCTGCTGTTGTACCTCATCCGGCGCCAGAATCTGGATATCCTGGACATCCCCATCGCCGAGATCACGCGCCAGTACATCCGCTACATCGAACTCATGCGCGAGTTGCAGCTGGAGCTGGCGGCGGAGTATCTGGTGATGGCGGCCATGCTGGCGGAGATCAAGTCACGCATGCTCCTGCCCCGGCCCGCCGAGACCGAGGAGGAGGAAGACCCCCGGGCCGAACTGGTGCGCCGCCTGCAGGAATACGAGCGCATCCGCCAGGCGGCCCTGGATCTGGACCAGCTGCCGCGCCTGGAGCGGGATCTCTTCCAGGTGGCGGTGGAGCCGCCCCCCATGGAGCAGGTCCGTCCCCTGCCTCAAGTGGAATTGGATGAACTGCTGCGGGCCTTCTCACAGGTCCTGGGTCGGGCCGAGATGTTCAGCCACCACCAGGTGCAGCGCGAGCCCCTGTCCGTGCGCGAGCGCATGACCCGGGTGCTGGAGGCCCTGGAGGGGGGGCGGCAGGTGCCCTTCGGTGCCCTGTTCACCCCGGAGGAGGGACGCCGCGGTGTGGTCGTGACCTTCCTGGCCATCCTGGAACTCATCAAGGCCCGCATGGTGGACTGGGTGCAGGCGGAGGTGTACGCCCCCATCTATCTGCGCCCCGCAGGGGAGATGGCCCAGGCGGGGGACGGGGCATGACACCACAGGAGCTGCAGCGCATCCTGGAGGGGGCCCTCATGGCCGCCCAGCGTCCCCTCTCCCTGAAGGAGCTGGAAGGCCTGTTCCCGGAGGTGGAGCGTCCGGGGCGGGAGGAACTGAAGGCGGCCCTGGCGGCCCTGGAGCAGGCCTGCGAGGGGCGGGGCTATGCCCTGCGCCAGGTGGGCAGCGGCTACCGCTTCCAGGTGCGGGAGGAGCTGGCCCCCTGGGTGTCGCGGCTGTGGGAGGAGAAGCCCCCCCGCTACAGCCGCGCCCTCTTGGAGACCCTGGCCCTGATCGCTTACCGTCAGCCCATCACCCGGGCCGAGATCGAGGAGGTGCGCGGGGTGACGGTGAGTTCCCAGATCATCCGCACCCTCACGGAACGGGAGTGGATCCGGGTGGTGGGCCACAAGGACGTGCCGGGGCGTCCCGCCCTGTTCGCCACCACCCCCGGCTTCCTGGACTATTTCAACCTGTCCTCCCTGGACGATCTGCCCACCCTGGCGGAAATCCGGGAACCGTAGCCGGGAGGGGCATCGGCGGCCCTCCTATTCCTTCAGCCGGGGCAGGAGCGCCGCCAGGTTGCAGGGCCGCGTGCGCCGGTCCAGCTGCGGGCCCAGGATGCCGTTCCAGGCGGTGCGGCAGGCCCCCGGGGAACCGGGCAGGCAGAACACCCAGGTGCCGTTGGCCACCCCGGCCAGGGCACGGGACTGCAGCGCCGCCGCGCCGATCTCCGCGAAGGAGAGGCTGCGGAACAGCTCGCCGAATCCCTCCAGGGGCTTGTCCAGCAGCGGCGCCACCGCCTCCGGGGTGCCGTCGCGCCCCGTCACCCCGGTGCCCCCCGTGGTGACGATGGCCTGCACATGGGGGTCGGCGATCCACTGGGAGACCACGGCGCGGATGCGGTAGCGGTCGTCGGGGACCAGGCGGCGGTCCTCCAGGGTGTGGCCGGCCTCATGGATGGCTTCCACCAGCACGGCCCCGGAACGGTCCTCGGTGGCCCCGCGGGAGTCGGAGACGGTGAGCACGGCGATGGCGACGGGGATGAACTCGGGGGTCTCGGGCATGGTTCCGGGCCTGTGGCACAATAAAAGGCTGTCAGTAAACTGGATCACCCCGTCCCCTGGCAAGGGGCGGTGCCCCTCCATCTCCCTGCATACGGAATACCTGATGAGCGAACGTCTCCACAAGATGCTGGCCCGGGCGGGCCTGGGTTCACGGCGTGAAGTGGAGCGCTGGATCGCCCAGGGATGGGTCACCATCAACGGCCGCGTGGCCCGGCCCGGGGATCAGGCCGGGCCCGACGACGAGATCGCCGTCCAGGGGCGCCCGGTGTCCACCCGCGCCCCCGAGGCCCGGGTGGTGGCCTATCACAAGCCCGAGGGGGAGGTGACCGCCCGCAAGGATCCGGAGGGGCGGCCCACGGTGTTCCAGCATCTGCCGAAGCTGCGCCAGGGGCGCTGGGTGAGCATCGGCCGACTGGACCTGAACACCTCGGGGCTGTTGCTGTTCACCACCGACGGGGAACTGGCCCACCGCCTCATGCACCCCTCCGCGGGCGTGGAGCGGGAATACGCCGTGCGCGTCCTGGGGGCGGTGGAGCCCGGGGTGCTGGAGCGGCTGTGCCAGGGGGTGGAACTGGAGGATGGTCCGGCGCGCTTCGATGCCATCCGGGATGCCGGTGGCAGCGGGGCCAATCACTGGTATCACGTGATCCTGCGGGAGGGACGCAACCGCGAGGTGCGCCGGCTGTGGAACGCTGAGGGGATCACCGTCAGCCGCCTCATCCGGGTGCGCTATGGACCCGTGGCCCTGGGCACCGGCCTGCGCCTGGGGCGCTGGCGGGCCCTGGAGCCCGGCGAGATGCAGGCCCTGTACGAGGCCGCCGGTCTGGCCGCGCCGCGCCAGCACGCCCCCCGCATGGCCCGCCCACCCCGTACGCGACGCGCCCCCAGGCGATGAGTCCCGGGCGCCTGCGTCGGGTCTTCCGCCTGCTTTCGGACCACCACGGACCCATGCACTGGTGGCCCGGGGAGACCCCTTTCGAGGTGATGGTGGGGGCCATCCTCACCCAGAACACGGCCTGGTCCAACGTGGAACGGGCCATCGCCGCCCTCAAGGAGGCCGGGCCCCTGGAACCCGCCGCCCTGCTGGCGCTGCCGGAAGGGGAACTGGCGGCGCGGATCCGTCCCTCGGGGTATTACAACGTCAAGGCCCGGCGTCTGCAGGCCTTCTGTCAATGGCTGCTGGATGCCGGTGGTGAGCCGGCCCTGCGCGAACGCCCCACCGAGAGCCTGCGTCCGGCGTTGCTGGCGGTGAAGGGCATTGGTCCGGAGACCGCCGACGATATCCTGCTCTATGCCCTGGAGCGGCCCGTGTTCGTGGTGGATGCCTACACCCGGCGGCTGTTCTCGCGCCTGGGGCTCGCCCCCGCCGACGCCCCCTACGAGACCCTGCGTGCCGGTGTGGAATCGGCCCTGGGGCCGGATGTGCCGGTGTTCAACGAATTGCATGCCCTGATCGTGCAGCACGGCAAGGCCGTGTGCCGGCCCCGTCCCCGCTGCGGCGACTGTATCCTGCGCCGGGAATGCCCCGTGGGGGGCACGGCGTAGGCCGCCTCAGGCCAGCTGGAGGTTCTCGCCGGTGGTGCCCCGGGACTCCGGCCCCAGCAGGTAGAGGTAGGGGGCGATCACCTCCTCGGGCGGGGGGTTCTTCTCCGGGGCCTCGCCGGGATAGTGGTCGATGCGCATGTGGGTGCGCACCGGGCCGGTGTCCACCCCGTTCACCCGTATGCGTTCGCTGCCCTGGTATTCCGCCGCCAGGATGCGCATGAGCCCCAGCTGACCCGCCTTGGCCACGCCAAAGGCGCCCCAGAAGGCCTTCTGGCAGTCATGGGTGGAGAACACGACACTGGGGTCCGGGGCCTTCTCCAGCACCGGCAGGAGGGCGTGGGTGAGCAGGAAGGGGGCGTTCAGGTTGGTGGCCATGACCCGTGCCCAGAGCTCCAGCGGATAGTGGCGCATGGGGGTGAGGCTGCCGATCCAGCCGGCGTTGTTCACCAGCCCGTCCAGGCGGCCGAACTCACCATCCAGGTTGTCCGCCAGGTCCTGATGGTCCTTGGCGGTGGCCCCCTCCAGGTTCATGGGGTAGATGGCCGGCTGGGGACCGCCGGCGGCCTCGATCTCGTCGTACACCTTCTCCAGGCGCTTGATGACCTTGTCCAGCAGCACCACCGTGGCCCCGTGCCGGGCGCTGGCCAGGGCCAGGGCGCGGCCGATGCCGTCGGCGGCGCCGGTGATCAGGATCACCCGGTCCTTGAGCAGGTCCGGGGCCGGCTGATAATCGAGCAGGGGATGTGCGGTCATGGGGCGGGGGTCGTTCCTCGGGTCGTTTGGGTCATGGCTCGGGCGCATTGTACCCCACTGATCACCGCCCCCTCGAGTGTCCCGGGCAGGCCCGTGGCGGTGTAGTCCCCCGCAAGCCAGAGATCCGGCAGGGGGGTGGCGTTGTCCGGGCGCAGGGCGTCGCAGTCCACCCCGGCGCGGAAGGTGGCCTGCCGTTCCCGGATCACCCAGCTTTGCCGTGGTCGCCCCCATTCGGGGAAGAAGACCGCCAGTTCCTCCCGGATGCGCCCCGCCAGGGCCTGGCGGTCCAGGGCCATGTGGGGCCCGGAGGCGGAGATCACCACGGCCATGCGCCCGGGTTCCCCCACGAAGCGGCGGTCGAAGACCCACTGACCCGTGGTGCCCAGCAGACCCAGCAGGGGGGTGGGCAGCCGGGCCGACTCGGTATACTGCAGATAGACCGTGCAGATGGGTTCGGTCTCCAGGCGGCGCAGGCGGTCCACCGTATCGGCCAGGCCCGGCAGGGGGGCCAGCAGGTGCGCCGCCTCGGGATGGGCGGTGGCCAGCACCACCCGCTTTGCGGCCAGGGTGTCCCCGCCGCGCAGGGCCAGGGTGAATCCGCCGCCGGGGTGGGGCTGCAGGGCCTGCACGCGGGTGCGGGTATGCACGCGGGCGCCGTGGGCGCGCAACCAGCGCACGGCCGGGTCCGGCAGGGCGGCGCTCAAGGACCCCCGGGGCATGAGCAGGTCGGCGTGGCTGCGGTGCCCGCTGAAGGCCCCGCGCATGACCGCCGTGAACAGCCGCGCGGAGGCCCGCTCCGGTGCGGTGTTGAGGGTGGCCACGCACAGGGGGGCCCAGAGGCCGTCGATGAGGCACCCGGGCTGGCGGTAGCGGTGCAGGAGGGCGAGCACGGAACAGTCTTCCTGTCCCTGCCAGCGCATGAGGCGGGCCAGGCCGGGCAGGGCCCGCAGGCGTGCCAGGGCGGGCAGCCCCCGGGCCGTGAGCAGCCCCCCCAGCAGGTGCAGCGGGGTGGGCAGGTAGAGGCTGGAGAGGCCAATGTCCGCTGACCCGGCGCGGCGGATACCCAGGTCCATGGGCAGGCGCAGGAAGGCCGCCGATTCCTGTACCCCCAACTCGCGCACCAGGTCCAGGGTCTCGCCGTAGGCCCCGAGCAGCAGGTGCTGGCCGTTGTCCAGCCGGGTCCCGGCCAGGTCCACGCCCCGGGCGCGTCCCCCGGGGTGGGGTGCCGCCTCCAGCAGGGTCACCGCCTCGCCGGCCTGGGTCAGGCGCACGGCGGCCGCCAGTCCCGCCCAGCCGGCGCCGATGACGCAGACCCCTGCGGGTGTCATGGGCGATCGCCGCGGCGCTGATGCCGTCGTTCCCGGCGGGCGGTGCGCCAGGCGATCCACAGCTTGCGCAGGGGGGTGAGGTGGATGCGGTGTTCCAGTACGCGGTAGCCGTCCTCGGCGATCTCGTCCAGCAGGCTGCGGTAGATGGCGGCCATGATGATGCCGCTGCGCTGGGCGTAGCGGTCCGTCTCGGGCAGATGGGCGAAGGCGCGGCGGTAGTATTCCCGCGCCCGGTCCGCCTGGAAGGCGAACAGGGCCTGCAGCCGTTCGGAGGTCTGCGGGCGCTGCAGGTCCCGCGGGTCCACGCCGAATTTCTCCAGCTCGTCCAGGGGGATGTAGATGCGACCCCGGCGGGCGTCCTCGAGCACGTCCCGCAGGATATTGGTGAGCTGGAAGGCCATGCCCAGGTCATGGGCGTAACGGGCGGTTTCCCGGTCCTGATAGCCGAAGATCTCCGCCGACAGGAGTCCCACCACACTGGCCACGCGGTAGCAGTAGAGGGAGAGTTCGGTGAAGGTGGGATAGGCATCGAAGTCCAGATCCATCTGCATGCCATCGATCACCTCCTGGAAGTGCTCCTGGGGGAGATGGAAGCGTTCCAGACTGGGCTGCAGGGCCTGGCCCACCGGGTGGCTGGGGCGTCCCGCGAAGGTCTCCCGCACCTGCTCGCGCCACCAGTCCAGCTTCTTGCGGGCCACGTCCGGTTCGCGGCATTCGTCCACCACGTCGTCCACCTCCCGGCAGAAGGCGTAGAGGGCGGTGATGGCCCGGCGCCGCTCCGGGGGCAGGAAGAGGAAACTGTAGTAGAAGCTGGAGCCGCTGGCGGCGGCCTTTTTCTGGCAGTACTGGTCGGGGGTCATGGATCCGGATGCAGGTTGCCGTTGAGGGGATAAATTACCACAGGGCTGCGGTGGAAATGGGGGGCACGATCCGTTTCACGCCCGGCCGGCCAGGGCGCGCAGGAGGATGAGGCCGTAGTCCGCCCCCCGCAGGCGGGGGCGGGAAAACAGGTCCGTCTCCTGCTGGCGCAGCCGCGTCAGCACCCGTCCGCCGGCGGCGATGATCAGGCGGATCTCCAGGCCGATGCGTCCCGGCAGCATGGCCCCGAGGGGGGCGCCCTGGTGCAGCCGTTCCCCGGCGCGCTGGAACTGGTGATGCATCAGGGCACGGAAGGCGTCGTCGGTGATGCGGTGACGGAAATGGTCCTCGTCCACGCCGAAGGCCCGCATCTCCTCCCGGGGGATGTAGATGCGTCCCAGCTCGTGAAAGTCCTGCGCCAGATCCTGATAGAAGTTGATCAGCTGCAGGGCGGTGCAGACCGCATCCGAGCGGGCGATGCGTTCCGCATCCGCCCGGTCGCACAGGTGCAGCAGCAGTCGTCCCACGGGATTGGCGGAGCAGCGGCAGTAGGATTCCAGGTCGGCAAAGTCCTCATAGCGCTTCTGGGTGATGTCCCGGCGGAAGGCCTGCAACAGGTCATGGAAGGGTTGTGCGGGCAGGTGGTGCGCCGCCATGGCATGGGCCAGGGCGATGAAGGTGGCATCCTCGTCCGGATCGCCGGCGGCGGCCGCGTCCAGTTTGCGGCCCAGGTCATCCAGGCCCCGCAGCCGCTGCTCAGCCGACCCACCCCCCTCGTCGGCCAGGTCGTCACCACGGCGGGCGAAGCTGTAGATGGCCGCCACCGGGCGCCGCAGCCGGGGGGGGAGCAGGCGCGAGGCCACCGGAAAGTTCTCGTAATGGCTGCGGGCCTGCTGCAGGCACTGGCCATAGGCCCGTTCGACGGCTTCGGGGAGCGGATACATGGCGCCGGGGGGAGTTGGATGCGGGGTCAGTGTACCCGCGGTGGTGCGGGTGGGCCATGGCCCCGCGGCGCCCCGCTATCCAAGGAAGGCCCCGCGGCGTAGGATGATGCCCACCGAGACATCACCCGTGCAGCCGCAGGGGGAGGAGATGAGCCTGATCCGTCCGCGTCACCGGCAGGATCCCCATGCCACACCCCGGGGCGGGGCCGCGGCACGTCCCGCGCCTTCCGCCCGCCACCGCTTCCCCGTTCAGTGGGGGCGGGGAAACCAGATTCGCCCCCTGCGCGAGGGGGACGTGCAGGGGATCCCCGCCCTGCTGGCCCATCCCGGGGAACTGGCCTGGGTCTTTCCGGGGGCCCCCTATCCTCCGGATCCGCAATGGCTGGAGGCGGCCCTGGCCGGGTGCCGGGAGGTGGCCGTCTGTGCCGAGCGGGGGCGCATCGTGGCCCTGGCGGCCCTGCGGGACCCGCAGCCCGGAGGGGCCGCGTTCATCGAACACCTGGTGGTGCACCCGCAGCGCCGTTGCCGCGGCATCGGCAGCCTTCTGCTCAGGCATCTCCTGCAGCAGGCCTTCCACCAGCACCGCTGCCGCGAGGCCCATGCCCGGGTCTGCAGCGATCACCTGCCCGCCACCCTGTTCTTCTACGAGGCCGGTTTCCTGCCCTACGGCATCGATGCAGGGGCCGATGCCGGGGCCGTGCTGCGGCTGCGGCTGGGCCGCCGGGACTTCGAGGAGGGGTGACGGGCGACGCTGACCACGGTCAATTGCGTCGGCTGGACGGGCTTTGTTTTTTGTCCCGATTCATGGATCATTACGCGCTTTATGCGGCGGTCCCAAGTCCCCTGCGGCCTGCTTCCCCTCCGGTGCGGGGCGCACCATGGGCCGTTGAGGACCCGGCCGCTGCGGGATGGCGCACATGCCCGGGGCACGGCGCTCCGGGGCCGAATTCAAACCACGGCAGGGGCACGGCGTCCTACGCGTGCCCGTCCGCGATCTAAGGCAGACAAGAACGACATGGCTTTTACCTTTCCGTTTTCCGCAATAGTGGCGCAGGACGAGATGAAGCTCGCCCTGTTGATCTCCGCCATCGATCAGAGCATCGGCGGGGTGCTGGTCTTCGGTGACCGGGGCACGGGCAAGTCCACCACGGTGCGTGCCCTGGCGGCCCTGCTGCCGCCCATGGAGGCCGTGGAGAAGTGCCCCTACGGCTGCGCCCCCGACCAGCCCGCCGGTCTGTGCCCGTCCTGCCAGCATCTGGGGGAGGGGGAGACCCCCAAGAGCCACAAGGTGCCGGTGCCGGTGGTGGACATGCCCCTGGGGGTGACGGAGGACCGGGTCGTGGGCGCCCTGGACCTGGAGCGGGCCCTGACCCAGGGGGAAAAGGCCTTCGAGCCGGGGCTGCTGGCCCGGGCCCACCGGGGCTTCCTCTATATCGACGAGGTGAACCTGCTGGAGGACCACCTGGTGGACCTGCTGCTGGACGTGGCCGCCTCCGGCGAGAACGTGGTGGAGCGCGAGGGCCTGAGTGTGCGCCATCCCGCCAAGTTCGTCCTCATCGGTTCCGGCAACCCGGAGGAGGGGGAACTGCGGCCGCAGCTGCTGGACCGCTTCGGCCTTTCGGTGGAGATCAGCACCCCGGAGGATCTCAAGACGCGGGTGGAGGTGGTGCGCCGCCGGGACGAGTTCGAGAAGGATCCGGAGGCCTTCATCGCCCGCTGGCAGGAACATGACGTGGCGCTGCGGGACAAGATCCTGGCGGGCCGCGATCTGTTGCCGGATGTGGTGGTGCCCGACGCCGCCCTGGAGCGGGCCGCCCAGCTCTGCCTGAGCCTGGGTACCGACGGCCTGCGCGGGGAACTGACCCTGATCCGCGCCGCCCGCGCCCTGGCCGCCTTCGACGGCGACCGGGAAGTGAGCGATGAACATCTCAAGCGGGTGGCTCCGCCGGCCCTGCGCCACCGCCTGCGGCGCAATCCCCTGGACGATGCCGGCTCCAATGTCCGCGTGGGCCGTGCCATCGAGGAGCTGTTCGGCGCATGACCGAATCCGCGGCACTGGAACTGACCCCCTGGGAGCTGGCCAGCATCGCCGCCGGTCTGTTCGCCGTGGACCCCGCCGGTTGCGGCGGGGTGGCGTTGAAGGCCCACGCCGGTCCGGTGCGGGACCGCTGGCTGGAACTGTTGCGGGGGCTGCTGCCCGCATCCGCCCCCATGCGCCGCCTGCCGTTGCACATCGCCGATGGCCGCCTGCTGGGTGGTCTGGACCTGGCCGCCACCCTCAAGGCCGGTCGTCCCATCGCCGAGCGCGGGCTGCTGGCGGAGAGCGATGGCGGCGTCGTGGTGGCGGCCATGGCCGAGCGCCTGACACCGGCCACCGCCGGCCGCATGGCGGCGGTGATGGATGCCCATGAGGTGCGCCTGGAACGGGATGGCCTGGGCATGCGTCTGCCCACCCGCTTCGGTGTGGTGGCCCTGGACGAGGGGGTGGCCGAGGAGGAGCAGGTGCCCCATGTCCTCTCCGACCGCCTGGCCTTCCACCTGGATCTGATCCCCGTGTCCACGCGCGAGGTGGCCCCTTCCCTGTGGACGGCGGACGAGGTCCTGGCCGCGCGCCAGCGGCTGGCCAGCGTGGAGGCGGGGGATGAGATCCTGGAGGCCCTGTGCGGTGCCGCCGTTTCCCTGGGGATCGCCTCGTTGCGCGTTCCCTTCCTGGCCCTGCGGGTGGCCCGGGCGGCGGCGGCCCTGGACGGCCGCGATACCATCTCCCAGGAGGATGCCACCCTGGCCGCCCGGCTGGTGCTGGCCCCGCGGGCCACGATGCTGCCCGCCGCGGAAGAGGAGAATGAGGAGCCCCAGGAGCAGGAGCCCCCGCCGCCGGAAGACCAGCAGCAGGAAGAGCCGTCCGAGGAGGAGCATCAGGACCCCGCCGACATGGACAAGCCCCTGGAGGACCGGGTGCTGGAGGCGGCCAAGGCCTCCCTGCCGGCGGGGTTGCTGGCCCAGCTGAAGATGGGGGCGGGGAGCCGTTCCCGTTCCTCCACGCCGGGCAAGGCCGGTGCCCTGCAGCAGGGCAACCGCCGGGGCCGCCCGGTGGGCACCCGCCGCGGGGAACTGCGCGCCGGCGCCCGGCTCAACGTCATCGAGACCCTGCGGGCGGCCGCCCCGTGGCAGCCCCTGCGCCGTGCCCATGCCCTGGCGGAGGACCCCGAGGGCAGCCGTCGCGGGCCCCGGGTGCATGTGCGCCGGGACGATTTCCGCATCACCCGCTTCAAGCAGCGTACCGAGACCACCACCATCTTCGCCGTGGACGCCTCCGGCTCCGCCGCCCTGCACCGCCTGGCGGAGGCCAAGGGGGCGGTGGAACTGTTGCTGGCGGACTGCTATGTACGCCGTGACAGCGTCGGCATGATCGCCTTCCGCGGGCAGGGGGCCGAACTGCTGCTGCCCCCCACCCGCTCCCTGGTGCGGGCCAAGCGCAGCCTGGCGGCACTGCCCGGGGGCGGGGGTACGCCCCTGGCGGCCGCCATCGACGCGGTGCGGGAACTGGCGGAATCGGTGCAGCGCCGCGGGGATTCCCCCGTGGCGGTCTTCCTTACCGACGGCCGTGCCAATATCGCCCGGGACGGTGCCACCGGCCGCGCCAAGGCCACCGAGGATGCCCTGGCCGCGGCCCGGGAACTGGCGGGCCAGGGGGTGAAGACCATCCTGGTGGACACCTCCCCCCGTCCCCAGCGCAGCGCCCAGGAACTGGCCCGGGCACTGGATGCCCAGTACCTGCCGTTGCCCCACGCCGACGCCGCCAGCCTCTCCAGCGCGGTGCAGACGGCCACCGGCTGAGCCAGACCATGGGCGGCGGGCCGGACTGGGCGCGGGACGGGGCCGACTGGCCCCATCGCCGCTCCAGCCGCTTCGTCCGTGCCGGCGGGGTGTCCTGGCATGTGCAGTGCCTGGGGCATGGGCCGGCGGTGCTGCTCCTCCACGGCACCGGCGCCGCCACCCACAGCTGGCGGGACGTGGCCCCCGCCCTGGCGCGGCGTTTTCGCGTCATCGCCCCGGACCTGCCGGGGCACGGATTCTCCCGTCCCCTGGAACCCGGGGCGCGGGTCTTCACCCTGCCGGGCATGGCCGCCGCCCTGTCCGCCCTCCTGGAACGCCTGGGGGCCCATCCTGAATTCGTGGTGGCCCACTCCGCCGGTGCCGCGGTGGCGGCGCGCATGTGCCTGGACGGGGGCATGCGCCCGCAGGCGGTGTTCGCTGTCAACGGTGTCCTGATGCCCTTTCCCGGGGCTGTGACCCTGCTTTTCTCCACCACGGCCCGCATGCTCTCCCTCGTGCCCGGGGTGGCCCATATGGTGGCCTGGCGGGCGGCGCAGCCGGGGTTTGTGGAGCACCTGCTGCGGGGCACGGGATCGGTGCCGGATGACCGCGGCGTGGAACTCTACGGGCGCCTGGTCAGAAGCCCCGGCCATGTGGCCGCTGCCCTGCGCATGATGGTGAACTGGGATCTGGAGCCCCTGGCCCGGGATCTGCCGCGGCTGCCCACCGAGCTGGTGCTGCTGGTGGGGGAGAATGACCGCACGGTACCGCCCGCGGAGGCGGCGCGGGTGCAGGCCCGGCTCCCCGCGGCGCGGATCCTGCGCCTGCCGGGGCTGGGGCACCTGGCCCATGAGGAGCGGCCCGGGACCGTGGTCTCCCTGTTGGAGCGCCGTGTTTCCCATGGCCCGCAAGCACAGCAGGGGCAGGGGGATGACCGGGATCAGGTTTCCTGCTAGCACGGGTATGCCCCCCCTGCTAGACTGTCGCGCAAGTCTGACAATCGACAGGGTTAAATGTGTCCACCGTACCTGCCACCAGCGCCATGTTCCGTGTCCATGATGACCTGCGACCCCATGCGGTCGTGATCGGCAGCGGCTTCGGGGGGCTGGCGGCCGCCATCCGCCTGGGGGCCCGGGGCTACCGGGTCACGGTGCTGGAGAAGCGGGATGGCCCGGGGGGACGGGCCTATGTCTACGAGCGGGACGGTTTCGTCTTCGATGCGGGGCCCACCATCGTCACCGCCCCCTTCGTCCTGGAGGAGCTCTGGCAGCTGTGCGGGCGGCGCATGGAGGAGGACATCGACCTGCGCCCCATGGATCCCTTCTACCAGATCCGCTTCCACGACGGCCAGGTGTTCAACTACTGGGCGGACATCGAGGCGGTGCGCGAGGAGGTGCGGCGCTTCTCCCCCGGGGATCTGGAGGGCTACGACGCCTTCATGAAGGCCAGCCAGGCCAATTACAAGGTGGGCTTCGAGGGCCTGGCCCATGTGCCCTTTAACTCCCTTGCGGACATGGCCCGGGTGGTGCCGGACCTGGTGCGCCTGGGGGCCTACCGCAGCGTCTACGGTCTGGTGTCGAAGCACATCCGGGATCCGCGGCTGCGTCAGGTGCTCAGCTTTCATCCCCTGCTGGTGGGGGGCAATCCCTTCCGCACCACCTCGGTCTACTGCCTGATCTCCTTTTTGGAGCGCCGCTTCGGGGTGCATTTCGCCATGGGCGGCACGGGCAGTCTGGTCAAGGGGATGGTGGGGCTGATCCAGGGGCAGGGCAATGCCATCCACTATGACAGCGAGGTGGAACGCATCCTGGTGGAGGACGGCCGGGCCCGCGGGGTACGCCTCAAATCCGGGGAGGAGATTGCCGCCGACGTGGTGGTCTCCAATGCCGATTCCGCCAGCACCTATCACGATCTGATCCCCGCGAAGGACCGCCGCCACTGGACCGATCGGCGCATCGAGCGGGCCCGCTATTCCATGGGGCTGTTCGTCTGGTACTTCGGCACCCGGCGCCGCTACGAGGACGTGCCCCATCATTCCATCCTCCTGGGCCCCCGCTACAAGGAGCTGATCGAGGACATCTTCGAGCGCAAGGTGCTGGCGGAGGACTTCAGCCTCTACCTGCACCGGCCCACAAAGACGGACCCCTCCATGGCCCCGGAGGGCTGCGACACCTTCTATGTCCTCTCGCCGGTGCCCCATCTGGGGGCGGATGTGGACTGGGAGGCCCAGGCCGAGCCCTACCGGCGGCGGATCGAATCCTTCCTGTCCTCCAGCATCCTGCCGGACCTGGAGAACCAGGTGGCGATCTCCCATGTGGTGACGCCGCGTTATTTCCAGGATGAACTCAATTCCTTCCAGGGGGCCGGGTTCGGCCTGGAACCGGTGCTCTGGCAGAGCGCCGCCTTCCGCCCCCGCAACCGCAGCGAGGATGTGGACCGGCTCTACCTGGTGGGCGCCGGGACCCATCCCGGGGCGGGGCTTCCGGGGGTCATCTCTTCGGCCAAGGTGCTGGATGAGGTGGTGCCTGATGCACAGCGTGTAAAGGAGGGCGCATGAACCGCTTCAAGGCACCTGCAAGACGACCCACCCGGACAGCCGACCTGGCCGCCTGCCGGGATCTGCTGTGCGACGGCTCGCGCTCGTTCTATGCCGCCTCCTTCTTCCTGCCCCGGCAGATCCGGGAGCCGGCCACGGCCATGTACGCCTTCTGCCGGCTGGCGGACGACGCCATCGATCTGGATGAACGGGGTGATGGTCTGGAACGCATGCAGGACCGGCTGGACCGCATCTATGCCGGCGAACCCAGGGATTTTGCCGCGGACCGGGCCTTTGCCCGGGTGGTGGAGCGTTTCTCCATCCCCAAGGCCCTGCCCCAGGCCCTGCTGGAGGGGTTCGAATGGGACACCGGCGGGCGCACCTATCCGGACCAGGCCGCGCTGGAGGACTATGGGGCCCGGGTGGCGGGCACCGTGGGGGCCATGATGACCCTGGTGATGGGGGTGCGCTCCCCGGATGCCCTGGCCCGGGCCTGTGACATGGGCGTGGCCATGCAGCTCACCAACATCGCCCGGGATGTGGGCGAGGACGCCCGCAATGGACGCATCTATCTGCCTTTGGAGTGGATGCATGAGGAGGGGGTGGACCCGGAGGCCTTCCTGGCCCAGCCCCGCTTCACGCCGGGCCTGGGGCGGGTGGTGCAGCGCCTGCTGGCGGCGGCGGATGTCCTCTACGAGCGCGGGGCCGTGGGCATCCAGACCCTGCCGCCGTCCTGCCGCCCCGGGATCCAGGCCGCCATGGTCCTGTATGCGGAGATCGGCCGGGAGGTGGAACGCAACGGGCTGGACTCCGTGACCCGGCGGGCGGTGGTTCCCCCGGCGCGCAAGATCCGCGCCCTTTCCCGCATCCTCCAGCGCTGCTCCGCCGAGGAGCTGCAGGCCATGAACCGCATCCTGGCGGAGGAGCCCCTGGAGGCCAACCGCTTCCTCGTGGATGCGGTGCGCGAGCAATCCATGGAGGCGGGCAGCGTGCGCCCCGCGGCCCTGGCCATGGGACGGCTGGAACACCGCCTCATGTGGCTGCACAACCTCTTCCTCCGCCTGGAACAACGGGATACCGGCGCCGGCGTGCAACGGGGGACACGCCGGCGCAGTCCGGTGGCGGGCTGAGCCCTCCTAGCCCCGGGCCCGCCGGGGCATGCGAAAGGGCAGCATCCACTGCACCACCGGGGAGATAAACCGGTCCAGGGACAGGCTCTCGTGGAAGGCGGTGACCTGTTCCCCGTGGATGCCCATGTCCACCAGGGAGCGGGCGTAGAAGGGGGTGTCCTCCAGGGTCTGACGGATCCGGGCACTGCCGGCGTCCGCCCGGGTACCCCGTGGGGCCCGCCATACGGTGGCCGTGGGCAGGGTCTGGTGCGGCGGCGGTGTCATCGCTTCGGCCCGGCCCCGGTCGTCAAAGCGCAGGCTCAACAGGCGGTGCTCCTCCTCGCGGGTCCGCGCCTCGTAGAGTACCACCGTGCCTCCGTCCCCCATGGGGGCCCGGGACCAGTCCCAGTAGCAAAATCCCGCCTCCAGGGGTTCTTCCCCCCGGTTGCTGTCCAGGTAGGCATGCCCCTCCCAGCGCATGGCTGGATGATTCATTTCGACGCGGATACGCCCCGACGGGGCCAGCGGTCGCCAATGGTGGCGGCTGCCCCCATCCAGATCGAAGTGATAGCCCGTGAGGAAGTCCGGGGTGAGGGTGATGGTGCCTTCAAGGCGTGAGGGCAGGGGGGCGGTGACCTCGCGCACCTGCATCACCAGGTGTTCACCATCCCACTGGATGCGGCTGGGACCGATGGTCAGGTATCCGTCTCCCCGTGCCAGGTCACCCCGGCCCCGTTCCGTCATGGCCCAGCGCTTGCCGCCCTCGCCGTACAGGGCCAGGTTCACCGCGCAGTGCTGTTCCGGATCCGCCGATCCGCGCCGCCGCGCACGGGCGTAATAGGGGGAGAAGACGCTGCCCACGAAGGCGATGAGGGTGAGCCCCCGCCGGCCGTCGTCGCTGAGGGCATCCACATACCACCAGAGGTACCCACCGGGGGCTACCGCTTCCGAGAAGTCAGGTCCGACAGCAGGGCCGACGCGGCAAGCCGCCCCGAGAGGGTCGCCATCGGCACCCCCGCCCCCGGGTGCACGCTGCCCCCCACCAGGTACAGCCCCGGGATCCGACTGCGCGTCCCGGGACGATTGAACGATGCCCGCCATCCATGCATCGCCTGGCCGTAGAGGCCGCCCCCCGTCCCCGGAAACAGCTGCTCGAACTGGGGCGGGGCGGTCACCACCGCCCCTGTCCCCGGGCGCTCCAGTTGCAGTCCACAGCGTTGCAGCAGGCGGAAGCTGGTCTCCTCGCATCGTGCGATCTCCTCGGGGCTGGGGGCGGGTCGGTCACCCAGGGGGGGGGCGTTCACCAGGCAGAGCAGACGGTCCTCCTGCGGAGAGATCCCGTCGCTGTCCCGGTCGCCCCGGTCCTGGGCGCAGACGTAGACCGTGGGTTCGGCCGGGAGACGACCGCGGCCGAACACATCCTCGAACTCGGCGTGGTAATCCCGGCAGAAGAATACATTATGGCGCAGCAGGGGAAAGCCACCCACCGGCGCACGCAGGTTCCAGGTGACGGCGGACAGGGAACGCTGCCGTCCCCGGTCGTGGGCCACGGCCTGGCGGACCGCAGTCCCCAGATGTCCCTGCTGCAGGGCCGCCACGTCGGCGTTGCTGAGCACGGCATCGGCCCGGATCTCCTCGCCGTCCGCCAGGCGCACCCCCCGGGCCCGGCCCCCCTGCACCAGGATCTCGGTCACGGCATGGCCGTGGCAAAACCGTGCCCCGCGGCGGGCGGCAAGGTTCGCCAGGGCCCCGGGGATGCGGGCCATGCCCCCCTCCACCATCCATACCCCCTCCTGCTCCACATGGGCGATGAGCATGAGGGTGGCCGGGGCCTGAAAGGGGGAGGAACCGCAGTAGGTGGAATAGCGCGCGAAGAGCTGGCGCAGGCGGGGATCGTGGAAGTGATTCCCCAGGGCCCGCCACAGGGTGTCGTAGGGCGAGATGCGGATCAGGTCCCCCAGCCCGCGTATGCCGGCCCGGCCCACCAGGGTGGCGGGACTGGGCCGCGGGGCGCGGATGAAGGTGTCCTTGAGGGTGTGGTAGGTGCGCCGCGCCCGTTGGCAGAAGTCCTGGAAACGGGCGGCCTCGGCGGTTCCGGCAAAGTCGGCAATGGCCCGGGCGGAGTGCCCCGGATCGGCGTGCAGGTCCAGGCGTTCCTCCGGCCCCCAGGCGTGGCGTGCCAGGAGTCCCATGGGCTGGAGGGTCAGATGGCTCTCCAGGGATTCCCCCACGGCCTCCAGCAACTCGTCGAAGACCCAGCGCATGGTGAAGACGGTGGGTCCGGCATCCATGGGTGTCCCGTCGGCCTCCACCTCCCGGATCTTGCCCCCGGGGGCTTGGGCCTTTTCCACCACGGTCACGTCCAGGCCCCGGTGGGCCAACTCCAGGGCCGCGGAAAGGCCGCCGATACCGGCGCCGATGATCACGATTCTGGGTGTATTCACAGCGTTCCCTGTCTCCTGGGCGGCCTTTGACTCGGCCGGGGGTTGTGTCTATGCTGGACAGCATCCAATACTGACAAGTAAACCTGACACAGGGGGCTTAGGTAAACCATGGAAGCCACGACGCGAATCGAGCAGGCACTGGAACGGGCGCTGGCACATGGTGAATCCCCCGCCGGCCCGCCCCTGCTGCTCGAGTCGATTCGCTACGCAGTCTTCCCCGGTGGCGCCCGTATCCGCCCCCAGCTGGTGCTGGCGGTGGCCCAGGCCTGTGGGGATGATGCCCCCGAGGTGACGGATGCCGCCGCCGCTGCCATCGAGCTGATGCACTGCGCCTCCCTGGTGCATGACGATCTGCCCTGTTTTGATGGTGCCGACCTGCGCCGGGGCAAGCCCTCCGTACATGCTGCCTACGGGGAGCGTCTGGCGGTACTTGCCGGAGACGCCCTCATCGTCGTGGCCATGGAGGCCCTGGCCCGGGGGGCGATGCAGGCGCCCGAACGCCTGGCATCCCTGCTCACCACGGTGGGGCAGGGGGTGAGCGTACCCTCCGGGATCATCGCCGGCCAGGCCTGGGAATGCGAACCCCGGGTGGATCTGGCCGAATACCAGCGGGCCAAGACCGGCGCCCTGTTCGCCGCCGCCACCATGGCGGGTGCCGCGGCTGCGGGGTATGAACCCGCCCCCTGGCGTGCCCTGGGGGAGAAGCTGGGGGAGGCCTTCCAGGTGGCCGATGACCTGCGCGATGCCGTGTCCAATCCCGAGGAACTGGGCAAGCCGGTGGGTCAGGACGAGGCCCTGGACCGTCCCAATGCCGTGCGCCAGCTGGGCGTGAAGGGGGCCACCGAACGGCTCAAACGGCTCCTGGAGGAGGCCATGGCCTCCATTCCCGCCTGCCCCGGGGAGGAGGAACTGCGGGTCCTGTTGTTGAAGCAGGCCGCTCGCTTCCTGCCCAAGGAACTGGCCCAGCAGGCCGCCTGATCCCCATCCCATCATGCCTCGTCCCGGCAGACGGCTGGTCGCGGGGGTGCCGTTTACGGCCCCCTGGCGGGGCGGCCTGCTCCATCTGCGCAACCGCATCCTCTCCAGCCGGCGTTTCCAGCGCTGGGCGGCCGCCTTCCCCCTGACGCGGCCTGTCGCCAGGCAGCGGTCCCGGGCCCTGTTCGACCTGGTTTCCGGATTTGTCTACTCCCAGATCCTGTACACCTGTGTGCGTCTGGATGTCCTGGGCCATGTGCACCGCGAAGGTCCGCAGACCCCGGCACAGCTGGCGGCCTGGATGGAGATGCCTGAGGAGAATGCACTCGTCCTCATCAAGGCCGCCTGTGCCCTGGGGCTGCTGGAGCCCTTCGGCCGTGGCCGCTACGGCCTGGGGGTGCACGGGGCGGCGATGATGGCCCATCCCGGCATCCCCGCCATGGTGGCACACCACGCCATGCTCTATGACGACCTGCGCGATCCGCTGGCCCTGTTCCGGGGTGAGGCCGGAGAGACCCGTCTGGGGGCCTATTGGGCCTACGCCGGGGATCGGCCGCCGGCGGAACTGGAAGGGGCGCACGTCACCCCCTATACCGAGTTGATGGCCGTTTCCCAGCAGTTGGTGGCGGAGGAGATCCTGGATGCCTTCACCCCCCGGGGCTACCGCCGCCTCATGGATCTGGGAGGGGGGAACGCCACCTTCCTCACCGCCGTGGGGGCGCGGGTGCCGGAGATCCGGCTGAGGCTCTATGATCTCCCTGCCGTGGCGGAACAGGGCCGCCGCCGCCTGGCGTCTGCAGGTCTGGAGGAGCGCGCGGAGGTCTGCAGCGGGGACTTCTTCCGGGATCCGCTGCCTCCGGGGGCCGACCTGATCTCCCTGGTGCGCGTGGTCCATGACCACGACGACGCCGACATCCTCGGACTGCTGCAGGCCGCCCGCCAGGCCCTGGAACCCGGCGGGGCATTGCTTCTGGCCGAACCCATGGCCGGGACCCCCGGGGCCGAGCCCATGGGGGATGCCTATTTCGGCGTCTATCTCTTTGCCATGGGGCGTGGCCGCCCCCGTACCCCCGAGGAACTGGAGGCCCTGCTGCGGCGGGCGGGGTTCTCCCGGGTGCGTCTTTTGTCCACGCGGAATCCTTTATTGACGCGGGTCATGTTGGCCGAACCGTGACCCGGGGCGGGTGTGAGTTTGGGTTGACAACCTTTAGGGTCACGCTAGACTTACACGCATATTTCGCAGGGGTAACCCGCCCCGGGTCCGAACGCCATGAAAGCGACCGCCGTCGTCATCGAAAAGCCCGAGCAACTGGTCGTCAGCGAGCTGGAACTGACCGCTCCGGGTGATGCCGACGTGGTGGTGGACATCCTCTGGAGCGGCATCAGCACCGGCACGGAACGCCTCCTGTGGACCGGCCGCATGCCCGATTTCCCCGGCATGGGGTATCCCCTGGTGCCCGGCTACGAGTCCGTCGGGCGGATCGCCGCCGCCGGACCGGATTCCGGCCGCCGGGAAGGGGAAAGGGTCTTCGTGCCCGGCGCCGCCTGTTACGGTGAGGTGCGGGGACTCTTCGGCGGGGCCGCCTCCCGTGTGGTGGTCCCCGGCGCCAAGGTGGTGCCGCTGCCGGAGGGTCTGGAAGAGGAGGGCGTCCTCCTGGCCCTGGCCGCCACCGCCTATCACGCCATCTTCCAGGGGCAGCCGCCCCAGGATCACCTCCTGCCCGAACTCATCATCGGCCATGGTGTGCTTGGCCGCCTCCTGGCCCGTATCGCCGTGGCCACCGGGGGGAGCCCCGTGGTCTGGGAGGTGAACGAGGCCCGCCGGGAAGGGAATGAAGGGTACCAGGTGGTGCATCCCGATCAGGACACGCGCCAGGACTACGGACGGATCATCGACGTCAGTGGCGATGCCGGCCTGCTGGACACCCTCATCGCCCGCCTCGGCCGTGGCGGCGAGCTGGTGCTGGCCGGTTTCTACAGCCAGCCGTTGAGTTTTGCCTTCCCCCCGGCCTTCATGCGCGAGGCGCGCCTGCGTTGCGCGGCGGAATGGCAGCCCGGTGATCTGACGGAGATCAACAACCTGATCGGGTCAGGTCGCGTATCCTTGCACGGACTGATCACGCACCGCCATCCTGTAAGTGAGGCTCAGCAGGCCTACCAGACGGCCTTCGGTGAGCCACGGTGCCTGAAGATGATTCTGGACTGGAGGAGTGGGCAGTGAAAGGCGCCATCGGCCAGTCCCCGGTATCCATGCCAGGCCTGCGCGACCGGCTCCGTGAAGGGAGTGGCCGCGACGGTCAACAGCCCAAAGGTGAAACCAGCGTGCAAACCCCTGCTGCCAATCAGACCCAGATCATTGCCATCTACGGTAAGGGCGGCATCGGGAAGAGTTTCACGCTCTCCAACCTTTCCTACATGCTGGCCCGGCAGGGCAAGCGTGTGCTGCTCATCGGCTGCGATCCCAAGAGCGACACCACCTCCCTGCTGTTCGGTGGCCGGGCCTGCCCCACCATCATCGACACCGCTGCCAGGAAGAAAGAGGCAGGCGAAACCCTGGAGATCGGGGATGTCTGCTTCAAGCGGGACGGTGTCTTCGCCATGGAACTGGGTGGCCCCGAGGTGGGGCGCGGCTGTGGTGGCCGCGGCATCATCCACGGCTTCGAGATCCTGGAGAAGCTGGGATTCCACGAGTGGGGTTTCGACTATGTCCTGCTGGATTTCCTGGGGGATGTGGTCTGCGGCGGCTTCGGTCTGCCCATCGCCCGGGACCTGTGCCACAAGGTGATCGTGGTGGGGTCCAACGACCTGCAGTCCCTCTACGTGGTGAACAACGTCTGCTCGGCGGTGGAGTATTTCCGCAAGCTGGGGGGACATGTGGGCGTGGCCGGCATCGTCATCAACAAGGATGACGGCACCGGTGAGGCCCAGGCCTATGCCGAGGCAGCGCGGATCCCGGTGCTGGCCTCCATCCCGGCCAATGACGACATCCGGCGCAAGAGCGCCAATTACCAGATCGTGGCCCATCCCGACGGGGAATGGGGGCCGCTCTTCCAGGAATTGTCCACCCAGGTGGCCGAGGCCCCGCCGCAACAGCCCAACCCGCTCACCCAGGACGAGCTCCTGGGTCTGTTCAAGAGCGAGGCCGTGGGCCGGGATGTGGTGCTGGAGCCGGCGACGCCGGAGGATATGCGCGGCGGCACGGTGGTCAAGAAACCGTCCCTTGAGGTGATCTATGACGATGTCTGAAGGATATCGCGGACACCCGGGAGACACTGAGGGTGTCCTGGACGCCGCCATGGGGGGGGCGGGCAACGCTTTTGACGCATCCGTTGCATCCGGCCGCGACCACGATCCCATGACTCAAAAGACCGCGGAAAAATCCCAGGGTTCCCCCGAGGCACCTGTCTTCCGCTGTGAGGGGGAGCGGTCCGAGGTGCGCCGCCAGGCGGCTGTTGCCAGCGGCGAGGCGGTGCTGCACCGCCGCGACAAGGATACCCCCAAGGGGCCCCATGACCAGCCCCAGACCATGTGCCCCGCCTTCGGATCCCTGCGGGTGGGGCTGCGCATGCGCCGCACTGCCACGGTGCTGAGCGGTTCCGCCTGCTGCGTCTATGGCCTGAGTTTCACCTCCCATTTCTACGGGGCCCGGCGCACGGTGAACTACGTGCCCTTCGACTCCGAGACCCTGGTCACCGGCAAACTGTTCGAGGATATCCGCGACGCCGTGGCACAGTTGGCGGATCCCGAAATCAACGACGTGGTGGTGGTCATCAATCTCTGTGTGCCCACCGCCTCCGGGGTCCCGTTGCGGCTGCTGCCCAAGCAGATCAATGGGGTACGCATCATCGGCATTGATGTCCCCGGTTTCGGGGTGGGCACCCATGCCGAGGCCAAGGACATCCTTGCCGGTGCCATGCTGCGCTATGCCCGGAGCGAGGCCGAGCAGGGCCCGGTGCAGGCCCCGCGGGAAGGGCGCAAGGCCCGGCCCACGGTGACCTTCCTCGGGGAGATGTTCCCCGCGGATCCGGTCACCCTGGGGGCCCTGCTGGATCCCCTGGGACTGGACACCGGTCCGGTGGTACCCACCCGGGAGTGGCGCGAACTCTATGCCGCGCTGGACTGCGCCGTGGGCGCCGCGATCCATCCCTTCTATACCGATTCCATTGGCGAGCTCAACGAGGCCGGGCGCGAGGTGGTGGGCTCCGCCCCCGTGGGCTATGACGGCACTGCCGCCTGGCTGGAGGCTATCGGCGAGGCCTGCGGTATCCAGGCGGATGCCGTGGGAGCCGCCAAGGACCGTTTCCTGCCCGCCATCCGTCAGGCATTGGCCGACGCCCCGGTGAAGGGGCGCATCACCCTGTCCGGATACGAGGGCTCCGAACTCCTGGTGGCGCGCCTGCTCATCGAGAGCGGGGCCGAAGTGCCGTATGTGGGGACTGCCTGCCCCCGGACCCCCTGGTCTGAAACGGATCGGGAATGGCTGGAGGCCCGGGGGGTTCGGGTGCAGTATCGGGGAACCCTGGAGCAGGACCTGGAGGCCATGGCGGAATTCGGGCCTGATCTGGTGGTCGGCACCACGCCGGTGGTCCAGGCCGCCAAGGAACGGGGCATCCCGGCCCTGTACTTCACCAATCTCATCTCTGCCCGTCCCCTCATGGGACCGGCGGGGGCCGGCTCCCTGGCCCAGGTGATCAACACGGCGATGGGGAACCGGGAGCGTTTCGACCGCATGAAGGCCTTCTTCGGCTCGGTGGGCTCCGGTACCAGCGCCGGCATCTGGGAGGGCATGCCCGAGGAACATCCGGAATTCCGGGAGAAGATGCGCCGCCGTATGAAGCGTCAGGGGGGTGCATCCTGATGCTGATCCAGGATCTGGACAGGGCAGGGGGCTATTGGGGCGCGGTCTATGTATTCACCGCCGTCAAGGGCCTGCAGGTGATCATCGATGGGCCCGTGGGCTGCGAAAACCTGCCTGTGACTTCGGTGCTGCACTATACCGACGCCCTGCCGCCCCATGAATTGCCCATCGTCGTCACCGGTCTGGGTGAGGAGGAGCTGGGTCAGAGCGGTACCGAGCAGGCCATGAAGCGGGCCCACGACACCCTGGATCCGGAACTGCCTGCCGTGGTGGTGACCGGCTCCATCGCCGAGATGATCGGCGGCGGGGTGACCCCCGAGGGCACCAACATCCAGCGTTTCCTGCCCCGCACCATCGACGAGGATCAGTGGGAATCCGCAGACCGGGCGCTGAACTGGCTCTGGACCCAGTACGGCAGCCGCACGGTCCCTGAAGTGAAGCCCCGCAAGGCGGGAGAGCGCCCCAAGGTGAACCTCATCGGCCCCAGCTACGGCATCTTCAACATGCCGTCGGATCTGGCGGAGGTGCGTCGCCTGGTGGAAGGGATCGGCGCCGAGGTGAACATGGTGTTCCCCCTGGGCAGCCATCTGGCCGAGGTGCCGCGCCTGGCGGAGGCGGAAGTGAATATCTGCATGTACCGGGAATTCGGGCGCATGCTGTGCGAAACCCTGGAGCGGCCCTATCTGCAGGCCCCCATCGGCCTGCACAGCACCACCCGTTTCCTGAGAAAGCTGGGGGAACTGCTGGACCTGGATCCGGAACCCTTCATCGAGCAGGAGAAGCACACCACCATCAAGCCCCTATGGGACCTGTGGCGGTCGGTGACCCAGGACTTCTTCGGCACGGCCAGTTTCGGCATCAGCGCCACCGAGACCTACGCCCGAGGCATTCGCCATTTCCTCGAGGACGAGATGGGCATGCCCTGCAACTTCGCCTTCGCCCGCAGCGCAGGCAAGAAGCCGGACAACCAAGCGGTGCGCCAGGCAGTGCACGAGAGGACCCCGCTGGTGCTCTTTGGCAGCTACAACGAACGCATGTACCTGTCCGAAACCGGGGGGCGCGCCGCATACATCCCGGTCTCCTTCCCGGGGGCCATCGTGCGGCGGCATACCGGGACCCCCTTCATGGGCTACGCCGGGGCCACCTATCTGGTGCAGGAGGTGTGCAACGCCCTGTTCGATGCCCTGTTCCACATCCTGCCCCTGGGGACGGATCTGGACCGGGTGGATGCGACACCCACCCGCTCCCATCACGAACTGCCCTGGGACGATGAGGCCAAGCGGGCCCTGGACGAGATGGTGGAGCGCTACCCCATGGTGACGCGCATCTCCGCCGCCAAACGACTGCGGGACGGCATCGAGGCGGCTGCCCGCAAGGCGGGAGAGGAGCGGGTGACCGCGGAGCGCGTGCACCAGGCGCGCAACGGCGAGGGGGCGCCGGCATGATGCTCCGATGGAATGACCTGTTTTCGTCCCCTGGTTGGGGTGGGCCCGTGACCGGGTCCGCTCCACGGGACGGGATTCCCCGGTCCGGGGGATCAGGAATCGGTCGCGGGAGCGCAACTCCGGTTGCGGATGCCGTGATCGTTGATTTTGTCGCGGTGCAAGACAGGCCGCGGCGATCGTGATCGCGTTGAGTCAACGCGGTATTTGCCAACAAGGCTCAATTGGAGGGTAAGTAAATGGTTGACGAAACGAAAGGTTCGCTCTCTGGGCTCAACGAAGAAGAGGCCATGGAATTCCACGGCGTCTTCATGACCAGCATGATGGGCTTCCTGGCCGTGGCCGCTGTGGCTCACGTCCTGGCCTGGATGTGGCGTCCCTGGGGTGTGGCTTGGTAAGACCTTCTGCCCAACGGGCGAAGCAAGTCTCAAGCCGTACCTAAGCGAAGAAGTATAAGCTGTTTCATCTCAATGTAGGAGATATCAATATGTGGCGCATTTGGCTGCTGTTCGATCCGCGCAGAGCGCTGGTTGCCCTGTTCACCTTCCTCGCCGTGCTGGCGCTGCTGATCCACTTCATCCTGCTGAGCACCGAACGCTTCAACTGGATGCACACCGCCGCGGTCGACACGACCGCCGTGGAGGCTCAGGCGGGCACGTCAACACTGTCGTAACAGCGTCTGCAGCCAAGGGTATCGGGCGGGGAAAGGTGCATATGCCGGCCCCGCCCGGCACCTTGAGCAGCGCGCTGGTTGGCGTGTTGAGAGTATAGGGCGACGGCCGGAATCTCCGGCCGAAGCCTTTCTGACCGGAGGTTCTAGGAATGTCCATGCTGAGCTTTGAGAAGAGGTACCGCGTACGCGGGGGGACGTTGATCGGGGGTGATCTATTCGACTTCTGGGTCGGCCCCTTCTACGTCGGATTTTTCGGGGTTTTAACGGCCGTCTTCGCGTTGTTGGGGACGCTCCTGATCGTCTGGGGCGCGGCGATGGGCCCGACCTGGAACATCTGGCAGATCAGCATCAATCCCCCCGATCTGAGCTATGGCCTGGGCCTTGCGCCACTGGATGAGGGCGGGCTGTGGCAGTTCATCACCATGTGTGCCATCGGCGCCTTCGTGTCCTGGGGGCTGCGCCAGGTGGAGATCTGCAACAAACTGGGCATGGGCTATCACGTGCCGATCGCCTTTGGCGTCGCCGTATTCGCCTATGTCACCCTGGTGGTCTTCCGTCCGATCCTGCTGGGCGCCTGGGGCCACGGATTCCCGTACGGCATCATGAGTCACCTGGACTGGGTGTCCAATGTCGGTTACCAGTTCCTGCACTTCCACTACAACCCGGCCCACATGCTGGCCATCACCTTCTTCTTCACCACGGCCCTGGCGCTGTCCCTGCACGGCGGCCTGATCCTGTCGGTGACCAACCCGAAGAAGGGACAGGCGGTCAAGACCCCCGAATACGAAGACACCTTCTTCCGCGACACCATCGGCTACTCCATCGGTGCCCTCGGCATCCACCGTCTGGGCCTCTTCCTGGCGCTGAACGCGGCCTTCTGGAGCGCGGTCTGCATCATCATCAGCGGCCCCTTCTGGACCCGCAGTTGGCCGGAATGGTGGAACTGGTGGCTTGACCTTCCGATCTGGGCTTAATGAAAGGGGACCCACAATGGCCGAATATCAGAATATATTCAATCGGGTGCAGGTTCAGGCAGAGCCTGAAGCCGGCGTGCCGATCGAGCGCGGAAATCGTGAACGCATCGGCAAACCGACGCTGGTCTACTGGTTTGGCAAGATCGGTAGCGCTCAGCTTGGACCCATCTATCTAGGCTGGACGGGATTGCTGTCCATCGTCTTTGGTCTGACCGCAATCCTGATCATTGGTTTCAACTTCCTTGCACAGGTGAACTACGACGTCATCCAGTTCATCCGCCAGCTCTTCTGGCTGGGACTGGAGCCGCCGCAGCCGGAGTACGGTCTGGGGATTCCTCCCCTGCAGGAAGGCGGCTGGTGGCTCATGGCCGGGTTCTTCCTGACGACCTCCCTGTTGCTGTGGTGGGTACGCATGTACCGCCGGGCGCGGGCCCTGGAACTGGGCACTCACGTGGCCTGGGCGTTCGCCTCCGCCATCTTCCTGTTCCTCTGCCTGGGCTTCTTCCGCCCGGTGCTGATGGGGGACTGGTCCGAGGCGGTGCCGTTCGGCATCTTCCCGCATCTGGACTGGACCACGGCGTTCTCCCTGAAGTACGGCAACCTGTACTACAACCCGTTCCACATGCTGTCCATCGCCTTCCTGTATGGTTCGGCCCTGCTGTTTGCCATGCACGGTGCGACGGTGCTGGCGGTGGGCCGCTACGGTGGTGAGCGCGAGATCGAGCAGATCACGGACCGGGGCACCGCCTCCGACCGTGCCGCCCTGTTCTGGCGCTGGACCATGGGCTTCAACGCCACCATGGAATCCATCCACCGCTGGGCCTGGTGGTTCGCCGTGCTCGTGCCGGTCACTGGCGGCATCGGCATCCTGCTCACCGGTACGGTCGTGGACAACTGGTACCTGTGGGCGATCGACCATGGCGTCGCCCCGTCGTATCCGGATGTCCATCCGGGTGTTGAAGATCCGGTCAAGTAAGGGATGTCGCAATGAAAACGATGAAGCGCAAAGTGTTTACAGCGGCGGCACTCACGGGCGCCGCGATCATGGTGACTGGCTGTGAACTGCCAGTCGGGGTTGAAACGGACCAGAAGGGCTATCGAGGCCTGGGCCTGGAACAGGTGACCAAGCGCCACCTGGAGGCCCGCAAACGGGCCGATATGGAGATCCCTCCGGTGGAAGGGCCGGCATCTTCCAGTGGTCCCAAGGCCGGGGATATCTACGAGAACGTGGAGGTGCTGGGCGATCTCAGCATCGGCGAGTTCAACCGTCTGATGAACGCCATCACTGCCTGGGTGGCGCCGGAAGAGGGTTGTAACTATTGCCACGTTCCGGGGAACTTCGCGGATGAGAACATCTACACGAAGATCGTCTCCCGGAACATGCTGGAGATGACCAAGACCATCAACACCGAGTGGGATGCCCACGTGGGGCAGACCGGCGTCACCTGCTATACCTGCCATATGGGCAACCCTGTGCCGGAGAATATCTGGTACGAGGATCCGGGCATGAAGCAGGCCAGCGGGTTCTCGGCTCAGCGCATGGGGCAGAACCTGGCGGGGGATAACGTCGCCTCCACCTCCCTGCCCAATGATGTCTTCTCCGCCTTCCTGCAGGAGGATCCGAAGAACCTCCGGGTCACCCCGCGCACCTCGCTGCCCGGACCCGAGGATCCGGACAACCTGATGGATGCGGAGTGGGGATACGGTCTGATGATCCACTTCTCCAAAGCCCTGGGTGCCACCTGCACCACGTGTCATAACACCAACAACTTCCCGGACTGGGGGACCAGCCCGGTGCAGCGTGTCACCGCCTGGCACGGGATCGAGTTGGTGCGCATGCTCAACGTGGACTACCTGAACCCGCTGCAGCCGGTGTATCCGAGCAACCGTCTGGGTGTCGCCGCTGGGGATGCCCCCAAGGCCAACTGCGCCACCTGCCACAATGGTCTGCAGTTGCCCCTGGATGGCGCTCCGATGCTCAACGATTATCCGGAGCTGAACCGGGTGGAGCGTCGGGAAGGCTGGACGCCCGCGCAGGATGAGGCAGCCACCACCGAGGCCAAGGCCGACGTGGCCCAGGACGCCGCCGACGCCTGATCCATCGGCGTCTCAGGAAGGGGCCGGGCTTGTCCTGACCCCGGAAAGGAAGCATCGCAAGGGGACCCTTCGGGGTCCCCTTGTCGTTTGTGCCTCCGAAGATTCCGCCAACGGGGTGCGGGCCGGTTCCCGGGGGGATATGATCCGGGAAAGGGGAGCGGTGCCGCCATCTCCCATGTCCTCCGGCAGAGGGGCAGGGCCCCTCCTCATTGCCATTGCAGACGGATGGATAGCCCGGAGGCCATGGATCCCGTGAATCCCATGCAAGGAGACGATATGAACCTGATTCCCGTGATCCTGTCCGGTGGGGCCGGGACCCGCCTGTGGCCCATGTCCCGGCAGCTGTATCCGAAGCAGTTTCTGCCCCTGACGGGCACAGGGGAAACCCTGCTGCAGGCAACGCTGGCCCGCCTGCCCGCCGGAACCGCACCGCCCCTGATGATCTGTAACGAGGCCCATCGTTTCCTGGTGGCGGAACAGCTGCGTCAGATGGACATCCGGCCCGGTGGCATCCTGCTGGAGCCGGTGGGACGCAATACGGCCCCGGCGGTGGCGGCGGCGGCTCTTTGCGCCCGCGCCTCAGGGGAGGATCCGGTGCTGCTGGTGATGCCGGCGGACCATCTGATCCAGGATGTGGAGGCCTTTCGCCGTTCGGTGGCCATGGCCGTGGAAGCGGCCCGTTCCGGGGCCCTGGTGACCTTTGGGGTCCCACCGACGGAACCCCATACCGGTTACGGCTATATCCGGGTGGAGGCCGGTGCCGGTGGGGGGGGGGCGCCGGTACGGGAATTCGTGGAGAAACCCGACCTGGATACGGCCCGCACCTATGTGGCCAGCGGGCACTACTACTGGAACAGCGGGCTGTTCGTCTTCCGGGCCTCCACCTTTCTGGAGGAACTCAAGGTCCATGCACCGGATATCCTGGAGGCCTGTGAGCAGGCCTGGGCCGGAGCCCGGGGGGATCTGGACTTCCTGCGCCTGGACTCGGAGGCATTTGCGGCCTGCCGCAGCGAGTCCGTGGACTATGCCGTGATGGAGCCGACGCGGCGTGCCGTCATGGTGCCCCTGGAGGCGGACTGGAGCGATGTGGGTTCCTGGACCGCCCTGTGGTCCGCCGGTGAACGGGATCCGGAAGGCAACGTGGCGGTGGGGGATGTCCTGCTCACAGGGACGCGCAACTGCTATCTGCATGCCGACGCCCGCCTGGTGGCTGCCGTGGGGGTGGAGGATCTGGTGGTGGTGGAGACGAAGGATGCCGTGCTGGTGATGCACAAGGACCGCCATCAGGAGGTGAAGGAGATCGTCGCCCGGCTGCGGGCCGACGGCCGAGAGGAGTCGGAGAACCACCGCTGTGTCGCCCGCCCCTGGGGGACCTATGAGCAGATCGATGCCGCCTCCCGCTTCCAGGTGAAGCGCATCACCGTCAAGCCCGGGCAGCAGCTCTCATTGCAGATGCATTACCATCGGGCGGAACACTGGATCGTGGTGCGGGGGACGGCGCGCATCACCCGGGGGGAGGAGCAGTTCATCCTTTCGGAGAACGAATCCACCTACATCCCCCTGGGCATCAGCCATCGTCTGGAGAATCCCGGCCGCATCCCCCTGGAGTTGATCGAGGTGCAGTCGGGCAGCTATCTGGGGGAGGACGATATCATCCGCTTCGAGGACACCTACGGGCGCAGCTGAGCCCCTGGGGGCTCAGGCCGCCCGGGTCTCTTCCCGCAGGGACAGCCGATCCAGCAGGCGCAGCACGGCCTGGACCCGCTGATCCAGGCTCTGGGTGTCCTCCTCGAAACGCAGCCGGTCCTGTCCCTCCAGGCGGTAGCGCTGGGGATCCGACTGCACCAGTTCGATGATGCTGGCCGGATCCACCGGCGGTTCGGGGAGGAACTGCAGCCGCCCGCCCCGGGGGCCCATCTCCAGCTTGCGCACCCCATAGGGCTGCAGGCGCAGTTTCAGCCGCGTGGCCTCCACCAGGTGCTTCGCCGGTTCCGGCAGCAGGCCGAAACGGTCCACCATCTCCACCTCCATCTCCCGCACCTGATCCTGGTCCTTGCAGGCGGAGAGGCGCTTGTAGAGGATCAGGCGGTTGTGGATGTCCGGCACGTAGTCATCCGGGAGCAGGGCGGGCAGACCCAGCTCCACCTCGGTGGTCTCGCCGCCGGCGGGCTCCAGTTCCGGCATGCGGCCCTCCCGCAGGGCGCGGACGGCCCGGTCCAGCAGTTCGTTGTAGAGGGAGAAGCCCACCTCCTGGATCTGGCCGCTCTGTTCATCCCCCAGCAGTTCCCCGGCGCCACGGATCTCCAGGTCGTGACTGGCCAGGGTGAAGCCGGCCCCCAGATCCTCCAGGGAGGCGATGGCCTCCAGGCGCTTGCTGGCGTCCTTGGTCAGGGCGGAGGGGTGGGGGGTGATGAGATAGGCATAGGCCCGGTGATGGCTGCGCCCCACGCGGCCGCGCAGCTGATGCAGCTGGGACAGTCCCATGCGGTCGGCCCGGTCGATGAGGATGGTGTTGGCCGTGGGCACGTCGATGCCGGTCTCGATGATGGTGGTGCACACCAGGATGTGGTAGCGCCGGTGATAGAAGTCCAGCATCACCTGTTCCAGCTCCCGCTCCCGCATCTGGCCGTGGGCAATGCCGATGCGGGCCGAGGGCACCAGCCGGGCGAGATGCTCCGTGGTCTTTTCGATGTCCTGCACCTCGTTGTGCAGGAAGTAGACCTGCCCACCGCGGCGCATCTCCCGCAGGCAGGCCTCCTGGATCAGGGTATCGTTCCACTGCCCGACGAAGGTCTTGATGGTGAGCCGCTCCTCCGGGGGGGTGGCGATGATGGAGAGGTCGCGCAGGCCTGCCAGGGCCATGTTCAGGGTACGCGGGATGGGGGTGGCGGTGAGGGTGAGCATGTCCACCTCGGCGCGCAGGGCCTTGAGCCGCTCCTTGTGACGGACCCCGAAGCGCTGTTCCTCGTCCACGATCACCAGCCCCAGGTTCTTGAAGCGGACGTTCCCCTGCAGCAGCTTGTGGGTGCCGATGACGATGTCCACGCGTCCCCCTTCCAGGCTGCGGAGCACCTCCTGCTGCTGCTTGCCGGAACCGAAGCGGGAGAGGGATTCGATGCGGATGGGCCAGTCCGCGAAGCGGTCCCGGAAGTTCTGGTCGTGCTGCTGGGCCAGCAGGGTGGTGGGCACCAGCACCGCCACCTGGCGCCCGTTCTGCACCGCCACGAAGGCGGCGCGCATGGCCACCTCCGTCTTGCCAAAGCCCACGTCCCCGCAGACCACCCGGTCCATGGGGCGTTCCGAGGCCATGTCCGCCAGCACCGCATCGATGGCACTCTGCTGGTCCGGGGTCTCCTCGAAGGGGAAGGTGGCGGCGAAGGCGGCGTATTCCTCGTCCTGGGTGCGGTAGCTGTGGCCCTTGCGGGCGGCCCGGCGGGCGTGGATGTCCAGCAGTTCCGCCGCCACGTCCCGGGCCTTCTCCGCCGCCTTGCGCCGGGCCCGGGACCAGGCCTCCGAGCCCAGACGGTGCAGCGGGGCGTTTTCCGGGTCGGCACCGGTGTAGCGGCTCACCAGGTGCAGCGAGGCCACCGGGACGTAGAGTTTGTCGCCGCCGGCGTACTCCAGGGTGAGGAACTCCGTGTCCTGTCCGCCCACGTCGATCTTCTGCAGCCCCAGATAACGGCCCACGCCGTGCTCCTCGTGCACCACCGGGGCCCCGGGGTGCAGGTCGGTGAGGTTGCGCACCACGGCATCGGCGTCCCGCGTGGGCTTACGCCGGCGCCGCTCCTGCCGGGCGCGTTCGCCGAAGAGGTTGGATTCGGTGAGCACCGCAAGGCCCGCGCCGGGCAGGCACAGTCCCTCCTGCAGCGGTCCGGTGAGCAGTACGGGGGAGGCGTCGGTGGCCAGGGCTTCGGACCAGTCGGCCACGGGGGTGGGCACGATCCCGGCATTTCGCAGGGTATCCAGCAGCACCTCACGCCGGCCGGCGGATTCGGCCAGGAGGATGACCCGCCCGTGAAACCGCGTCAGGAAGTCCTCGAGGGCGGCGGCCGGCCGGGACTGGCGCGGCTGGATGCGCAGGTCCTCCAGGGGGCGGGCATCCATCTCCCGGTCTGACGGGCCGCGGGGTGGTGCAAGGGTCTCCGGGGAGAGATCCACCCGGGGATAGGTCTCCAGGCGGGCTAGCAGTTCCTCCTCCTCCAGGAAGAGGGATTGCGGGGGCAGCAGGGGGCGTTCCCGGTCGTGGCGCCGCTGCTCATAGCGCTGGGCCACCTGCTCGCTGAAGGTGCGGGCCGGGGTGTCCACGTCCCCCAGGCGCAGCACCAGGGTGTGGGCCGGCAGGTGGTCGAACAGGGTCTCCAGGCCCTCGAAGAACAGCGGCAGGTAGTATTCCACCCCTGCCGGGGCGTGGCCCTGGCTCACCTCCCGGTAGATGACGCTGGCCTGGGGGTCGCCCTCGATGAGGGTGCGGTAGCGGCGGCGGAAGGTCTTGATGCCGGCCTCGTTCAGGGGGAATTCATGGGCCGGCAGCAGACGCACCCGGTCGATGGTCTCCCGGGACCGCTGGGTCTCCGGATCGAAGGTGCGCAGGGTCTCGATCTCGTCGTCCATCAGGTCGATGCGGTAGGGCGCCTCGCTGCCCATGGGGAACACGTCCACCAGGGCCCCGCGCACGGCGTATTCCCCGTGCTCCATCACCTGGCTCACGTGGCGGTACCCCGCCTGCTCAAACCCCCGGATCAGGGCCTCCCGGTCGATGCGCTGGCCCCGGCTCAGGTCGAGGCATTCGGATTGCAGCCAGGCACGGGGGGGCAGGCGCTGCAGGAGGGTGTTCACCGGGATGATCAGGGCGCCACGGCGCAGCCCGGGGAGTCGGGCCAGGGTCTGCAGGCGCCGGGAGACGATATCCTCGTGGGGGGAGAAGACGTCGTAGGGCAGGGTCTCCCAGTCCGGCAGGGAGAGCACCGGTAGGTCTTCCCCGGCGAGGAAGAAGTGCAGGTTGGCCTCCAGGCGTTCCGCCGTCTGCACGTCGGGGGTGACCAGGAGGGTGAATCCGTCGTGACGCCTCAGGGCGGCACTGGCCGCCAGGTCCAGGGCGGAACCGGCAAGATTCCCCCAATGGGCGGTCTCTCCCCTGGCTGGCAGCGGGAGGTCGGCAAAGGGGAGCGTCGGATGGTTTGCAGACATGCGTTCGGTCGGGCCGTGTGGGATCGTGCGGGCCGCCGATTATACCGTGATGCAGGAAGGGGGTGGGGCCCGGGCGGCCCGGAAGACCGGCCGGGCCCCGGCTGGCGCGGTTACGCCTCTTCGTCGGAGTTGGTGCGGATGTTCAGCAGGGTGTAGGCCGGGCACCAGCTCATCAGGGCGGTGGCCAGCGGGATCAGGCCGAGCCAGCCCCAGGGGGTCTGCGGACCGACGAAGACCAAGGCGATCAGCACCAGGCCGACGACGAGACGGATCAGGCGGTCATTGGTTCCCATGTTCTTTTCCGCATTCATGTGACGTACTCCTTCTGCTGTGGTGGTCACTCGTAACCTATCCTATAGGCATGTCAACGCCGTGTCCGTAGCGTAGATCAATCATTGCTGAGTTTGATGTCCGGTCTTTCCCCATCCGGTCCTTACGCGGGATCCCGGAAGCGGCGCAGAAGTTCCCCGTAGGCATCGATGCGCCGGTCCCGCAGGAAGGGCCAGATGCGCCGCACCGCCTCGCTGTGGCGCAGGTCCACGTCCACCATCAGCACCGCCTCCTCATCTTCGGGGGCCCGGGCCAGGAATTCCCCCTGGGGGCCGCAGACGAAACTGCTGCCCCAGAAGCGGCTGCCGGCGGTGACCCCGGAGGGGTCCGGCTCGAATCCCACCCGGTTGCAGGCCGCCAGGGGCAGACCGTTGGCCACGGCGTGACCGCGCTGCACCGTGATCCAGGCCTCCCGCTGGCGGGCCTGTTCATCCGGTTCGTCCTGCGGGTTCCAGCCGATGGCCGTGGGATAGATCAGGATCTCGGCCCCCGCCAGGGCCATGAGACGTGCCGCCTCGGGGAACCACTGGTCCCAGCACACCAGCACCCCCAGGCGACCCACCCGGGTGTCCACGGGATCAAAGCCCAGGTCCCCGGGGGTGAAGTAGAACTTCTCGTAATAGCCGGGATCATCCGGGATATGCATCTTGCGGTAGCGCCCGGCCAGACGCCCGTCGGCATCCAGCACCACGGCGGTGTTGTGGTACAGACCCGCCGCGCGGCGCTCGAACAGGGAGGCCACGATCACCATCCCCAACTCCGCCGCCAGGGCCCCCAGGGCCTCGGTGGTGGGGCCGGGGATGGGCTCGGCCCGGTCGAACAGGGCGGTGTCCTCGGTCTGGCAGAAGTAGGGGCCGGTGTGCAGTTCCTGCAGGATGCCCAGTTGCGCCCCCTGGCGGGCGGCGGTGCGCAGGGCCTCCATGTTCCGCGCCAGGTTCTCGCGGGCGTCGGCGACGCAGGTCTGCTGGATGAGGGCGATGCGCATGGGCGGATCCTGTGGAGTGGTTCGCGGGCTGGATTCTAGCACCCGTACACCGGCGCACTCACGGCCTGTACCCCAATGCATGTTTTTCCGCGGGCGGGATCCATCCCTGGGCCGGGCAGATGAAGGTGCTGCGGATGGGGCGGCGGCCCGGACATGGCTCCCGGTGTGTCCCGGGCCGGTGCATGGATTTGCGGATTGCGTTCCCCCGTTTCTGCCGGCTCCGGTATGCGCTAGGGTGCGCGACAGTCCATAAATCGGGGGATGGGCAATGAAGGTTGCACAGGGGCGGGACCAGGGGGAGGCCGGGGAGCCGTTCTCCAGAAAGCCGATGATCGTGGCCTTGGCGGTCCTGGTACTGGTGATCGCCGGCGTGGCCGCCTCCTGGCCCTGGATCGAGGCCCGGGTGGCTGGCATGGGGACCATCCAGATCGGTCTGCTGGCCAGCTTCGTGGCCAGCCTGTTCACCCTGGTGGGGGCCTTGCCGGTGCTCTTCATCCGCCGTATTCCCCGTCCGGTGGAGGATGCCATGATGGGTTTCGGGGCGGGGGTGATGCTGGCGGCGGCGGCCCTGGAACTGGCCCTGCCGGCCCTGGAGGGGGCGGAGGCCCAGTACGGTCCCACCTTTCTGGCCGTGGTGGTGCTGGCCGCGGGTGTGGGTCTGGGGGGCGGGTTTCTGCTCTTTTTGCATCACCGCGTGCCCCACGAGCACTTCATCCTCGGGCCCCAGAGCGGGGCGGATCCCGACAAGGTGCGCCGCGTGTACCTGTTCGTGCTGGCCATCGCCCTGCATCACCTGCCGGAGGGTCTGGCCGTGGGGGTGGGGTTTGGCGGGGACCTCAGCGACGGCATGACCCTGGCCGTGGCCATCGGCCTGCAGAACATGCCGGAGGGCCTGGTGGTGGCCATCGCGCTCCTCTCCCTGGGCTACGGCAAGGCAACGGCCCTGGGGGTGACCCTGCTGACGGGGCTGGTGCAGCCCGTGGGCGGCCTGGTGGGGGCAACGGCCATCACCTTCATGACCTTTCTCCTGCCCTGGGGACTGGCCTTCGCCGCCGGGGCCATGCTGTTCGTGGTCAGCCACGAGATCATCCCCGAATCCCACCGCCAGGGCCATGAGACCCAGGCCACACTGGGGGTGCTGGTGGGGTTTGTGGCCTTCATGGCCATCGGTCACGTCCTTTCCTGATCGGCAGGCCCGTGGGCCGGATGCGGGGGGGATCCGCCCCGTCGTCTGGATCAGCGTGCATCATTGGTGCCCGGAGCCGGAGTCGAACCGGCACAGCCTTACGGCCGAGAGATTTTAAGTCTCTTGCGTCTACCTGTTCCGCCATCCGGGCTCAGTTTGATGGGCCTTGAGTATACCCCTCGGTAGGGGTGTGAAAAAGCGTGCCTGGTCGCCATCCTGTTGCGGGCCCGGTATGGAGCAGGGCTGTCCCGGACCCTGCGGTAACGGCGCGGCGGGTGTTTTTAAGGGCACAATCAGTAACGATTATCACTTGCAACTGAATCCCGGTTGTCTATACTGATCGCCGCATCGATTCGTCATCGAAAAGCCATATTTCCAACCAATCGCAAGGCGGAGACACCATGCAGAAGAAGATGCGTTCTACAAACCATGGGGCATGGGCCCGGCATCCCCTGGCCTGGGCGGTGGGCGGGGCGCTGGCCCTGGCGGGCGGCACCGCCCAGGCCCAGCAGGACTGGGCCTGGGACTGGGGCGGCACGGTGGAGCTGGAGGCCGGCTGGGCCGAGGATTACGCGGGGGATTCCGAGAGCGACCTGAACCTGGCCACCTTCGAACTGGCCCTGGAGGCCCGCCTGAATGAATGGGTATCCACCCGGGGCGTGCTGCTCTACGAGGACGAGGGCCCGGATTCGGAAGTGGAGGTGGACGAGGCCGTGATCTCCATGATGCTCCCCGGTGGCTCCGGGGCCTATGTGGATGCCGGCCGTCAGTATGTGCCCTTCGGCCGCTTCGATACCGGCCTGGTCTCCGATCCCCTGGCGCTGGAACTGGCCGAGACCCGGGAGACCGCCGCGGTGCTGGGCTGGTCCGGGGAACGGGCCTATGGCTCCGTCTGGGCCTTCGCCGGGGATACCCGGGACGAACTCTCCAACGGCGGGGCCAACGCCGGGGTCCTGCTGCCCCTGGGCGGCGGGGAACTGGACCTGGGGGTGGGCTACCTCACCAGCCTGGGGGATTCCGACAGTCTGCAGGAGGATCCCGCCATGGCGGAGGGCAGCCGCGTGGGCGCCTACAACGTCTACGCTACCGCCCACCTGGGTGATCTGACCCTGGCGGGGGAATACATCGCCGCCGATGAGGCCTTCGAGGCCCGCCAGCTGGCATTCGAAGGCCAGGGGGCCGAACCCGCCGCCTGGGGCCTGGAGGCGGGGTATACCCTCAAGGGCCTTGCCCGACCGGTGACCCTCTCCGCCGCCGTGCAGGGCAGTGACGAGGCCCTGGCCATGGGTCTGCCCGAGACCCGTTATCTCGCCGGCGTGTCCGTGGCACTGATGGACCGCCTGGGACTGGCCTTCGAGTATGCCCACGACAAGGACTACGACCGGGCCGATGGGGGCACCGGCGATTCCGGCGACAGCGCCGTGGTGCAGCTGGCGGCGGAATTCTGACGCCCTGGCCGGTGGCCCCTTCGTGGGGCCACCGGAGCCTTTTTCCGGAACGGCCCGCGCCGAAGTCTCCCTCCCGCTGCATCCTCCCCTTCAGTTGTCCAAAACCCGGACCTGCTCCGGCCGCAGGCGTCGTCCCTGTTCAGCATCGTGGGTGAACTGTCCGGTGATGCGCACCCGCTGTCCCAGATGGTTTGCCACCGCGTCTTTGGGGACCACCGCCACACGGCGAAGCTGCGCATCCTCGATCCAGTAGTGCAGGGGGTCCTCGAAACGCCGCACCACCCCCTCGGTGGTCACCGTCTCGCCGTGGAAACTCGAGGGCTGGGCGTGCAGGGCCATGAGGGGCACCGGCTGCGGCGTGGTGTTGCCACTGCAGCCGGCCAGGAGGAGGGCCGCCGCCAGGAGCCATGCCATGCGGGGATGTGCCATACCACTCCCCCCTCAGCCGTGGTGACCATGGGTATGTCCGTGCCCATGTCCATGACCATGGCCATGATCATGGGGAGCCGGTTCGGGGAGGGGGCGCCCCGCAAACAGGGCACGGGCGGCGGCCACGGGATCCGTCTCCCCGGTCAGGTGCACCCGGATGCCCATGGCATCCAGACGCTGCCGCAGCTTGTGGCCGGCACTCTGGGTCACCAGGGCGTTGACACCGGATTGAAACAGGGGATGATGGTCCGTGCCCTGGCCGAGGGTCGCATGCAGCGATTGGTCCCTGGGCAGGTCCAGCCGATCCCGCTCCACGGGTTCGCCGTCGGGTCCTGCCTCATAGATCAGGAAACGGCGGGTCATGCCGGCGTGGCCGGTAATGGTGCGGAAGTTCTGACTGGTCACCGCGATGCGCATGGAAAATCCTCTCGGGGGGTGAATCTTGTTCGGTCATATGTTCATAATTTTCCCGGACTGAATCAACAGGGGCGAGTATGCCAAGACCCAGAGGCCCGAGAAGGATCGTCTGTCATCCCCATTGCACCTATTTCAAGCCCGCCGGCGTGCCCCTGCGGGACCTGGAGGAATCGGTGCTGCAGATGGAGGAGGTGGAAGCCATCCGCTTGGCGGATCTGGAGGGAAAGTACCACGAGGATGCGGCCCGATCCATGGGCGTTTCCCGCTCCACCTTCTCGCGCACCCTGGTGTCGGCCCGACGCAAGATGGCCGTAGCCATCCTCCAGGGGCGGGCCATCCGCATCGAGACCGGCACGGCCGATCATGTGGCCGAGGCGGCCCTGGAGGCGGCGGCCCTGGAGGGGATGCTCTGTCCCCATTGCGCCCGTCCCCTCAAGGGGATCCTGGAGGATGCCTGAGGGGCCTCAGACGGCGATGCCGTCCTCGTCCTCGCCGATCACCAGGCGGTGCTCGTCCAGGTACATATGGCGCGGCACCACCAGGTTGGTGGGGGCGGGCTGGTTGCGCCACACCCGTCCGGCCAGGTCGAAACGGGAGCCGTGGCAGGTGCAGAAATAACCCCCGTACCAGTGAGGACCCAGATCCTCGGGTTTGACCTCGGGCCGGTAGATGGGGGTGCAGCCCAGGTGGGTGCACACCCCCACCAGCACGGAGATCTCCGGTTTGCGGGAGCGGTGGGGATTGCGGGCGTATTCGGGCTGTTGCGTGGTCACCTCCGAGTCCGGGTCCGCCAGCCGCGGGCGGTTCTTCTCCAGCAGATCCAGCATGGGTTGGGTGCGGTGGGTGATCCAGATGGGTTTGCCGCGCCACTCCACGGTGATCATCTGGCCGGGTTCGATGCCGCTGATGTCCACCTCCACCGGGGCGCCGGCATGGCGTGCCCGGGCGCTGGGGGACCAGGAGGCCAGGTACGGGTAGGCCAGGGCCGCGACACCGGCCCCGCCCACCAGTCCGGTGGCGGCGGTGAGAAACCGCCTGCGGGTCAGCTGGGGTTGCTGCTCTGTCATGGTCGTCACCTCCGGGGCCCTGGGGGGGCCTCTGTCGATGGGTTTCCACAACCAAAACGGTTCCCCACGCCGTCCCCCGCGAAGGGGGCTGGGCGGGGGTTGATCCAGAAGATGTTGATCCGCCGGATCCAATAGGGTCGTTTCATTGCCTTTCAAGGCCAGAAATCGGGGTGCACGGTGAAACGTCCACGTGCTTATTTTGGGTATATGTTCATTTTGATTGCAAGCATCCGGGATCGTGCCCTGGGACGGGGAATCCGGCACCGGTCCCGTGGTTTTGGCCGCGGACGCGTTACCATAGGGGATTGGTGGAAAAGGAACGGTTCATCCAAGGCACCCGGGGTACCATGAAGCGCTTGAGAACCCATTACGACAATCTCCAGGTGAGCGAGAACGCCAGCCAGGAGGTCATCCGGGGGGCATACAAGTTCCTCTCCCAGAAATGGCATCCGGACAAGAACCCCGATCAGAGGGCCCGGGCGGAACGCATCACCCGCATCCTCAACGATGCCTATGCCGTCCTTTCCGATCCGGAGCGGCGCCGGGAGCACGACCGCTGGATCGCCGACCAGCGCCGGGCCCTGGCCTTCGACGTGACCCTGGCGGCCCCGCCCGGTGGGAGCGAGGCACGGACCTTCTCCTATGGCTGCACCGAGGGCCTGCAGCCGGTCCTGGTGGGGCGCGGGCGGCGTTTTATCAGCCTGCAGGACGGCACTGTGCTGGATACCCGCACGGCCCTGCACTGGATGACCCATTCCGTGGGGGAGGCTTGGCAGGACGGCCGTTTCAGCGGCCATCCCGAGTTCTACGATGCCGGGCGCGCCCAGGATGCGGCGCGGCGCTTCAACGAACGCTATGGCTGTGGCCGGGAGACCCCCTGGCGCCTGCCCAGCAAGCGCGAACTGCGTTCGCTCTTTCAACGTTCCATGGTCCCGTTCAAGCGCATCCTGGACGAATCGGTCTTCTCCCCGGACTACCACGCCCCTTACTGGACCCGCACCGATAACCTCTGGCTGCAGGAGGACCGTCCCCGTCTGGTCTCCCTCCACGGCGATCCACCGCCGGGCAATGACCGCCCCCTGGGCCGGGTGCGGCTGGTGCGGGGGCCGGATCCGGTGATGCTGGCCGAAGCCATGCACCAGGTGGCCCAGGGTCTGCTCAGGGAGAAGGAGCAGGAGGCGGCCCTGGAGGTCCTCAATGAAGGGCTGGCCCACGCCCGGGAGACCCGCGGCATGGAGGACCGCAATGTGGTGCTGTGGATCCGCGACCTGGCCCGGGCCCACTTTCAGGGCAACGACTACGACCGCGCGGAGTGGTGGCTCAAGGAGATGGTGCAGGAGGCCCGCAAGCGGTTCGGCAAGGCGCACATGGAGGTGTTCAACAGCCTCATGGATCTGGGCTATTTCTACAAGACGACGCAGAACTACCTGCTGGCCCGGGATACTTTCATGGAGGGTTATGAGCTGCTGCGCGGGCTGGAGGGGGATGAGGGCGATGAGGGTCTCCTGCTGGCCCTCCTGCACGACCTGGTGGTGCTGCTGCTCATGCACCGCCAGTATGGTCAGGCGGAGGAGATCATCCGCACCCATCTCAAGGACCTGGTGGCGGACGGGGAGGGGGCCTGGCCCGCCCGGGCGGGGATGCTGGTGCTGGTGCTGGGGCTGCTGCGGGAACGCAACGGGCAGACCGGCGGCAGCCGCGACCTGTTCACCACCTTCCTCAATGCCCTGCCGCCACCGGTGGCCGGGGCGGAGGATTTCCGGCGCCCCGGGCTGTAAGGTCCCGCCGGCGGCGGCTGGCCTCGGTTGTCTCCCCCCTAGTATGATCGGGCCATGCTGCAGTCTTTGTCTTCCCAGAAGCCGAATCCGGCCCCTCCGGCGCCCCGCCGGCCGGCATCGGTGGATTCCGTCCCGGCGGGGGCCGGGTGGTGATGGCCCGGGCCGAGATCGAACCGGCCGTGCACAAGGGGCACGAGGCCTGGCGCACCATCTGGGAGCAGCTGGACGCGGCGGAGCGCAGCCGTGCGGTGATCGCCTTCCTGGAACGCCTGCGGGACCCGGCGGCCCGGCTGGAGCGGGTCTGTGACGCCACCCTCAAGACCCTGGCCCGGCGCAAGCGATTCCGTGTCGAGACCCTCAAACGCATGGGCAACCCCCAGCTGGCGGAGGTGCTGCTGCCCCATGTCCCCGCCGTCCTGGGGGCGCGGGAGTGGACCCTGCTGTTCCTTGGCTACTTCGCGGACTACAAGACCGCCATCATGTGCCGGTTCCTGGATCTGTGCGGCGTGGAGCACGACGAGCGTGGCTTTGTCGTGGGGGGCGACGAGCGTATCCGTCCACCCCGGGACATGGAGGCGGTCACCGCCACCCTGGTGGAGTCCTTCGGGGTACGGGAGGTGGCTTTGTACTTCGGGGTCCTGCGGCTCATGGACCCGGATCTCTGGCATTTCCTGGAGCCGGTCCTGCCGGGGCTGTGGCGGGACCTGGAGGCGCAGGGGAAGACTCAGGGGGCCGGACCCGCCTCTGCCCCTTCCCCTGCCCGGGAAGGCGGGGGCGCCCTGGACGTGTCCGAGGACTTCACCCAGCTGGACCGGGTGATCATTGAGCAGATCCTGGCCACCCTGTCCCGCCAGGACCGGGCCCTGACCCCGGACGAACTGGTGGACCTGGTGGAGTCGGTGCATGCCCTGGATACCGGGCGCCAGCGCACCTATTTCCATCTGGGCTTTCTCGATGCCCTGCTGCCGGGGCGTGCGGCGGAGATGAACCGGCCGGAGATGAACGATGGTCGCCGCCACTGGTACCTCTCGGGGCTGCTGGCGGGCTATGTGCGCCAGCGCGACCACGAGGCGGTGAAGACCTGCCTGCGCCGCCACGCCGACGCCCTGCGCGCCGCCTCCGCCATCCCCGGCGGGGCCGGGGCCAGTCTGGTGAACGAGGTCTATCCCTATCTCCTGGAGATGGGGTTCACCCAGGAGGCCATCCGCCTGCTGCGGGGCCAGCGGCGGCACCTGACGGCCCGCACCGTGCGCCGGGTGCTGGAATCGGCCGCGCGCGCCCTGCATGCCGGCGATGCGGAGCTGGCCAATGTCCTCCTGGTGGAACTCAAGGAGGGGATGCCCCATGCCGCCCTGGATGCGGATGAACAACGGGAACTCCATCCCCTGCTGCAACGCCGCCTGGGGCAGGCCCTTCAGGCCCGGGGGAATTTTGCCGGGGCCCGGGCCCTCTTCGAGGGGCTGCTGGAGTCGGGGGACGGCGGGGATCCGGGGCTGCTGGCGGACATGGGGCTGGTGCTGGGGGGGTTCCGCGGCCTGGAGGAGCTGGAGTTGCCCCAGGATGCCGAGCAGGGGCGCAACCTCCTGGCCCAGTTGCGCAATGGCCGGCCCTATTTCTCGCAGGCCCTGGAGCGCTTCGGCCGCGCCGGGGTGGCGGCCCATTACATCCTGGGTTTCATGGGCTATCTCGCCTGGGTGGAGTCCGACGGCCTGGATGCCGGCCGGGAGGAGGCCCTGGACCATATCAACGAGGCCCTGGTGGGCCTGATGAGCGATGCCGCCTCCCTGGCGGCGGAACGCCACGCCCTGCTGGACCGTTGCCGTTTCATGCAGGCGGTGCTCCTCATGGCGCGGCTGGACCGGGGATCGGCCCGCGTCGCCATGGAGGCCTGGCGGGCCATCGCCGGGGAGATGCCCACCCTGGCGGGCCTGGGGGTGCAGCGGCTGATGGAATGTGCCGATCTGGTGGATCCCGCCCTGGCAGCAGAGATCGCCGAGGCGGTGTGGCGGCGTCACGGGGAATCGGCCCCCGGGATCGTGGAACGGCCGGAATGGATCGCCCGTTCGGCCTATCTCCTGGATGCGCTCCTGGCCCTGTGCCGGGAGAGCGGGCAACGGGACAAGGCGGGGCAGTGGCGTCTGTGGTCCTCCCTGGTCTCCGCGGCCCTGTCCGCCGGACGCGTGGAGACGGCCCAGGAGGGGCTGGATGCCCTGGAGGCCCTGGCTGCGGACAGCCGCTTCTGCCAACCCCTGCTGGCCTGGCTGGAGGCCCCGGAACGGGTGGACCCGGCCTGGTCGGAGACGGAGGTGCTGCGCGCCCGGGTCCGGCTTTATCGTCGTCTGGGCAAGGATGCGGAGGCCTTCGCCCAGTTGCGGGCCCTGTTCTTCGCCCTGCGCGACACCCGTCCGGTGGAGGCGGGTCAGATCCTGGACCTGTTCCGGGAGTACGGGGCCTCGCCGGAGCACTATGCCGATCTTTCCCTGCCCGCTGGGGAGGATGCCGAGACGGGGCAGGAGGCGGACCTGGACCGGAGGCTGCAGGAGGGGGCCGAGGTGACGGTGCTGTTCGTGGGGGGCAACGAGACCCAGGCGCGCCACGCCGAGGAGGTGATCCGGGCCGTGGGGGCGCAATGGCCCGGGGTGCAGGTGATCTTCCGCCTCACCGGGTGGTCCTCCAACTGGGGCCGGGAGGTGGATGCCCTGGCGCGCCAGGCGGCCGAGGCCGATGCCGTGGTGCTCATGACCATGATGCGCACCCTCCTGGGCCGGGCCCTGCGGGAGGCCCTGAATGACCCGCCGCGGCCCTGGGTGCCCTGTACCGGCACCGGTCGGGGGGCCCTGGTGGAGAGCATCCGGCGGGCCGCCCGGGTCGGCCTGCGCATGAACCTGCAGGCCGCTTCGGGGGCGGCGCCGCCGGCGCGGCGATAGGTGCCTTCCCCCCTTGCGGCGCAAGGGGCGGATCTGCATCCGGTATCCCGCAGCAGGGGGCTTTTGCCGGCCCTGGGGGTGCGTTCGTCGCGTTTTGGCTTGCAAGCCCTTGCGCTACCTGATCCAATGCGGCCCATGGGTGAAGACGATCCTTTTGACAGTGTCCTGTCCATCCACGACCGTCTGCCCCTGCGCTGGTCGGTGGCTGAGCCGCCCGGGGACGAGGGGATGGCCCGGATCAATGAGGCCAATGAGAGCCTGTTGCGGGTCTGTGCCAGTCTGGATGATACCGCGCCCCACACGGTGGAAGAGGCCGGAGAGCTCTCCCACGAGTTGCAGCGCATCGAGTCCAAGCTCAATGTCCTTGTGGAGATGGTGGGTTCGCTGCTGCACAGCCAGGTGCAGTTGCCGCCGGCCGTATCCATGTGCATCGCCTCGACGGGTCTGGCCTGGGAATGCCAGGAACAGGTGCCGCCGGGGACCGGGCTGCACCTGCACTGGTATCTGTGCCCCCATTTCCCCCGCCCCCTGGAACTCTTCGCCCGCAGTTGTGCGGCACCGGGGGAGGGCATCACGGCCCGATTCGAAGGGCTCAGCCCCCAGGTGGAGGACGGCATCCAGAAGATGGTCTTCCGACGCCACCGGCGCAGCATCGCCCAGTCCCGTGCCCGCAGGAGAACGGACTGAAGGCGGGTCCGCCGTTTGAGCTTCACACACCGGATCACATCCATGGCAACTGAACAATCCAGTACCACGTCCACAGGGGAAGTCGATTGGCCGCGGGTGCCCTGCCGCGTCTTGGTGATGGCCGGCGACGCGGAGCGGGCCCGCCGCCTGCAGACCGTGCTGGAGTTTCTGGAATGCACCCCCGTGCTCCACGGCGATGGGGCTGTGCCGGCACAGGATGGGGGCTGGCTCATGGTCCTGGCCAGTGGTTGCCGGGGGCTGCCGGACCCCGGGGTGCTGCAGGAGCTGGCCGGGGACCAGGGTCCCGTCCCCCCGATGGCCCTGGTGGGGGCTGCGGAGGAGTTCGATCCCCTGCCTGAGGCGCTGCAGCCGCGGCTGCTGCGCCGCCTGGATTATCCCCCGCGCTTTCATCAGCTGGCCGATACCCTGCAGCAGGCCCGGCACCTGATGGTCAACGGCACGGATGCGGGCAGTGGTGCCAGCCGTCAGGCCCTGTCCCGATCCCTGGTGGGCAGCAATCGCCGCATGCGTCGCATCCGTGAGCTCATCGAGCAGGTGGCCGCCACCGAGGCCAATGTCCTTATCCTGGGGGAGACCGGCACCGGCAAGGAGGTGGTGGCGCGCAATGTGCACCGCTGTTCCTCCCGCCGGGACAAGCCCTTCGTGGCGGTGAACTGCGGGGCGATCCCGGGGGATCTGCTGGAGAGCGAACTCTTCGGACACGAGAAGGGGGCCTTCACCGGGGCCATCAGCAGCCGCGCCGGGCGCTTCGAGCTGGCCCAGGGGGGCACCCTGTTCCTGGATGAGATCGGCGACATGCCCCTGCCCATGCAGGTGAAGCTGTTGCGGGTCCTGCAGGAGCGTACCTTCGAACGGGTGGGGGGCACCAAGACCCTCACCACCGATGCCCGCATCATCGCCGCCACCCACCGCAACCTGGAGGACTCCATCGGCGAGGGGCGCTTTCGCGAGGATCTGTACTATCGCCTGAACGTCTTCCCCATCGAGGTGCCTTCGCTGCGCGAGCGTATCGAGGATCTGCCGCTGCTCATCGGCGAACTGATCCACCGCATGGAGGCGGAGGGACGGGGCAGTGTGCGTCTGTCCGAAGGGGCCCTGCGGGTGCTGGCGCGTCACGACTGGCCGGGCAATGTGCGTGAACTGGCCAACCTCGTGGAGCGCCTGGCCATCATGCATCCCGGGGAGACGGTGTCCCCGGCGGACCTTCCCGCCAAGTTCCAGAGCGGGATCGAAGCCGCGGAACTGGAGGATCTCTCCCGCGACGGGGGCGCCCCGGCCGGAGGATCTCCCCTGGGCGGGCTCCCCGAGGGTGGCGTGGATCTGAAGGAGTATATCGGCGAACTGGAGACCCGGCTCATCCGCGAGGCCCTGGAGCGGGCTGACGGGGTGGTGGCCCACGCCGCCAAGCTGCTGGGGATGCGTCGTACCACCCTGGTGGAGCGCATGCGCAAATTCGGCATCAGTCGCCCCGAGGATGCGACGGAAACCTGACGCCTGGCATTTCATCCCTCCCAGGCCCTTGATTCCAAAGGGCTTATTAATCTGGCATACAACCTGCTTCCATCCGGGTGACGCCCCTTCATCCGCCGGATCATCGGCGCAAGGCGTTCAAGCCGGGGCCCAACCGGACCACATTCGGAGCAGGTGCAATGACCCAATCGACCCTACTGACCACGGACCCGGAGGACGGGGCCACTGAACTGGTCGCCGAGGATCCCAGGAGCCGGGAGTTGCTGGAGCTGGCCGGCCGCGTGGCGGCCTCGGACGTGACCGTGATGCTCAATGGGGAATCGGGCGTCGGGAAGGAGATCTTCGCCCGCTTCATCCATGCCCGTTCCCATCGCGCTGACGGACCCTTCGTGGCGGTCAATTGCGCGGCCATCCCCGAGAACATGCTGGAGGCCATCCTGTTCGGCCACGAGCGGGGGGCCTTCACCGGCGCCACCGAGGCCCGTCCGGGCAAGTTCGAACTGGCCCAGGGCGGGACGCTGCTGCTGGACGAGATCTCGGAGATGGACCAGGCCCTGCAGGCCAAGCTCCTGCGGGTGCTGCAGGAGCGGGAGGTGGAACGTCTCGGCGGCCGCCGCCCCATGGCCATGGACGTGCGTGTCCTGGCCACCTCCAACCGCAATCTGCAGGCAGCGGTGGCCGATGGCCTGTTCCGCGAGGACCTGTTCTACCGCCTCAATGTCTTCCCCCTGCATATCCCGCCACTGCGGGAACGACCGGGGGACATCCTGCCCCTGGCGCGGCGCATGATCGAGCGTTACGGCCGGGGCATCCACCGGGTCCGCCTCAACCAGACGGCGGCGGCGCGGCTGGTGGATCACCCCTGGCCGGGCAATGTGCGGGAACTGGATAACGTCATCCAGCGCGCCATGATCCTGCATGAAGGCGACAGTATCGACGCTGTTGATGTCCGCTTTGAGACCGCTTCCGCATTGAATCACGACCGTGGGGAGGATCGCGGCGACCTGACGCCGTCCGCCCCGCGGCCCCAGCGTCTGGGGGATACCCTGCGCTCCCGTGAGGAGCAACTCATCCTTGATGCCCTGCGGGAGGAGGCGGGCAGCCGCAAGGAGGCCGCCGCCCGGCTGGGTATCAGTCCCCGCACCCTGCGCTACAAGCTGGCACGTCTGCGGGAGGCGGGCGTGAGCATCCCCTGAGCCCGCCGGGCACTTGCCGGCAGGGCGTTTGTAGAAATCCACGAGAGATAGGGGCATCCCGTTCAGGAGGATCAAGCCATGAGCAATACACAGATCGACCAGGTGCTGCAGCAGATGCGGGTACTGGCGGCCAGCGCCGGATTGGAACAGGGCGCGGGGCAGCAACAGGGTACGGCACAGCCCAGTTTCGCGGCCATGCTGCGCCAGTCCATGGATAAGGTGAACGAGTACCAGCAGACCAGCGGTGAACTCACCACCCGCTTTGAGAAAGGGGATCCGGATACGGATCTCGTGGATGTCATGGTGGCCAAGCAGAAGGCGAGTGTCGCTTTCGAGGCCACCATGCAGGTGCGCAACCGCCTGGTGTCCGCCTATCAGGACATCATGAACATGCAGGTCTGAGGACATATTGAGAAGCCGCCATGGCCACTTCACTGACCGCCACGCTGAACCAGCAGATGCAGGGGTTCACCCAGATGCCGAAGCAGAGCCAGATCGGCCTGATCGTCGGTATCGCCGCCGCCGTCGCACTGGTGGTGAGCCTGTTCATCTGGCTCACCCGACCGGAGTATTCCATCCTGTATCCCGACCTGGGGCAGCGCGAGGCCGGGGAGGTGATGCAGGCCCTGGAGGCCCGGGGTATCCCCCACAAGGTGGACCCGATCACGGGGGCCCTGACGGTGCCCGCGGAGCAGGTCCACGAGGCACGCCTGCAGCTGGCCACCGAGGGGCTGCCCAAGTCCTCGGGCTTTGGCTTTGAACTCATGCAGCAGGAACAGGGCATCGGCACCAGCCGGCTGGTGGAGACGGCCCGCTACCATCGCGCCCTGGAAGGGGAGCTGGCCCGTTCCATCGCCACCCTCTCCAGTGTGGAATCGGCGCGGGTGCACCTGGCCATGCCCAAGGAATCGGTCTTTGTGCGCGACCGCAGCAAGCCCAGCGCATCGGTGGTGCTGACCCTGCATCCCGGGCGCACCCTGTCCGAGCACCGGGTGTCGGGGATCGTGCATCTGGTGGCCTCCAGCGTTCCGGACATGGAGCCGGAGCAGGTCACCGTGGTGGATCAGCGGGGGAACCTGCTGACCCCGGACGATCCGGCCGGGGGGGGCATGGATCTCTCCACCCGCAACCTGGAGTTCCGGCGGCAGGTGGAGGCCGACTACCGGCAGCGCATCGAGGACCTGCTCACGCCCCTGGTGGGCAAGGATGGGGTGCGCGCCCAGGTCTCCACGGAGATGGATTTCTCCCGTATCGAGCGCACCATGGAGAACTACGACCCCGAGACCATCGCCCTGCGCAGCGAGCAGATCTCCGAGGAGGAGCGCCGTGGCGGGCCGCAGGACATGGGCATCCCCGGGGCCCTGACCAATCAGCCTCCGGACGGCGGTGAACTGGGTGCCGAGGAAGGCGCGGATGGGACCGGTCAGTTGCCCGGTTCCTCCAGCCGTCAGGCCACCCGAAACTATGAGGTGGACCGTACCGTCAGTCATGTCCAGGAGGCCCCCGGGGCCATCCGCCGGCTTTCCGTGGCCGTGGTGGTGGATTTCCAGGAGCGCGTGAACGAGGATGGGGAGACGGTGCGCGAACCCGTGCCCCCGGAGGAGCTGGACCGCATCGAGGGGCTGGTGCGTGAGGCCGTGGGCTTTACCCCCGCCCGGGGTGACACGGTGGAGGTGATCTCGGCCCCGTTCGTGGGTCTGCCCGAGCCCGAACCGGTGCCGGAACCGGCCCTCTGGGAGCAGCCCTGGTTCCAGGATCTGGCCCGCACCGGCCTGCTGGCCCTGGTGGGACTGCTGCTGATCCTCCTGGTGGTGCGTCCGCTGATGCGCAACCTGGCCGTCCAGGGTGGCGCCGGGGAAACGGCCGAGGGCCGCGCGGAAGGTGAAGGCGAAGGCGAGGAAGGCATGGGCGAGGATCAACTGAGCCTGACCCACGAGGGGGGCGAGGAGGCCATGGCCCTGCCCGGGAAGAAACCCGCCAGTTACGAGGCCAATCTCGAACGCGTGCGGGAACTGATCAAGGACGATCCCAAACTGGTGGCACAAGTGGTGAAGAACTGGGTGGCGGAAGATGGAGCCTAAAAGCAAACTGGCAGGTCCCGATCGCGCGGCGGTGTTGCTCATGAGCCTCGGAGAGGAGGCCGCCGCCGAGGTCCTCAAACACATGGGACCCAAGGAGGTGCAGCGGATCGGCACCTCCATGGCCTCCCTGAACAACGTCTCCAAGAGCGAGGTGGGGGAGGTCCTGGACGACTTCGTCACCACGGTGGAGGAGCAGACGGCCCTGGGCATGGGTTCGGACGACTACATCCGCAGCGTGCTCACCTCGGCCCTGGGCAAGGACAAGGCCGACGGGGTCATCGACCGCATCCTGCTGGGACGCAACTCCAAGGGTCTGGAATCCCTCAAGTGGATGGACCCGCGGGCCGTGGCGGAGGTGATCCGCCTGGAACACCCCCAGATCATCGCCATCGTCCTGTCCTATCTGGACCCGGACCATGCCGCGGCGGTGCTCTCCTTCCTGCCGGAGCGGGCGCAGCCGGACGTGCTCATGCGCATCGCCACCCTGGATGGGGTGCAGCCCTCCGCCCTGCAGGAACTGGACGAGATCCTGGAGCGCCAGTTCGCCGGCAACATGAACGTCAAGTCCTCCTCCGTGGGGGGCGTCAAGAGCGCCGCCAACATCCTCAACTTCGTCGATTCCTCCAAGGAAGGTCTCATTCTGGACAAGGTGCGGGAGGTGGACGAGCAGCTCAGCCAGAAGATCCAGGATCTCATGTTCGTCTTTGCCAACCTGGCCGAGATCGACGACCGCGGCATCCAGGCCCTGCTGCGGGAGGTCTCCACCGATTCCCTGGTGCTGGCCCTCAAGGGGGCCGACGACACGCTCAAGGAGAAGATCTTCAAGAACATGTCCAAGCGCGCCGGCGAGATGCTGCAGGACGACCTGGAGGCCAAGGGCCCCGTGCGCCTGAGCGAGGTGGAGGCGGCACAGAAGGAGATCCTGAGCATCGCCCGGCGCATGGCCGAGGAGGGCGAGATCGTCCTCGGCAACAAGGGCGCGGAACAGATGGTCTGACGAGGTCCGGTAGCCATGGCGATGATCGAACGGGTGATACCGCAGGAACGGGCCGGGGACTACCGGCGCTGGGACCTCCCCGATGTGGGGACCCCGCCGCTGCCCCCGGAGCCCGCGCCTGCGGCGGAGGAGCCGCAACAGGCCGCGGAAGAGGAGGTACAGGATCCCCAGGCCGGACCCACGCCGGAGGAGCTGGAACGCTTGTACGAGGCGGCCCGCCAGGAAGGCTTCGAACAGGGGCGCAGGGAGGGATATGAGGCGGGCCATGCCGAGGGCCGGGAGGCCGGCCACCGCGAAGGTGAGGCCCGGGGGCGCAGGTCCGGGGAACGCGCCATGCGGACGCATATCCAGGCCCTGGAGCAGTTGTTGCAGGGGCTGGCCACGCCCTATGCCGAACTGGACGAGACCATGGAGGAGGAACTGGTGCAACTGGCCATGGCCGTGGCACGGCACCTGGTGCGGCGGGAGCTGCGCACCGATCCCTCGGCCGTGGTGGCGGTGCTGCGCGAGGCCCTGGGGGCCCTGCCCAGTGCCGAGCGTAAGGTGCACCTCTACCTGCATCCCCAGGATGCACGGCTGGTGCGGGAGGCCCTGCAGGTGGAGGAACTGAACCGGCCCTGGTCGGTGGTGGAGGACCCCACCCTGAGCCGGGGCGGGGTGCGCGTGGAGACGGATACCTCGCGGGTGGATGCCACCCTGGAGACGCGGCTGAATGCCGTCATCGCCTCGGTCTGGGGTGGGGAGCGCCGTGGGGACCGGGAGCCGGACCCAACCCCGGAGGAGGTTGCCGGGGCCGATCCCTCAGCCCGGGAGGAAGGGGACGACGGCCCGCAGACCCGGGCCCCGTCCCCCCCCGCGCCGGATGCCGGTGCCGCTTCCGCTTCCGATGAGGCCGCCGAGGAAGGGGAGGACCTGTGGGCGGCGCTGCTGCAGGACGCGGACTCTGCCGTGGGGGAGGATGCATCTTCCGGGGAGGGTCGTCATGACTGAGCCCGCCCAGGTCCTGCCCGCCTCCCTGCGCCCCGGGGTGCGCCAGCGCGCCCTGGCCCAGCGCCTGAACCGCTACCGCCAGCGGGTGCAGCACACCCGCACGGTGGTGGCGGAGGGCCGTCTGGTGCGCATGGTGGGGCTCACCCTGGAGGCGGAGGGTTGTCAGGTCTCCGTGGGGGGGCGCTGCCGTGTGGTGAGTGCCGGCGGTCACGAGGTGGAGGCGGAGGTGGTGGGCTTCTCCGGGGAACGCACCTATCTCATGTCCGTGGGGGATGTGGGCGGACTCACCCCGGGTGCCCGTGTCATCCCCACCCGTCACGCCCGTGAGACCCAGGTGGGGGAGGCCCTGCTGGGACGTGTCCTGGACGGTTCCGGCCAGCCCCTGGACGGTGGTCCCGTGCCCCGTTGCGAGGACCGGGTGTCGCTGCATGGCCGACCGGTCAACCCCCTGGCGCGGGCCCCCATCCGCGAGCCCCTGGACGTGGGGGTGCGCGCCATCAACGGCCTGCTCACCGTGGGCCGGGGGCAGCGCATGGGCCTGTTTGCCGGCAGTGGCGTGGGCAAGAGCGTGCTGCTGGGCATGATGACCCGCTACACCACCGCCGATGTCATCGTGGTGGGGCTGATCGGGGAGCGCGGGCGCGAGGTGAATGAATTCGTGCAGAACAGCCTCGGCCCCGAAGGGCTCGCCCGGGCCGTGGTGGTGGCGGTGCCCGCGGACCACCCCCCGCTGATGCGCATGCACGGGGCTATGCTGGCCACCAGCATCGCCGAATACTTCCGCGACCGGGGCTGCAATGTGCTGCTGCTCATGGACTCCCTCACCCGCTTCGCCCAGGCGCAGCGGGAGATCTCCCTGGCCATCGGCGAACCCCCGGCCACCAAGGGCTACACCCCCTCGGTCTTCGCCCGCCTGCCACAGCTGGTGGAACGGGCCGGCAACGGGGACCATGGCCAGGGTTCTATCACCGCCTTCTATACGGTACTGGCGGAGGGGGACGATACCAACGACCCCATCGCCGACGCCGCCCGCGCCATCCTGGATGGCCATGTGGTGTTGTCGCGGCGCATCGCCGACATGGGCCGCTACCCGGCCATCGACGTGGAGGCCTCTGTGTCCCGCGTGATGAACGACATCGCCGCGCCGGACCACCTGCGCGCGGCACGGCGGTTCAAGCAGATCTATGCCCAGTATCAGCAGAACCGCGACCTGATCAGCGTCGGGGCCTACCAGAAGGGGGCCGATCCCCGCGTGGACGAGGCCGTGGCCCTGTATCCCCGCCTGGAGGGCTATCTGCAGCAGGACATGGGCGAGTCCGTGCGTCTCGAGGACAGCGTCCGCGCCCTGCAGGAACTGACCCCCGCCGGTGAGGCCGGGAGTCATGAGCTGCGCCGCAAATCCGGCGCAGCTGGTGTCCCCCTGCGGGCGGCAAAGGGTGAGTCGTCATGAATCGTTCCCGGCGCATGGAACCGGTGGTGCGGCTGGCGGATCATCGCCAGCAGGATGCGGCACGGCAACTGGGGGGTTGGCAGCGGACCCTGGAGGAACGCCTGCAACGCCTGCACGAATTGCGTGACTACCGGGACGAATACGCCCGCCGCTTCCAGGACCAGAGTGTCGGGCCCATGACGGCGGTCTCGGTGCGGGACTACCGGATCTTTCTGGAGCGGCTCAACGCCGCCATCGAGCAGCAGGACCGCCTGGTGGCGGCCGCCCGGGAGGAACTGGAGCGCAGCCGCGGCACCTGGGTCCGGGCCCGGGGGCGCACGGAGGTCCTCACCCGCCTGGTGGAGCGCTTCGAGCAGGAGGAGCGTCATGAACGGGAACGCCGCGAACAGGCGGAGCAGGACGACCGTCCCCGCCGGCGCGGTCCCATGGATCCCTGATGCGAGTTTGGCACGCTTATTGTATTTGTTTCCACAGGTTTTGTTGACACAGGGTTCGCCGGCATGGACATGAACTTCACGCAGTGGTCCGCATTGCCCCGGAATGCCACCGGGCCGGAGGGCGCGGCCGTACTGGAATCCCTGCCCGCCGGGTTACGCCAGGAACTGGGACAGGGTGGGGATTTCTGGAGCAGTCTGCTGGATCACCTGCGGCAGCTCCACCCGGAGCTGCCCGAGGATCTGGATCCCGAGGGGCTCCTGGCACTGCTGGGCTCCCAGGGCTCCGGAGAGGACCCGGCGCCGGCCGGGCTGCTCATGGGGCTGCTGGCCGCGGCCATGCAGGAAGGCGGGGCCGCCGGCAGGCCGCTGCCATCGGAGGGCGGGATCCTGCCGGCGGGGCGGCCGGAGGCGGGCGGCGCCAAGCCCCCCGCGGCGGATGATCTTGTGGGAGTCCTCCTGAGCCAGCGTCTGGCCGGGGCGGCCGCGACGGCCCAGGAAGGGGCCAACGGAGGCCGTCCGGAGGCCGGCTGGCAGCAGGCCCTGCTGCTGCGCGCCGTGGGGGGCCAGGGAGAGGCCCCGTCCCTGCTCCAGGGGGAGGGGACGGGGCGCATCCTGCGGCTTGCGGAGGGGATGCAGTCCACCCTCCCCGGCGTATCCCCCGACGGGGGGCCGCAGCCGGCGTCCATGATCCAGTCCCCGGCCCAGGGTGTGGCCCTGCGCCCCCTGGCCCTGGAGGTGCCCGTTGCCCAGCCCAATTGGAACGAGGCGGTGGGCAACCGCGTCCTGTGGATGGTGAATCAGAACGTGCAGGGGGCGGAACTCAAGCTCAATCCGCCGCAACTGGGTCCCCTGGAGGTGCGTATTTCCATGGAGGGCGACCGGGCCCATGTGCAGTTTGTGGCCCACCATCCCGCCACCCGGGAGGCCCTGGATGCCGCCATCCCACGCCTGCGGGAAATGCTGGCCGGCAACGGTGTGGACCTGGGTAACGTGGACGTCTCCCAGCGCCAGGGCCAGGGTGGCGAGGCCGGTAGCGGCGGGGGCGGGGACCGGCAGCACCCCGGTGCGGGTGGCGGGGAAGGGCAAACGGTCCCGGCCGCAGGTGTGCAGGCCACCTCCACCCCCGACCGGGATTCCGGCCTCCTGGACGCCTACGCCTGATCCCGCAAGGATCCACCCCTGCCTGGATCCCGCTGCGGCTCCGGAGCCCCCCTCAACGCCAACCCCATCCGCTTCTCATTCCCCTTTTCTCATCGGCTCTGTCCCGACGACGGTCGGGGCGATGGATCCATGGGGCGATCCGGCGCGTCATCTGCGTCATAATGCCCCGGCATCGTCCCCGCCGCGCCGGATCGCCGACGCCCATCCCGCACCCGGGACGACCGGCGCTGGCCCGGGACGTCAATAATCCGCCGCACAGTGGCGGTGGCCCCTGTAAATCACCTAAAAATAAAGAAAAATATCTTTCCCCCGGTATGGCATGGGGATTGCAATACTGGGCAAAACGGAGACGGGACAGTCATGGCCAAGAGACCCGAGAAAAAACTGAACCTGGAGGCAGGCAACGCCAAGCCCAAGGGGGGGCGGCTGAAGCTGATCCTCCTCATCCTCCTCAGTTCGCTGCTGGCCGCAGGCGTGGGTGGGGGCGCCGCCTGGTACCTGCTGGGGGGCATGCAGGCCCAGTCCCCCTCGGAGCCGGCCCCGAAGGAGCCCGGCTACCTGGCGCTGGATCCGCCGCTGGTGGTGAATTTCCAGGGTAACGGGCGGGTGCGTTTCCTGCAGGTGGGGGTCGTGCTCATGGCCCGGGATCCCCAGGTTCTGAAGGCCGCCCAGGAGCACCTGCCGGCCATCCGCAACGATCTGATGCTCCTGTTCGGTGACGAACGCTACGAGGCGCTGCTCACCCGTGAAGGCAAGGAGGCGGTGCGCCAGGAGGCCCTGGAGGCGGTGCGGCAGGTGCTCATGGACCGGGGGGAGCCGGCGGACGTGCAGGCCATCTATTTCAACAGTTTCGTGATGCAGTGAGGCGGGCACATGGGCGCGAACGATGTCCTTTCCCAGGACGAGATCGATGCACTGCTCCACGGGGTGGACAGTGGTGCGGTGGAGACCCAGGAAGATGAATTCCTGTCCCACGACGGGGTGGCGCGGCAGTACGACCTGACCACCCAGGACCGTATCGTCCGGGGCCGGATGCCCACCCTGGAGATGATCAACGAGCGCTTCGCGCGCTACATGCGCATCGGTCTGTTCGAGATGCTGCGCCGCTCCTCGGAGATCTCCGTGGGGGGCGTGAAGATGATGAAATTCGGGGAGTATGTGCATTCCCTCTACCTCCCCACCAGCCTCAACATGGTGCGGGTCAAGCCGTTGCGGGGCACCGGCCTGTTCGTGCTCGACCCGAAGCTGGTGTTCATCCTGGTGGACAACTTCTTTGGCGGTGACGGGCGCTACCCCGCGAAGATCGAGGGGCGGGAGTTCACCCCCACGGAACTGCGGGTGATCCGTGTGCTGCTGGACCAGGCCTTCGAGGATTACCGCAAGGCCTGGGCGCCGGTGATGGGTCTGGAGTTCGAGTTCAGCCGCTCCGAGGTGAACCCGCAGTTCGCCAATATCGTCAGCCCCACGGAGGTGGTGGTGGTGTGCACCTTCCACGTGGAGCTGGACGGCGGTGGCGGCGAGTTTCACATCACCCTGCCGTATTCCATGATCGAGCCCATCCGCGAGCAACTGGACACCGGTCTGCAGAGCGACCGGGCGGATGTGGACGACCGCTGGGTGAAGGCCCTGCGGGAGGAATTGAAGATGGTGGAGGTGGATCTCAGCGCCCGGCTGGCGGAGACCAGCCTCACCGTGGCGGAGATGATCAATCTCAAGCCCGGGGACATCATCCCCTTCGAGATGCCCGAGACCATCACCCTCAAGGCCGAAGGTATCCCCGTATATCGCGGGCGGTTCGGCACGTCCAATGGCTTTAATGCCGTCAAGGTGACGGGGCGCGTCAAGCTCTGGAACTGATGACGAGGAGAGCGACCCATGAGTGAAGAGAACGAACAGGATCCCAACGCCGAATCCGTGGATGATGTCTGGGCCGCGGCCCTGGCGGAGCAGGCCGAGGCCGGGGAAGGGTCCGAGGACGAGTCCACCGCTGCCTCCGGGGGGGAATCCACCGCACAGGAGGCGGGCGAGGCCGCAGGCGGCGGGGCGGCGGATGCGGAAGCGGCCGCGGCACAGGGCAAGGAGACGGAAGGTGCGGCGGCCGCACAGGCCGCGGCGGAGAAGGACACGTCGCGCATGCGCGGCGGCGGGGCGGATGAGAGTGCCTCGGCCCTGGGGGCCTCCCATGTCTCCAAGGCGGAGTTCGATGACCTCATGGACGAGTCCAACCGCACCGGGGATCCGGACGTAAACCTGGACGTGATCCTGGATGTGCCGGTGACCATCTCCATGGAGATCGGCCGCACCAAGATCCCCATCCGCAACCTGCTGCAGCTCAACCAGGGCTCGGTGGTGGAACTGGACCGGCTGGCGGGGGAACCCCTGGATGTGATGGTCAACGGTACCCTGGTGGCCCACGGCGAGGTAGTGGTGGTGAACGAGAAGTTCGGTATCCGCCTCACCGATGTCATCAGCCCGGCGGAACGCGTGAGAAAGCTCAAGTGAGGCACGCCATGGCCAGGTTCAGGGCGAGCGTGATGGCCGCATGCCTGCTGCTGCCGGCGGGGCTAGCGGCGGCCCCGGAGGGTGCCGATCCCGCGCCGGGTCTGGGCATCACCTCCGGCGGGGCGGCCTATCTGTTGCAACTGGTGCTGGGGCTGGGGGTGGTGATCGCCGCCATCCTGGTGCTGGGCTTCGTGCTGCGCCGCACGGGCGGGGTCGGCGGTCGCCTGTCCGGGGAGTTCCGGGTGCTGGGCAGCGTCTCCCTGGGGGCGCGGGAGCGCATGGTGCTGGTACAGGTGGGGGAGCAGCAACTGGTGCTGGGGGTGGCCCCGGGCCAGGTGCGCACCCTGCATGTGCTGGATCAACCCCTGGAACCCCGGGGGACGGCGGCCCCGGCGGGGGAGGAGAGCTTCACCGCCCGCCTGCGGGCGGCCATGGGCGCACGGGGGGAGTCATCATGAGCCTGATGCGCCGGTTCCTCCCGCTGCTGCCCGCGGTGCTGGCGCTTCTGCCCGCGGATGCGGCCCTGGCCCAGAACGGTTTTGAGATCCTCACGGTGGAGCCCGGTGAGGAGGGCGGCGAGACCTATTCGGTGACGCTGCAGATCCTGGTGCTGATGACGCTGCTGAGCCTGCTGCCGGCGGCGCTCATCATGCTCACCTCGTTCACGCGCATCATCATCGTCCTGGGGATCCTGCGCCAGGGCATCGGCACCACCCAGACCCCGTCCAACCAGATCCTCATCGGTCTGGCCCTGTTCTTGACGCTGTTTGTCATGGCACCGGTGTTCCAGGCGGTCTACGAGGAGGCGGTGCAGCCCTTCATGGCGGAGGAGATCTCCCAGGACGAGATGGTGCAGCGGGCCTGGGGCCCCATGCGGGACTTCATGCTGGAGCAGACCCGGGAGACGGACATCGCCCTGTTCGCCCGCATCGCCGACCGCGACGGCTTCGAGACCCCGCAGGATGTGCCGTTCTCCATCCTGGTGCCCTCGTTCATCATCAGTGAGCTCAAGACCGCGTTCCAGATCGGGTTTCTGATCCTGATCCCGTTTCTCATCATCGACCTGGTGGTGGCCAGCGTGCTCATGTCCATGGGGATGATGATGCTCTCGCCGCTGATCATCTCGCTGCCGTTCAAGATCATGCTGTTTGTGCTGGTGGACGGCTGGGCCCTCATCGTGGGCACCCTGGCCAGCAGTTTCTTCGTCTAGTTCCTCCGGGGAGGCATCCATGAGTCAGGACATCGTCATCGACGTGGGACAGCATGCCCTGATGGTCATCATCATGCTCTCCGCCCCGGTGCTGCTCACCGGCCTGGCGGTGGGTCTGCTCATCGGTATGCTGCAGGCGGCCACCTCCATCCAGGAGATGACCCTGTCCTTCATTCCCAAGCTGCTGGCCATGTTCGTGGCCCTGATCGTCTTCGGCAGCTGGATGCTGGATCTGCTGGTGGAGTATGTCCTGCGGCTCTATGACGCCATCCCGGGGCTGATCGGGTAGGGCGGCCATGTTCCAGTTCACCGAGGCACAGCTGATGGCCTGGGTCGGATCCTTTGTCTGGCCCTTCGTGCGCATCACCGGCATGTTCCTGGCGGCCCCCATCTTCGGTGCCGGCATGATCCCGGTGCGGGTGCGCGTCGGGCTGGCCATGCTGCTGGCGCTGTTCGTGGCCCCGCTGCTGCCCCAGCCCCCGGCCATCCAGCCCTTCAGCCTGGAGGGGCTGGCGGTGACCGTACAGCAGATCCTCATCGGTGTGAGCATGGGCTTTATCCTGCAGATGGTGATGAGCGCCCTGACCATGGCGGGGGAATCCATCGCCCTGTCCATGGGGCTGGGCTATGCCTCCATGGTGGATCCGGGTATGGGGGTGCAGGTGCCGGTGGTGTCGCAGATCTTCGTCATCATGGGGACGCTGCTCTTTCTCAGCATGAACGGTCACCTGTTCATGCTGGATATGCTGGTACAGAGCTTCACGCTCCTGCCCGTGGCGGTGGACGGTCTCACCCGCGTGGATCTGTGGACGGTGGTGCAGTTCGGTTCCACCATGTACGTGGGGGCCATCCTGGTGGGGCTGCCCGTGGTGGCCGCCATGCTCATGGTGAACCTCTCCATGGGGGTCATCACCCGGGCCTCGCCGCAGCTGAACATCTTCGCCGTGGGCTTCCCCATGATGATCCTGCTGGGCTTTCTGCTCATCCTGTTCAGCCTGCCGGCCCTGGTTCCCCGGGTGGAGGACCTGGTCCTGTCCGCCTTTGAGGCCATTCAACGGATCCTGGGGGCCTAGACCATGGCAGAGAATGAATCCTCCCAGGAGAAGACCGAGGAACCCACCCCGAAACGCCTGCGGGATGCCCAGGACAAGGGGCAGGTGGCCAGTTCCAAGGAGCTGAACACCACGCTGGTGCTGCTGGCCGGGTCGGTGACCCTGCTCACCTTCGGCGGGGCCATGATGGACCGCATCCAGGAGCTCTTCCGCCGCAGTTTCATGATCGACCGGGGTCGCATCTTCGATCCCGCCTACATGCTCACCGCCCTGGAGGACCGCCTGGCCCAGGGGCTGCTGATCCTGGCCCCGCTGATGGGGGTGCTGGCCATCGCCGCGGTGATCGGGCCGGTGGTCATGGGGGGCGGACGCTTCCGGCCCCAGGGGATGGCCTTCAAGGGGGAGAAACTGGATCCCATGAAGGGCCTCAAGCGCATCTTCGGCCCCCAGGGGGCCATGGAGCTGGGCAAGACCCTGGCCAAGTTCGGCCTCATCGCCACCGTGGCCACCATCATCCTCTGGACCTTCGCCAACCGCATCATCGCCCTGGGCAGCCAGGAGATGGGGCCCGGACTGGCTCATGCCGGCTATCTCATCGCCTGGACCTTCGTGGCCCTGAGTTCCACCATGGTCTTTGTCACCCTGGTGGACGTGCCCTTCCAGATCTGGAATCACCAGCGCCAGCTGCGCATGACCAAGCAGGAGGTCAAGGATGAATACAAGGAGACCGAGGGCAAGCCGGAGGTCAAGAGCAAGATCCGCCAGACCCAGCAGGAGATCTCCCGCCGGCGCATGATGGCCGAGGTGCCCAAGGCGGACGTGGTGGTGACCAACCCCACCCACTTCGCCGTGGCCCTGAAGTACGACCAGTCGAAGATGCGGGCGCCCCGGGTGGTGGCCAAGGGGGCCGATCTCGTCGCCGCCGAGATCCGCGAGACGGCCCGCAGCCACGGCGTGGCCGTCTTCTCCGCGCCCCCCCTGGCCCGGGCCCTGTACTTTGGCACCAAGCTGGATCAGGAGATCCCGGCGGCCCTGTACGTGGCCGTGGCCCAGGTGCTGGCCTATGTCTATCAGCTGCGCAGCGCGCAGCGTCAGGGGGGGGAGCCGCCCCCGCCGCCCACGGATCTGCCCGTGCCGGACGATCTGGCCAATCCCGATTCCACGCCTTCGGAGAACGCATAAATGGCGACCCTGGCCGACTCCCTGCAGACGATCAAGCGTTCGGGTCTGGGGGCCCCGCTGCTGCTGATGGCCCTGCTGGCCATGATGGTCATCCCGCTGCCCCCTCTGGCCCTGGACCTGCTGTTCACCTTCAACATCGCCCTGTCCCTGGTGGTGATCATGGTGGCCGTGTATACCCCCCGGCCCCTGGAGTTCGCCGTCTTCCCCACGGTGCTGCTGGTGGCCACGCTGTTGCGCCTGGCCCTGAACGTGGCCTCCACCCGGGTGATCCTGCTGGAGGGGCATACCGGTACCGCGGCGGCGGGCAACGTCATCCAGGCCTTCGGCGACTTCGTCGTGGGGGGGAATTACGCCGTGGGTCTGGTGGTGTTCACCATCCTGGTGATCATCAACTTCGTCGTGGTGACCAAGGGGGCGGGGCGCGTCTCCGAGGTGAGCGCCCGCTTCACCCTGGATGCCATGCCCGGCAAGCAGATGGCCATCGATGCCGACCTCAACGCCGGCCTCATCTCCCAGGACGAGGCCCGCCGGCGGCGGGACGAGGTGGCCCAGGAGGCGGATTTCTACGGCTCCATGGACGGGGCCAGCAAGTTCGTGCGCGGGGATGCCATCGCCGGCATCCTGATCCTGTTCATCAACATCATCGGCGGCCTGGTGATCGGCACCCTGCAGCAGGACATGAGCGTGGGCGACGCCGCCACCAACTACGTGCTGCTCACCATCGGCGACGGCCTGGTGGCGCAGATCCCGTCGCTGCTGCTGTCCTCGGCCACGGCCATCATCGTCACCCGCGTCTCCAGCGCCCAGGACATGGGCCAGCAGGTGCTCTCCCAGCTGTTCGGGGCCTCCCGCGCCCTGTACGTGGCCGCCGGCATCATCGGCCTGCTGGAGCTGGTGCCGGGGATGCCCAACCTGGTGTTTTTGAGCCTGGCGATCCTCATGGCCGCCAGCGGCTATCTCATGCAGCAGCAGCGGGCGGCGGCGGAACTGGCCGAGTCCCGCCAGATGGAGGCGGAGGCGGCCCCTGCGCCCAGTCCGGAGACCAAGGAACTCACCTGGGACGACGTGCCGCCGGTGGACCTGGTGGGGCTGGAGGTGGGCTACCGCCTCATCCCCCTGGTGGACCGTTCCCAGGGGGGGCAGCTCATGGGCCGCATCAAGGGGGTGCGGCGCAAGCTCTCCCAGGAGTTGGGTTTCCTCATCCAGCCGGTGCACATCCGGGACAACCTGGATCTCGGTCCCAACCAGTACCGCATCACCCTCATGGGGGTGACCGTGGGCGAGGGGGAGGTCTTCCCGGACCGGGAACTGGCCATCAACCCCGGCCAGGTCTTCGGCGAGATCAAGGGTACCCCCACCAAGGACCCCACTTTCGGCCTGGATGCCCTGTGGATCGCCCCCTCGCAGCGGGAGGAGGCCCAGGGCCTGGGCTACACGGTGGTGGACGCGGGCACCGTCATCGCCACCCATCTCTCCCAGATCCTCAAGGACCATGCCCACGAACTGCTGGGCCATGAAGAGGTGCAGCACCTGCTGGACACCCTGGCCAAGCACTCCCCCAAACTGGTGGAGAACCTGGTGCCCAAGACCCTGAGCCTGGGGGTCATCCTCAAGGTGATGCAAAACCTCCTGGCGGAGCAGATCCCCATCCGGGACATGCGCACCATCGCCGAAACCTTGGCGGAGCATGGCGTGCGGAGTCAGGATCCTGACGTCCTCACCGCCGCCGTACGGGGGGCCCTGGCCCGTTCCATCGTCCAGAACATCGTCGGTACCGCGCCGGAACTGCCTCTGATCGCCATCGACCCCTCGTTGGAACAGATATTGCAGAAATCTGTCCAGGGGACATCCGGAGGGGGTCTCGGGATGGAGCCGGGGCTGGCGGAACGCCTGCAGCGCTCCATCTCCGAGGCGGCCGACCGCCAGGAACGGGCGGGGGAACCCGCGGTGCTGGTGGTCTCCCCGGATATCCGGCCCTGGATGGCCCGCTGGCTGCGCAGCGCCGTGCGCGGACTGCATGTACTGGCCTACACGGAGATCCCGGACAACAAGCAGATCCGCGTGGTGGCCACGGTGGGCCGGGAAGACCAGTAACCGAACACAGGGGCAGGGGATCACGACGGTGCCCGCCCCACCAGGCTGATGGACAGGTATCGACATGAAGATCAAACGCTATTTCGCCCCCGACATGCGCCAGGCCATCAACCGGGTGCGCGAGGCCCAGGGGCCCGACGCGGTGATCCTCTCCAGCCGCAAGGTGGAGGGGGGCATCGAGCTGATCGCCGCCATCGACTACGACGAGGAGGAGGTGCATCGCATGGCCTCGGCGGCCGAGCCCTCCGGGGACCACGCCGGGGATGCGGGCAGACGCCAGGAGACACATCGGTCCGCCCCTGAAGGTGCAGCCGCCCCCGGGGACGACGACGATCCCCTGGGGGCCCTGCTCACCCCCGTGATGGAGCCGCCGCAGGACGCAGCGGTGGAGTCCCCGCGGGGGGGCGAAAGCGGAGCCACCGGACGCAGCCGGCGCGATCCCATGCGCGAGCCTGCCCTGCTGGCCATGCAGAAGGAGATCCAGGGGCTGCGGGGCATGCTGCAGGAACAGCTCTGCAGCCTGGCCAACCAGGAGTTCGCCCGCGCCGAGCCCTGGCGGGCCACCATCGCCCGCCGCCTGCAGTGGATCGGCCTGGAGCAGGAACTCTCCCGGGACATCGCCCGTCAGGTGGATACCCCCGACGATCCGGTGGAGGGCTGGGAGGAGGCCCTGTCGGCCTTTGCCGACCGCGTGCCGGTGTCCACTGACGGTCTCCTGGATGAGAGTGGTATCATCACCCTGGTAGGGCCCAGTGGCGTGGGCAAGACCACCACGGTGGCTAAGCTGGCCGCCCTCTACACCCTGCGCCATGGTCAGGATTCCGTGGCCCTGATCACCACCGACGGCAATCGCCTGGGGGCCCAGCGCCAGTTGCAGACCTTCGGCCAGTTGCTCGGGGTCCCCGTCTACGCCGCGCAGACAGGGCGGCAACTCAACGATATGCTAGAGAGGCTCCAGTCCAAGCAGATGGTCTTCATCGACACCGCCGGCACTAGCCAGCGGGACATGCGCATGCTGGACGAACTGGCGGGCATGACCTCCATCCCCTCGGCCCGGGTGTTGCTAGTGCTGGCGGCCAACGTGCAGAAGGCGGCCCTGGGGGAGACCCTGCAGGCCTTCAGCCGGCTGGAGCCCGACGCCTGCATCCTCACCAAGGTGGACGAGGCGGCCAGCCTGGGCGAGGCCCTGTCCGCCCTCATCCGGGCCGGATTGCCCCTGTCCTTCGTCAGCGAGGGGCAGCGCATCCCCGACGACCTGCGTCCCGCACAGGCCCAGCGCCTGATGCATCAGGCGGCCGAGATGGTGGATCATCGCCGCCGGGAGCGCAGCCGCGTGGCCCGACGCGACGAGGAACAGACCCCGGCCTTCAGCATTCCGTCGACCCGGGAACGGATCCACGAACCCAGCACCAGGTTTGCCCATGCCTCCAGCCACTGAAGACCGGGCCGCCGCAGCGCAGCCCGGGGACCGTCTCAAGCCGGTACGCGTCATCGCCGTATCCAGCGGCAAGGGCGGGGTCGGCAAGACCAATGTCTCGGTCAACCTGAGCGCCGCCCTCTCCCGGTCCGGCCAGAGCGTGATGCTCATGGACGCCGACCTGGGCCTGGCCAACGTGGACGTGCTCCTGGGGCTCCAGCCCCGGCTCAATCTCTCCCATGTCCTGGCGGGGGAATGCGGTCTGGAGGAGGTGATCATCGATGGACCGGGGGGGATCGCCATCGTGCCCGCCGCGTCCGGCATCGCCCGCATGGCGGACCTGGAGCCGGCGCAGCATGTGGGGATCATCCACGCCTTCAGCGAGCTCACCCGGTCCGTGGACGTGCTGGTGGTGGACACCGCCGCCGGCCTGCACGACAGCGTCACCAGCTTCTGCCGCGCCGCCCAGGAGGTGCTGGTGGTGGTGTGTGACGAGCCCGCCTCCATCACCGACGCCTATGCCCTCATCAAGGTCCTGTACCGGGACCACGGCATCCAGCGTTTTCGCATCCTGGCCAACATGGTGCGCAACGAGCAGGAGGACGAGGGCCGGGGCCTGTTCCGCAAGCTGGTGGCGGTATGCGAACGCTTTCTGGATGACGTCATGCTGGACTACCTGGGTTCGATCCCCCATGACGACTATCTGCGCAAGGCCGTGCAGCGGCGCCGCTCCGTGGTGGACGCCTTCCCGTCCTCCCCCTCGGCCCGGGCCTTTGCCAGCCTGGGCCGGCGCATCCAGCAGTGGCCCATGCCACGCGGGGCCCGGGGGGGGATCGAATTCTTCGTGGAACGCCTGGTGGCCAGTGGCCAGGGCGATCCGGAGCCCGTGCCATAAGCAGCCAAGCCATGTACGCCACGCCACAGTTGGACCAAAACCGCCTGGTGGACGAGCACGTGCCGCTGGTGAAGCGCATCGCCTATCACCTGCTGGCACGATTGCCCGCCAACGTGCAGGTGGATGACCTCATCCAGTCGGGCATCATCGGCCTGCTGGAGGCGGCACGCCACTACGACCCGTCCCAGGGGGCCAGCTTTGAGACCTATGCCGGCATCCGTATCCGTGGCGCCATGCTGGACGAGGTGCGGCGCAGCGACTGGACCCCGCGTTCGGTGCACCGTCATTCCCGCCGCATCAGCGAGACCATCCGGGAGATCGAGCACCGGGAAGGGCGGGAGGCCACCGCCGCGGAGATCGCCGACGGTCTTGGGGTGGACATGAAGACCTACCAGGACATGCTGCGGGACGCCGTCACCAGCCGCGTGCTGGCCTTCGACGACCTGGGGGACCCCGAATCGGGCGGCGAGCCCGCCTTCCCGGACCACGGTCCGGATCCCCTGCAGAGCCTGGAACGGGGGGATTTCAAGACCTCACTGGCGGAGAATATCCAGGGATTGCCAGAGCGGGAGCGGCTGGTGCTGTCCCTGTATTATGATGAGGAACTGAACCTGCGGGAGATCGGGCAGGTGCTGGGGGTCAGTGAATCCCGCGTCTGTCAGATCCACGGCCAGGCGCTGATGCGCCTCAAGGCCCGCATGAGCGAGTGGGTTGCCGACGGGGAACGGGTCTGAGGACACCGTCATCCACTCACCGGGATATCGATCCTCCGCCGCCCTTGCGGGGATCGGCTACGCATCAATCGGGAGGCTTTCGTGAACAAGAACATGAAGATCCTCATCGTGGACGACTTCTCCACGATGCGGCGCATCATCAAGAACCTGCTTCGGGATCTGGGCTACAACAACACCGCCGAGGCGGATGATGGCAATACCGCCCTGCCCATGCTGCAAAACGGCAACTACGACTTCCTCGTGACGGACTGGAACATGCCCGGGATGCCCGGCATCGACCTGTTGCGCGCGGTACGTGCCGACCCGCGTATCAAGGACCTGCCGGTGCTCATGGTGACCGCCGAGGCCAAGCGCGAGCAGATCATCGAGGCGGCCCAGGCGGGGGTGAACGGGTACATCGTCAAGCCCTTCACCGCCGAGACCCTGCGGGAGAAGATCGACAAGATCTTCGAACGCCTGGAACAGCAGCAGGCCTGAAGATCCGCCATGAACCATTCAGACGAAGATACCGCCGCCATCTTCAAGGAAGAGCAGCTGGCCCGCGCCCGGGAGCTGGTACAGCTCATGGAGGCGGGGGATGAGGTCGGGGCCGGGCGCCTCATCGAGGAACTGGGCCAGACCCACGAGAGCGTGCTCTTTTCCCAGCTGGGCAAGCTCACCCGGGACCTGCATGAGGCCCTCAACGGCTTCCGCCGCGACACGCGGCTCGCCGAACTCACCCGGCAGGACATCCCCGACGCCAAGGAACGCCTCAACTACGTGGTTACCATGACCGAGCAGTCGGCCCACCGCACCCTCAATGCCGTGGAGGAGAGCCTGCCCCTGTCCGAGTCCCTGGCCCAGCGGGCGGGGCATCTGCGGGCGGAGTGGTCGCGTTTTCGCCAACGGGAGATGTCCCTGGAGGAGTTCCGCGAGGTGAGCGCCCACCTGGGTCGTTTCCTGGAGGATGCGGAGCGGGATGCCGAGAAGCTGCGCCAGGCCCTCTCCGAGGTGCTCATGGCCCAGGACTTCCAGGACCTGACCGGCCAGGTGATCCGCCGGGTGATCACCCTGGTCCAGGAACTGGAGGACAACCTGGTGGGGCTGGTACGGGTCTCCGGGCAACGCCTGGCCAAGCCGGAAGAGGGCGGCCATGCGCAGACGGCCGACCAGGACGGTGAGAAGGACAGCCGCGGCACGGGTCCGGCGGTGTCCGGCACCTCGGACCAGGGGGACGTGGTCAGCGGCCAGGACGACGTGGACGAACTGCTGTCCAGCCTCGGCTTCTGATCCTGCGCATTCGTCGCGGTGCAGACCGCCTCCACGTCCGGCCCCGCCGCAGGTGGGGCCGGACGTTCAGAATTTCCCGCACCGGCCGCAAACCTCGGGGTAGACGGGGTAATCGCATGACGCGCGAGAGATCGACATGAGCCTGGACACCGATGACGAGATCCTGAACGACTTCCTCGTGGAGGCCTCCGAACTATTGGATGGCCTCGGGGAACAGTTGGTGGAGCTGGAGCGCACACCCGACGACAAGGATCTGCTCAACTCCGTCTTCCGCAGTTTCCATACCATCAAGGGCGGGGCCGGTTTCCTCAATCTCGAGAACCTGGTGAAGATCTGCCACCGCTCGGAGGACGTCTTCAACCTGCTGCGCCAGGGGCAGCGCCAGGTGGACAGCAACCTGATGGATATCATCCTCCAGGTGCTGGATGTGCTCAATCGCATGTTCGACGAGATCCGCTCCGGCGAGGAACCCGCCCCGGCCCCCCAGGAACTGCTGGATGCCCTGGAGCCCCTGACCTATCCCCCGGGGGAGGAACCCGCCGGCATGGCCCCCGCCGCGGCTCCGGAGCCATCTGCAGGACCATCAGCGGAGCCCGCAGAGACCCCCATGCCCGGTCCGGCGGAGGCATCCGCCCAGACCGGAGGCGGGGATATCACCGACGAGGAGTTCGAGGCCCTGCTGGATGCCATGCAGGAACAAAAGGGTCAGGGGGGCGGTGGGGCCGCGTCGCCTGCATCCCCTGCCCAGTCCCAAACCACCGGCGGTGGTGGGGATCTCATCACCGACGAGGAGTTTGAACAGATCCTGGATGAACTCCAGGGCAAGGGGAACGGTACAGGCGCCCCCCCCAGCACCGGAAAGGATGCCGGCAAGGGGGACGACGAGATCAGCGAACAGGAGTTCGAGCAACTCCTGGACAATCTCCATGGCAAGGGCCATCCCCCCCGTCCCGTGGAGGGCCAGGCGGCGCCGAAGACCGCCCAGGGGGGCGCGGGCGGTGCGCAGCCCCCCGCCCACGGGGGGGACAAGCCGGCGGCGGCCCCCTCCGGCGGGCCGGACAAGGAGCAGGGCCCGGGCAGGGAGCAGGGCAAGGAGGGGGACAAGGGCGGTGCCCCGGCCCGGTCCGCACCCGCCGAGACCTCGGTGCGTGTGGACACCAAGCGTCTGGACGACATCATGAACCTGGTGGGGGAGCTGGTGCTGGTGCGTAACCGCCTGGCCACCCTGCGCTCGCGCATGGGGGACGAACAGGTCTCCAAGGCGGTGACCAACCTGGACGTGGTCACCGCCGATCTGCAGACGGCGGTCATGAAGACCCGCATGCAGCCCATCAAGAAGGTCTTCGGGCGCTTCCCCCGGGTGGTGCGGGACCTGGCCCGCAGCCTCAAGAAGGAAGTCAACCTGGAACTCCAGGGGGAAGACACCGACCTGGACAAGAACCTGGTGGAGGCCCTCTCCGATCCCCTGGTACACCTGGTGCGCAACGCCGTGGACCATGGCATCGAATCCCCGGAGGAACGGGAGGCGGCCGGCAAGCCCCGGGCCGGACACGTGGTGCTCTCCGCCACCCAGGAGGGGGATCACATCCTGCTCACCATCAGCGATGACGGCAAGGGCATGGACCCCGAAATCCTGCGCAACAAGGCGGTGGAGAAGGGGCTCATGGACGAGGAGGCCGCGGCCCGCTTGTCGGACCACGATGCCTACAACCTCATCTTCCGTGCCGGTTTCTCCACCAAGACGGAGATCTCCGATGTCTCCGGACGCGGCGTGGGCATGGATGTGGTCAAGACCCGCATCGCCCAGCTCAACGGCCGCATCGAGATCACCTCCGAACTGGGCAAGGGCAGCATCCTGCGGGTGCGCCTGCCCCTGACCCTGGCCATCCTGCCCACCCTCATGGTGGTGCTGGGCAAACAGCGTTTCGCTTTGCCCCTGGCCAACGTCAGCGAGATCTTCGACCTGGACCTGTCGCGTACCAACCGCGTCGACGACCAGGAGGTGATCATGGTGCGCAACCGGTCCATCCCCCTGTACTATCTGCGTCGCTGGCTGGTGTCGGGGGATGCACCGCCGCCGGACGGGGTGGGCCATGTGGTGGTGGTCTTCTCCGGCAACCAGCGGGTGGGGTTCGTGGTGGACAGCCTCATCGGCCAGGAGGAGGTGGTGATCAAACCCCTGGGCAATGTGTTGCACGGCGTGCCCGGTCTGGCCGGGGCCACCATCACCGGCGACGGCGGGATCGCGCTGATCCTGGATGTCCCCGGTCTGCTCAACAGCTATGCCCGCCGGGGCTGAACGGGCCGTTCGCTCCCCGGAGGACGGCCGGGACCCAACGCGCGCCGCAGTGCGTGTGAAGATCGGAGAGACTTGATGGCAGTTCGCGTTCTGGTGGTCGATGATTCCGGGTTCTTCCGGCGCCGCATCGTGGATATCCTGAATGCGGATCCCGCCCTGGAGGTGGTGGGCACGGCCGCCAACGGACAGGAGGCCATCGACCAGACCCTGGCCCTGAAGCCGGATGTCATCACCATGGACATCGAGATGCCGGTGATGGACGGCATCACCGCTGTGCGCCGCATCATGGCACGCCAGCCCGTGCCCATCCTCATGTTCTCCTCCCTCACCTTCGAGGGGGCCAGGGCCACCCTGGATGCCCTGGAGGCGGGGGCGGTGGACTTCCTGCCCAAGCGCTTCGAGGACATCGCCCGGGAACAGCAGGAGGCCAAGGATGTCCTCTGCCGGCGTGTGCGCAACATCGCCCGCCGTGGCCGCGTGGGGCGGACGCCCACACCCCCCGCCGCACCCCCGGGTACCGCAACCCGTCCGGCCCCGGGGGCCGGCGTGCGGACGCGACCGGAGCCGGCCCCTGCGGCCCGCCCGGAGGGGGAGCGTGCCCCGGCCCTGAACCTGCGGGATTTCCGCGTGGTGCTCATCGGCACCTCCACCGGCGGCCCCCTGGCCCTGCAGAAGGTCCTCGCCCAGCTTCCGGCCCGTTTCCCCCTGCCGCTGCTGATGGTGCAGCACATGCCCGCCAGCTTCACCCCTGCCTTCGCCCAGCGCCTGGACCAGCTCTGTGCCATCCGCGTCCGGGAGGCCCAGGATGGCGATGCCCTGGAACCCGGTCTGGCCCTGCTGGCCCCGGGGGGGCAGCAGATGCAGGTGGAGTCCCGGGGGGGGCGCAGCCGGGTGCGCATCACCGAGGCCACGCCGGACCAGCACTATCGCCCCTGTGTGGACGTCACCTTCAACTCCGCCGCCGCCGCCTTCCGCGGGGATGCCCTGGCTATCGTCCTCACCGGCATGGGAGCGGATGGGCGCGAGGGGGCAAGGCTGCTCAAGCGCTGCGGCTCCACCGTCTGGGCCCAGAACGAGGACACCTGTGTGGTCTATGGCATGCCCGCGGCGGTGGTGGATGCCGGTCTGGCGGACCGGGTGCTGCCCTTGGAGCAGATCGGCAAGATCCTTGCGGAGGCCTGCTGAGTCATGGATATCCTGAGCTTCATCGGCATGCTCCTGGCCCTGCTGGCCATCCTTGGTGGCAGCATCGCCAAGGGGAGCGGTCTGGCGGCCCTGTGGAACCTGGCGGCCTTTCTCATCGTCGGTGTGGGCACGGTGGCGGCGTCCCTGGTGCAGACCCGCCCCGGGGCCATGCTGCGGGCCATGCGCATCTTTCCCTGGGTGTTCCGTCAGCCGCGGCTGGACCCGGAGGCCACCATCGAGCGCATCGTCGGCTGGAGCCAGGTGGCCCGCAAGGAGGGGCTGCTGGGTCTGGAATCCATGGCCGAGGAGGAGACGGACGCCTTTGCCCGCAAGGGGCTGCAACTGCTGGTGGACGGCACCGAGCCCGAGGGCATCCGCACCATCCTGGAGGTGGACATGAGTACCCAGGAGGAATACGACACCGAAGGGGCCAAGGTCTTCGAGGGCATGGGGATCTATGCCCCCACCATGGGGATCATCGGGGCGGTCATGGGCCTGATGGCGGTGATGCAGAACCTGGCGGATCCCAGCCAGCTGGGTTCGGGCATCGCCGCCGCCTTCGTGGCCACCATCTATGGCATCTCCTCGGCCAACCTGTTCTTCCTGCCGGTGAGCAACAAGCTCAAGACCACCATCAAGCACCAGGCCGCCTATCGCGAGATGATCATCGAGGGGATCATCTCCATCGCCGAGGGCGAGAATCCCCGCAATATCGAGACCAAGCTGCAGGGCTATCTGCAGCGGTGATGCCAGGGGGCAGCCAGCCGAGCCATGGCCGGACGCAAGAAAAAACACGAGGAGCATCAGAACCACGAGGCCTGGGCGATCCCCTATGCGGACCTGCTCACCCTGCTGCTGGCCTTCTTCGTCGTGATGTACGCCATCTCTTCGGTGAACGAGGGCAAATACCGCATCCTCTCCGAATCCCTGATCTCCGCCTTCAAGGCCCCCCCCAAGGCCGTGGATCCCGTGCAGGTGGGCGAGGTCATCCGCACCCCCACCCCCTCCATGGTGCAGAGCGCCCCCGAGACCGCCCCCATCGACCTGGGGGAACCCATGAGCCGCAGCCTGGAGGAGATCCTCGGGGACATGGACATGCAGGGCCTCTCCGAGGCCATCCTGGGCATCAACACCATGGCCGACGAGATCGAGCGGGCCATGGCCCCGCTCATCGAGTCGGGCATGATCGACGTGGGCCGCGATCAGCTGTGGATCGAGGTGGAGATCAACACCAGCATCCTGTTTGGCAGCGGCAGCGCGGAACTGGCCCCGGATGCGGTCCCCATCCTGGAGCGCCTGGCGGGGATCCTCAGCCAGTTCCCCGTGCGCGTGCACGTGGAGGGGCATACGGACAACGTCCCCATCAACACCTCGGTCTATCCCTCCAACTGGGAGCTCTCCGCCGGGCGGGCCGCCACGGTGGTGAACCTGTTCGCCCGCAACGGGGTGGATCCGGACCAGATGGCGGCCATCGGGTTCGGCGAATACCGGCCCATCGCGGACAACGACACCCCCGAGGGACGCATGAAGAACCGCCGGGTGAACATCGTCATCCTGGCGGGGCAGCGTCCCAGGACCGGGCAGGGGGCGCCCCCGGAACTCCTGCAGGAGGATATGGAACTGCTGCTGCAGCGGGGACGGGATCCCGGGCAGGAGGGCGTGCCATGACGACGCTGACCTGGGCCGTGGCCAACCAGAAGGGGGGGGTGGGCAAGACCACCACCACCGTCACCCTGGGCGGACTGCTCTCGCAGCGGGGGCGGCGCACCCTGCTGGTGGACCTGGATCCCCACGGCTCCCTCACCGCCTACTTCGGCCATGACCCGGAGGGGGCCACCGGCGGGGTCTACAGCCTCTTCCAGCGGGTGGGGGACCGGCAGCCCATGCGCCCGGAGACGGCCCTGCGCGCCACCGGCTTCGAGAACCTCTGGCTCCTGCCCGCCTCCACGGCCCAGGCCACCCTGGACCGGCAGCTGGGCACCCGCCAGGGCATGGGCCTGGTGATCCGCCGTGCCATTGAGGCCCTGTCGGATCGCTTCGACCACGTGCTGCTGGATTGCCCCCCCATGCTGGGGGTGCTCATGGTGAACGCCCTGGCCGCCTGCGAGCGCTTGCTCATCCCCGTGCAGACGGAATACCTGGCCATCCGCGGTCTGGACCGCATGCTGCACACCCTGGAGATGGTGCAGCGCTCCCGGGGGCAGGGCCTGGATGCCCTGGTGATCCCCACCCTCTACGACCAGCGCATCCGGTCCGCCACCCAGGCCCTGTGGGAGCTGCGGGAGCGTTACCGTGACCGCCTCTGGCGTGGGGTGATCACCGTGGACCCCCTGTTCCGGGAGGCCAGCGTCGCCGGACAGCCCCTGCCCATCATGTACCCCGATGCCCAGGGGACCCAGGCCTATGAGCGCCTGCTGGATGACCTTTTGGGCACCAACGATTACCGGCACAGGGCGGTCTCATGAACGCACGACGCCAGGCACCCGTTCTCATGGAGGAACAGCAGGCCCTCAGCGCCTACCTGGATGGCCTGCTCCAGGAGATTGCGCAGGAGGAACCGCCCACCGCGCCCCCGCTCCCGGAGCAGCAGGACCGGGCACCGCAACCCGTTGTGCGGCCGGCACCGTCCCCGCCGCCTCCGGAGAAGGCGGACCATGGACCGCCGTCATGGGCCGCGGAGCGCTTTCAATGCCTGATCTTCCGGGTCGCCGGTCTGCCCCTGGCGGTCCCCCTGGTGAAGCTCAACGGCATCCTGAAGATGCCGCAGCAGATCACCCCCATGCCCGGGCACGGTCCTTTGTTCATGGGGCTGGCCCAGCACCAGGGGCAGCAGGTCAAGGTGGTGGACATCGCCCGCCTGGTCCTGCCCGCCGACCGGCTGCCCGGACAGCGCCCGTCCCCCGGACATCTCATCCTCATCGACGAGGCCCGCTGGGGACTGGCCTGTGACCGGGTGGAGGAGACCCTGACCCTGGACCCCGAATCGGTGCGCTGGCGCACCCCCCAGGGCAGGCGTCCCTGGCTGGCGGGCACGGTCACCCGGCAGCTGTGCGCCATCCTGGACGTGGATTACCTGGCCCAGGCCCTGGCCAGCGGCCGTTGGGATTGAGTCCCATCCCGTGTATCCTTGGATTCCGCCAGGCGGGGAGGGGACGTGCGTCGGATGCAGGCCGTGGCCGGGCCGGTGTAATCCGCCGGGCAACATCGGTCGTTCGATTCCCTAGATGGAGGTAAGAGCTTCATGGCCAAAGAATCCGTGTCCACCGCCGCCGAGGCGTCCCAGTATGTGACCTTCCGGCTCGCCGAAGAGACCTATGCCATCAACGTCATGCAGGTGCAGGAGGTGCTGCGGGTGTCGGAGATCGCCCCGGTCCCGGGGGCACCCCACTACGTCCTGGGCATCATCAACCTGCGGGGCAACGTGGTGACGGTGATCGACGCGCGGCGGCGCATGGGGCTTCCCGACAAGGAACCCGACGATGCCTCCCGGGTGGTGATCATCGAGGTGAGCGGGCAGGTCATCGGCATCCTGGTGGACAGCGTGGCGGAGGTGATCGAGCTGGCGGCCAGGGAAGTGGATCCGGCCCCCAACGTAGGCAACGACGAGAGTTCCAAGTACATTCAGGGTGTGGCCAGCCGCGACGGCGAACTGACCATCGTCGTGGACCTGAACAAGCTTCTCACGGATGAGGAATGGGCCGAGGTGGCCAATCTCTAGGCCAGGGCCCGGAGACAGGAGGATGAAGATGGCGGCCGATCTTCCCATCCCACCGACCCACCCTTCCATCCCCGGCCGCCCCGTGCCCGAGGAGGGCGATGACGCGCGACGTTTCCCCCGGGGGCCACGGCGCCGCGAGGAGCGGAAACCGGAGAAGGACCGGGAGGAGGGGGAGAACGGGCCCGCCTCCGGGGACTCGCCCCAGGACCAGGGCCCCGGAGAGCGGCCGGGTCCGACGGACGACCCGGATCACATCGACGAGTACGCATGATCATTGATATCGGCTTGGCAATCGCATCGGTGGCGGGGCTGGTGGCCCTGGCCGCCTGCATCGGGCTGCTGCGCCAGGTGCGGCGGCTGCGGGCGACGCTGCAGGAACAGGAGGCGGAGCTGCTGTCCCTGCGTGGTGCACTGAGCGCCCTGCACGCCCAGGCCCAGCAGGCGGAGGAGGAGCGGGAGCAGTTGCAGCGCCAGCTGCGCCGCCTGACGGAGCAGCAGGAGCGCATGGCCCTGCAAGCGCCGGAGGAGGGCGCCTACAACCACGCCATGCGCATGCTGCAACAAGGGGCGGGCCGGGAAGAGCTCATGGAGCACTGTGGTCTCTCCCGGGGGGAGGCGGATCTGCTTCTGGCCATGCACCGGCGCAACCCCCCGGCCAATTGAGGCCGTACCCCGGTTTTCATTCCCCCGGCCGCGCTGCTCCTCCCGGTTCATCCTCACGCCCTGGATCTCTCTCGTCCCCGGGGTGGCGTCCGCCGAGCCAGTAGACGAAGGCCAGCACCTCCGCCACGGCCACGTACAGATTCTCGGGGATCTCCTCCCCCAGGGGGACCTGGGAGAGGGCCTGGGTCAGGGCCGCGTCCTCGTGGATGGCCACCCCGTGGGTCCGGGCCAGGGCCTCGATCTGTTCGGCCACCTCACCGCGGCCCTTGGCGGTGAGCCGTGGCGCGCCGCGGCCCGTGTACTGCAGGGCGATGGCGCTGCGCGGTGGTCTTCGGTCCTCACTCATGCCCGCCCGTCCACGATGGGGCCATCCTCCCGTGTGGGGGGTTCCGGCGGGGGCGGGGCGTTGCGGCACTGCAGGTTCACCACCTCCAGGTTGCGGGATTGCAGGCGCTCCCGTAGCCGGGGCAGGGCCTGCTGCAGGCGCTCACTTCCCGTCGCCTCCTCTGCCCAGAACTGGCTGGTCACCTGATCTCCACGCACCACCACCCGCACATGGAGGGGCCCGAGTCCCGGCAGATCCAGGGCCAGGTCCGCACGCCAGGGACAATCCGGGTCCTCCCGCCTCCCACGATGCCCCCCCTCCCGTTCCAGACACATGTGTACCACGTCCACTCCGTCCTCCCCCTTCAAAGGGAGTTCCAGGAACCAGCGCGGCGACTGCCCCGGTTCCTCCGGCTGGTCCGCACTGGCCAGCTGGTGCATCACCAGACGCGCCAGGCTGCCCTCCACCTGGCGCTGCAGGGTGGCGAGCCACTGGTCCGCCTGCAGCGGAGCACTCTGGGGGCGTCCCTGGGGCACGGGCTGCGCCTCCCGGAAGGGGGGTGGCGGTTCCTGCCGTGCCGGAGGGGGGGCATCCGCATCCCCGCGGGCGGTCGGGGGCAGGCTGCGCAGCTGCTGCGCCAGGGAAAGGAGCCGCCCCTTCAGGTCCCGGCTCACGGGGGAGGCATCCCCGCCCTGGGCGGCCCGCGCCAGGCGCGCCTCCAGAAAGAGGCCCGAATCCAGCAGGGCACGGCGCAGTCCCGGCCCCGTGGTGACGCCCTCCGCCCGGGGCAGGTCCCTCCACAGGGCCTCCATTGCCTGGCGCACCGCCGGGGGCAGCCCCTGGCGCACCGGGGCCGCCTCCTGGCTCTGGAGCCGGGTCAGGCTGGCCATGAGCGGGGCCTGGGAGGCCTGGGCCGGGGCCCACTGACGCAACAGGGGGGCCCGGGCCGCACTGGGACCGCCTGCCGGGCCGGCGGGGGGGAGGGAAGCGCTCCCGGGAGCCTGTGTGCTGGGGGAGGGAGGAGGTGTCGTGGCTGCGGTCCCGGCCTGAGCACCGCCCGTGCGGACCTGGCCCGTGGAGGCGGGCAGGAGGGTCAACTGGAGTCGGGGCTGGACGGCGGTCACCTGCAGGGTGAGGGATTGTCCGGCCTGCACGGGCACCGGCAGGCGCGCCTCCACCCCCGTACCTCCCAGGCGCAGCAAGGTATTGCCGCCGGGCTGGGCGCTGGTCAGCACCCGGGCCTGGAGGATCTGCCCCGGCTGCAGGTCCCGCAGGGCACTCTGACCGCCTCGGGTCAACTGGATGTGCAGATCACCACTGCGCAGGGGGGGGAGACTCATGGGGCGCCCGTCTTGGATCGGTTTCTGCCGATGGTACCCGCTCATGCCCGCCCGGGGACATGCCTGTCAGGCACTGTGGGCTCGTGTATCATGCCACGGCACCGGGGGCCCCCGGGATGTCCAACCCAGAATGCGATGGTCGTTTCATGATGCAGGAAGACAAGGTCTCGGTCCTCATGGTCTGCCTGGGGAACATCTGCCGTTCCCCCACGGCCCAGGGCGTGCTGCAATGGCTATTGGCCAATGAAGGTCTCGGGCAGCGGGTCCTGGTGGATTCCGCCGGCACCCATGCCTACCACGTGGGCGAGCCGCCGGATCCCCGTGCCCGCCGGGCCGCGCTGCAGCGGGGCATCGATCTCAGTGGGCAGCGGGCCCGGCGGGTGGAACGGCAGGACCTGGAGCATTTCGACTATGTCCTGGCCATGGACCGGGAGAACCTGGCCCATCTGCAGGCCCTGGCCCCGGGGCAAGCCATGCAGGGGCATCTGGGGCTGTTCATGGCCTTTGCCCACAACTGGGAGGAGCAGGAGGTGCCGGATCCGTATTATGGCGGGGACCGGGGGTTCGAACGCGTGCTGGATATGGTGGAGGATGCCTCCCGGGGGCTCTTGCAGCACATCCGCGAACGCCAGGGCGTCCGCGGGTAGGGGATTCCCAAAGAAAAGGCCCCCGTCCGTCTCCCGATCGGGGGCCTTGGCTTTCAGGTGCGGCGGCCGCGGGGGTCAATCCCCGCCGCGCTGATCCGTTTTGTCGCCGCCGGCCGGTTCCGTCGTCTCTTCAGCCGTATCCTGGGCCTTTGCAGGACCCGGCGTCTTCGCCGTTGCGTCCGCCGTGTCCGGCTCCTCTCGTGCCTGGCGGGTGACCGCCTGCAGTTTCTCCATCTCTTCCCGGGAGAGGCTGCGGCTGCCCGCGGCGGGGGCCCCGCCGGAGCGTCGGCGGGCGCCTCCCCCGGACTTCGCTCCGGAGGAGGTGCGAGCCTCGGATGCCGGGGTTGCATTCCCCGGAGCGTCCTCCGGGGGCTGCCCTGTCTTTTCCGCGGCGGGCTTTTCAGGGGCGGCCTGCTCATCCTGGCCCGCGGGGGAGGGGGCCGGTGCCTGTGATTTCTGATCCGCCTGCCGGTCTTCCCGGGGTCCACGGCGGGCGCTCTGCTGCGGGCCGTCGCCGGCATCGCCCCCTGCATCCCCCCCCTGGTCACGCGGGGTGTTTGCCTGGCCTTCCTCCCTGGAGTCGGCGGAGGGGCCGCCGCCGCGTTTGCGGGAACCCCCACGGGTTTCCGGTTCCTTGGCGGGGGCCTTGGCCCCGTCCCGGCTGGAGGAGTCTGCGTCCGATCCGGGGGCGGTCTCTTCCCTGGGAGCGGGACGGGACGGTGCCCTGGCCGCCTTGTCCTGGTCGGCGGCCTCCTGGGATGGCCCGCCCTCCGGGGTTTCGGGTTGAGTCTCAGCGGAACGGCCCTCACCGCCGTTGCTGGAGGGGGTACGCCGGCGGCGGCGTCCGCCCCGGCGTCCCCGGCTGCGGCCGGTGGTCTTGCCGTTGCCACCCTCGGGCTTGCCGCCACCGTTGCCACTGCCCTCGCTGGCCGCGGCTTCCCCGCCTTCCTCGCCGGGAGTGCTGTCCTTTGCGGCTGTGCCCGGGGCAGGGGAGGCCTTGCCGGCCCTGGTGCGTTCCTCGGGGGCCTTCTGGCCGGTATCGGTGTTCTCGCCGCGTGCGGTGGAGGAGCGCTCCCGGGTCTCCTGCTTCTCGGCGCCGCCATCGCCGTTTTGCGTGCCGCGGCCACTGCCCCGCCGGCCACGGCTGCTGCTGCGGCGGGAACGGCTGCGGCCATTCCCCTTGTCCTTGTCCTCCTGTTCCTCGCCACCGGGGCGGGTGTTACCGCCCCTGCGGGTCGGGGCGCGCCCCTTCGAAGTCTCCGTGCGGTCCTCTCCCTGCCGGGTGCCGCCATCCCCGCCCTGGGCCGTGGCCGGGTGGGGGAAGAGGCTGTTCCAGATGCGGCTGAACAGGCCGGGCAGGGACACGGGCGAGGCGGTGCGCACGGAGGCATGGTCGTTGCGGGCCGTCTGTTCCGGCTCGCGGGATGCGCCGGGGGCCGGGGTGGCCGGGGTGATGGTCTGCACCAGGGCCTTTTCCAGGCGCATCTTGCGGGGCTGGTCCACCAGCTCCGGCTCTTCCTCGCTGAGCAGCTGGTAGCTGCTGCGTTCGCCGATCTCCTCCTCGGTCTCGTCGCTGCGCAGCCGCCGCACGGTGAAGTGGGGGGTGAGCAGGGACGGGCTGGGTACCAGGGTGATCTCCACGCCATAGCGGGATTCGATGCTGGCGATCACCGGGCGCTTTTCGTTGAGCAGGAAGGTGGAGACGTCCACCGGCAGGTGGGCCAGCACGCGCCCAGTCTTGTCCTTCATGGCCTCTTCTTCCAGCAGGCGCAGGACGGAAAGGGACAGGGATTCCACGCTGCGGATGTGGCCGCTGCCGTTGCAACGGGGGCAGACGATCTGGCTGGATTCCCCCAGGGAGGGGCGCAGGCGCTGGCGGGACATCTCCAGCAGGCCGAAGCGGGAGATGCGTCCCACCTGGACCCGCGCCCGGTCCATCTCCAGGGCGGTGCGCAGGCGGTTCTCCACTTCGCGCTGGTTGCGGTTGGGGGCCATGTCGATGAAGTCGATGACGATCAGGCCCCCCAGGTCCCGCAGGCGCAGCTGGCGGGCGATCTCGTCGGCGGCCTCCAGGTTGGTGTTGAGGGCCGTCTCCTCGATGTCACTGCCCTTGGTGGCGCGGGCGGAGTTGACGTCGATGGAGATCAGGGCCTCGGTGTGGTCGATGACGATGGCCCCGCCGGAGGGCAGGGTCACCTCCCGCTGGAAGGCCGCCTCGATCTGGCTCTCGATCTGATAGCGGTTGAACAGGGGGACGGGGTCCTCATACCGCTTGAGCTTGCGCAGGTTGTTGGGCATCACCTGCTGCATGAAGTCCTGGGCCTGCTGGAAGACCTTGGCATCGTCGATGAGGATCTCGGCGATGTCGTTGCGCATGTGATCCCGCAGGGTGCGGATGATCACATTGCTCTCCTGGTAGATGAGGAAGGGGGCCTTGTGGGTCTCGGCGGCGTCGGCGATGGCCTGCCACAGGGTCTTGAGGTATTCCAGGTCCCACTGCAGCTCCTCCACGCTGCGGCCCACCCCGGCGGTGCGGGCGATCAGGCCCATGCCCTGGGGCACCTCCAGCTGGGCCAGGGCCTCGCGGATCTCGCTGCGCTCCTCCCCCTCGATGCGCCGGGAGACGCCGCCGGCGCGGGGATTATTGGGCATGAGCACCAGATAGCGCCCCGCCAGGCTGACGAAGGTGGTGAGGGCGGCCCCCTTGGTGCCGCGTTCCTCCTTCTCCACCTGGACGATGAGCTCCATGCCCTCCTTCAGCCCGGTCTTGGGGGAGAGATCGCCGTTTTCGTCGGGTGTGAGATAGCTGCGGGCGATCTCCTTGAAGGGCAGGAACCCGTGGCGGTCGGCGCCATAGTTGATAAAGGCCGCCTCGAGGCTGGGTTCAACCCGGGTGACCACCCCCTTGTAGACGTTGGCCTTCTTCTGTTCGCGGGAGGGCAGCTCGATGTCGAGATCGTAGAGCTTCTGGCCATCGACCATGGCCACGCGCAGCTCTTCGGGCTGCGTCGCGTTGATGAGGATGCGTTTCATGAATGCGGTCTCGAATGCAGGGCCCAGCCACGCCCGGGCGTTTCACGGGCGTCTGCGGTGTCGCAGGCCAGGGGCGCGCGGCGCTCAGGAGCAGCGCACAGGCGCACAGCCATGGAAGCACGACGCCCTCGGTTTCCGCTTGCCGGAGCGTGGGGGCGGGGTTGGGCAGTAATCCGCTCAGAATCATCAAAACCGGTGTGGTGCTTCTGGAGCGAGGGTCCATGACGGGGAACGGACGCTGCCCTGAGGCAGGCATTCCCCGGTGGTGTTCGTTTCGGTCGCGGGGTCCGGGCGCTGGGGTGGGCCGGAACGGGTGGTTCCGGTTTTCACCGGCGGCCCGCTTCTACCGAGCGCGACACGTCATCATAGCAATGTTGTAAAAGCCCATCAAATACTTGAATGAACTGGTATGATGCGGCCATGTCGCAGAGCCCTTCCACATCCAAGGCCGGCGTCGAACATCGGGAAATCGCCTCTGGCGAGGCCGGACAGCGCCTGGATAACTACCTGATGCGCCAGCTCAAGGGGGTGCCCCGCAGCCGCATCTACCGCCTGCTGCGCAAGGGGGAGGTGCGGGTGAACGGGCGGCGCAGCAAGCCGGACCAACGCCTGGAGCCGGGGGACCGCGTGCGTCTCCCCCCCGTGGCCCGGGGGACCCCCCGGCCGCTGGAGGAGCAGCCCCTGCCCCAGGGCCTGGCGCAGACGCTGTCCGGGGCCGTGCTCCTGGAGGATCAGGACCTGCTGGTGCTGAACAAGCCTGCAGGCCTGCCGGTCCATGGCGGCAGCGGCGTGGCGGTGGGGGTCATCGAGGCCATGCGCCGCCTGCGCCCGCAGGAGCCCTTCCTGGAGCTGGCCCATCGCCTGGACCGGGAGACCAGTGGCTGCCTGGTGCTGGCCCGCAATCGTCCGGCCCTGAAGGCCTTTCATGCCTGCCTGCGCGAGGGTGGGGTGGACAAGACCTACCTGGCCCTGGTGGCCGGGGCATGGCGCGGCGGCCCCCGCCGGGTGCAGCAGGGGCTGACCCGCAATGCCCGCTGCGGCCAGATGCGTCTGGTACAGGTGGACGAGGAGGGGCGGGACGCGGACAGCCTGTTCACGCCCCTGGCCCACTACGGCGGGGCCACCTGGATGGAGGTGAAGATCGGCACCGGCCGCACCCACCAGATCCGGGTGCACGCCGCCCATGAGGGCCATCCGGTGGCAGGGGACCGGCACTATGGCGATTTTGCCTTCAACCGGCGCCTGCGGCGGCTGGGGCTGCGGCGGCTCTTCCTGCATGCCCGTTCCCTGTCCTTCACCCTGCCGTCCAGCGGCCGCAGCTACGATGTGGAGGCCCCCCTGGACCCTGATCTCGCCCGGGTGCTGGAGCGCCTGGACGGCCCCGAACACCCGTGATCCCCGCTTTGCCCACGACATGAAACAGACCCGGAATTATCAACTCCTCGTATTCGATTGGGACGGCACGCTGATGGATTCCATCGGCCGCATCGTCCACTGCCTGCAGGGGGCCATCCGTGCCCTTGAACTGGAGGAACGCCCGCGGCAGGCCCTGCAGGATGTCATCGGCCTGGGACTGCGGGATGCCATCCTGCAGCTCTATCCCGAGGCCGATGAGACCCTGTGCGAGGCCTTCACCCAGGCCTACCGGCAACGGTACCTGGGGGATGATCCCACCCCTTCACCCCTGTTTCCGGGGGTACCCCGGGTGCTGGCGGAACTGGAGGCGGCGGGCTACTGGCTGGGGGTGGCCACGGGCATGTCCCGCAAGGGGCTGGATCGCAAGCTGTCCTCTACGGGCCTGGGTTCCCGGTTTCTGGTCACCCGCTGCGCCGAGGAGGCCTTCTCCAAGCCGCATCCTGCCCTGCTGGAGGCGGTGATGGAGTATGCCGGGGTGCCCCCGGAGGAGACCCTCATGATCGGCGACAGTGTCCTGGACCTGCAGATGGCCGCCAACGCCAGCACCGACGGCGTGGGGGTCACCACCGGGGTGCATGATGCCGGCCGGTTGGCCCCCCATGCCCCCCGGATCCTGCTGGACGACCTGCGTCAACTGCCCCACTGGCTGGCCACGGGCGGCGTCCGCGCCCTGTCCGACGCCTCCTGATCCCGTTATCCGCCCCGCCAAGGAGAACGACAGACCATGACCGACACACCTGATCCGCAATCCGAATCCGGCAACGCCCGCACCCCGGAGCCCTGGGAGCGCGAGGCCCTGCGGGACATCGCCCTGGCGGGGCTCCGGGAGCGCCGCACGGCCCGGCGCTGGGGGATCTTCTTCAAGCTCCTGGGCTTTGGTTATCTGGTGTTCCTGCTGCTGGTGCTCATAGACGCCCTGCCCACGGGGAAAGGCCAGGCCCCGGGTCCCCATACCGCCCTGGTGGATCTCAGGGGCATGATCGCCGATGAGACCCCGGCCAGCGCCGACCGGGTGGTGGCCGGGCTGGAGGCGGCCTTCGAGGACGACAACACACGGGCCGTCCTTTTGCGCATCAACAGCCCCGGGGGCAGCCCGGTGCAGGCCGCCTACATCCACGATGCCGTGCAGCGCCTGCGTGAGGCACACCCGGAGGTGCCGCTGTATGCCGTCATCTCGGACATGGGGGCCTCCGGCGGCTACTACGCCGCCGTGGCCGCCGACCGCATCTACGCCAGTCCCGCCAGCATCGTCGGCTCCATCGGCGTGCGCATGGACAGTTTCGGCTTCACCGAGGCCATGGAACGCCTGGGCATCGAGCGGCGCCTGCTCACCGCCGGGGAGCACAAGGGGCTGCTGGATCCCTTCCAGCCGGTGGATCCCGTGGAGCAGGGCCATATCCAGCGCATGCTGGATGGCATCCACCGCCAGTTCGTGGAGGCGGTGCGCGCGGGGCGTGGTGAACGTCTGAAGGAGGATCCGGAGCTGTTCACCGGCCTGGTATGGACCGGTGAGGCGGCCCTGGAACTGGGGCTGGTGGATGGCCTGGCCAGCGTCGGTGAGGTGGCCCGGGAGGTGGTGGGCGAGCCGGAGGTGGTGGACTTCACCCCCCGGCAGGACCTGCTCTCCCGCCTGACCCGCGGGGTGGGGGCCGCTGTAGCCACGACCCTGGAGGCCCTGGAACAGGGCCGGGTGCGCTGATCGCGGCCCCGCCTCAGGGGCGCTGTGCGGAATCGTCCCGGTCTTCCTTGCGCGCCGAGACCCCGGCGGTGAGGGTGTAGCGCATGGCGTCCTCCAGGGACAGGTCCAGGGGCTGCACCCGCTCCCGGGGCAGCATCAGGGTGTAGCCCCCGATCTGGTAGCTCATGGGCAGGTAGACGGCGATGGTGTCGCGGTCGCCGAGGGCAGCGGGCAGCCCGGCAAAGTCCTCCCGGGTGACAAAGCCCACCACGCGGGCGTCCAGACCGGGGAGGGTGACCAGTACCGCCTCGCCGAAACGCTCGTGGATCTCGCCGGAGAAGAGCCGGGTCACGTCCCGCACCGTGCCGTGGATGGTCTTGACCACCGGGATGCGCTGCATCCAGCCCTCCACCCATTGCAGCAGACCCTGGACCACATAGGCCCGCATGAGCAGGCCCAGGGCGAAGATCAGGCCCACGCCCGTCACCAGCCCCAGCCCCGGCAGGTAGAGGGCGTCCGGGAGCAGGAGCTTGAGCAGGCCCCCGAGCCCAGCCTCCAGGGTGTTGCCCAGCCAGAGGACAAGGGCTAGGGTGACCACCATCGGCAGGATGGCCGCGAGACCGGTAAGAAATGTGCGCGTCAATCCTTTCAATCCCACCTCCAGAGGGGTGTGCGTGATTTTCCGGGCCCATGGCCAGGAGGTCCTGCGCCGGGATGCGCGGGGGGTTCCGTTGCCCCCGGCGGGGCCTGTCCAGCTTGGTTGACACCCGGCCCGGGCCGAACTAATTTGACACGGATCCCGGGGAGGCGCCAGCCGGCCGTTCCGGAAACCCCATCACAGGCACGAATCCTATGGCATCCAAGCCCACGTCTGCAGTCGATACAACCCCCATCCGGGTGGTCATCGTCACCATGGACACCCATCTGGCCAGTGCCACGGAGCGGGCTCGGGCCACGCTCCAGCGCCAGCTGCCGGGGCTGGAGCTCTCGCTCCACGCCGCATCGGAATGGGCCGGGGACGCCGAGGCCCTGGAGCGATGCCGCGCCGACGTGGCGGCCGCCGACATCCTCGTGGTCACCATGCTCTTCCTGGAGGACCAGTATCAGCAGATCCTCGAGGACCTGAAGGCGCGCCGGGACGACTGCGACGCCCTCATCTGCGCCATGTCCGCCGGCGACGTCACCAAGCTGACGCGCATGGGCCAGTTCGACATGTCCAAGCCCAGCAGCGGTCCCATGGCCCTGCTCAAGAAGCTTCGTGGCCAGCAGAAGGAGGGGGACAGCCCCGCCAGCGCCGGCGCCCAGCAGATGAAGATGCTGCGCCGCATCCCCCAGCTGCTGCGCTTCATCCCGGGTACCGCCCAGGACGTGCGCGCCTACTTCCTCACCCTCCAGTACTGGCTCGGCGGGTCCGAGGAGAACATGACCAACATGATCCGCTTCCTGGTGGACCGCTATGCCGACGGCCCCCGCCGCGGCCTGCGGGGAAGTCTGGAGGTGGCCCCGCCGGTGGAGTATCCCGAGGTGGGGGTCTACCACCCGGACATGACGCCGCGGCTCTCGGCGGATCTGCAGGATCTGCCGCGCCGTGGCAAGGGGGGGCAGGGACGCGTCGGCCTGCTGCTGCTGCGCTCCTACGTCCTTGCGGGCAACGCCGGTCACTACGATCCGGTGATCCGCGGCCTGGAGGAGGCCGGGCTTGAGGTGATCCCCGCCTTCGCCGCCGGCCTGGACGCCCGCCCCGCCATCGAGGCCTTCTTCATGGAGGACGGTCGCCCCACGGTGGACGCCGTGGTCTCCCTCACCGGCTTCTCCCTGGTGGGCGGACCGGCCTATAACGACGCCCGCGCCGCCGAGGAGATCCTGACCCGCCTCGATGTGCCCTATATCGCGGCCCACCCGGTGGAATTCCAGACCCTGGACCAGTGGGGGCGGTCCGAGCGGGGTCTGTTGCCGGTGGAGAGCACCATCATGGTGGCCATCCCGGAACTGGACGGCAGCATCGCCCCCATGGTCTTCGGTGGACGCCCGGGGCCGGCCGGCAGCGTCTGCGAGGGCTGCGAACTGGGCTGTACCTTCAGCGGCAGCGACAACACCCAGGACATGTTCACCTGCCGCGAGCGGGCGCGGATGCTGGTCTCCCGGGTGCGCCGTCTGGTGGAACTGCGCCGGGCCGAGCGGGCCGAGCGCAAGGTGGCGGTGGTGCTGTTCAACTACCCGCCCAATGCCGGCAACACCGGTACGGCCGCCTATCTGGGGGTCTTCGAGTCCCTGTACAACACCCTGCGGGAGATGCAGGCCGCGGGCTACCATGTGGAGCTGCCCGAAAGCGCCGATGCCCTGCGGGAGGAGATCATCAACGGTAACCGGGAGCAGTACGGCGCCGATGCCAACGTGCATACCCTCATCCCCGCCGAGGACCACGTGCGCCGCGAGAAGCACCTCAAGGAGATCGAGGCCCAGTGGGGCCCGGCCCCGGGCAAGGTGCTCACCAACGGCAGTTCCCTCTTCGTCATGGGGCGGCAGTACGGCAATGTCCTGGTGGCGGTGCAGCCCTCCTTCGGCTATGAGGGCGATCCCATGCGCCTGCTCTTCGAGCACGGCTTTGCCCCCACCCATGCCTTCTCCGCCTTCTACCGCTATCTGCGGGAGGACTTCGCCGCCCATGCCGTGCTCCATTTCGGCACCCATGGGGCCCTGGAGTTCATGCCGGGCAAGCAGGTGGGCATGTCCGGCGCCTGCTGGCCCGACCGCCTCATCGGCGATCTGCCCAACCTGTACCTCTATGCCTCCAACAACCCCTCGGAGGGGGCCCTGGCCAAGCGCCGTTCCGCCGCCACGCTCGTCAGCTACCTGACCCCGCCGGTGGCCCATGCCGGGCTCTATCGCGGCCTGGTGGATCTCAAGAGCTCCATCGACCGCTGGCGCGGGCTGGAACCGGATCGCGAGCACGAGCGCGCCGAACTGGCGGAGCTGATCCAGTCCCAGGCGGCGGAGCTGGAACTGGCCCCCGCCGAACCCCTATGGGACGTGGACAGCGGCGAGGCCGAGGAGCAGGTGCGCCGCCTGGGTGAGTCCGTGCTGGAGCTGGAATACACCCTCATCCCCCATGGCCTGCATGTGGTGGGCACCCCGCCGGACGAGGAGGAGCGCGTCGACATGCTGGTGGCCATGGCCGATGCCGGCCAGTCCATGCGTCTGGAGCGGGAGGTGGTGCAGACCCTGGTGCAGACCGGAGAGCTGGAACCGGCCCTGGAACAGGCAGGGCTGGAGGACACCGAGGAGAACCGGGAGCGCCTGCAGCAACTGCTGCGGGCCAACGAACTCATGTCCCGGGACCACGAGATCGACGGCGTCCTGCGGGCCCTGGACGGGCGCTTCATCCGTCCCGCGCCGGGGGGGGATGTCATGCGCCAGCCGGACGTGCTGCCCACCGGGCGCAACCTGCACGGCTTCGATCCCTTCCGCATCCCCAGCGCCTTCGCCCTCAAGGATGGCGCGCAGCAGGCGGAGCGGCTCATCGCCCGCCATCAGCAGGAGGGCAACGGCCTGCCCGAGTCGGTGGCCATGGTCCTCTGGGGCAGTGACAACCTCAAGACCGAGGGCAGCCAGATCGGCCAGGCCCTGGCCCTGGTGGGGGCCCGCCCGCGGTTTGACAACTACGGCCGTCTGGCCGGCGCGGAGCTCATCCCCCTGGAGGAGCTGGGCCGCCCCCGCATCGACGTGGTGCTCACCCTCTCGGGCATCTTCCGCGACCTGCTGCCGCTGCAGATCAAGCTCCTGGCGGAGGCCACCTACCTGGCGGCGGCCGCCGAGGACGAGCCCCTGGAGCAGAACTTCGTGCGCGCCCACGCCCTGGCCTATCAGAAGGCCCACGGCTGCGACCTGGAAACGGCGGCGCTGCGGGTCTATGGCAATGCCGACGGGGCCTACGGCTCCAACGTCAACAGCCTGGTGGAGAACGGGCGCTGGGACGACGAGGACGAACTGGGCAACACCTACACCCAGCGCAAGGGGTTTGCCTACGGCCGCAACGGCCGGCCCAGCAAACAGGATGCCCTGCTCAAGACCATGCTGGCGGACGTGCAGCTCACCTACCAGAACCTGGACTCCGTGGAGCTGGGGGTGACCACCATCGACAACTACTTCGACACCCTCGGGGGCATCAGCCGCGCCGTGCGCCAGGCCCGGGGCGGCAAGGACACCCCGGTGTACATCGGCGACCAGACCAAGGGCGACGGCACCGTGCGCACCCTGTCGGAACAGGTGTCCCTGGAGACCCGCACCCGCATGCTCAACCCCAAGTGGTACGAGGGGGCCCTGAAGCACGGCTACGAGGGGGTGCGGCAGATCGAGGTGCACATCACCAACACCATGGGCTGGTCCGCCACCACCGGCCAGGTGCAGCCCTGGGTCTACCAGAAGCTCTCCGAGACCTTCGTGCTGGACCCGGAGATGCGCGAGCGGCTGGCCAAGCTCAACCCCACGGCCTCGGCCAAGATGGCCAACCGCCTGCTGGAGGCCTCCGACCGCAACTACTGGCATCCGGACGAGGAGACCCTGGAGGCCCTGCGCCGGGCCGGCGAGGAGCTGGAGGACCGTCTGGAGGGTATCGAGGAGTCCCCGGCGGCCTGAGGGCCGCCCCGGGGAAAGGGAGAGGTATCCGGCGGGTGGACCCGGGCGAGGCGCCCGGGTGCCCTAGCTCAGCCGGTGCATGTAGTCCTCGTAGCCGAAGGTCTTCACCACCCGTACCCGCCGCTCTTCGGCGTCCACCCGGCAGAGGGCCGGCAGGGGCATGCCGTTGAAGGTGGTGGTCTTCACCATGGTGTAGTGGGCCATGTCGGTGAACACCAGCCGTTGCCCGATGGAGAGGGGCTCGTCGAAGGCATAGGCCCCGATCATGTCCCCCGCCAGACAGGTCTGTCCCCCCAGGCGGTAGGTGTGGGGCTTCTCCCCGGGCCGGCCCGCGCCCACCACCTCCGGCCGGTAGGGCATCTCCAGCACGTCCGGCATGTGGGCGGTGGCCGAGGTGTCCAGGATGGCGATGGGCCCCTCGTTGTCCACGATGTCCAGCACCGTGCACACGAGAAAGCCCGCGTTCAGGGCGATGGCCTCCCCGGGCTCCAGGTAGACCGTCAGGTGCGGGTGGCGGGCGCGGAACCCGCGCACGATGCGCACCAGACGGTCCACGTCGTAGTCCTCCCGCGTGATGTGGTGCCCGCCGCCGAAGTTCACCCAGCCCATGGCCGGAAGCAGGTGGCCGAACCGGGTCTCGAAGGCCGCCAGGGTGCGTTCCAGGGCGTCGCTGTTCTGCTCACACAGGGTGTGGAAATGCAGCCCCTCCAGTCCCGTGAGGTCCACCCCCTCCAGGTCCCGGATGCGGGTGCCCAGGCGCGAACCCGGGGTGCAGGGGTCATAGAGGGGCACCGCCCCTTCGGAATGCTCCGGGTTCACCCGCAGCCCCGGGGAGACCCGGCGGGCCGCCCCGGCCACCCGCTCGCGAAAGCGCAGCCACTGCCCGGGGGAGTTGAAACTGATGTGGTCGGCGTGGCGCAGCACCTCCGTCATCTCCGCGTCGGAGAAGGCGGGGTTGAAGCAGTGCACCTCGCCGCCGAACTGCTCGGCCCCCAGCCGGGCCTCGTGCTGGCCGCTGGCGGTGGTGCCGTCCAGATAGCGGCGCAGCAGCGGGAAGGTGTCCCACATGGCGAACCCCTTCAGGGCCAGCAGGATGCGCGCCCCGCTGTCCTGGCGCACCCGGGCGAGGCGCTCCAGGTTGCGGATCAGCAGGGCATCATCCACCACGAAGGCGGGGGAGGGGCAGTCCTGGATCGCGAAATCCGGTGTGGCGGGCATGGCCATGATGGCTTTAGCCCAGGGGATCGCTGTCCGGGTCCAGCTCCTTCACCTGCCAGGGCAGGCCCAGGTCGCCGATGCGCTCCATGAACGGGTCCGGATCCAGCTGCTCCACGTTGAACACCCCTTCCCCCTTCCAGAGCCCCTGAGCCATGAGCATGGCCCCCAGGGTGGCGGGCACGCCGGTGGTGTAGGACACCGCCTGGGACTGCACCTCGCGGTAGCAGGCCTGGTGGTCGCACATGTTGTAGATGTGCACCTTGCGCCGCCGGCCGTCCTTGATGCCGTCCAGGATCACGCCGATATTGGTCCTGCCCTTGGTGCGCGGCCCCAGGGTGGCCGGGTCCGGCAGCAGCTTGCGCAAAAACTGCAGGGGGATGATCTCCCTGCCCTCGTATTCCACCGGCTCGATGCCGGTCATGCCCACGTTCTCCAGCACCTTCAGGTGGGTGAGGTACTGCTCCGAGAAGGTCATCCAGAAACGGATGCGCTTGAGCCCGCGGATGTTCTGCACCAGGGACTCCAGCTCCTCGTGATACAGCAGGTAGATGTCCTTGGGGCCGATGCCGTCGAAGTCGAACACCCGCTTCTCCCCCAGGGGCGGGGTCTCTTTCCATTGGCCGTTCTCCCAGTAGCGGCCGTTGGCGGTCACCTCGCGGATGTTGATCTCGGGATTGAAGTTGGTGGCGAAGGGGTAGCCGTGGTCCCCGCCGTTGGCATCCAGGATGTCGATCTGGTGGATCTCGTCGAACAGGTGCTTCTGCCCCCAGGCGCAGTAGATGTTGGTCATGCCCGGGTCAAAACCGCAGCCCAGGGTGGCCATGAGGCCCGCATCGCGGTAGCGGTCCTGGAAGGCCCACTGCTCCCGGTATTCGAATTTGGCCTCGTCCGGGTGCTCGTAGTTGGCGGTGTCCAGGTAGGGGGTGCCGGTGCGCAGGCAGGCCTCCATGATGGTCAGGTCCTGGTAGGGCAGGGCCACGTGCACCAGCACGTCGGGCCGCTCCGCCTCGATGAGGCGCACCAGCTCCTCCACGTTGTCCGCGTCCACCCGGGCCGTGCGGATGGGCCGGTCCAGCTGGGCGGCGATGGCCCGGCACTTGTCCTCGTTGCGGCTGGCCAGGCAGATCTCGGAGAAGACCTCCGGATGCTGGGCGCACTTGTGGGTGACGACTCCGCCGACGCCGCCGGCGCCGATGATCAGGACTTTGCTCATAGGCCTCGATACTGGGGTTTGGGGTCAGTGATGATCCGTGGGCGGCTCCGGGGATGCCCCATTGTGCGCATCAGGGTGCACCCGGGAGATGAAAAAATCATGAAACAGGGCTGCCCGCGGCGGGGATGATGCCCCCTGAGAGGTCCGGTATCAAGCCCTCTCCACACTGAAGGTGATGGCGTAGCGCCGGCTCTTGCCAAAGACCAGGGCCATGCGGCCCTGGCCGCCGGTATCCAGGCCCAGGTCCGCGGCCCGGTGCAGGCCCCGGGCCCGGTGCAGCCGCCTCAGGGAGGTCTCGATGCTGCCCTTGTGGCGGCGGATGTACAGGGCCAGGTCCGGGCGGACCACGGCCTGGATGTCGTGCTCCTGCTGGCGTACCGCCAGCTGCGTGCAGGCCGGTCCCAGTTCCTTCTGCGGAAGTCCGAACAGGCGCTCCAGGATGCGCTGCATGCCGTCCTCCGGGGGTTCCCCCAGATAGAGGTTCCACAGGAAGCGGCCGATGCCGTAGTCATCGCTCCACCACCCGGTCTCCGGGTTGCGCACATGCAATCCCACGGGCACCAGACGGTAGGCGCCCAGTCCCGGATCGTCGGTCAGGATGTCAAAGCTCACCTGTCGACATCCCAGGTGCCTTCGGGCACCCTTCACCATGAGCGCCGCGTTCCTGGGGGTGAGCAGTTTGAGGGCCATGCGGTCCCGGGGCTGCATGGCCCGCCCGCGCTGGTGCTGGATGTCCTGGATCACCTCCAGGGCGCAGCGGGTGATGAGACGCTGATCGCGCACCACCCGATCCCGGGCGGTGCCGTGCGGCGGGTGTTCGTCCTCGGTGTCGTGGGGATGCATGCTGTCCATCATGACTCAAGGGGGTGCGGGCGGTCCAAAGGGCATGCCGGGGAAAGGTCCCGCGATGCAGTTCCGGGGACATACAAGCAGGAACCGGGCCATCGATCCCTTGGGCGTCCCCCCCGGTGCCGCGCGGGCAGGACGGGATGGTAGTGACGGATCCTTGACGCCCCCGGGGAGGTTTCCCCCGGTTTTCCGGCACTGCCCGTCCACGGCCCGAGAGGAAGGCCCATGCACGCAACGCAGCCCACACCACAGGAGAGCGCCGTTCTTGAGCGGCTCGCCATCCCGCCGCAACCGGAAGTGCTGCGCCGTATCGCACAGGAGGCCCGCCGCGAGGAGGTGGATCTGTCCCGGGTGGCGGAGTGGATCGCCGCTGATGCCGGCCTGGCGGGCGGTCTGCTGTGGGTGGTCAATTCCCCGCTGTTCCGCCGCCGCCGGGAGATCAGTGCCATACGGGACGCGGTCCTGCTCCTGGGGTTTGAGCGTACCCGGGCGGTGGTGCGCACCGTGGCCCTGCGCAATGCCCTGTCCCATCTCCCGGAGATGGGGGGCTTCTGGAAGACCGGCGTGCGCGTGGGGGAGACCTGCGCCAGGGCCGTGCGCAGCCTGCGCCGCCCGGAGCTGGTGGACGATGCCTATCTGCTGGGGCTCTTCCATCTGGTGGGGGTGCCGGCCCTGCGGGGGGTCTTCGGGGAGGCCTACGGGCCCCTGCTGCGGGAGGCGGCGGTACACGGCTGGTCCGGTGTACTGCAAAAGGAGCAGGCGGCCTTCGGGGTTCACCATGCCCGCATCGCCGCCCTGGTGACGCGGCAATGGCATGTCCCGGCGGCGGTGAGTACGGCCATCGAGGGACAGTACCGGGTGGCTCACCTGGAGACCCTGGGCCATACCGATGCCCCCGATCTGGTGGTGGCCCTGAAGCTGGCCCTGCGGGCCCTGGCGGCGGAGGACAATACCCGCCTCACCTGTAGCGAGTGGGAACGGCTCACCGAACCCCTGGCGGATTACCTGGGCCTGGCGGATGCATCGGCCCTGGAGGCCCAGGTGGACGGGATCGCCGTGGATTGATCCGGCTCCCGGCGGATGGTGGATCCGTGCGGGGGGTTGTCTCCCGGGGGTGGCTTTGATCATGATCAAGGCGCGGGGTGGTTGCCGCCAATGGATACATGCCGTCCCGGGTCCTGGGTCCCGGGGCAGGGGATGAGATGGAAAGCTCGCGCACAGCGCAATTGTGGGAGGAGCTCCGGGACCGCTTCCCGGACCTGGCCGCCCACCTGGCCCGGACGGGGGGGCTGGATACTGGGCAGGTCCTGTCCCTGTGGGAGGCAGTGCGTCATCAGCGGGAGGGCCTGGAGCCGCTGCTGGCCCATATGCCCGGGGTCACCTACCGCTGTGTCCTGGACCCCCACTGGACCATGCGCCTGATGACGGCCAACGCCAGGGAGCTCACCGGCCATCCGGCGAAGGACTTCATCGACAACCGCGTGCTCAGCTACGCCAGTATCATCCACGAGGCGGATCGGACCCGGGTGCAGGAGGCGATTCAGGCGGCGGTGGCATCGGGACAGGGCTGGGATCTGGAATACCGCATCCGCCACCGGGATGGCGGCATCCGCTGGGTTCAGGAACGGGGTACCGCTGCGGGCATGGAGGAGGACGGCCTGCCCCTCCTGGACGGTTACGTGCTGGACATCACCCGCCACAAGGAGGCGGAGGCACAACTGGAACAGGCCCGCGCCGGGGCGGAGTCGGCGGACCGGGCTAAGAGCGCCTTCCTGGCCACCATGAGCCACGAGATCCGCACCCCCATGAACGGGGTCATCGGCATGCTGGACGTGCTGGCGGCGGACCGCCTGGACGAGGACCAGCGGGAGGTGGTGGCCACCGCCCGGGAATCCGCCTTTTCCCTGTTGCGTCTCATCGACGACATCCTGGATTTCTCCCGGGTGGAGTCCGGTCGCCTGGAACTGGAACACGTTCCGGTGGCGGTGGTGGAACTGACCGAAGGGGTCTGCGTCTCCATGGCCGCGGTGGCGGCCAAGCAGGCCGTGGATCTGGAACTGACGGTGGCCCCGGAGGTGCCCGACCGGATCTGGTCCGATCCCGTGCGTCTGCGCCAGGTCCTGTACAACCTAGTGGGCAATGCCGTGAAGTTCAGTGCCCGCCGGGAAGGGGAACGGGGGCGGGTGAAGGTGACCCTGGAAACGGACCAGGGCGGGGACGGCGGGCCCCGGCTGGTGCTCTCGGTGCGGGATGACGGCATCGGCATGGACCCCGAGGGGGTGCGCCGCCTGTTCTCCATGTTCACCCAGGCCGATGCCTCCACCACCCGCCGCTATGGGGGCTCGGGTCTGGGGCTGGCCATCTGCGAACGGCTGGTGCGGCTCATGGACGGGGAGATCCAGGTGAAGACCGCCCCGGGGGCGGGGGCCGAGTTCCGGGTGGGGCTGCCCCTGGAGGTGGTGACCCGGGATGGCGACGCCCATGGCAGCGCACCGCTGCAGGGCGTGGAATGCCTGCTCCATTTCCCCGGCGAAACCGCCCTGGCGGAGAAGCGTGCGGTCCTGGCCCGGGCCGGGGCGACGGTGCGGGTGATCCCCGATCTGGCCGCCCTGGAGACCCTGCCGCCTCCGGGCGGGGTGCGTGTCCTGGTGCAGCACCTGGATCCGGGCGGGTCCTGTGCACCCCATCCCCCCATGCCCGCAGCGGGGGGGATCGGGGGGCGGGTCCTGATCGTGCCCGGCAGGGGCCTGTACGTGCAGGGTGTGGGGGTGAGGCTGACCCTGAAGGAGGGGGCCATCCCACGGCGCAGGACCCTGCTGCGGGCGGTGACCCTGCTGGCGGGGCGCTCGGCGGAGGGTCAGGGTTTCAGCGATGCCCTGGAGATGCGCCGGCCGGTGATCCCCGACCGGGCCCAGGCCCGCCGCGAGGGACGCCTGGTGCTGGTGGTGGAGGACGACCGCATCAACCAGAGCGTGCTCCTGCGGCAACTGGCCATGCTGGGCTATGCCGCCGAGGTGGCGGCGGACGGGGAGGCGGCCCTGCGGCTCTGGTCCCCGGACCGCTTCGCCGCGGTCCTGTCCGACCTGCACATGCCGGGCATGGAGGGCTGGGCCCTGGTGAACGCCATCCGCGAACGCGAGGCCAGGGGGGGGCATGCCCGCACCCCGATCCTCATGACCACCGCCGATGCCCGTGTCCCCAGTCTCTGGACCAGCGGCGAGCACGATATCGACGGCTATCTGCGCAAGCCCATCACCCTGCGTCAGCTGCACGATGCACTGAAACGGCATGTCGCTCCTGTGGGGGATGAACATCCCCCGGAATTGCCTTCGGCGGGGCCGGAGCCGCCCGCCCCCCGCGGGGCGGGTCTGGATCTGGAGGTGCTGCGTGCGGTGGTGGGCAGCGATCCGGACGCCCTGCAGGAATTCATCCAACTGTTCAGGGGCACCTGCCGCGAGCGCCTGGAGCGGCTCCGCGCGGCCCTGGAGCAGGGGGATACCCGCACCCTCACCGCCACTGCCCACCAGTTCAAATCGGCGGCCCGTTCCGTGGGGGCGGCGCGCATCGCCGATCTGTGCGCACGCATGGAGTCCCTGGAGGAGGGGAGCGATGGCACTGTCCTGGAACGGCAGCTCCGGGAACTGGGCCGGGCCGTGCGCGATCTGGAGCAGTGGATCGATGATCATCCCCATGGAACCGGCCCCCGAGGCCAGAAGGAGTCCCCCTGATGCAGGTGTTTATTGTCGATGATGATCCCTTTGTGCTCCGGCTCCTGAGCCATCAGTTGGGGGAGCTGGGTTATACCCGGGTGCGCGCCTTCGGCCACCCCCACGAGCTCCTCCTGGCCCTGGACGCCCGGGAGGACTGGCCGGAACTCATCCTGCTGGACCTGCAGATGCCGGAGATGGACGGGGTGGAGCTGGTGCGCAACCTGGCCTGCATCGGCTTCACCGGTTCGGTGATTCTCGTGAGCGGTACGGAGGAGCGCATCCTGCGCACGGCCCAGAACGTGGCCGCCGCCCGGGGGCTGAACCTGCTGCCGCCGCTGACCAAACCCGTGCATCTGGAACAACTGCAGGAGGTGCTGGCCTCCACCCGGGGCGGTGCCGCGGGTGCGGACGACGACCCCCGGATCTCACCCCAGGCGGAGGCCCTGTGGCAGGCGGTGTACGAGGACGAACTGGTGCTGCACTTCCAGCCCAAGGTGCGCATGGACACCGGGGCCCTGGTGGGGACGGAGGCCCTGGTACGCTGGGATCACCCCTGCCACGGCCTGCTCATGCCCGACCGTTTCCTGGACCTGATGGAGGCCCATGGTCTCATGGATGAGCTCACCATGCGGGTGCTGCGGGGGGCCCTGGCCACCTGCCGCGACTGGCTGGAGCAGGGCCTGGATCTGCACATGGCGGTGAACATCTCCGCCACCAACCTGCACGTCCTGGGGCTGCCGGATGTGGTGCAGCACACCGCGCGGGAGGCGGGCGTGCCCATCAACTGCCTCTGCCTGGAGCTGACCGAGCGCATGCTGGCCCGGGACCGCCTGCTCTCCCTGGACATCCTCACCCGGTTGCGGCTCAAGGGGGCGAGCCTGTCCATCGACGATTTCGGCACCGGGCATTCCTCCCTGGCCCAGCTGCTGCAGGCCCCCTTCGACGAACTCAAGCTGGACCGCAGTTTCGTCCACGGGGCCACCCGCGATCCCGCCCGACGCACCATCGCCGAGGCCAGCCTGCGCATGGCCCGCAAGCTGGGGATGCAGACCACCGCCGAGGGGATCGAGCGGGCGGAGGACTGGAACCTGATGCGGGATCTGGGCTGCGACCGGGCCCAGGGGCATTTCATCGCCCCGGCCATGCCGGCCGATGCCTTCCCCGCCTGGATGGAGGAATGGGACCGACGCCGGCAGGCCCTGACCCGTACCGACCCCAGGGTGGGGTACGGGGGTGGATGAGGGGAGAGGCGGACCTCAGTCCCCGCATTCCTCGCACAGCATGCGCCAGAAGTGATCGATGTCCGACTTGTGGCACAGATCCGTGCCGGAGGTGAGGACGGTGGCCGTGCCCGCCGCCACCCCCAGGGCGAAGGCGCGGCGGATGGATTCGTCCCGGGAGAGACCGAAGGTCATGCCCGCCACGAAACTGTCCCCGGCGCCCACGGCGCTGCGCGCCGTGACCCTGGGGGTGGCAAGGCGCAGGAAGGCATCCGGAGTGGCCAGGACAGCCCCGTCGTGCCCCAGGGTGATGGCCAGGATCTCCGTGCCGCCGCCGGCCACACAGTCGCGTGCCGCCGCCTCCAGTTCCCCGGGATCCTCCAGGCTGCGCCCCATGAGGGTGGCGAACTCACCGCGGCTGGGCTTGACCATGTACACCCCTTCCTCCAGGGCCGCCTCCAGGGCCGGTCCGGAGGTGTCCAGCACCATGCGTGCACCGCGGCGCTTCACCAGGGCCGCCAGGCGCGCGTAGACATCCACCGGCGTGCCCCGGGGCAGGCTGCCGCTGGCCACCACGTAGTCGAAGTCCAGCATCTCGATGAACTCCAGGGCCGCCTGCCATTCCCGGGTCTGCACGGTGGGCCCCTCCGGGGTGAAGCGGAATTCCTGGCCGGAACTGGACTCGTAGACCACATGGCTCACCCGGGTGTCCTCGCGGGTGTGTACCCGGTGGGCCATGACCCCGGCGTCCGCCACCAGCTCGTCCAGTACATCCCCGGGGCTGCCCCCGGCCAGGTAGACGGCAAAGCTCCCCGCCCCCAGCTCATTCAGCACCCGGGCCACGTTGATGCCGCCGCCACCGGGGTCATAGCGCTCGTTGGTGGTGCGCACCTTGTGCACGGCCCGCACCTTGTCCGTGGTGCAGGAGGCGTCCACGGCCGGATTGAGGGTGAGGGTCACGATTCGCTTGTGCATCGGGGGCTCCGGATTCGACGGAAACGGATTCGGTTTTCTGATCAGAAGCTAACCCAACCCGGCCTGCGGGAAAAGTCCGCCGCCGCGTCTCACCCCGACACCAGGGGGAAGGTCACCCCCATGCCCCAGGCCAGGGCCAGGGCCACGGCGAAGGCCCCCGCCAGCGGATGCCCCGTGGCCCGCCAGGTCCAGCGGTCGATGAGGCCGTATACCAGCAGGAACACCGCCATGGCCGGGAGGATGATCACCAGGAAGAACAGATCCTCCAGGCGCAGGGCCACCGCCACCATGAGGGAGAGCAGCAGCAGGACCTTGGTGCCGGCATAGCCCCAGGGGGCGGCCCCGGTACCACGGGTGAGCCAGGCATCGGCGCTGAAGAACAGCAGGGAGCCCACCAGGATCAGGGGCATGACCGCCAGGCGTTCCACCCCCGGGAGGTAGCCGGTGACAAAGACATGGATGGGCAGCCCGAAGGCGAGGGTGGCATAGAGGCCGGCCGCCGCCGCCGCGATCAGCAGCCGCGCGGAGTCGCGCCGCGGTCCCCGGAAGGGGAACACCGCCCCGGTACGGCGCTGCAGCGCCAGCAGCAGGAGCCAGGTGATGCCGCCGTAGACGGCAAAATGCAGGGCCAGATAGTCCGAAAGCAGCAGCGGCAGGCCCCCCAGGGGCACCGGCCACAGCAGCAGCGGGGTGAGCACCGCCGGGATCAGCGCCAGGGGCAGGAGCCGCCGCCAGGACAGGCCCGCCCCCGCCGGTGGGGCGGCGACACGGGGCAGCAGGGCGGACAGGGGGCGGGCCAGCAGCAGGATGCCGCCAAACAGCAGCCCCAGCCAGGGGCCCCAGTGGGTGACGCCGCCGGTGTTCTCCGGTGCGGCCGACACCGGCAGGGCGGCCTGCAGCCAGGCCAGGGCCTCCGCCTGCATGGCCCCGGCATAGAGCACGCCGATGTGCTCCACGTCCGGGGCCACGGCCAGACGGCGGCCATCCCCCCGGGCCGGATCGCCGTAGGTGACCCCCGGGCGCACCGCCTCCGGGGCCACCGGGAAGGCGGCCAGGGCCGGTTTGCGCAGGGCGGCGGGCTCCCATTCCCCGAAAACGAACAGCAGGTTCGACAGCCCCTCCAGCCGGGTATCCTCTGAGATGTACGGCGACACCAGCACACTGGCCGCCACCTGCCTGGGATGGTCCCCGGCATAGTCCAGCAGGATGTCCCCGGCCATGGAATGCCCCAGCAGGGCCAGCTCCCCGCCGGCCTGGGGCAGGCCCCGGGCGTGGGCCAACGCCGCATCCAGGGCCCGCCGCAGGCGCGCCCGCCGCTCCGCCTCGTCACTGAGGTCCGGCACGAAGGGCCGGGCGTTGCCGCCATGGCCGGGGAAATCGAAGGTCACCGCCAGGTAGCCGTGCCGGGCCAGGGTGATGGCCAGGGGCTGCATCATCTGCCGCGATCCGGCAAAGCCATGACCGATGACCGCCACGGGGGCGGCGTCCGCCCCCGGTGGCGCGAACACCGTCAGCGGTACCCCCTCGGCCCGGGTGTGGTGGATCTCCAGGGGCCGGGTATCGGCGGTGAGCATCCACAGGGAGAGGCCGATGGCCGCCAGGGCGACCAGGGCAGTGACGGCGCCGGCCAGGCGACTCAGGGTGGGGGGATGGGTCCGGATCATCTATGCTGGTCCTCCTGGAGGATGCGTGGGGCCGGAGGGAACCGGCGAACATCACGGGAGACGAGTCCATGGCAGGAGACGCAAGCCGTCCCCCAGGGGATAGCGCACCATCCACCGGAGGACGCGGCCGGGGGGTCTTCTTCGCCCTCTGGCCCGATGACGCCCTGCGCCGGGAGATCCTGGCCCGGACCCCGGAGCGGGGGGTGCACGGCGGCCGCCCCGTACCCGCGGCCAACCTGCACCTGACCCTGGTCTTCGTGGGCCGGGTCGATGGGACGCAACTCCGCTGCCTGGAGACGTCCGCCCGCCGGGTGGTCTTCACACCGTTTTCGTTTCAACTCCGGGCCCTTGGGATGTTCCCGGGGCCCAGGGTCCTGTGGCTGGGGGCGGCCGAACCGGCGCAACCCCTGGCCCGTCTGGCCGGGGCCCTGGCCGGGGTCCTGGCGACGGACTGCGGCCATCGTCCGGAGACGCGGCCCTACCGCCCCCATGTCACCCTGGCCCGCCGCCTGCGCCACCCCGTGCCGCCGACGCCGGTGGCGCCAGTCACCTGGCGGGTACAGCGCTTCTGCCTGGTGGAGTCGGTGGACACTCCCGCCGGCCCCCGCTATCGCCCCCTGGCCTGGTATCCGGCCCAGGGTGCGGACCTATGAGGCCCGCATGTCCCTGCGCACCCCGTCGAACTCCTGCAGCATCTCCGGCGAGGGTCCGCGGCCCACGAAGCTGAAGGCGATCATGGCCAGGGTGGCCAGCAGGAAACCGGGCAGGATCTCGTACATGTCGAAGATCCCCCCCTCCAGGGGTTTCCACACGAGTACCGTCAGGGCACCGGTGAGGATCCCCGCCAGGGCGCCGTTGCGCGTGGCCCGGCGCCAGAACACCGACAGCAGGATCACCGGACCGAAGGCGGCCCCGAAGCCGGCCCAGGCATAGGCCACCAGATCCAGCACCGCCGCCTCCGGGTCCAGGGCCAGCAGGGTGGCCACCACGCCGATGCCCAGTACCGTGGCGCGTCCGATCCACACCAGTTCGGTATCGCTTGCCCCGGGCCGCAGGAAGCGCTTGTAGAAGTCCTCCGACAGGGCCGAGGAGGACACCAGCAGCTGGGAGTCGATGGTGCTCATGATGGCTGCCAGCACCGCGGCGATGAGGGCGCCCGCCACCCAGGGGTTGAACAGGGACTGGATCAGCAGGATGAACACCGTCTCGGGGTTGTCCAGACCCGCCTCGCCGAAGTAGGCCATGCCCACAAAGCCCGTGAAGATGGCCCCGAACAGGGCCACCACCATCCAGGTGATGCCGATGAAGCGGGCCAGGGGGATATCCCCGGGGCTGCGGATGGCCATGAAGCGGGTAAGGATATGGGGCTGGCCGAAATAGCCCAGCCCCCAGGCCATGAGGGAGACGATGCCGAAGGCCCCCATGCCGTGGAGGGCGTCCAGGGCGCCGGGGTCCAGGGCACCCACCTGCTGCGTGGCCCCGGACCAGCCGCCCACATGGCTCAGGGTGACCAGGGGCACCACGATGAGGGCGATGAACATGAGCACGCCCTGGATGAAGTCGGTCCAGCTCACCGCCAAAAACCCCCCCAGCAGGGTGTAGACCAGGATCACCGCCGCCCCCACCGCCAGGGCGATGCGGTAGTCGATGCCGAAGGTGCCTTCAAAGAGGGTGCCGGCCGCCACCAGCCCGGCGGAGGTATAGAAGGTGAAGAACACCAGGATCACCAGGGCCGCCACCACCCGCAGGGCGGAGGTCCTGTCCCGGAAGCGGTTCTCGAAATAGGCGGGGATGGTGATGGAATCCCGGGCCGCGAAGGTCAGGCGCCGCAGCCGGTCGGCCACGAACTGCCAGTTGAGGTAGGCGCCGATGGTCAGCCCCACGGCGATCCAGATCTGGTTCATGCCCGAGGCGAAGACCGCGCCCGGCAGCCCCAGGAGCAGCCAGCCGCTCATGTCCGAGGCACCGGCGGAGAGGGCGGCGGTGCCCGCCCCCAGGCGGCGGCCCCCGAGGATGTAGTCCGCCAGGCTGTGGGTGAAGCGGTAGGCCGCCAGGCCCACCAGCACCATGAGGATCAGGTAGGCCACCAGGGTGGCCAGCAGCGCGAAGTTCACGTCCACCCCTGCATTCATGTCCGCGTCCCCCGCAGGCCGTGGAGGAGGAGGCTGATCAGGGAGAGCAGCACCAGTGCCGGCATGGGCACCAGCAGCCAGAACCAGGTGGCGGGGGTGAGGCTGTATTCCATGCGGTGATCCTTATGGGATGGGTCGGTTCGCGCCGGGAGTATAGGCCAACCGCCACCGGCCGCCCAAACCCGGCGGGTACCGGCCTTGGTCACCATGTTGCGCGAGAAGCCCCCACTTTAGTCTTGGGGAAGGTGTCAAGGATCTTTGCTGCCTGTGTGGGATTGACCATTCGTATCCCATGGGTGGCCTGGTTTCGGCGCAGCTCCGCTGCCTTTCCTGCCCCCACGCGCTCGGCGGGCCCCAATCCGCCCCCAGGGAGCGCCGAGCCCCAGCTCTGCAGAACAGAGCCAAGCTAGGACTTGGCGCTCCCAGCGACCCCCATGGCAACGTCGGACGCCGGCCCGGCAGCCGGGAACACCGGGCGTTGGGTCGGCATGCACTGGGCCAAGCTGGGGCTTGGCGCTCCCAGGGGTCCAGGGCCGTCACGCGGGAGGTTGTTGCGTTTCCACGTCGAACGCCACGATCTGCCGCTGCTCACGGGAGAACTCCACCCCGATCAGGTGCATGGGCTTGCCGCTGGCGCGGTACTTGTCGGCATAGCCCCTGGCCTGGATCTGCGCCAGGGCCTTGCCCTCGGGCAATTGCTCCACCACCTTGAATTCGAACAGGTAGAGATGGCCGCCAAAATCCACGGTCATGTCCACCTTGCCGTGATGGCTGGCGTCCTCCACCGTCACCTGGACCCCCAGGGCGGCGAAGTGGCTGTAGAAGACGCTGGCGTAATGGCCCTCGTACTGGGCGATGGGGTTGTTGCGATACCAGTCATGGGGGAGGCCGGCGTAGAGTGCCTTGAGGTGGGCCTCCAGGCCCGCCAGGTCATGCTGCTGCAAGTGTTTGAGCAGGGTGCGCCGCTCACGGGGTGCATTCTCCATTCCCAATGACGGCAGCAGGGCGTGGTTCAGGCTGGTCTCCACCTCACGGTTGGGGAAGCCCAGGGTGTATTGGCGGTAGCCGATCAGGGGCTCCTCGATCTGCTGGATGGTGAGATAGCCGGTCTGGAACAGCAGGGCGTCGGTGCTGATGTCGTCCACATCGAACTGGCTGAGCAGTTCGTATTCGGTCTCCCACTGATCCAGCCGAGGCGTGAAGACCCCGCGCTGTTTGAGGATGTCCACCAGGAAGGTGGGGGTGGCGCTCTCGAACCAGTAGGGGCCGAATTGGCGATTTTGCAGGAGCAACAGCACATCGAAGGGATTGTAGACGGAGGTCACCTCCTGTCCCCCCCAGCGGTAGCCGTTGTACCACTGGCGGATGGCTTCCCGATCCAGGCCGGGCAGCTCCGGGGCGAACACCGTGTCGATATCGACATCGGTATAGCCGCAGATCGTCGTGTACTCGGGCAGCAGGGTGATGTCGCGCAGGTTGTTCAGTCCCGAGAACAGACTGACCTTGCTGAACTTGGAGACCCCGGTGATCAGCACCAGGTGCAGGTGGGGGTCGGCATCCTTGATCACGCTGTAGAGGTTCTTCAGCCCCTCGCGCAGCTCCCCCGCACGGTCCGGATCCAGGATGTTGTCCAGGATGGGCTTGTCGTACTCGTCGATGAGGACCACCACCCGTTGACCGTGATGCTGGTGAGTTTGGTGGATCAACTCACGAAAGCGGCCGGCAATGGAAGTGTTGCGCAAGGAAACGCCGAACGACTCTGCCTGGGCGTTGAGCAGTTCATGGATGTGAATATCCAGGGACTTGCGGCGGGTCAGCACCCCATCGCCAAAGCTGAGGCGAATCACCGGGTGCGTGGTCTGCCACTCCCAGCGGTCGTGGATATACAGCCCCTGGAACAGGGCCTGGCGACCTTCGAACAGGCAGCGCAGGGTGTCCAGCAGCAGGCTCTTGCCAAAGCGCCGGGGGCGGGAGAGGAAGTAGTATTTGTTCTGCTGGACCAGGCGCTCGATGTGGGGCGTCTTGTCCACGTAGTAGTAGCCCCCCTCGCGGATCTCGGAGAAGGTCTGAATGCCGATGGGGAGTCTGCGGGGTGGAGCAGTGGCCATGGAGCCTCCGGCAGGCAAGAGATTCAATCCCATCGGTAATGTATCACGGGGTATCCAAGGCGGGTCGAACCGCCACCAAGGGCTGTTCAGCGTGTCCCAGGGGCGGCGGCGGGCACGGCCTGTCCCGCGTGGAAACGGGCCCAGGTGAGTCGGGGATCCAGCCGCCCGTGGGGGCCCGGGGACCAGTGTCCGGCCTGTCCTTGCAGGACGGTCTCCCCGGTGCCGGCCCCGGGATGCAGGATCAGGGCAAGGGCGTCCATGCCCAGGGCCGTGAGCCGCGGCCAGGGGGAGCGGCCGATGGCGGCGGGGGGGGACCGCCGCCCGGCCAGGGCCGGGATGTCGGTGAAGCGGATGCCGTCCAGGTCCCCATCCCGCTGCGGGTCGGGAGACCGGGGGCGGATGCGGGAGGTGGCCAGCACCGGGGGATGCCGGGGGCGCACATAGTGCAGTTGCGGGCGGATCATGCGGGCCGCCGCGGCATCGGCCCCGAGAAAGAGGACATCCGTGCCATGCCCCAGACCCCGGCGCAGGAGATGCTGAAAGTCGGTGCGGTCCTCGTCATAGCGTTGGCTGGAGATGATGCGCCCACCCAGGGCCTGGAAACGGGAGGTGAAGGCCGCTTCCATGCGCCGACCCAGGGGGGTGTCGGGTACCAACACGAAGGCCCTGCGATGGCCGGCGGCGAAGGCGTGCCGCGCCACTTGGTCCGCCTCCCCCTCGGGGGGCAGGCCCAGCTGCAGCAGCGCCTCCGGGAATGGGGGCGCGGTTTCGGCGCGGTTCAGGGCCACCATCGGCAACGGCAGCTGCCCCTGTTGTGCAAAGGCCTGGACGCAGGGCCGCAGCAGGGGACCGATGACCGCCTGCACCCCCTCCTGCATCGCCGCGCGATACTGCTCCAGGGCCCGCTGGGGGGATCCACCGGTGTCCAGAAAGCGTAACCGCGGCGCCCGGTGAGGCCCCAAGTCGTCCCGGGCGGCCTCGACCCCGTTTCGCACCGCCTGTCCCAGGCTTCGGTAACGCCCGCTCAGGGGCAGGAGCACCGCCACCTCCTGGGGCCGCGTTCCCCATACAGGCCCTGGACCAGGGCGCGGGGCAAAGGGGTTGGCCTGCGACGGGGAGGGCATCACGGCACTGGGCCGCTGGCCTTCTTCCAGTACCCACAGGAGCCAGCGACGGGTCTCGGGATCCCCGGCAAATTCCAGCGCCACCTCCAGGATCTTTCGGGGCAGGGCATCCAGATGCCGGTGCATCTCGGCTTCCACCTGTCCGTGGTATTCCGGGATCTCCTGCCACAGGGTGTTCCAGCTGGACACCGCATCCAGGATGCGGCCCAGACGCAGTTCCGCGCGGGCGCGCAGGGAAAGGGTGCGCGCCCGCTGCGCCGGGGGCAGGGCGGCGGTATCCAGGGGGAGATGCCTCAGGGCCTGCAGGGGGGCATCCCGTGCCAGGGCCCGGCCCGCCGCCTCCAGGGCCGGGTCCACGTCCTCCTCCGGGGCGGCCAGGGCCGGCGGGGTCCCCCACAGGATCAGTAGCAGCAAGGCGATGAACATGATGTGGCTCAGTCTCCAGCGGGGTATATCGCGGGTCAATCCATGGGCGCGCTCAAGTCCCCGGGGGGGTGGCCGATACGGCCCGTGACGCGCTGCGCACCGCCCGGGAAGGGGCTCATCCGTGCGGGTCGCTGGAACACAAACCAAAAATACCAAGGACAACGATCATGAAGATGCGCTCCTTTCTCCTGGTGCCGTTGGGGTTGATGATGCTGACCACGGCCTGTGCCCATCAACATCACGGCCACGGCCACGGCCACGGCCATCATGGCCAACGCCATCATCACCCCGTGCAACCGAGGGTCGTGCAGCCCAGGCCCGTGCAACAGATCCACTACGAAGAAGAACACCTCCGGGTCAGCGGCCGGGGGGCCGTGGTACCGGACGTGACCCAGACCCAGGCCCAGCACAAGCTCATGGCCATGCGGGCCAGCCGCATGGACGCCTACCGGAATCTGGCCGAGCGGCTCTACGGCATCGAGCTGGAGGGCAGCACCACCGTGCGCCAGATGGCGGCCCGGCACGACACTGTGCGTTCCTTCATCAACCGTCATGTGGCGGGTGCCCGGGTGGTGGAGACGGTGCTCATGGATGACAATATCTACCAGACCACCCTGGAGCTGACGGTGGGACGGCGTTTTTACACCTGCGTCACCTATCCCTCCACCTGCAGCACCGTGCATGTGCCGGCCCCGACCCCGGTGCGGGCACCGGTCCCGGTCTCCCCGGTCTGTGAACAGACCCCCTGCCAGCAGCCCGTATCCGTGCCCCGGCCCGCCCCCCGGAACTGCGGCTCCAGCCCCTGCGAACGGCAGCCGGTCTACACCCGCTATCCGGAGCGCGCACCGCGCCAGGGCGCCTGTCCCTCCACGGACTGCGTCCACGCCCCCTACGAAACCTATCGCTGATCGGGGACGAACACCATGCGGGCCCTGCTGCTGCTGATCCTCCTGTGTCTGCCCGCGCTGGCGTCGGGCCAGTCCCTCTTTGCCGAGGGGCTGGCCCCGCTGGAGGGGCGGCCTCTGGGCCAGGCCCGCCGGGAGGCCGTCGAGGATGCCCTGTGGCACGCCTCGGCGCAGCTGGGGGTGACCATCCACGCCCATTCGGAGTCCCTGGATGGGCGGATCACCGCCGATGAGCCCCGCCTGGAGACCGGCGCCGAGATCTCCCGCTACGAGATCGTGGACGAATGGGAGGAGGGTGACCTCTACCGGGTGCAGATCCGGGTGGACGAGGCCCGGGCCCTGTGTGGTGAGGACATCCGCATCGGCGCCGTGCAGTTTCCCCTGGTGCGCCCCGCGCAGCAGCGGGCCGACGGGCTTCATGGCCTGGAGCGGGGCGTGCCCGATGCCCTGCTGCATCGCCTGTCCCTGATCCAGCGGGTGGAACCCCACCGGGCCCTGCAGGCCTTCTGGTTCGAACCCGGGGTGGCCGGACTGCCCCGTCCCCGCGCCGCCGAGGTGCGTCGCCGCGTGCAGGTCATCGCCCGGGAGATGGACGTGGACTACCTGCTGGCCGGCACCATCGTGGACGTGGGCCACGAGAATCTGTCCCGTTGGGGGGGCTGGTTCCAGCGCCACCGGCGCCGCGCCGAGGTGGAGATCTATCTCTTCAAGGGGGAGACGGGCGAATTGGTGCTGCAACGGCGCGTCTCCCGCCCCGTGGAGGGGGAGGTGCTGTTCGACGCACGGGTGGTGTTCGACAGCCACCGTTTCCGGGCCTCCGATTACGGCCAGGGCTTTGAATGGGTGCTGGACCGGCTGGCCTGGCACGTGGCCACGCATCTTTCCTGTCTGGCCGGGGCCGACCGCCGTCCCTGAATCCCCGGCCCGCCCTTGCCGCCCGTTGTAACGGCGTCCCGCGGATGAGGATGGCATAATGTGCGTCACCCGCGGCGTCTTCGGGGGCCTCCCCGATGCCGTCGGGTCCTTGCGCCAAACCCCCGGACCCCCTCTGGAGACGCCCCTTGAGTCCCGTCCCCCAGGAAAGCATCGAACTCGTCAAGACGGATCCGTCCCGCAACCAGCGCCGGGTCTACCGGGTGGCCCTGCGGGGCGATTTCTTCGATGCCGTGGTGCTGGTGCGGGAATGGGGGCGTCTGGACCAGCGGGGTGGACAGCAGCGCTGCGAGCCCTTCCCCGATCTCGCCACGGCCCGGGCCGCCATGGAACGCCTGGTACGGGAGAAGATGCGCCGCGGCTACCAGCCCCGATGGTGACCGTCTCCCGGATCCCGGAGGCGACCGGCGCGGGAGGGTCGGTGGTGGCCGGGGTGGACGGTTGCCGCGGGCGCTGGTTGTGTGTCTGGGGGGACCCCGCCCGCCCGTCCGGGATGCGTGCGGCCCTGCTGGATACCCCCCATGCCCTGGAGCGCCTGCGGCCCCTGCCTGCGGTGGTGGGGGTGGATATCCCCATCGGCCTGCCCGGGGACGCACCCCGGGAGGCGGATCGGGCCGCCCGGCGCCTGCTGGGGCGGCCCCGGGGCAGCAGCGTCTTTCCCGCCCCGTTGCGCTGCATGCTGCAGGCCCCGGATTATGCCACCGCCTGCCAGTTGGGCCGGGACCGTTGTGGACGGGCCCTCTCCCGCCAGAGCTGGAACATCCTGCCCCTGATCCGGGCCATGGATGCCTACCTGCTGGAGTGCCCGGCCCGGCCCGGCTGGGTGCAGGAGGTGCATCCGGAGCTGGGGTTTATGGTGTGGAACGACGGGGTCCCCATGGCCCGGGGCAAGAAGACTCCGCAGGGGCGTGCCGCCCGCCTTGGCCTGGTGGAGGCGGCCCTGCCAGGGGCCCTCTCCGCTGCCCGGGCCAGCCTGGGGGCGATGCACTGTCCCGGGGACGATCTTCTGGATGCCCTGGCCGCCTTTGGCATCGCGGCACGCATCGCCATGGGTCGGGCGCTGCGGTTACCCGATCCCCCAGAGCGGGATGCCCTGGGCCTGCCCATGTGCATCACCTGCTGAGTGGGGGCACTTTCCACAGAATCTGTGGATAAGGTTGTGTGCAAAATGTCCGAAACGCGCCGCAGACCCGACGGGACGCCGTTTCAAGACAAAATGATCATTTTTTGTCCAATCCCTTCCAAGTGATTGATTTTGGATTGATCCATCGGGGTGTGAATCCCTTTGGGCATCAACTATTGACAGCCAGGGGCGGGTCCGTTCCGGCCCGGATGGGTCGATGGCGGCCTGGGGACATCTCGCGGCATCAGGCCTGGGTGGGCCGCAGCCTGGACGCAGTCAGGGACCCCGTTTCCAGCAACCGGCACATCGAGACTGATCCCCGGCCCCGGCGGCAGTGGTGGGGCAGGTCCGCCCCCCTGTTGCAGACCCATGTGGGGCGCGTGGCCTCGTCCCGGGGAATACGGCCCGCATCCGTGTTCCGGGCGTGGGCCTTTCCACAGAAACTGTGGATAAGTCTGTGGGCAACGTGTCTGCACACGGCGCAAGGCCGCGTCCTTCATGCACTTGAAACAGATTGATTAAAGAATAACCATCCCCTCCTAAGTCCTTGTTTTGATGAAAAAGGATCCAGGGGGAATGGGCCCTGCATGTCAAGTCTTGACAGATGGGGGCGTGTCATCGCCCCCATGTCCGGACCCGTGGAGACCTGGGGAAATCCTTCTGTGCACGGCGGGTTGCCGGGGGATCTGGCCCGTGTACAGAACCCGGATACGGGGGGGAGGGGACGCCTTGATCCGGATCAAGGCCACCCGGGGCCGCTCCCGGGAGACTGCGCCCCACAGTCAACGGCCCCCAGGAGTGCCCCCATGTTCTGCAATCAATGTGAACAGACCTTCCGCCAGACCGCCTGTGTCACCGCCCCCGGCACCTGTGGCAAGGACGCGGACGTGCAGTCCCTGCAGGAACTGCTGCTCTACGGTCTCAAGGGCATGGCCGCCTATGCCCATCACGCCCGCCGCCTGGGGGAGTCCGATGCCGGTGTGGCCGCCTTCATGGAGGAGGCCCTGTTCGCCACCATGACCAATGTCAACTTCGATCCGGACACCCTGCTGGAGCTGTGCATGGACTGCGGCCGGCAGAACCTGAAGGTGATGGAGATGCTGGACCGGGGCCATGTGAACCGCTTCGGCCGGCCCGAGCCGGCCACCGTCACCGAGGGCACCCGCGCCGGTCCGGGCATTTTGGTGACGGGCCATGACCTGCTGGACCTTTGGGACCTGCTGCAGCAGGTGGAGGGCACGGACATCCAGGTCTACACCCACGGTGAGATGCTGCCGGCCCACATGTATCCCCGACTGCACCAGCACCCCAACCTGGCCGGCCACTTCGGCGGCGCCTGGCAGAACCAGAAGCGGGAGTTCGACCGTTTCCCCGGTGCGGTGCTGGGGACCACCAACTGCGTCCTCATCCCCCCCGAGAGCTACCGCGACCGCCTGTTCACCACCCGGGCCACCGCCGTGCCCCAGGGCCAGCGCATCACCGACGGGGACTTTACCCCGCTCATTGAGGCGGCCCGCCGCTGTGCCCCCTGCCAGGAGCAGGTGACGGGGGAATCCACCGTGGGCTTTCACCACAGCGTGATCCTGGACCAGGCCCAGACCCTGCTGGATGCGGTCCACGCCGGCCGGATCCGCCGGTTCTTCGTCATCGGTGGCTGCGACGGCGCCGCGAAGGGGCGCAACTACTTCAGCGAGTACGCCCGGGCCACGCCCCAGGACAGCTTCATCCTCACCCTGGGCTGCGGCAAATACCGCATCCGTGACCACGAGTACGGCAGCCACCTGGGCCTGCCGCGGCTGCTGGACATGGGCCAGTGCAACGATGCCTATGGGGCCATCCGCGTGGCCACCGCCCTGGCCGAGGCCCTGGACTGCAGCGTGAACGAACTGCCCCTGAGCCTGGTGATCAGCTGGTTCGAACAGAAGGCGGTGGCGGTGCTGCTCACCCTCCTGAGCCTGGACGTGAAGGGGATCACCCTGGGGCCCACCCCGCCGGCCTTCATCACCCCCAATGTCTTCGCCCTGCTGCAGGAGCGTTTTGATCTGCGCCTCACCGGTGACGACCCGGTGGGGGATGCCGCCCGGGCCGTGGGCGCGGCCTGAGGGGATGGCCCCGGGGATCTGTCCCGGGGCCATCCACAGAACCTGTGGAAAAGTCTGTGGGCAAAATGTAGGAAGCAGCCATAAACCCTGATCCTGCCGGGGCTCGTGACAGATTGGCCAAAAAATAATCAGTGCTCGTAACTTGCTGTTTTGACGAATATTAAATGCGGTCTGAAAAATCCGTATGTCAAGTCTTGACAGCGCCATGCCGCACGCATCCGGCGTGTGGACACCGCCGGGAAGCTGGGGAAATCCCGGTGGCGGTCCCCGGCCCGAAAGGCCACTGGATCTTGCGCATCCCGCGGAGAAAGACCAGCATCGTGAGCGATCGTGCAAACCGGCTCCCACCATGACCCTGGAAGAACTGCAACGCCTGCACCTGTTCGAGCCCCTGTCCCGGGAACAACTGGCCCGGGTGCGGGACAGCCTGCGGGTGCGCCATTGCCGGGCCGGGGAGGCCCTGTTTGCCCAGGGGGACCCGGCCCCCCATTTCTTCTTCGTCAAGCGGGGCGCGGTGAAGCTCTATCTCCTCTCCCGGGATGGGGACGAGAAGGTGGTGGAGGTGATCCACGCGGATCAGCTCTTCGCCGAGGCGGTCATGTTCATGGACGAACGCCGCTATCCGGTGAACGCCACCCCACTGGTGGAGACGGAACTGGTGATTTTCGACAACGCCTGCTTTCTGCGGCTGCTGGAGGAGTCCCCCGGCCTGGCCTTCCAGCTCCTGGGGGCCCTGAGCCGGCGCATCCACGGCCTGCTCAGCCACATCGACGAGCTCACCCTGCACAATGCCACGCACCGCCTCGTGGCCTATCTCCTGGCCCATGGCGGCGGTGCCCCCGGGCGCGTCCAGCTCAGCGCCCCCAAACAGGTGATCGCGTCGCGTCTCTCCATGAAGCCCGAGACCCTGTCGCGCATCCTGGCCCGCCTGCGGGACCGGGGGCTGGTGCGTGTGAAAGGGGACACCCTGCACCTCCTGGACGAAGCGGGGCTGCGGGAGATGCTGCTCACCTGATGCGGTGATCCGGTCGCACCGGGACCTCTTCCCCCAGTAGAATACCGGGGAAACGGTTCTTCTGGAGGACACCATGTCCATCCCGACGCCCACGCCGCAACCGGACGCGGATGGATCCCACAGTCAAGGCCAGGTGTGGCCCTCGCCGCGCTACCACCACCTGGTGGAGGACCTGCGCCGCTGCATCGGCCGGGAGGTCTATCTCTCCATCGTCTCCTTCAACGGGGCCTTCCGCAAGGAAGGGCAGCCCTACCGCCTGCTGGACGTGATCCCCTTCCCCAGGCCCCGGGCGCATCCCCATCCCCCCAAGCGGGCCTATCCCCACATGCTGGTGCTGGAGTCGGTGCAATCCCCGGAGCAGGACGATTCGCACTGGCACAGCGGCCTGCTCCACGGCGGCGCCATCAACCTGGCCCATGTGGGCAGCGTCACCACCCGGGCCTACCCGCGGCAACCGGAGGAATACCTCTACGCCAACCTGGATCTCCTCTCCGCCTACTACGCCTGCCCGGCCCGCCAGTTGCTGGAACAGCGGGTGGTCCCGGCCCGCATCTGCGTCGAGGCCACCGCCGGGGACATGGAGCGCCTCACCACTGCGCAAGGGCAGGGCGGCGCGGCGAAGGCCTGATACAGACCTCCCCGGTTCCCATACCGATTCACCCAAACCACGCACGGGCACATCCCGTGCACAGGAGCCTTTCATGTACAAAGACTGGAAACAGACCGCCGACAATCTGGCCGGCCTCATGCAGCAGGTGGGCAAGGGCGTCCCGGACGTGGCCAAGCAGTTCGCCGGACTGGACCGGGCCGTCTCCGTGGACGGTGCCGTCTCCTGCAAGCAGAAGGAACTGATGGCCCTGGCCATCGGCATCGCCATCCGCTGCGAAGGCTGCATCGCCTTCCATGCCAAGGCCGCGGTGAAGTACGGCGCCACCCGGGACGAGATCCTGGAGACCATCGGCCTGGCCATCTACATGGGCGGCGGCCCCTCCTACGTCTACGGCGCCCAGGCCCTGGAGGCCTTCGACACCTTCAGTCAGGACGCATAGGACGGACCGGGGGCGGGGATCCGCCCCCGGGATTTGGAAGTCCGCGAACCCGCACCGGTGGTCGCGCACAAGCCCAAGCCGGTGGTCCATGTCAGCGTCCGTCAGGTGCTGAGCCGCATCCTTGAAGGATTCTCCCTCTCCATCGTCAGCTACATGGAACTGGTACAGGGCCTGCGCAACAAGCATGAGCAGCAACAGCTGCGTCAGGCGTTGCGCTATTGGCAGGCCGAAATGGCCTGGAGATCGAGGTCTTTCGTCCGAAGTGATCCAGCTTGCGCTGGCGGCGCAAGCGCTCGCTGATCCAGGCACGTCGAGTGCCTTGACCCACTGCTCCGTTCCCTTGCCGTGCTGTCCCGGGATAATTAGCCTTTCGATCCACGGGCCTGAACAGCACGTGCAGACCATCGACTACTACAACCAAAACGCCGGGCAGTTCATCGCCGATACCCTGGCGGTGGATATGGCCTCCCTGCGGGGGCGCTTCCTGCGGCATCTGCCGCCGGAGGGGCGGATCCTGGATGCCGGTTGCGGGCCGGGGCGGGATGCCCTGGCCTTTGCCCGCCAGGGCTACCGGGTGAGTGCCTTCGATGCCAGCGCGGCCCTGGCCGCCCATGCCACGGACCTGCTGGGCCGGGAGGTACCCGTGCGCCGCTTCGAGGAGCTGGACGAGGTGAATTGCTACGACGGCATCTGGGCCTGTGCCAGCCTGCTGCACGTGCCCGAGGCCCGGCTCCCCGATGCATTCCAGCGCTTGTGGCGGGCCCTGGTGCCCGGCGGCGTGCTCTACTGCAGCTTCAAGCAGGGCAGGGGGGAGCGCTGGCACCGGGGGCGCCGCTTCACCGACGCCGACACGTCCCGTATCCGCGCCTGGACCCGGGACCTGCCCGGCCTGGCCGGGCTGGAGACCTGGACCACCCAGGACCCCCGCCCCGGCCGCGAGGGGGAGGCCTGGGTCAATGCCCTGCTGCACAAGGCAGGCTGAACGAGGGTGTGGCCGCTCCCGGGGGTAGGTGCGGAGTAGGGCGGACCGCTCGCAGGGGTGCGGCGGCAGGCCCGGGCCATCCGGGCGGGGATCCGGTGCACCCGGCCATGAAAACAAAAAGGGCCCGGATCGCGTGGATCCGGGCCCTTTGCTTCTGGCTCCCCGGGACGGGCTCGAACCGCCGACCTAGTGATTAACAGTCACCCGCTCTACCGACTGAGCTACCGGGGAATCTCGTGTTGAGGCCCGGAATATTACGGCGATCTCCGGGCCTCGTCAAGGGGGATTAACCGGCCACGGCGCGGCCGATGCGCTCCACCGCCTGCTTGAGGTTGTCCATGCCGGTGGCGAAGGAGATGCGCACGTAACCGTCCGCCCCGAAGGCGGAACCGGGCACCAGGGCCACGCCCACCTGGTCCAGCAGGTACTCGGCGAATTTCACGTCGCTGTCGATGCCCAGCCTGTCCATGGCCCCCTGTACGCTGGGGAAGGAGTAGAAGGTGCCGTCGGAGGGCAGGCACTCCACGCCGGGGATGGCATTCAGGGCCTCCACCAGGTAGTCGTGGCGCTCCTGGAAGGCGCGGCACATCTCGCCCACGCAGCTCTGGTCCCCGTTCAGGGCCGCCTCGGCCGCCTCCTGGGACACGGAGGTGGGGTTGGAGGTGCTCTGGGACTGGATCTTCTTCATGGCGGCGATCAGGGCCTTGGGGCCGCCGGCATAGCCGATGCGCCAGCCGGTCATGGCATAGGCCTTGGACACGCCGTTGAGGACGATGGTGCGGTCCTCCAGGTCCGGGCAGGCCATGAGGATGTTGCAGAAGGGGGCGCCCCTGAACATCATGTGTTCGTACATGTCGTCGGTGGCCACCAGGACATGGGGGTGGCGCAGCAGCACCTGGCCCAGGGCCGCCAGTTCCTCGCGGCTGTAGGCCACGCCGGTGGGGTTGGAGGGGCTGTTGAGCACCACCAGACGGGTGCGCGGGGTGATGGCCCCCTCCAGCTGCGCGGGGGTCATCTTGAAGCCCTGGTCCTTGCCGGTGGGCACGATCACGGGGTTGCCGTCCGCCAGCAGCACCATGTCCGGATAGGAGACCCAGTAGGGGGCCGGGATGATCACCTCGTCCCCGGCGTCCAGCAGGGCCTGGCAGAGGTTGAAGAAGCTCTGCTTGCCGCCACAGGAGACCAGGATCTGGTCCGGCTCGAAGTGGTGGCCGTTGTCCCGCTTGAACTTTTCGATGATGGCCTGCTTCAGTCCCGGGGTGCCGTCCACGGCGGTATACTTGGTCTTGCCCTCGCGGATGGCGGTGATGCCCGCTTCCTTGATGGCGTCCGGGGTGTTGAAGTCGGGCTCACCGGCTCCCAGGCCGATGACGTCGCGCCCCTGGGCCTTCAACTGGGCGGCGAGGGCGCTCACGGCCAGGGTGGGGGAGGGCTTGATGCGCTGAACGCGGGAGGAGAGCTTGATGTCCAAGGCGGTATCCGGGCGTGGTGGTGAATGGAAGGGGTGTCGTGCGCCGCGGCGGGCGCACGGGCGCCCGCTGCGCGGGAATGCTTCTCATACCAAATGATACTGAAACTGACCGAACAAGATAAGCCCATGGGACAGCCTTTCCAACTCGTTACCGACTACCAGCCCGCCGGGGACCAGCCGGGGGCCATCCAGGCCCTGGAGGAGGGCCTGGAGTCGGGTCTGGCCCACCAGATCCTGCTGGGGGTCACCGGCTCGGGCAAGACCTTCACCATCGCCAATCTGATCCAGCGGGTGCAGCGGCCCACCCTGGTCATGGCCCCCAATAAGACCCTGGCGGCCCAGCTCTACGGCGAGATGAAGGCCTTCTTCCCCCACAACGCCGTGGAGTACTTCGTCTCCTACTACGACTACTACCAGCCGGAGGCCTATGTCCCCTCGTCGGACACCTTCATCGAGAAGGACGCCTCCATCAACGACCACATCGAACAGATGCGCCTGTCCGCCACCCGCGCCCTGCTGGAACGGCGCGACGCCATCATCGTCGCCAGTGTCTCCGCCATCTACGGCCTGGGGGATCCGCGGGCCTACCTGCAGATGGTGCTGCATCTGAAGCGGGGGGATGTCATCGACCAGCGCACGGTGCTGCGCCGCCTGGCGGAGTTGCAGTACACGCGCAACGACATGGAGCTCAAGCGCGGCACCTACCGGGTGCGGGGCGAGGTGATCGATATCCATCCGGCGGAATCCGAGCGGGAGGCGGTGCGTATCGAGCTCTTCGATGACGAGATCGAGCAGCTTTCCTACTTTGACCCCCTCACCGGTGAGGTGCTGCGCAAGGTGCCGCGCCTCACCGTCTACCCCAAGACCCACTACGCCACGCCCCGGGAGACCCTGCTGGCGGCCATCGAGCAGATCAAGGCGGAACTGACCCGGCGCCTGCAGGAGCTGCGGGAGGCGGACCGGCTGGTGGAGGCCCAGCGGCTGGAGCAGCGCACCCGTTTCGACCTGGAGATGATGCTGGAACTGGGCTACTGCTCCGGCATCGAGAACTACTCCCGTTATCTCTCGGGCCGCGGCCCCGGGGAGCCGCCGCCGTGCTTTCTGGACTACCTGCCCGAGGACGCCCTGCTGGTGATCGACGAGAGCCACGTCACCGTGCCCCAGCTGGGGGCCATGTACAAGGGGGATCGTTCCCGCAAGGAGACCCTGGTGCAATACGGTTTCCGCCTGCCCTCGGCCATGGACAACCGGCCGCTGCGCTTCGAGGAGTTCGAGGCCCTGGCGCCCCAGACGGTCTACGTCTCCGCCACCCCCGGCCCGTACGAGACCGAGCGGGCCGGGCAGGTGGTGGAGCAGGTGGTGCGCCCCACCGGACTGGTGGACCCGGAGGTGGAGGTGCGCCCGGCCACCACCCAGGTGGACGACGTGCTCTCGGAGATCCGCCTGCGGGTGGAGGCCGACGAGCGGGTGCTGGTGACCACCCTCACCAAGCGCATGGCCGAGGATCTGACGGAATACCTCTCGGAGCACGACATCCGCGTGCGCTATCTGCACTCGGACATCGACACCGTGGAGCGGGTGGAGATCATCCGCGACCTGCGCCTGGGGACCTTCGACGTGCTGGTGGGCATCAACCTGCTGCGCGAGGGCCTGGACATGCCCGAGGTCTCCCTGGTGGCCGTGCTGGACGCCGACAAGGAGGGTTTCCTGCGCTCCGACCGCTCCCTCATCCAGACCATCGGCCGGGCCGCCCGCAACCTTCACGGCAAGGCCATCCTCTACGCCGATACCGTCACCGGCTCCATGCAGCGGGCCATGGACGAGACCCAGCGCCGCCGGGAGAAACAGCTGGCCCACAACGAGGCCCATGGCATCACCCCCAAGGGGGTGCAGCGGCGCATCGCCGATATCATGGAGGGGGCCCATGCCGGCGACACCATGGCCGAGCCCCGGCGCTTTGCCAAGGTGGCGGAGAAGGAGGCCGAATACGCCCGCCGCTCCCCCAAGGACACGGCCCGGGAGATCCAGCGCCTGGAGGAGCGCATGTACACCTGCGCCCGCAACCTGGAGTTCGAGGAGGCGGCGCGCCTGCGGGACGAGATCGAGCGGCTGCGGGAAGGCCTGCTGGGGGTGGTGGAGGAATGATCGTGCCGCACAAGCTGCCCCGTTCCGTGCCCCTGCTGACGGGCCTCCTGGCCGCGCTCTGGTGTACCTGTGCCGCCGCCCAGACCCGCGTGGTCTTCCCCCTGCAGGAGGACACCGCGGTGGTGGGGGGGCTGCGCCATGTGGAGGCCCGCCACGAGGACACCCTCATCGATGTGGCCCGCCGCCACCGGGTGGGGTTCCAGGCCATCCGCCTGGCCAATCCCGAACTCAACACCTGGATCCCCGGGGAGGGGGCCCGGGTGCTGCTGCCGCTGCTGTTCGTGCTGCCGGACACCCCCAAGCGGGGCATCGTCATCAATCTGCCGGAGATGCGCCTGTATCACTTCCACGCCGCCCCCTCCGGGGAGGGGCGGCGTGTCGCCACCTACCCGGTGAGCATCGGCCGCCGGGAATGGGGGACGCCCCAGGGGACCCTGGAGGTGATCCAGAAACGGGAGGATCCCACCTGGACCCCCCCCGATTCGGTACGCCAGGCCTACGCCGCCCAAGGCAAGTCCCTGCCGGATGTGGTGCCTGCGGGGCCGGACAACCCCCTGGGGGCCTATGCCCTGCGCCTGAGCCGGCCCACCTACCTGATCCACGGCACCAACTGGTCCACGGGGATCGGCCTGCGCTCCACCCACGGCTGCATCCGCATGGACAACGACGACATCGGTGTGCTCTTCCCCCATGTGGACGTGGGCACCCCGGTGCATATCGTGCATCAGGCGGTGAAGGCGGGCTGGCGCGACGGTGTGCTCTACCTGGAGGTGCACCCCCCCCTGGAGGAACGGGCCACAGAGTCCTCCCCGCTGGAGACCGCCATGGAGCGGGTGATGGCCGCCGTGGCCGGGCGGGAGGCCCGTGTCGACTGGAACCGGGTGCGGGCGACGGTGACCCAGGCCAGCGGCGTGCCCCGGGCGGTGGGCTGGACGGCGGGTCATGCTGCCGCGCCGTTGCTGGCCACCCCCGCTGCCCCAAAATCCCCGGATGCCGCAGGGGAGGGCGCGGGGCAGCCCCCTTCCGGGGACTCACTCAGCCCGGTTTCCCTCATCCCGGTGCCCGCCGGGGAACAGGCGCAGGACTGGTTCGTGCGCATGGGCCGGTTCCGGGACGAGGAACGGGCCCTGGTGCTCAGCGCCCACCTGGAGGCGGACGGTTTCGCCTCCCGGGTGGTGGGGGGTGCCCGGGGTACGGGGGCCTGGACCTACCACGTCCTGCTGGGGCCGGCCGTGGGCCGGGAAGAGGCCGTGTCCCTGGCCCAGCGGGCTCGCCAGCGCACGGCCCTGGAGGGGGAGGTGATGCGCTGGCCGCCGCCGCAGGGGAGGTGAATGCCGCCTGGGTTCAGCCGCCGGTGGCCTGGGCATAGCGCCGGCTGACCCGTTCCCAGTCCACCACTTCCCACCAGGCCTGCAGGTACGCGCCCCGGCCGTTGCGGTAGTTCAGGTAGTAGGCGTGTTCCCAGAGGTCATTGCCCAGCAGGGGCGTGCCCCGGGGATCGGCCACGTCCATGCGCGGATTGTCCTGATTGGGGGTGGTGGTGATCGCCAGATCGCCGTTCTCCTCCACGATGAGCCAGACCCACCCCGAGCCGAAGCGGTCCAGGCCCGCGGCCTCAAAGGCCTCGCGAAAGCCCTGCAGGGAGCCGAAGGCCTCCTCCAGGGCCCGGCGCAGGGCCGGATCGGGGGTGCCTCCTTCCCCGGGAGCGGTCATGGAGCGCCAGAAGAAGGTGTGGTTCCAGTGCCCGCCGGCGTTGTTGCGCACCGCCGCGGGCCATGCCGAGACGTTTTCCAGCAGCGCCTCCAGGGACATCCCCCGGGCCTCGGGGACTTCCTCCAGGGCGCTGTTGAGCTTGTCCACATAGCCCTGGTGATGGCGTGAATGGTGGATCTCCATGGTCTCGGCGTCGATCACCGGGGCCAGTGCGTCATAGGCATAGGGCAGATCCGGCAGGGTGAAGGGATGGGTCTTCCCAGCAGGCTCCCCCTGGGCCTGGACCGGGGCCAGCGGTGCCAGCCCCAGCAGGAGCAGGAGCAGGATTCTGTGCAGGGAGATGGGCATCGGACTTTCCTCCTTGACCCTTCAGGGTCTGATCTGGAATGAGTCCATCCGAGTATAGCGGCCCCATGGGATTTGCACCCTGACCGGCCCAGTGCCGTCCTGCCGACCGGGATCCCCAGGGGGGGAATCCGGGGCCGGGGGCGGCGTGCGTTCAGGGTACCCCCTCCATCGGAAGACTCCGTGCATCCTGAAGATAGGGAGACGGTCGGCTATAAGGAGCGGATGGGGATCCTCTTTCGCCTGGGCAGGCAGTGGTTTCGGGATGCGGGGGGTGGGTGATGGCTTCAAGACCCTTGGTGATCCTTCACGGCTGGAGTGATGATGGCGCCTCCTTCGACCGTCTGGCGCGCCACCTGGCGGAGGATCCCGGCGCCGCCGTGATCCACCGGATCGCCGTCGGCGACTACCTCACCCTGAGCGACGAGTTACGCTTCGACGACCTGCAGGCGGCCCTGGAACGGGCCTGGAACGAGCGGGGGCTGCCCCGCACCTGCGGCAGCGTGGATGTGATCGTGCATTCCACCGGTGGGCTCGTCATCCGCGATTGGCTGCTGCGGCACTTTGACCCTGGCTCTGCCCCCGTCAGGCACTTAGTGATGCTGGCCCCGGCCAATTTCGGCTCCCACCTGGCCCATGTGGGGCAGTCCATCCTGGGGCGCATCGCCAAGGGATTCATCGGTTCCCGTCAGGAAGGACAGGGCCTGTTGGAGACCGGGGCGGGCATTCTCCGGGGCCTGGAACTGGCCAGCCCCTATACCTGGGCATTGGCGGAGCGGGACCGCTTCGGTCCCTGGGCGGAGGCCTACGGACCCGGTGGCATCCTGTGCACCGTGCTGGCAGGCAATACCGGCTATCGCGGGATCCGGGGGGTGGTGAACGAACCCGGAGGAGACGGGGTGGTGCGTCTCTCCTGCGCCCATCTGGAGTGTGCCCGCATGGCACTGGATCTCATGCCCGGGGCCGCGGCCCCGGGGGAGGGGAATCCCCCCATCGTCCCCCGCATCGTGGAGCAGCGCGCCTCCGGCGGGCGCACCGCCTTCTGTATCCAGGATCGCATCGATCACGGCAGCATCAAACTGGATGCCCCAGCCAGCCGCCTCAGCCGTGCCCAGCGCGAAACCCTGGCCCGGATCCGCCGTGCCCTCACCGTGGAGGACGATGATTTCCTTAGCTTCTGTGATGAATGTGACCGCAACAATCACGCCCTGACCCGCGGCCCCGGGCATCCCCGAGCCGAACCGGGCTTCCAGAACACCGTCTTTCGGGTCCGCGATGACTTTGGCGTCCCGGTCACCGACTATCTTGTGGAGTTCTACCATCCGGATCGCCCCGACGGCGGCGGCCTGGCAGGACAGCTGCACCAACAGGCCCTGAGGGACGTGCATTGCTACAGCGAGGATGCCTCCCATCGCAGCCTCTACCTGGACACCCATCGCTTCCTGAGCCTGGTGGAGCGGGGCGGGGGCCGCCTGGGGTTTTCCCTGACCGCTTATCCCATCCTGGGCTCGGGCGGTGCCGTGGCCGGTTTCCGCACCTTCGCCGATGACGAGATCCGGGACCTGGTCCTGGAGATCGATCGACTCAAGGATTGGCTCGTGCCGCACCGTACCCTGCTGGTGGACATCCGCGTGCACCGACAGCAATCACCCTCGGTGTTCCGTTTGCGGGATGCCCGGGAGTAAAACAAAAAAAGCCCGCTTGAAGCGGGCTTTTCGGAGTTTCGTTTGGTGGGCGGTGCTGGGATCGAACCAGCGACCCCTGCCGTGTGAAGGCAGTGCTCTACCGCTGAGCTAACCGCCCCAACCGAAGAAGGGCGTATTCTATGGGCTTCATGCGGGCCTGTCAACTCCGGGGCAGGGTGGGCAGCCGCAGGACATGACGGGCCTCCTCCAGGGTGAAGTTCAAAAAGGCCTCGCCCACCCTGGAGAAGCGCTTGCCCCGGGGGTGCACCAGGTACCAGTGGCGGCGGATGGGGAAGCCCTCCACGTCCAGGATCACCAGGCGGTTCAGGGCCAGCTCCATCTCCAGGGTGTGCAGGGACAGCACCCCCAGGCCGAGACCGGCCTCCACGGCCTGCTTGATGGCCTCGCTGCTGTGCATCTGCTGGGTGGCGCGGATGGCCACGCCGTGTTCGGCGAAGAAGCGCTCCGTGGAGGCGCGGGTGCCGGAGCCCTTCTCCCGCACCACAAAACCCTCGCCGGCCAGGCGCTGCAGGGGGATGCGCTTCTCCCGGGCGAGGGGATGATCCGGCGGGGCGATGATGACCAGGGGGTTTTCCATGAAGGGGTGGGCCACCGGATCGGAACTGGCGGGCTGGCCCATGATGGCCAGGTCCATGGCATTGATGGCCAGCAGGTTGAGCAGGGCCTCCCGGTTGGTGACCTCCAGGGTGACGGAGACCCCCTGATGGCGCTGGCAGAAGGCGGCGATGAGCCGGGGGACGAAGTAGTTGGCGGTGCTGGCCACGGCGATGGTGAGATGGCCGCGCCGCAGGCCCTTCATCTCCTCCAGCACCATCTCCAGTTCCGACACCTGGGCGGCGATGGCGCAGCTGTAGTGGTAGAGCTCGCGGCCGGCATCGGTGAGGTGGATGCGCTTGCCGATCTGCTCGAACAGCGGCAGGCCCACGTGTTCCTCCAGCTGGCGGATCTGCATGGAGACGGCGGGCTGGGTGAGGTGCAGTTCCTCCGCGGCGCGGGTGTAGCTCAGGTGGCGGGCCACCGCCTCGAAGGCCTTGAGCTGCCGGAAGGTGAAGTTCATGGGGTTGTGGGGGGCGGGGACGTCCGCGATCCGCTGTACTCCACGCCGCTCTGTTCCCGCATCGCCTCCTCCGCCTGCCGGTTCAGCACGATGATGCTGATGCGGCGGTTGATGGGGTTCTGCGGATCGGTCTTGTCAAACAGGACCGTGGACCCCAGCCCCACCACACGGGCCACCTTGTCCTCCGCCATGCCGCCTGCGATGAGGGCACGGCGGGCGGCATTGGCCCGGTCCGTGGACAGCTCCCAGTTGGTGTAGTCCTCCCGCGGGAAACGGCGGGTATCCGTGTGTCCGGTGATGCTGATGCGGTTGGGCACACGATTGATGATCCCCCCCAGCTCCTCAAGGATGTCCCGGGAGTAGTCCTTCAACTGCCCGCTACCCAGGTCGAACATGGGCCGGTTCTCCCGGTCCACGATCTGGATGCGCAGGCCCTCGGGGGTGATATCCAGCAGCAACTGGTCCTTGAAGGGTTCCAGGGCCTGGCTCTTCTCCAGGGCCTCCTCCAGCACCTCCATGAGGGATTCCAGGCGTGCCTCGTCCCGGTGTTCCTGGGCGGATTCGGGATCCTGCGGCTCCACGGCCCCCTCGAAGTCGATGATGGACGGGGAGGTGCCGCTGCCCTCGGTGGGATGGGGCGGGGTGGGACTGATGCCCATGGCGGCCGAGGGGTTCTGGAAGTACTCGGAGATGGCCGCCTTCTGGATCTCGTCGGTGAAGGCCAGGATCCACAGCAGCAGGAAGAAGGCCATCATGGCGATGGCAAAATCGGCGAAGGCGATCTTCCAGGCCCCGCCATGGTGCCCGTCCTTCTTGACGATGCGCTTGATGACGATGGGTTGTTTCTTTTCCTCACCCGCCACGGCGCATCATCCCTTGTTGTTCCGCAGGTATTCCTCCAGTTCGGTGAAACTGGGGCGCAGGGTGGAGGGCATGGCCTTGCGGCCGAATTCCACGGCCACCTGGGGGCTGTAGCCCTGGACGTTGGCCAGGATGCAGGCCTTGAGGCAGGACAGGAACTTGGTCTGTTCCTCGGCCCGGCGTTCCATGGCCGAGGCGACAGGGCCCACGAAACCGTAGGCCAGCAGGATGCCCGTGAAGGTGCCGATGAGGGCCGCGGCCACGAGCCCGCCGATCTGATCGATGGGCCCGTCCAGGGCCTTCATGGTGTTCACGATCCCCAGCACGGCGGCGACAATACCGAAGGCGGGGAGACCGTCGGCCACCCGCATCACGGCATGGCCGGGGCCGGCCACCTCCTCGTGATGGGTCTCCAGGTCGATGTCCATGAGGTTGTCCAGCTCGAAGGGGTTCATCGCGCCGCTCACCACCAGGCGCATGTAGTCGGAGATGAATTCCACCGCGTGATGATTCTTGCGGACCCGGGGATACTTCTCGAACAGGGGGCTGTTCTCCGGTTCCTCGATGTCCTCCTCGATCCCCATCAGGCCCTCCTTGCGGGCCTTGGTGAACAGATCGTTCATCAGGCTGAGCAGGTCCAGGTAGTCCTGCTTCTTGTAGGGCGCCCCCCCCAGCAGCTTGGGGACGGTCTTGAAGGCCTCCAGTACCGTCTTCATGGGGTTGGCGATGAGAAAGGCCCCCAGCGCCGCCCCAATGATGATGATGAATTCGTAGGGCTGCCAGACGAGGATCAATTGCCCGCCGTGCAGCATCCAGCCTCCGAAGACGGAGACGATGACCACAATGGCGCCGATAATGAGATTCACGAGCGGATTTTCCCGATTGTTCCCGTTGTCCGGGCTGGCTTGAGATGGACGGACACGGCCATAATAACCGAATCATGGCAAATCATGAATTGCGTCACACATCAGACTGCGGGAGACCCCTGCATGGACAATGAACGCCTGGAGGCCTGGGTACGGGAACTGGAAGGGGTGGACCTGCCCCTCCTGTCCAGTACGCCGTCCCTGCTCACCGCGGTGGCGGAGGACGAGACCCTGAGCATGCGCGCCGTGGGCCGGTTGGTGCAGCGGGATCCAGGCCTTTCCCTACGGCTCATCCGTGCGGCCAACCAGATCCCCCACCGGCATTTCCGCAACCCGGTGGTATCCCTGGACGAGGCGGTCATGATGCTGGGTCTGCGGCGTGTGATGGAACGGGTCCGGGAACAGCCCCGGGTGGACCAGGTCCTGCCACCGGCGGCGGCGGAACGCTACCGCTTCCTCGCCGCCCGCTGCGCCTTCGCCGGTCTCCTGGCGGAGGGGTGGGGGGAACTGCGCCACGACATGATCCCCCCGGAGGTGGGCCTGGCCGGGTTGCTCTACGGCCTCGGGGAACTCCTGTTCGCGGTGCACGACGAACGCCGCATCGCCCGCTATCTGGATCTGGTGCGCCGCAGCGACGTCTACCCCAACGAGGCGGAATACGTCGCCCTGGACGTGAGCCTGGAGGCGGTGGGGCACCGCCTGGCGCTGCGCTGGGAACTGCCCGCCATGGTGCAGGAGTGTACCTGCCCTGCCAATGCCCGCCATCCCCGGGCCCTGGGGGTGATGCTGGCGGCGGAACTGGCCCGCGATGCCCTGGAGGGCTGGACCCGTGCCGAGGCCGGGATACGGCTGCAGCAGGCGGCGGCGTATCTGGAATGCGGTCCGGAGGAGCTGATCGGGCAGATCAACGTCGCCACGGAGGACTTCAACCGCTATGCCGAGCTCTACGCCATGGATCCCCTGGGCGGCCTGGATCCGGAATCCCCGCCGGCATCGGTATGCGCCGTGCTCCCCCCCGGCCTCTGCCTGGCGCCGAGGCGGGACTGCCTGGAGCGGGCCCGGCAACGGCTGGCCGCCGGGACCCTGGAGGACCGGGACGCGGTGCTGGATACCCTCCTGGATGGTCTGCACCGCGGGTTGGGGCTGAACCGGGTGGTCTTCGCCCGCCTCGACGAAAACGGCGAGCGCCTGGAGGCGGAACGGGTGGAAGGGGCGGACCATGAACCGGAGTTCGACCGCTTTCAGGTGGATCTGAACGGGGGGCACCTGGTGTCGGTGGTGATGCAGCGGCCCTCGGCCTTCTGGTTACACGACGGCAACCGCGAGGACATCTGGCCACGGGTGCCGGAGGGGCTGCGGCATCTGATCCGGGTGCGGGGCTTTCTCATGCACTCGGTGTTCGCCGGGGAGCGGGCCGAGGGCCTGGTCTATGCCGACCGGCGTTCCCTGGACTGCGCCCTGGATGCCCCCACAGCGGGCGAGTTCAAGGCCCTGGTGGCCCTGGCGGCGCGGGAGCTGACCCGCCTGGCGGGGCGGGCCGCCGGGTGAACGGGGAGGGGGGTCACCCCCCCTGCCCGTAGCGGCGCTGCACGTAGCGGTCCACCAGTTGCTGGAACTCCCGGGCGATGTCCTCCCCCTTGAGGGTGACGGTCTTCTCGCCGTCCTCGTAGACGGGGGCCACGGGGGTTTCGCCGGTGCCCGGCAGGCTGATGCCGATGTCGGCGTGCTTGCTCTCCCCCGGGCCGTTGACCACGCAGCCCATGACGGCCACGGTCATGTCCTCCACCCCGGGATAGCGGCCGCGCCACTCGGGCATGCGCTCACGGATGTAGTCCTGGATGTCCCGGGCCAGGTGCTGGAAGTAGTCGCTGGCGGTGCGGCCGCAGCCGGGGCAGGCCACCACCGCCGGGGTGAAGCGGCGCAGCTCCAGGCTCTGCAGGATCTCCTGGGCCACCTGCACCTCCTTGCTGCGGGAGGCGCCGGGCTCCGGGGTGAGGGAGACCCGGATGGTGTCGCCGATGCCCTCCTGCAGCAGGACCGCCAGGCCCGCCGTGGAGGCGACGATGCCCTTGACCCCCATGCCGGCCTCGGTCAGACCCAGATGCAAGGGGTAGTCGCAGCGGGCCGCCAGGTCCCGGTAGACCCGGATCAGGGGCTGCACGCCGCTCACCTTGCAGGAGAGGAGGATGCGGTCGTGCCCCAGGCCGATCTCCTCGGCCCGGGCGGCGCTGCCCAGGGCCGATTCGATCAGGGCCTCCCGCTGCACGGCGTCCGGGTCCAGGGGCTGCCCGCGGCGGTTGTTCTCGTCCATCATGCGCGCCAGCAGTTCCTGGTCCAGGCTGCCCCAGTTGACGCCGATGCGCACCGGCTTGTCATGGCGGCAGGCCATCTCGATCATCTCGGCGTACTGGCTGTCCCGCTTGGCGCCGCGGCCCACGTTGCCCGGGTTGATGCGCAGTTTGGCCAGGGCCTCGGCGCAGGCGGGATGGCGGCTCAGCAGGCGGTGGCCGTTGAAGTGGAAGTCGCCGATGAGGGGGGCGTCCACCCCCATGGCATCCAGACGCTCGCGGATGCGGGGGATGGCCGCCGCCGCCTCCTCGGTGTTGACCGTGAGGCGCACCAGTTCCGAGCCGGCGCGGGCCAGTTCCGCCACCTGGGCCACCGTGGCCTCCACGTCGGCGGTGTCGGTGTTGGTCATGGACTGGATGACCACCGGGGCGTCCCCGCCGACCACGACGTGGCCGACGCGGACCGGGACGGTGGGATGGCGACGATCATCGGGACGGGATGCAATCATGATGCGGGGGATACCGGGTTGTTCGAAGGGGTTCATGGTACCAGTTCGGCAAACGCGGCACAGGTCCGCGAGGGCGGGGGGATGACACGACGCAAGGAACGGGGGTAGGCCATGGAGTTCCTGCACGCTGCGGATCTGCACATCGACAGCCCCCTGCGGGGCCTGGACCGCTACGAGGGGGCGCCGGTGGAACGGCTGCGCAACGCCACCCGTGCGGCCCTGGAACGGCTGGTGGACGCCGCCCTGGCCCGGCGCGTGGATTTCGTGCTCCTGGCCGGGGATATCTTCGACCGGGACTGGCAGGATTTCCACACCGGCCTCTTCTTCCGGGAGCAGATGGTGCGCCTGCACCGGGGCGGGATCCCGGTGTTCATGATCCTGGGCAACCACGACGCCCAGGGGGTGATCACCCGCCAGCTGCCCTGGCCGGAGAATGTCACCGTCTTCTCCAGCCGCCGGCCGGAGACCCACCGCCTGGATCCCCTGCAGGTGGCCCTTCACGGCCGCAGTTTTCCGGACCGGGCGGTGGAGGAGGACTGGGTGCCCGCCTATCCGGATCCCGTGCCGGGGTATTTCAACATCGGCCTGCTGCACACCAGCCTGGGCGGCCGCCCCGGACACGACCGCTACGCCCCCACCGACGCGGCGACCCTGGCCGCGCGGGGCTATGACTACTGGGCCCTGGGGCATGTCCACACCCGGGAGGTGGTGAGCGAGACCCCCTGGATCGTCTTTCCGGGCAACCTCCAGGGGCGGCACGCCAACGAGACCGGACCCAAGGGCTGCGAACGGGTGCGGGTGACCCCGGCCGGGGTGGAGGTGGAGCCCCTGGAACTGGACGAGGTGCGCTGGCACCGCCTGCGGGTGGATCTGCACGGGGTGGAGGACCTCGTCCCCCTGGGCCGGACGGTGACCCGAAGCCTGGGGTCGGCCCTGCCCCCGGGGGACGAGCGCCTGCATGCCGTGCGCGTGACCCTGGCCGGGGCCGGGGAGGGGCTGCACCACCTGGAGGCCCGGGTGCCGGGCACCCTGGAGGCCCAGGTGCGGGCCGCAGCCCAGGACCTGGACGGCATCGATGTCTGGATCGAGCGGGTGGACTGGCTGCGGGCGTCCCCCGTGGACCGGGCCGTGGCGGCGGCGCGGGACGATGCCGTGGGGGAACTGGTGCGCCAGGTGGATGCCCTGCTGGCGGATCCCGGGGCGGCCCGGACCCTGGTGGAGGCGCAGCTCGCAGAACTGCGCCAGCGCCTGCCCGCCGAGGTGGACCCCGGTCTGCTGGACACCCTGCAGGACCCCGAAGGACTGCGCGCGCTGCTGCTGGACGCGGAGGCCACCGTGCGGGCGCGCCTGGAGGACGGGGAGGGGGAAACGGAATGAAACTGATCCGCCTGAGACTGGAGGCCTTCGGACCGTTCACGGACACGGAACTGGTGTTCGGCGAGGCGGGACAGGTGGACGGCCTGCATCTGATCCACGGCCCCAACGAGGCGGGCAAGTCCTCGCTGCTGCGGGCCATGGCCGACCTGCGCTTCGGCATCCCGGCGAAGACGCCGGATGCCTTCCTGCACACCTATGACCGCCTGCGCATCAGCGCGCTCCTCCAGGACGAGCAAGGCCGTCCCGTGGCCCTGTCCCGGCGCAAGGGCAACCGCAACACCCTGCAGCAGGTGCCGCAGGATCTGGTCTGTCCCAAGACCCCGGAAGCGGCCACACCGGAGCAGGAGCGGGCCCTCACCGGAGGCCTCGGAAGACGCGAGTTCGAGCAGATGTTCGGGCTGGATCACGCCCGCCTGCGGGAGGGGGGGCAACAACTGCTGGAGGGCCGTGGGGAACTGGGGGCGGCCCTGTTCGAGGCCAGTGCCGGCACCCGGGGGATCCCCGGGGTGCTGTCGCGTCTGGAGGCGGATGCCAAGGCCTATTTCAATCCCCACGGGCGCAGCACGCAACCGGTCATCAACCGGGCGTGGAACGAGATGGAGTCGCAGCGCCGCCTGCTGCGTTCGGCCCAGACCCGCCCGGCCCAGTGGCAGCAGCTGCAGCGGGAGCACCGCAGTGCGGCGGAGGCCCTGCAGGCCCTGGAGGAGGAGTTGGAGGCCGGGCGCCGCCGGGAACGGGAACTGGCGGAATTGCGCACCGTGGCCCCGCTGTTGCAGGACCTGGACGGCCTGCGCCGTCAACTGGACGGGCTCGCCCGGGTCCCCGATCTGCCCGAGGATGCCCGGGATCGCCGCCTGGCGGCGCAGCAGGCCCTGGAGCGGGCCGCCAGCGATGTACAGGAGGCCCGGGACCGGGAGGTCCAATGTGCCCGGCGCCTTGCCGCACTGACCGTGGAGAACCGTCTACTGCAGCACGCGGACGCCATCGAGCGTCTGGCGGCGCGTCTGGATACCGTGGCCGAGGCGCACACGGAACTGCGCCGGCAGCGGGCCCGCAGCCGGGATCTGGAACAGCGTCTGGAACAACGGGCAGAGCGCATCGCCCCCGGGGCCGGGGCCCCGGACCTGCTCCAGGCACGGCCCTCGGAGGCGGACCGGGTGGCCCTGGACGCGGCCCTGGAGGCCCTTCCCGGATTGGTGCAGCGTCTGCAGGACCGGCGCCAACGTCTGCAACAGCTGGAACAGGAGGAGCGGGACGCCGAAACGGACCGGACGCAGGCGGACACCGCCGCCCGGGAGGCCCTGGTGCAGGCCCTGCAGCGGGCCCGGGCCCTGGGGGACGTGGATGCCCGCCTGCAGGAGCAGGATGCGGCCATCGATACCCTGGCGCAGGCGCAGATCCGGGCCCTGGAGGAGCTGGGCTCGGGCGACTGCGGGGCCCTGCGCGGGGCGCGCCCCCTGCTGGCGGCCGAGATGGACGCCGCCGGGCGCAGCGTGGACGGCCATGAAGCAGAGCAGGAACGTCTGGATCGGGAGGAACGGTCGTTACGCAGCGAACTGGAGGAACAGCGCCTGCGCCGACAACAACTGACCGCCGGGGGGGAGGTGGTGACAGCGCAGACCCTGCGCACCGCCCGTGCCCGCCGCGATGCCCTCTGGGCGGGCATCCGCCGGGTCTGGGTGGAGCGCTCGGCGGATCCCGGCGAGGCCTTCCAGGGACACGAGACCGGCGGCGATCCGGTGCGCGCCTTCGAACAGGCCGTGGACCAGGCCGATCACCAGGCAGACCTGCTGCGGGTCGACGCCACCCGCGCCGCCGGCATTGAGGAATGCGGGGCGCGCATCGCCCGCATGGAGGCCCGGCTCGGGGAGATCGAGGCGGAGCGCCGGCAACTGCAGGCGGCCCGGGAGGCGCACCGGGAACGCTGGCGGGCGATCCTCAAAGAACGCGGTCTCCCCTCCCTGGAGCCCGCAGCCCTGCGCCAGTGGCAACAGCGCCGGGAGACGGTGCTGGAGGCCCAGGATCGTCTGGAGCGCCAGCGTGTGCAGCGCAACCGGGAGGCCGCCGCCCGGGAGGCGGCGGTGCGGGAGCTCAAGACCGCCCTCGAGACCCTGGGACAACCCCCTTCCACGACGGAACTGGGGGCCCTGATCGAGGCGGCGGCGACCTGGGAGCAACAGGCCACCGCCTTCGAGGCCCGCCACGAGGAACGCCGCCGCGCCGCCCGGCAACGGCAGCGGGAACGGGAATCCCTGCAGGCGGAGATGGAGGAACTGCAGGCCCGCCGTGACGGGTATGCCCGCACCCTGGCCGCCTGGCACGGCCGCCTGCATCTGCCAGCGGATGCCGACCCGGCAGCGGTGCGGGCCCGTCTGGAGGAGCTGGATGAACTGGGACGGCTGCAGGCGGATCTGGAGGCCCTGCGGGAAGGGCAGGACCGCCAGCAGGCCCTGGTGGATGCGTTCTCGGACCGGGCCCGGGACCTGGCCCGGCTGCTGCAGGAGCCCGAGCCCGGGGACCCCGAGGACCTGGCGGCCCGACTCCGGGACCGGCTGCGCACCGCCAGGGAGCGGGAGCAGCAGCGCCGCAACCTGGAGCAGGAACAGGTCCGGGCGCGGGCGGATGCGGCCCGCGCCGAGGAGATCCGCCAGCGCCAGGAGGCGGTGCTGGAATCCCTGGCGGCCGCCGCCGGGGTCCCCCGTGCGCAGCTGCCGGAGATGGAGGCCCGCGCCGCCCAGAAGCGCGGCGCCCGTGAGGAACTGCGCCGGCTGGAGGCACGGCTCTCCCGCAGTTCGGCGCGCCCCGAGGCGGATCTGCGAACGAGCCTGGAGGGGCTGGACCTGGCGGCCATCGAGTCGGAACAGGCCCGCTGCCGCGCCGGCATCGAGGGCCTGGAGGCGGACGTAAAGGCGGCCCGGCAGCGGGAGGAGGCGGCCCGGCGTGCCCTGGAGGCGGTGGACACCTCCGGCGAGGCCGCCCGTGCCCGCGAGGCCATGGAGTCGGCGGCGGCGGGCATGGCGGCCGCCGTGCATCCCTGGGTCCGCCTGCGCCTCGCCCACGCCCTGTTGCAACAGGCCCGGGAACGTTTCCGGGAGCGCTCCCAGGGTCCCATGGTGGAGGCCGCCTCCCGCCATTTCCATCTCATGACCCACGGCCGTTACCCGCGCCTGGAGACCGACGACACCCGGGAACCGCCGGTGCTGCGGGCGGTGCGCCGGGATGACCGGCGGGTGGAGGTGGACGCCCTGAGCGAGGGCACCCGCGACCAGCTCTACCTGGCCCTGCGCCTGGCGGCCCTGGAGCTGCACGGGGCGGGGCGAGGGGCGATGCCCCTGGTACTGGACGATGTCCTGGTGACCACGGACGACCACCGTGCCGCCCGTGTCCTGCGGGCCCTGGCGGCGTTTGCCGAAGGGGGGCAGGTCCTGCTCTTCACCCACCATCGTCACCTGCTGGACGTGGCCCGGGGGGCGGTGGACGATGCCCGGCTGCGCATCCATGAACTGGGGCATGCTTGACGCTCCTCTGGCCGCACGCCCATAATCCGACCCCTTGCAGCGCAAGCGTGCCTGTAAGACCCTGTCCATGGTGACCCGCATCGGTCCCCCCGCGACAATAAGCTGCGAACCCCGCCAGGCCCGGAAGGGAGCAACGGTAGCAGTGGACTTGGGCGCCGGGGTGTGGCTGGTGCGGGTTGCCGCCCTTTCGAGGCCGTGACGGGCCTGCCTCCCTCCGCCATTCCCCGAAGACGCCCATGAGCTATCAGGTCCTGGCCCGCAAATGGCGCCCCCGCACCTTCGACGAGCTGGTGGGGCAGCCCCACGTGGTCCGTGCCCTGGTGAATGCCCTAAGGGAGCAGCGCCTGCACCATGCCTACCTTTTCACCGGCACCCGGGGCGTGGGCAAGACCACCATCGCCCGTCTCCTGGCCAAGTGCCTCAACTGCGAGACCGGCATCACCCCTGAGCCCTGCGGCCGCTGCAGCGCCTGCCGCGAGATCGACGAGGGACGCTTCGTCGACCTGATCGAGGTGGACGCCGCCTCCCGCACCCGGGTGGAGGACACCCGCGAGCTTCTGGAGAACGTCCCCTACGCCCCCACCCGCGGGCGCTTCAAGGTCTATCTGGTGGACGAGGTGCACATGCTCTCCACCCACAGCTTCAACGCCCTGCTCAAGACCCTGGAGGAGCCGCCGGAGCATGTGAAGTTCCTGCTGGCCACCACCGATCCCCAGAAGCTGCCGGTGACGGTCCTCTCCCGCTGCCTGCAGTTCAACCTCAAGGCCATGCCCCCGGAGATGATCGCCCATCACCTGGAAGGGGTGGTGCAACGGGAGGGGCTCTCCGCCGAGGCCGGTGCGGTGAAGCAACTGGCCCGCGCCGCCGCGGGCAGCATGCGCGATGCCCTCAGCCTGCTGGATCAGGCCATCGGCTACGGCGGCGGCGGCCTGCGCGAGGCGGAGGTGCGGGAGATGCTGGGGGCCATCTCCGGCGAGCACCTGGCCGGCATCCTCCGCGCCCTGGCGGCGGGGGACGCCCGCGCCCTCATGGATGCCGTGGCGGCGCTTTCGGCCCAGGCCCCGGACTATGCCGCGGTGCTCTCGGAACTGGTGGCCCTGTTGCACCACGTGGCGGTGGTACAACAGGTGCCCGGTGCCCTGGAGAGCCTGGAGGCGGACACGGGCCTGCTGCGGGAGCTGGCCGACGCCCTGGATCCGGGTACGGTGCAACTCTTCTATCAGATCGCCCTGGTGGGTGGTCGGGACCTGCCCCTGGCCCCGGATCCCCGGCTCGGCCTGGAGATGGTCCTGCTGCGCATGCTGGCCTTTCGTCCGGCGGATACCGAACCCACCTCTCAGTCCCGGTCCCCGGACGGGCAGGCGGTAGCGGCAGGGCCGGCGGGGCAGGGCGCGGGCCGGGGCGCCCCCCCGCAGACCCCCGGGCCAAGATCCGAGTCCACCGCCTCGGCTACGACACCGCCCCCCGCCGCCCCGGCGGCGGACGCCCCCGCCACGGCATCCAGGGACGGGGACGCCGGGCAGGGAGGGGCGCAGCCGGAGGATCCCCATGGCGGTCCCCTGGACTGGGATCATCTCGCCGGTCGCCTGGGGCTCACGGGCCTGGCCGGGGAGTTGGCCCGGCACTGCGCCCTGATGGATCGGCAGGCGGGGGAGCTGGTCCTGGGTCTGGATGCCGCCCACGGGCACCTGAACACCGAACGCTCCCGGGAGAAGCTGGAGGCCGCGGTGCGCTCCGTACTGGGGGAGGCGATGCGGGTGCGGATCCAGGTGGGGGAGACCCAAGGGGAGACCCCGGCCGCGCGCCAGGCCCGCCACCAGGCGGAACGCCAGCAGGCGGCGGAGCGCGCCATCCGCGAGGATCCGGTGGTGCGGGGGGTGATGGAGACCTTCGATGCAGAACTGGTACCCGGATCGGTGCGCCCGCGGCAGGAGGACTAGCCCCCCCGCCCCGGACGACCTGTTAAACTACGGGTTTTTTACACGAGCGAGAATACAAGGGTAGCGACATGTTGAAAGGCGGACTTGGCAACTTGATGAAGCAGGCCCAGAAGATGCAGGAGGACATGGCCAAGGCCCAGGAGGAGCTGGCCGGGATGGAGGTGACGGGTTCTGCCGGCGGGGGCATGGTGAGCGTCACCATGACGGGCAAGCACGCGGTGCGCAAGGTGAGCATCGACCCCAGCCTGCTGGAGGAAGACCGGGACATGCTGGAGGACCTGATGACGGCGGCCATGAACGACGCCGTGCAGAAGGTGGAGGAGATGAGCCGCGAGCATCTCTCCAATGTCACCCAGGGCATGGGCCTGCCCCCGGGCTTCAAGATGCCGTTCTGATCCCATGAGCGCGGCGCCGCTGCTGGATCAGCTGGTGGAGGCCCTGCGCTGCCTGCCCGGGGTGGGCCCCAAGTCGGCGCAGCGTATGGCCCTCCATGTCCTGGAGCGGGACCGGCCGGGGGCCCTGCGCCTGGCCGGTGTGCTGCAGGAGGCGGCGCAGCGTATCGGACATTGCCGGGTCTGCCGCACCCTGACGGAGGCCGAGGTCTGCCCCATCTGCGCCGATCCCGGGCGCGACGGCCGGGTGATCTGCGTGGTGGAGACCCCCGCGGACGTACTGGCCATCGAGCAGGCCACGGGATTCCGGGGCCGTTATCACGTCCTCCTGGGGCAGCTCTCGCCCCTGGACGGGATCGGACCGGAGGAACTGGGGCTGGACCGGCTGGAGGCCCGTCTCTCCCGGGAGGGGGTCGGCGAACTGATCCTCGCCACCGGTACCACGGTGGAGGGGGAGGTGACCGCCCACTACATCGGTGAGATGGCCCGCGAGCGGGGGATCCGTACCACCCGCATCGCCCACGGCGTGCCCCTGGGGGGCGGCCTGGAATACGTGGACCGGGGGACCCTCTCCCATGCCTTTGAGGGCCGCCGGGAATACTGATCATGCGGCACGGCGCGTGCCGCAGGCAGCGTTCTTCAGAGGAAACCCATGACGGACTGTATCTTCTGCCGCATCGCCCAGGGCGAGATCCCCGCGGACTCGGTCTACGAGGACGACGGGATCCTGGCTTTTCGCGACCTCAATCCCCAGGCGCCGGTGCATATCCTGGTGATCCCGAAGCGCCACATTGCCACCCTCAACGACCTCTCCGACGCGGATACCGCCCTGATCGGACGGATGCACCAGGTGGCCGCACAGCTGGCGCGGCAGGAGGGGATCGCCGAAGACGGGTACCGTACCGTCATCAACTGCAACCCCGCCGGCGGGCAGTCGGTGTATCACCTCCACCTGCACCTTCTGGGCGGGCGGCAGATGGCCTGGCCCGCCGGCTGATGCCGGCGCCTTACCCCGTCTCTTCGATGAGCGCGCGGTAACTGGCGAAACGCCGCGGGCTCACCCGGCCCGATTCCAGCGCGGCGCGCACGGCACAGCCCGGTTCCACCGTATGGCTGCAGTCGTGGAAGCGGCAGCCGGCGGCCAGCTCCCGCAGTTCCACGAACCCCTGCAGCACCTCCCGGGGGGAGGCCGGGGGCGGGGTGAAGTCCCGCACCCCCGGCGAGTCGATGAGATCCCCTCCGGTATCCAGGCGGTAGAGGGTGGCATTGGTGGTGGTGTGGCGGCCGCCTTCGCCGCCCATGGCCGACAGGGCCCCGATGCGGATCTCCAGATCCGGCAGCAGGGCCTTCACCAGGGAGGACTTGCCCACCCCCGACTGCCCCACGAGGATGCCCGTGCCCCGGGAGAGGGTCTCCCGCAGGACCTCCAGGCCCGTGCCGTCTTGGGTGCTCAGCGCCAGCACGGTATAGCCCAGGTCCCGGTATTCCGACAGCGGCGCCGGGGGTGGCCCGTCCCGCAGCAGATCCCGTTTGTTGAGGACGATGATTCCCCGGGCGGGCAGCTGCTCGATGGCCACCAGGCAGCGGTCCACCAGGGACCAGTTGGGTTCCGGGTCCGGGGCGACCACCACCGCCACCTGGTCCAGGTTGGCGGCCACGCGCTTGCGTTTGCGGCTGCGGGGGTCCATGCGCTCCAGCAGGTTGCGCCGGGGCAGGATGCGGGTGACCACGCCATGGCCCTGGGGATCCCGGTGCCAGTGCACATGGTCGTTGCACACCGCGTGCTCCAGGCGGCGGCGGGCGGTGCAGCGGTGGATTTCTCCCGCCTCGTCCCGCACCAGCATCTGCGATCCGAAGCGGGTCACCACCCGGCCGTTTTGGGGGTCGGTCATGGGGCTCCCGGGCCGATGGATGGGATGCGGCCATCCCGCCCGGGGCCCCGCTGTTTCAATCCTGCAACAGGCGGTCCACCCGGGCGGCGCAGATGAAGTCGTTGTCCGACAGTCCGCCGATGGCGTGGGTGCTGAAATGCACCCGGCAGGTATTGTACCCCACCTCCAGGTCCGGGTGATGGTCCTGGCGGTGGGCGATCCAGGCCACGGCGTTGACGAAGGCCATGGTGTGGTGGAAGTCCTTAAAGCGCAGGGTGCGGCTCAGGCCGCGGCCTTCCTCGTCCAGCGACCACTCGGAATCCAGGGCCTGCAGCCGTTCCCGGGCCGTTTCCGGTTCCAGCGGCTGGGTGCCCCCCTCGCAGGGGGTGCAATGGCGGGTGTGCAGATCGGTATGCATCGGGGAACCTCCTGCGCTGCGCGCATCGAGGTGGATGTCCGGTCCCGGACCGGAGGGCGCCTCGAAACGGATCGCCCTGTGCATGTAGACTGTTCACCGGCCCTGGCGTTCGCCGCGACCGGGCCGTCTCCCCCAACCGACAGATAAGGACCCCCATGAACCCGAATCCGGAGAACCTGGTCTGGATCGACCTGGAGATGACCGGTCTGGATCCACAGGCGGATTACATCCTGGAGATCGCCACCATCGTCACGGACAAGGACCTGAATGTCCTGGCGGAAGGGCCGGTGATTGCGATCCACCAGAGCGAGGAGATCCTCGGCCGCATGGACGACTGGAACCACAGCACCCACGGAAGATCCGGGCTCATCGCACGGGTGCGCGAGAGCATCTACAATGAGGTGGACGCGGAACAGGCCACGCTGCGTTTCCTCAAGGATTACGTGCCGCCGCGCACCTCCCCCATGTGCGGCAACAGCATCTGCCAGGACCGGCGCTTCCTCTACCGCTGCATGCCCGACTTAGAGGCCTTCTTCCACTACCGCAACCTGGACGTAAGCACCCTCAAGGAGCTGGCCCGCCGCTGGGCGCCGGAGGTGCTGAACCAACTCTCCAAGGGGGCCTCGCATCAGGCCCTGGAGGACATCCGCGATTCCATCGCCGAACTGCGCCACTACCGGGAACACCTGTTCCGGCCCCGGTGACGGGGCCTTCCGGCCCCCTGCCGGCGGGGACGGCAGGGGGCGGCCACGCCCCGGGCGGATCAGCCCGTACCCGCCGGGTCCATCACCGTGGGCCGCCCCTCCAGGGCCGGATCCCGGTCGGGATAATCGATGGTGTAGTGCAGCCCCCGGCTCTCGCGGCGGCTCAGGGCGCTGCGGATGATGATCTCCGCCACCAGCGCCAGGTTGCGCAGCTCGATCAGGTCGTTGCTGACGCGGAAGTTGCTGTAGTACTCGTGGATCTCCCCCTGCAGCAGCTCGATGCGGCGCAGGGCCCGTTGCAGGCGCTTGTCGGAGCGCACGATGCCCACGTAGTCCCACATGAAGCGGCGCAGTTCGTCCCAGTTGTGGGAGACCACCACCTCCTCGTCGGAATCGGTGACGCGACTCTCGTCCCAGGCGGGGATCGGGGGCGCCGGCTCGGCCTGGTCCGCGCGGGCGCCGATGTCCCGGGCGGCTTCCCGGGCGAAGACCAGGCATTCCAGCAGGGAATTGCTGGCCATGCGGTTGGCCCCGTGCAGGCCGGTATAGGCCACCTCACCCACGGCATAGAGCCCCGGCAGGTCGGTGCGGGCCTTCAGGTCGGTCATCACGCCGCCGCAGGTGTAGTGGGCGGCGGGCACCACCGGCAGGGGGTCGCGGGTGAGGTCGAAGCCGTACTCCAGGCAGCGCTCGTAAATGGTGGGGAAATGCCCCTTCACGAAATCGGCCGGCTGGTGGGAGATGTCCAGGTACACGCACTCCACGCCCAGGCGCTTCATCTCGTGGTCGATGGCCCGCGCCACCACGTCCCGGGGGGCCAGTTCGGCGCGGGGGTGGAAACGGTGCATGAAGGGGGACCCGTCCGGCAGCAGCAGACGTCCGCCCTCGCCGCGCACGGCCTCGGAGATGAGGAAGGACTTGGCCTTGGGGTGATACAGGCAGGTGGGATGGAACTGCATGAATTCCATGTTGGCCACGCGGCAGCCCGCCCGCCAGGCCATGGCGATGCCGTCGCCGGTGGCGCCGTTGGGGTTGCTGCTGTAGAGATAGACCCGGCTGGCCCCGCCACTGGCCAGGACCACCGCGGGGGCCTGGAAGATCTCCACCCCCTGGGTGTCCAGGTTGAGCACATAGGCCCCCAGGCAGCGGGGCTCGGACAGGCCCAGCTTGCGGGTGGTGATCAGATCCACCGCGATATGGTTCTCGAACAGCTGGATGTTGGGGTGCCGGCGCACCTGCTCCACCAGGGTCATCTCGATGGCGCGGCCGGTGGCGTCGGCGGCGTGCACCACGCGGCGGTGGCTGTGGCCGCCTTCGCGGGTCAGGTGCAGTTGCACGCGGCCATCGGGGGTGGGTTCCCGGGTGAAGGGCACGCCCAGGTCCAGCAGCCACTGGATGCTTTCGGGGCCATGGGACACGGTCTGTTGCACCGCCGCCTCCTCGCACAGGCCGGCCCCGGCCTCCAGGGTGTCGCGCACGTGGGCCTGCACCGAGTCCTGCTGGTCCAGCACCGCGGAAACACCGCCCTGGGCATAGAGGGTGCTGCCCTCGGTGATGGGTCCCTTGCTCAGGACCATGACCCGTTGCTCATGGGCCAGATGCAGGGCAAGGCTCAGTCCGGCCGCACCACTGCCGATGATCAGGACATCCCCGCCATGGTGGTGGGAGCTTTGTGCATGCTCTTGCATGGGTGTGGATTCTCCTTCTTGGGTCAGGCCGGGGGCTACCGGGCCACGGGAGGGCCGGGATGCCGTCCGTGCCGCAAGAATCAATGAGGGCGCGAAATCCCGGGGGGACAGGGACTTTCTTGAGGCGCCTTCAGGATCTGGGTTATTTTGTCACCACTTTGCATGGCATCCATGCAGCGCGGGGCTGCACTCCGGGACCGCTCCGAACGGGTCCCGGAGGGACCGGGAAAAGAATGATCCATGACAGGTCTCGGAGGGAAATCCCCGTGCGGGCCCTTGGGTCCGTCCAATATGCACGAACTTCACGAGGGTTTTCATGTCCATCGCAGGTAGGGTACAGGACGTGCCCCCAGGGGGGGAATGCCCGTATGGGCAATAACATCACCGACGAGGAGTTGGTCAGGCGCGTCCAGTCCGGGGACAGGAAGGCGTTCGATGTGCTGGCCCAGAAATACCAGCACAAGATCGTGAATCTGGTCTCCCGCTATGTGCACGATCCCTCCACTGCGCTGGATGTGACGCAGGAGGCCTTCGTGAAGGCCTACCGCGGCCTGGCGAACTTCCGGGGGGAGAGCGCGTTCTATACCTGGCTGTACCGGATCGCCATCAACACCGCGAAGAATCACCTGGTCTCCCAGGGGCGGCGCACGCCGGACTTCGAGGTGGATGCCCAGGACGCGGAGCAGATGGGCGGCGAATCCGCACTCAAGGAATATGCAACCCCGGAAGGGGAACTGCTGTCCGACGAGATACGTATTGCCGTGCAGGAGGCCATCGCGGCCCTGCCGGAGGATCTGAGGACCGCCATCACCCTTCGCGAGCTGGAAGGCATGAGCTACGAAGAGATTGCACAGGCCATGGGCTGTCCCATCGGGACCGTGCGTTCGCGGATCTTCCGCGCCCGCGAGGCCATCGACCGGACCCTGCGGCCCCTGCTGGAATAAACCGGATTCCAAAAGACGCGAGAAGTCCCATGACTGCCACTAAAGAGGAACGTCTCTCCGCGCTGGCCGATGACGAGGCCCAGGCCTTCGAAGTCCGCCGCCTGGTGGATGAACTGGAACGGGACCCGGAGACCCTGGCGCGATGGTCCCGCTACCATCTGATCGGGGATCTCCTGCGTGATCGAACGGGTCCCCTGGCGCCGCCGGACTTCTCCCGACGCATCATGCAGGCCATCGAGGAGGAGGACGTGCCCCGGGCCGGGTGGTGGGTGCGCCATGGGCGCCTGGCCCGGCCCGCGGCCGGCGTGGCCATGGCGGCTGTGGTGGCCGCCGCGGTCCTGCTGGGGGTGCAGTCCCTCTCCGACCGCCCCGGTGGCGGCGGCGCGCCCATGGCCGCCGGGGAGGGGGTTGCCCCCTCCCTGGATGCGGTGGACGGGGGCGGTTTCCGGCCGGTGGCCGAGGGCCTGAACTCAGACCGCCTCCTCACCGCCTCCCCCGACGATCCGGAGCGTTTCCGCTCCTCCCCCATCGAACGGGTGGATGCCCGCATGGGCAGTTATCTCCCCTGAATTCACAGAATAAGCGCAACGCCTGAACGGATAGAGGGTGGGTCAGCTGCCGCCGTAGAATGGGTGGCTCTCACCCCAAACCCATTCAGGGGTACCGATGAGGCACTACAGGCAGC
>NZ_NRSK01000002.1 GCF_016584115.1 Ectothiorhodospira mobilis
GGCCCGTTTCGCCCGCTTCCACGCCCCCGGGGTGTTCATCCTGCTGGCGCTGGTCACCGCTGGCGGCTTTCTCCCCGGTGTCCCGGGCATCGCCCTGCAGACCCTGGCCGCTGCCGGTAGGGTGCCGGGATGGGCCGTACCCCCCATCCCGTTCCGGGCCGCCCGGGTGACACATTAGAAATCCGGGAGATATCCGGTACCGCTGATCCTTCTGGTGCCGCCACCCATCCATGGTGCCGGGCCTGGCCAGGGGGGAATCCCTGGTGATGGCCGGTCCGGTGGCCTATTCTTGCCGATGGGCGGTATCCGGTGACCTGATTTCCGGATCCAGGCCCCGCAGGCGGCAATCCGGGACCGCAAATTTTCCGCAAAGCGGCTAAAGCTTGCCGGTGGGGCGCCGATAAGGGGTTTGCAGGGGGATGATGAACCCCCCACAAAAACGGCAAACCAGGGTCCCCGCCCGGGACCCGCATCCGGCAAGGAGAACGATCATGGCACAGGTCATCAATACCAACATCGCGTCGCTGACCGCGCAGCGCAATCTCAACGCCAGCCAGTCCCAGCTGCAGACCTCCCTGGAACGCCTCTCCTCGGGGCTTCGCATCAACAGCGCCAAGGACGACGCCGCCGGACTGGCCATCTCCGAGCGGTTCACCGCCCAGATCAACGGCCAGAACCAGGCCGTGCGCAACGCCAACGACGGGATCTCCTTCGCCCAGACCGCGGAAGGGGCCTTGAGCGAGATCGGCAACATCGCCCAGCGCATCCGTGAGCTGGCCGTGCAGTCCGCCAACGCCACCAACTCCGCCTCCGACCGGGAGGCCCTGAACAACGAGGTGAAGCAGTCCGTCGCCGAGATCAACCGCATCGCCTCCTCCACCCAGTTCAACAGCGCCAATGTCCTGGATGGCTCCGTGGAGGACCTGATCTTCCAGGTGGGGGCCAACGCCGGTCAGACCATCAAGGTGGACGGCATGGATTCCCGGGGCAGTGAGCTGGGGGCGTTGCTCAACTCCACCACGGACTTGGCGGATGACGCCGGTGCAGGCGCTAGCGTGGCTGGGGTCACCGGCCTGAGCGTGAATGAGGCCTTCGCCGAGGGCACCACGGGGACCTTTACGGTGACCATCAATGGTGCGGCGGGTACCACGACCCTCACTGGCACCGCCTCTTCCATGGATGACATCGTCTCCGCCATCAACGCGGAAACGGGTGATACGGGCATCAAGGCCAACCTCACGGCGGATGGCGGTGACCTGGTCTTCTCCAGTGCCCTGGAAAATGATGGTGAAGCCTATGATGTGGGCGTGACCATGAGTATCGGTGGAACTTCGGTTGACTCGGGTACGATTGCCCTGGATACCAACTCCATCACCCTCAACGATGTGGAAGTCGATACGGTGGAAAACGCCAACGAGGCCGTCGTGACCGTCGACTACGTCCTGGACCAGGTGAACTCGATGCGCGCCGACCTGGGTGCTCTCCAGAACCGCTTCGACTCCACGGTGAACAATCTGGAGGTGAGTTCCGAGAACCTCTCGGCCTCGAGATCCCGCATCCAGGATGCGGACTTCGCCGCCGAGACCGCGGCCCTGACCCGGTCTCAGATCCTGCAGCAGGCCGGTACCTCCGTCCTGGCGCAGGCCAACCAGGCCCCCAATAATGTGCTGGCCCTGCTCCAGTAACCCCCGGGGGTGATGTGAACACGGCGGCCCGGGCGGCGAAGGCTTCCCGGGCTGTCGTTCTTCCCGCCATCGGGGAAGAGGAGAATGCAGATGGATACACGAATTCATGCCTTGCCCTTAAACCCCGCCCCCGCATCGAAGGCGGAACCCCCTGCATTACCGGCCACCGGAGAGAACCGGCCGGCCCTTGCGCCTTCGGAAGGCAAACCCCTGCCGGATGCAGGCCGTTCACAGGCCAGCAGCGACCCCAGCCAGGGAGAGCCATCCGCCTCCCGCGGATTCTCGGAACAGGTGGGGGATGCGGTTCAGCGGATCAACGACTTTGTGCAGGTGGTGCAAAGGGATCTGCAGTTCACGGTGGACGAGGACACCGGAAGAACGGTGGTCAAGGTCTTTGATGCCGGCAGCGAGGAGCTCATCCGCCAGCTCCCGCCGGAGGAGATCCTGGAGGTGGCGGCCTACATGGATGAGCTGCGTGGGTTGCTGGTCCGGGATAAGGCCTGAAGGTGGCCTGTTTATTGCATTATGAAATCCTGTCTGCGGGCGGTGGTCTCGATGAGGTGATCTTCGCCAGCGACCGGAAGCGCTCTACGGGGCATGCCTTTGCTGAAAGGGTGCGTCCCGCAGGGCGTTTCAAGACCCTCGTGAAAACGCATGATGGAAATGAATCGCTATGGCCCTCCATGGGGCCGGGGTGGGGCCCTCGGGGTCCGGGAGGAGGATGATGTCGACGATCAGTTCGTTGGGTGTGGGCTCCGGGATCGATGTGCGGGGCCTGGTGGACCAGTTGGTGGCCGCCGAACGGGAGCCCTGGGAAAACCGGCTGACCAACCGTCAGCAGTCCATTGAGACTCAGATCTCCGGGCTTGGGCGTCTTAAGGATGGGCTCACCCAGTTCGGTTCGGTGGTGTCGGATCTCAAGTACAGCTGGAGCTTCCGGGGCATCGAGTCGAAGGTCTCCGACGAGGGGGTCCTTTCCGCAAATGCGCAGTCCAGTGCCCCGATGGGGAACTACGAGGTGCGGGTGGACCAGTTGGCCCAGTCGCAGCGGCTGACCACCAACGAGAATCTCTTCGGTGCCGATTTCTCCCCCGGGACCACTTCCCTGGGGGCGGGGGATGTGACCCTCACCTATGCCGACGGCAGCACCGAGACCTTCACCCTGACAGAGGAGGCGGACACGCTCCAGGACCTGCGGGCCATGATCAATGAGGAATCGGACAAGGCCCGGGCCGAGGTGGTGGACGATGGCAGCGGCTACCGCATGGTCCTCACTACTACCGGGACCGGAGAGGAGAATTCCATCTCCGGGATCGGAGTGAGTAATGCGGATCCCGCTGCCCTGCTCAACGAGCTCGCCTTCGATGCCGGCTCCATGGATGGTAACGGTACCAGCGGTGGGTTTACCCAGTTGCGGGCCTCCCAGGATGCCGTACTGTTCGTGGATGGTCTGCAGATCACCCGTCCCAACAACCAGGTGCAGGATGCCATCGACGGGGTCCGTCTGGAACTGACCGATGTGGGCACCACCCGGGTCTCGGTGAACGAGAAGGATGGCGTGGCCAAGGAGGCGATCCAGGGATTCGTGGAGGCCTACAACAGCCTGCGTGCCACGATCAATGAACTGGGGGCATATAACCCCGAAACGGGGGAATCTGGACTCCTGAATGGCGATGCCACCCTGCGCGGTGTGCAGACGAACCTGGCCCGGACCCTGGGTGAGGCCGTGGAAGGCATGGAAGGCGGGATCCGCGCGCTTGCGGACCTGGGGATCTCCACCCGCCGGGACGGCACCCTGGAGCTGGATGAGCAGAAGCTGAACAGTACCCTGGCAACGGACCCCGGGGCGGTGGAGGCGCTGTTCACCCGTGCCGAGACCGGTGTGGCAAGCCGGGTTGAGTCGGTGGTGAAGCAATACACCGGCTGGGACAGTATCCTCAATGTCCGGAACCAGAGCCTGCAAGACCGGCTCGAGGGGATCGATCGGGAATGGGAGGACCTGGATCGCCGCATGGATCGCTATGAGAGCCGGATGATCGCACAGTTCTCCGCCATGGATGCGCAGGTGGCCTCCCTGAACAAGACCAGCGAGTTTCTGGACAACCAGCTGGCGGCCCTCAACAGCGGCAAATAAAATGCCTGACGCACGGATGCCGCATATGCGTCCTGGAGGCGGACCCGGGACCTGGCTCCGGGCCGGGACTGCGGGACTGGATCGGCCCGGAACCGGATGGGGGATGAATCAGATCCGGGGTTCTTGCTGATGGTGAGATCCATCCCGATAAGACGGGGCAGTGGCGCTCAAGCCCTCACCGCCTTGGCCGATACCATGAACATGGGTACGATCCATCCTGGAGCAACAGCATATGAGTTACGCCGCCATGCATAAAGGCATCAATCAGTACCAGCAGGTGGGCGCCGCCGGGGCGGCGTTCGCCGATCCCCACCGCCTGATCGAGATGCTGCTCAACGGCGGCATCGATCGTCTGGCCCAGGCCCGGGGGGCTGTCCTGCGGGGCGATCGCCCGGCCAAGCTCAAGCTCATCGGCAAGGCCCTGGATATCATCGGCGGTCTACGCGGGGGCCTGGACCTGGACCGGGGCGGCGAGATCGCCCGAAACCTGGACGAACTGTACGACTATATGCAGCGCCGCCTGGTGACTGCCAACGCGCGGGACGATGTGGAGATCCTGGACGAGGTGAGCCGGCTCCTCGCGGAGATCCGGGATGGATGGCAGGCCATCCCCCCCGAGGCCCGCAACCCCGGAAAGGAAACGCCCACAACTGCATCCGCCCAGCCGGAATAGATCCGCAGCGATGCCCTGCCCGCGGGCACAAGTGGAGCGTATGCTGGCAGCGGCCGCGGATCTGGAGCGGCTGGCCCATCGTCGTCTGGAATGGGCGCGGCAGGGGCAGTGGGAGCCCCTGCTTGCCAGCGAAACAAGGCATGCTGAGATTGCGAATGTGATCGATGCGACCGGGGTGGAGCCGGGCAGCCCGGAGGCCGAGGCCCTGGCGCGTCGCCTGATCCGGATCCGGGAACTGGACCGTGCCCTTCAGCCCCTTCTGGAGGATGCCCGCGATCGTCTGGGGGATGAATTGCGCCAGATCCGCCGGAAGGCCAGCGGCGCCCGTGCCTACCAGCAGGTGGAACGCGGGCGGGATTGAAGCCGGCTGCTTACCACCATCCCCGCTGCCTCAGATCGTTCATCACCGCCTCGGTGACTTCAATCACAGCAGCACACCTTCCCGCCGGGCCACGTCGTGGATGGGCAGGGTGCGTAGATTGGGGGTGCTCAGGATGACGTCCACGCGGCGCCCCTGCAGGCGCCGGCTGATCCGGGCGGAAAGTTGAGCGGACACCAGGACGGGTTGTTCCACCGGTCGCTCGAGGGCCACGAAGAGGTCCACATCGCCACCCCGGGCGCTGTCGTCCAGGCGGGAACCGAACAGCCGTACCTGCGCATCGGGACCTGCCCATCGGCCACGATGCGGCGGATGGCTGCCTGTTGTTCGGAGGATAACCGCATGGGTGGAGTGTAACTACAACACCTGTGTAAGCCCCTGTCTTTACCGCGCCAGGCGCGCCAGTTTGTGCTGGTAGCGCCGCATCACCAGCAGGTGCATCACCGCCTGGGTCCAGCGGTAGATGGACCAGGGCAGGGCGGGGGCGTAGTCATGGATGGCGGCCAGGGTGTAGCGCCCCCCCAGCACCGACTGGAACTCGAAACGGGCCTGGCCCGGACTGGGCCGGGCCAGGATGCCGCCCGTGATGTAGTACACCTGCCTTTCGGGGCCGGATGCCTGCGGTGCGTGATGCAGGGTGAGCAGGCGGCATCCCGGCCAGACCAGATCCACATGGATCCGGCCGTCCTCCTGGAGCCGGGTGCGCACCAGGGGCCAGCAGCAGCTCCCCAGCCAGCGGAAATAGTTGCCCGCCACCCAGGCGGCATCCTGGCCGGGGGGCTGGAGGATGCGCTGGATGGAGCGCACCAGGCTGGCCTGGCGCAGTTCCGCGGCGACTTCCCGGCGGATGGGGTGTCGCGGGCTGGGCCGCAGGCGTTTGCGCTCCGGATCCACCGCCTCTTCCAGGGCCTGGTGGAAGGGGATGGCGTCCGGGTCGATGTGGGCCTGCACCGGATTGCTGCGGATGCGGGTATCCCGGGGCAGGCTGGCCATGATGGGGCCCACCAGTTCCGCCGGGGCGCCGGTGATCCAGCGCACTCCCAGTGCGGCGATGCGTTCCGGCATCCAGGGCAGGGGGATCACCAGGCGCCGCAGACCCAGCACCCGGGCGGTACGGCGCAGCATGGTCTCGTAGCTCAGCCACTCCGGCCCGCCGATGTCGAAGGGGCCCCGGCAGGTTTCGGGGTGATCCAGGCAGTAGCGGATGGCCCGGGTGAGATCCCGCAGGGCGATGGGGCGGGTCACCGACCGGGCCGTGGGGGGCAGGGTCAGCACCCCCATGCGCCGTACCAGGTCCACCATGAGCCGGGTGGCCGAGCCGCCGGGGCCCACCACCAGCCCCGCCCGCAGCACAGTGACCGGAACACCGTGTCCCCCCAGGGCCATCTCCACCTCCCGGCGGCTCCACAGCAGGCGGGAGATGCGAAAGCTCTCCGGGATGAGGCCGCTGACGAAGATGATCTGCCGTACCCCATTGGCGGCGGCGGCGCGGGCGAAGTTGTCCGCCAGGATCAGGTCCATGTCCCGGGGGGTGGCCTGGGTGAGCCGGGAGGAGGGGGCCAGGGAATGGATCAGGTAGAGGGCCACATCGCACCCTTCCAGGGCCCGGTTCACGTCGGACTGGGAGAACAGATCGCAGTGCCGCCAGGTGATGCGGGTATCCGGGTCCGGCGTCGCGGCGCGGGCCCGGGAGCGGGTGAGGGCGGTGATCCGGTGTTCCCCGGCCAGTTCATGGCACAGGGCCGTGCCGATGAAACCGCTGGCCCCGGCGATGGTGATGCGGGTCATCAGGGCACTCTTCCCGGCCGGCGGGAGGTGACGCGCATCCACCCCGGGTATCGTGGACAGGCCCTGTCTGTTGCGGGCTGCCATCCGGTGGCGATGCGGTAGGCGGCGTACGGATCGGGAGAGGATTGCATGGGCACAGTGTACCGCGCCCCGGGACTAGGTCGGGAGGGCCTGCACCAAGGCGGCCGTGCCGGCCAGGGCGGAGAAGGCGAGGACCGCGGGCCGCAACCAGCGCCGGTCCAGCCGGTGCGCCACCCAGCCCGAGATCCAGAATCCCAGGAGGATGGCCGGCAGCAGCGAGACCCCCAGCAGGACCTCCACGGGACCGAAGCGGCCCAGCCAGGCCAGGGTGGAGAGGGAGAGGATGCCGGCGGGCACGAAGATGGCCGACAGGGTCCCGCGCAGGCGCGGACCGGAGACGTTCTGGAAGGCCAGGGCCAGGGGCGGCCCGCCGATGGAGGTGATGGTGGCCATGAAGCCGGAAAGCCCCGCCGCCGGGAGCAGGATGGCCGGGCCGGGGTCCGGAACCCGGCGCACCAGGCTCAGGGCGACGGCCAGCAGCACCAGCGCCCCCAGCAGTCCCCCCAAAAGGTCCTGGTCCACCAGGCCCAGCACCAGTGCCGCCAGGGCCGTCCCTGCAAGGCTGCCGGGCAGGGCCCAGGCCACATCGGCGGGGCGCACCGCCCGCCATTCCCGCAGCAGGATCAGCAATGGCAGGCTCATGCCGATGATAATCATGGGGGCGGGCACCAGCTGCGGATGGATCAGATAGAGCAGGGGGGCACCCAACAGGGCCACGCCATAGCCAATGGCGCCCTGGAGGACGGCACCCACCAGGATCACGGCGCTGGCCAGGAGCCACTGCAGCAGGGAGAGGGGGAAATCCATAGGGGCGAGGTCGTTTGGCGCTAGATTGACACCCTCCCCACGGCTAAAGCCGGGGGATTCCTCCTGCGAGACGCTTGTGCCCAAGCGCGAGAATGTTCCTTGCGGCATTGATGTCGCGGTCATGGCGAGTACCGCACGCCTGACAGGTCCATTCTCTTATTCCAAGTCCTGTCCTACCTTTCGGACTGCTGTTGCCGATATGGCCACAGCACGAACAGGCCTGGGTGGTATACGCCTCGTCGATTTCCTCAAACCAAACTCCCCGCGCAATCGCCTTGTATTGGAGTTGGGTCTTGAGCATCGACCAGCCTGCATCCAGCACGGACTTGGCCATACGGGTTTTCGCCAGACTGGAACTGCTCACGTTACCGACGAAGATGGCACCATGCCGCTCCACCAGCATGGTGCTGAATTTATGGATGGCGTCCTTGCGCCGGTTTTTGATTTTTGCGTGGATGGCCTTGATCCGTTTTTTCTTTCCGGCCCGTTGTGCAATGCCCAGCTTCTTTTCCAAAGCCCGGTAGGGCTGGGCGGCCAATAAGCGCTCGCCATCCGAGCAGATGGCCACATCCTTGAGCCCAAGATCAATGCCCACTGCGCTGCAACCTTTCGATCTCTCCTGAGCAGCAACCTCCACCTGCACATTAAAGTACCAACGGCCTCGGGCATCCTGGGAAAAACTCCCCGCACGGAATTTGAAATTTCCCAGCCCGTAGCTGTCCCATACCCCAAAACCCTCTCCGGCAAACCGCACCTTGCCGCCTTCAAACCGCGCCGCGCGGGACTTGAATGGAATCCATCCCAGGCTGCGACGGGGGCCACCGGATACCCGCCAACGCAGCTTGCTTTTCTTGAACTGCTTTCGGCTTTTGCCGTGGACTGCAATCACCTCCTGGATTGTGGCCGATCCGATCCGCCAGCCCCGCGCCTTGTGGATTCCGGCCAATGCCTTCTGGATTTCAAAGGGATGCAACCATGCCCCCTGAATCCAGCCCACCTCGGGCACGGGAACATGCCACGCCTCATAGGCCATTTCATTGGCCAGATTCCACACTTGATTGACCTCGAACGCCATGCGATCAAGCACCTTGGCGTGCCGGTCTTTCACCCGCACGCTCAGGGTCTTGATAATGCTTTTGGCGGCATCGGTCAACTCAAGGTCTCCAGGGCCTACTTCGCATTGAAAAACACTATAACAAAAGCCGCCTTCGGCGGGCGCTATCCCTCCCCACGGCTAAAGCCGGGGGCTTCTCGCGCAATACTGGTGATGTTGGGCTTTCTGTAGCCCTGGAGCTTTTCGAACCCAAGGCCGGACGGCCTTGGGTTTTTCATCAGATCCTTGAGCTTCTTCTCCACCAGGTTCTGCAGCGGGGGATCCAGCTTTCGGAAGTCCCTCTTAAACCGGGCTTTGGCCCTGATTCTGTGGATCTGAACGCCACCACATCCGATGTGGGTCATGGACCGTTTATCCTTCCTTCAGGGCGGCCATCAATCCGGAAATATCTTCGAATTCACCGATGTCATCGCTCGCGTCGGCGTCGTGCTCCCGCAGGATCATCCGCACCTGCTCCAAGGCTTCATGCAGGTCCCTGTAGCGATCCAGGACACGATCGTATTCCGATACCACGCTTTCTTCATGGGTACCGTTCAGCTGGGGATCGCGCACCGCTGCGGCGCGCTTCTTGCGGTACAAGGCGATGACCGAAGCGATCGCGCGCTGGGATTTCTGGTAGGCTTGGTCGATCTCGTCGTTGGGATCGATCTCTTCGTCTTCGTACGCTTCGTTGATGAGTTCGGCGATCTCCTGCGACGCTTTGATGTCAGACTCGAGGGCGCGCTGCTCTGCGGTGAGGTTTTCCACCGTCTGTTCCACGAGGCGCAGGGTCCGCATGTTGACACGGTGCCCAACGAATTCAGGGAAGCTGGTCAGCATCCCTTGCAATTCGTCCCGGGCCTGATGATGCAGCATGGCGTTATTCCTCGGTGATTCCAGGGCCCGGCAGGTCTTCCCGGACCCTGTTGGAGGGATTTTCACCTTCCCGGTTCCATTCAGACCCCACAAAAGGAGATATGGGACCGTAAAGCACCTCTGGCCTGAAGACAAGGAAGACGTCTCGGCCCGGGATAGACCATACCCGGGGCATTCTTCGAGCATAGCCGGTTAAGCGTCTTCCGAAAACCTCGAAAAATGGCCCCATCCCGGGCATCCTGTCTCCTTGCCAGCGGATCGGATGACCCCCACCCAAAAACACTTAAAACGTGACCATGAAAACCGCTGACCAATCAGCCTCCACCCCGCATTCCCACGCGGTTTCGGGGGCTCACCGCTGCTGTCTGGCCCCGATGCTGGACTGGACGGACCGCCATTTCCGGTACTTCCTGCGCCTGATCACCCGCCGGACCTTCCTCTATACGGAGATGGTCACCACGGCGGCCCTGATGCACGGGGATGCCAACCGGCATCTGCGTTTCGACCCCGCCGAACACCCGGTGGCCCTGCAACTGGGGGGCTCCGATCCCGGGGAGCTGGCCCGGGCTGCCCGCATGGGGGCGGACTGGGGCTTTGATGAGGTGAATCTGAATGTGGGCTGCCCCTCGGACCGGGTCCATTCCGGGCGCTTCGGGGCCTGCCTCATGGCCGAGCCGGATCGGGTGGCCGAGGGGGTGCGGGCCATGAAGGCGGCGGTGGAGATCCCCGTGACGGTGAAATGCCGCATTGGCATCGATGATCTGGATAGCGAGGCCCATCTGTTCCGCTTCGTGGACCGGGTGGCCGCCGCCGGTTGCGACCTGTTCATCGTGCATGCCCGCAAGGCCTGGCTGCAGGGGCTGAGCCCGAAACAGAACCGGGAGATCCCCCCCCTGTGCTACGAGCGGGTGCACCGGCTCAAGGCCGCCTTCCCGCGGCTGACGGTGGTGATCAACGGGGGGCTGGCCACGGTGGAGCAGATGCAGGGGCAACTGGCCCATGTGGATGGGGTGATGGTGGGGCGGGAGGCCTATCACAACCCCTATATGCTGGCCCGGGTGGACGCGGCCCTGTATGGCGATGAAGGGCCGGTGCCCACACGGCATCAGGTGGTGGAACGGTTCCTGCCTTATGTGGAGGCCCGGCTGGCGGAGGGGGTCCCCCTGCAGACCATGACCCGGCATATCCTGGGCCTGTTCCAGGGCGTGCCCGGGGCCCGGGCCTGGCGGCGGCATCTCAGTGAGCATGCCCATCGCCCGGGGGCCGGGGCCGAGGTGATCCGGCAGGCGGCCGGGCAGGTCTTGGGAGGGTGAACGGCCGCCTCCCGGGTTTCCCTTCCCGGGAGATGCCATGGTCCCGGATGGGCGTCCCGCAGGGGCCCATCCGGGAACGCATCAGATGCGCTCGGCCTGTGCCCCGGCGTTGCCGGTGTAGTTGCCGGGGGTGAGGGCCTTCAGTCGGGCCTTGTCCTCCTCCGGGATCTCCAGGGTGTCGATGAAGGCCCGCAGGCGGGGGCCGTCCACCCGCTGTCCACGGGTGAGTTCCTTGAGCTTTTCATAGGGCTTCTCCACCCCGTAGCGGCGCATCACCGTCTGGATGGGTTCGGCCAGCACCTCCCAGTTGGTCTCCAGGTCGGCGTTCAGGCGTGCGGGATCGGCCTCCAGCTTGGTGAGTCCCTTGGCGGTCGCCTGGTAGGCGATGACGGACCAGGCGAAGCCCAGGCCGATGTTGCGCAGCACCGTGGAGTCGGTCAGGTCCCGCTGCCAGCGGGAGATGGGCAGTTTGCCCGCCAGATGTCCGAAGACGGCATTGGCCAGCCCCAGGTTGCCCTCGGCGTTCTCGAAATCGATGGGATTCACCTTGTGGGGCATGGTGGAGGAGCCCACCTCCCCGGCCACCACCCGCTGCTTGAAATACCCCAGGGCGATATAGCCCCACACATCCCGGGCAAAATCCGTGAGCACGGTGTTGAAGCGTTCCATGGCGTGGAAGAGTTCCGCCATGTAGTCATGGGGTTCGATCTGGATGGTATAGGGGTTCATCTCCAGCCCCAGCCCCTCGATGAAACCGCGGCTCAGGGCCTCCCAGTCCACCTCCGGATAGGCGCTCAGGTGGGCGTTGTAGTTGCCAACGGCCCCGTTCATCTTGCCCCGGATGCGGACATCGGCCACCTGGTTGCGCTGGGCCTTGAGGCGGTGCGCCACGTTGGCCAGTTCCTTGCCCAGGGTGGTGGGGGAGGCGGGCTGGCCATGGGTGCGGGAGAGCATGGGCTGGTGGGCGTGGCGGTGGGCCAGATCCCGCAGGGCATGGATGAGCTCGTCCATCAGCGGCAGGATGGCCTGGCCCCGGGCCTCCTTGAGCATGAGGGCGTAGGCCAGGTTGTTGATATCCTCGGAGGTGCAGGCGAAGTGGATGAACTCGCTCACCGCCTCCAGTTCCGCGTTGCCCTGGATCTTCTCCTTGAGGAAATATTCCACCGCCTTCACGTCGTGATTGGTGGTGCGTTCGATGTTCTTGACCCGCTGGGCATCCTCCTCGGAGAAGTGCTCCACGATGCCGGTGAGGATGTTGCCGGCGTGTTCCCCCAGGGGGGGGACTTCGGGGATCCCCGGGTGGGTGCTCAGGGTTCGGAGCCATTCCACCTCCACCCGGACGCGGTGGCGGATGAGACCGAACTCGCTGAAGATGGGACGCAGCATCTCGGTCTTGTCGCCATAGCGGCCATCCACCGGCGCGATGGCGGTGAGGGGGGAAAGCTCCATGGGATATCTCCAGGTCTCGCGAAGGGGGCGGAATTATACTACACCAGAATTTTCAGCACACAGCCGGGACCCGGAGGGGATCATGAGTGCAGGGGAACGGATCGAGCGCGACAGCATGGGCGAGGTGGCGGTGCCCGCCGACGCCCTCTACGGGGCCCAGACCCAGCGGGCGGTGGATAACTTCCCCATGAGCGGGATGACCCTGCCGCCGGCCTTCATCCGGGCCCTGGGGGAGGTGAAGGCGGCCTGCGCCCGGGTGAACGGGGAGTCGGGCCTTTTGCCCCCCGGGAAGGCGGCGGCCATCGCCCGGGCTGCCGGGGCCGTGGCGCGGGGGGAATACGCCGATCAGTTCCCGGTGGATGTGTTCCAGACCGGGAGCGGAACCAGTTCCAACATGAACGCCAACGAGGTGATCGCGCGCCTGGCGTCCATGGAGTTGGGGGAACCCGTGCATGCCAACGACGATGTGAACCGGGGCCAGAGTTCCAACGATGTCATCCCCACCACCCTGCACGTGGCCGTGCGCCTGGGTTTGAAGACGCGCCTGCTGCCGGCCCTGGAGGATCTGGCCCGGGTGCTGGAGAGCCGCGCCCGGGCCCTGGATCACGTGGTCAAGACCGGCCGCACCCATCTTATGGATGCCCTGCCCATCCGTCTCGGGCAGGAGGTGGGGGCCTGGGGCCGGCAGGTGCGCTATGGCATCGAGCGATTGCGGGACAGCGCCGTGCGCCTGGAGGAACTGGCCATCGGCGCCACCGCTGTGGGCACGGGGGTCAATGCCCCTCCCGGGTTCGGCGAGGCGGTGGCCGGGGACCTGGCCCGAAGCACGGGGGTGCCCTTCCGGCCCAAGCCCGACCCCTTCGAGGCCCTGGCCGCCCAGGACAGCGCGGTGGAGACCAGCGGTCAGCTGCGGACCGTGGCGGTGAGCCTGATGAAGATCTGCAACGATCTGCGCTGGATGAACTCCGGTCCCCTGGCGGGGCTCGGGGAGATCACCCTGCCGCCCCTGCAGCCGGGGAGCAGCATCATGCCGGGCAAGGTGAATCCGGTGGCCCCCGAGGCGGTGGCCATGGCCTGTGCCCAGGTGATGGGCAATGACGCCGCCGTCGGTGTGGCCGGTCAGTCGGGCAATTTCCAGTTGAACGTGATGCTGCCGGTGATCGCCCACAACCTGCTGCAGAGTGTGGAACTGCTGGCCAGCGGGGCCGACCTGCTGGCCACCCGCGTCATCCCCGGTTTCGGGGTGGACGAGGCGCGCATGCGCGATGCCCTGGATCGGAATCCCATCCTGGTGACGGCACTCAATCCCGTCATCGGCTATGAGCAGGGGGCCGCCATCGCCAAACGGGCCTATCGGGAGGGTCGTCCGGTTCTGGAGGTGGCCCGGGAGATGACGGATCTGGACGAGGAACGGCTGCGGGCCCTGCTGGACCCGATGGCGCTCGCCCGTGGGGGGCAGGGGTCCAAGAATGAATGAAGCGACATCCCGGGAACGCCGAGCCCCAGCTCGGCATCCTTCCTTAAGCCGAGCTGGGGCTCGGCGCTCCCAGGCGGGTGGCAGAACGAACGAGACTGCGGTGTCTTGAGGGAATCCGCTTCAGTGGGGGGGATGCAGCCGGTCCCCGCCCGGTGTCTCCAGGAGGGGGATCAAGGTATCCAGGGGGGCGGGACGAGCGTAATAAAACCCCTGCACCAGGCTGCAGTCCAGGGCCTGTACGAAGGCCAGTTGTTCCGGTGTTTCCACCCCCTCGGCGATGACCTCCAGACCCAGCCCCTTGGCCATGGCCACGATCGCGGTGACGATGGCGGCGTCGTTGGCATCCTCCGGGGCATCCTGTACGAAGGTCCGGTCCACCTTGAGGGTGTGAATGGGGAAGTTCTTGAGATGGCTCAGGGAGGAGTACCCCGTGCCGAAGTCATCCACGGCCAGACGGAATCCCAGGTGGTGCAGTTGCCGCAGGCTGTTCACCGCTGCGTCCACGTCCTGCATGAGGGTGCTCTCGGTGAGTTCCAGTTCGATCCACTGCGGCGGGATGTCCCGCCGGCGCAGGATGTCCCGGTAGGTCTGTACCAGATCCGCCTGGCGGAACTGACGCGGGGAGAGGTTGACGGCCGCCCACTCCGGCCGCAGCCCCCTGGCCTCCAGCCGCTGCAGATCCCGGCAGACCCGCTGCATCACCCAGGCCCCCAGGCCCTCGATGAGCCCCGTTTCCTCGGCGATGGGGATGAACTGGGGCGGGGAGAGCATGCCTTCCTGGGGATGTTCCCAGCGCAGCAGGGCCTCCATGCCACGGACTCGTCCGCTGGCAAGGCAGATCTGCGGCTGGTAGTGGATCTCCAGCTGGTCCCGGGAGAGGGCCTTGGCCAGGGCGTTCTCCAGGACCAGATACCGGTAGCTCTGGGAATTCATCTCCCGGGTGTAGAAGTGGTATCCGTTGCGCCCCTGGCGCTTGGCTTCGTGCAGGGCGGCGTCGGCGTTCTTGATCAGGGTCTCGCTGTCCCCGCCGTCCAGGGGATGGATGCTGACCCCGGCGCTGCAGGCAAGGAACACGGCGTGCCCCTCCACCTCGTACTCCCGGTTCACGGCCTGCACCAGGCGGTGGGCCACCCGCGCCGCCAGATCCGGGGACTCCACTGCATTCAAAAGGATACCGAACTCGTCCCCGCCCAGGCGCGATAGGGTGATCTCCGCGCGCCGCAGGCGGTAGCGGGTGGTCATCGCCTCATCGGATAACAGTCCATGCAGGTCCGTGGCCACCTGTTGCAGGAGACGGTCCCCGGCGCGGTGTCCCAGGGAGTCGTTGATGCGCTTGAAGTGATCCAGGTCCATGAGGATCACGGCCAGGTAGCCTCCCCGTTCCCCCTGTTCCTGATGCGATCCCAGCAACTGGCTCAGGCGGTCGCCGAACAGGATGCGGTTGGGCAGGTCGGTGAGGGTGTCGTGGCTGTACTGGTGGGCGAGGGCCTCGGACTGGCGCCGGGAGACGCGTTCCAGGGTCTGCCGCTGCCGGGCCAGGAGGGCGTAGAGGTCCGCGCTTTCCAGGGCATAGGCGGCATGGAACAGCACCAGGGTGAGCAATCTCAGGCCCAGGTCGTCCCGCTGCAGGGGCTGGTTGTGGATGCGCCCAACGAACATGCCACGGATGCGGGAGCGGGTGGCGATCACGTGCAGCACCCACTGGATTTCGCTGTTGTCCTTGGCCGGCAGGCATACCGGACGGTTCTGGTTGAGGGCCCAGGCGAAGGTGCCGTCTTCGATGAATGCGTCGATGAATGCGTCGACCCCGGGCTCCAGGTCCGCCCTGGCGCCCGCGCCCGGTGGGCGGTAGTGGAGGCGGAAGCCCGATGCGTCATCCACCAGGAAATAGCCGGCGTCCTCCAGGGAGAGGAGGCGATGGATGCAGTCGTGGGCCTTCTCCAGGATGGGGCCGGGTTCCCGGTCCTGCTCGTGGTCACCGAACAGGGTGGTGATGGACAGCAGCACGTCCAGGGCGTACTGGTGACGTTGCGCCGCCTCTTCCAGATGCCGCACGCGCTCCCTCAGATAGACTTCCCCGGGGGTCGGCTCCTGGTCCTTTTCTGTCACGGTCATCCCGTCGCTGCTCCCGTTGCTTAGCTCAGAAACACTTCCAGCGCCTGCTGGTAGTGCCGGTCCGTCTGTGCGGCGATCTGCTCCAGGGCGGATTCGGGCAGGGCCAGGCGCTGCCAGGCCGTCTCCTCCACGGCGGGGCAGTAGCGTTCGCCACTGGTGCCCAGGCGCAGGGCATGGGCCATGCTGTCCGCCAGGTGCACCGTGGCGGTCTCCATGGGATACCGCCGGGCCTCGTCCGGGCTGTGGTGATGGCGCACCGGTTCGATGAGGGCTGCAGGCAGCCGCCAGTGTTCCAGCAGGGCAGCGCCCAGCTGGGTGTGATCGAAGCCCAGTTCCCGGGATTCCACCCGGTACAGCAGATCGCCGCTGCGGTCGCGTGCCGCCAGCACGCGGGTGGCCCGATCCTCCAGGTGCATGAAGAGGATCAGGCGGCCGATATCATGCAGGAGTCCTGCCACATATGCCCGCTCCACGTTGGCCTCCCGTCGGATAAATGCCACCGATCGGGCCATCAGGGCGCAGCCGATGCTGTGCCGCCAGAAGGATGCCATGTCCACGCCGCTCACCGGGATGCGGCTGAAGTGGTGGATGAGGGTGGCCGCCAGCACCAGGTCCCGCACCTGTTGGGTGCCGATGATACCGATGGCCTGGGGGATGGACTCCACCCGGGTGGGGAACTGGTAGAGGCTGCTGTTGGCGATGCGCAGGATGCGGGCGCTCAAGGCGGGATCGGCGCCGATGGTGCGGGCCAGGGTATCCAGGGAACTGGCGGGGTCGTCGATGACCGCCTGGATGCGGTGATAGAGGTCCGCCAGGGTGCCCAGGTCCGGATCACGGCGGAGTATGTCCTGCACGATCCCGGGGATCATGCCTGCTCCATGCGCCGGGAGAGGCGTTCCACCGCCAGGTGGAACAGGGTGCCCATGGGGGGGCGCTGCAGGTCCGCGTGGCGGAAGACCTCCCGCAGGACCGCCTCTGCCCGGGCCTGGGCATCCGTTGCGGGCCGCATCTCCTTATTCTCCTGATCTCTCCCGGCAGGGGCCTGGTGCGCCGCCGATCCGGAGGGATCCCGAACGCTCAGGGTGGCGATACCCCAGATCTGCAACACCCGCAGATGCTTTTCCTTCAATGGCGTCCCGGCGGGGATCAGCAGCCGGCCGCTGCGGTCGCGGACATCCACGGCGACGATCATGCCGGGGTGGGCGTCCTGGGTGGAAAGGGTCTTTTGGGGCTCCATGGAGATCCTTGTGCGGTCCCCGCCGCTCCGCGGCGGGGTCTTTTGGGGTTCTCTTCCGCCGTGTTTCAGTCTGCCGCCAGTTGCCGCAGCACGTAGTGCAGGATGCCGCCGTGGCGATAATAGGCCCATTCGTTGGGGGTGTCGATGCGCACCCGGGCGGTGAAGCGGATCTCGCCGCCATCGTCGGCCCGGGCGGTGACCTGGACCGTCTTCGGTTCCCCCTCCAGGGGGTCGATGTCGAAGCGCTCGTGCCCTGTCAGCCCCAGGGACTGGACGCTTTCCCCCTCCTGGAACTGCAGCGGCAGGACGCCGAAACCCACCAGGTTGGAGCGGTGGATGCGCTCGAAGCTCTCGGCGATCACGGCCCGGATGCCCAAAAGGCGGGTGCCCTTGGCCGCCCAGTCCCGGGAGGAGCCGGTGCCGTATTCCTTGCCCGCCAGGACGATGAGGGGCACGCCCTCGTGCTGGTAGCGCATGGCGGCGTCGTAGACGGTCATGGCCTCGTGGTCGGGCAGATGGGTGGTCCAGCCGCCTTCCGTGCCCGGCGCCATGCGGTTGCGCAGGCGTACGTTGGCGAAGGTGCCGCGCATCATCACCTCGTGGTTGCCCCGGCGGGAGCCGTAGGAGTTGAACTCCTGGGGTTCGATGCCGTGTTCCTGCAGATAGCGGCCCGCGGGGCTCTCGGGGTGGATGCCGCCGGCGGGGGAGATGTGGTCGGTGGTGATGGAGTCCCCCACCATCACCAGGCAGCGGGCCCCCTGCACCGGGGCCGGGGGCTCGGGGGTCAGGCTCATGCCTTCGAAGTAGGGGGGATGCTTGACGTAGGTGGATTCCCGCCAGTCGTAGCGCTCGGATTCACTGACCCCGATGCCCTGCCAGTGGCTGTCCCCCTGGAAGACGTCGGCGTATTTCTCCCGGTAGATCTGCGAGGTGATGTGGGCATGCATGAGGGCGTTGATCTCCGCCTGGCTGGGCCAGATGTCCTTGAGGTAGACCGGCTGTCCGGCGGTGTCGGTGCCCAGAGGGTCCCTGTACAGGTCCACGGCCATGGAGCCCGCCAGGGCATAGGCCACCACCAGGGGCGGGGAGGCCAGGTAGTTGGTGCGCACATCGGGGTGGATGCGCCCCTCGAAGTTGCGGTTGCCGGAGAGCACGGAGGCCACCATCAGGTCCCCCTTGCGGATGGCTTCGGAGATGGGGCCGGGCAGGGGGCCGGCATTGCCGATGCAGGTGGTGCAGCCAAAGCCCACCACGCCAAAACCCAGGGCCTCCAGGGCCTCCATCAGGCCGGCCTTCTTTAAGTAGGCGGGCACCACCTGGGAGCCGGGGGCGAGGGAGGTCTTCACCCAGGGCTTGGGCTGCAGGCCCCGTTCCCGGGCCTTCTTCGCCACCAGCCCCGCCGCCAGCAGGACGGCGGGGTTGGAGGTGTTGGTGCAGGAGGTGATGGCGGCGATCACCACGGCGCCGTGCTTGAGCAGGTGGCGCTGGCCGTCCATCTCGTATTCCACCGCGCCTTTCTCGTGGCAGTCGTCCACCCCGGGGGCACCGTGGCCGCCCTCGTCGGCGAAGCGCTCCTCCTGATCGTCCGCCGGCGCGGCGTGATGTTCCTGCAGGAATTGATCCAGGGTGTCCATGAAGCTGTCCCGGGCCCGGTCCAGGGGGATGCGGTCCTGGGGGCGCTTGGGTCCGGCCAGACTGGGCACGACGCTGCCCAGGTCCAACTCCAGCAGCTCGCTGTATTCGGGCTCGCGGCTGCCCTTCTCCCGCCAGAGCCCCTGTTCCCGGGCATAGGCCTCCACCAGGGCCACCTGGTCCTCGTCGCGTCCCGACAGCCTGAGATAGGTGAGGGTCTCGCTGTCCACGGGGAAGATGCCGCAGGTGGCGCCGTATTCCGGGGCCATGTTGGCGATGGTGGCCCGGTCCGCCAGGGGCAGGTGGTCCAGGCCGTCGCCGAAGAACTCCACGAACTTGCCCACCACGCCCCGCTGCCGCAGCATCTGGGTGACGGTGAGCACCAGGTCCGTGGCCGTGGCCCCCTCCGGCAGGCGGCCCGTGAGCTTGAAGCCCACCACCTGGGGGATGAGCATGGACACGGGCTGGCCCAGCATGGCCGCCTCCGCCTCGATGCCGCCCACGCCCCAGCCCAGGACCCCCAGGCCGTTGACCATGGTGGTATGGGAGTCGGTGCCCACCAGGGTGTCGGGGTAGGCGTGGTGTTCACCATTCTCCTCGCGCACGAACACCGTCTGCGCCAGGTATTCCAGGTTCACCTGGTGCACGATGCCGGTGCCCGGGGGCACCACCCGGAAGTTCTCGAAGGCCCGTTGCCCCCAGCGCAGGAACTGGTAACGCTCCCGGTTGCGGTGGTATTCCAGCTTGATGTTCAGGTCCAGGGCGTTGCGCTGGTTGTAGTAGTCCACCATCACCGAGTGATCGATGACCAGGTCCACCGGGGCCAGGGGGTTGATGCGTTTCGGATCCTTGCCCAGGGCGCTCATGGCGTCGCGCATGGCGGCCAGGTCCACCACCGCCGGCACCCCGGTGAAGTCCTGCAACAGCACCCGCGCCGGCGTGAAGGCGATCTCCTGGCCGGGTTCCGCGGTGGGGTCCCAGGCCAGCAGGGCCTCGATCTGCTGGCGGGTGACGTTGTCGCCGTCCTCGTTGCGCAGCAGATTCTCCAGAAGCACCTTGAGGGCATAGGGCAGACGGTCCACATCGTAGCGGTCCCGCAGGGGGGCCAGGCTGTGGATGTGGTAGCTGCGGTCTTCCACCTCGAGGCGGGAACGGGTCTGGAATGTATCGGTCATCGCGCTACTTCCCTCGGTCGTGGGGCGGATTGGGGTGCCGCATCGTTCTCGGCCGGTCCCGAGGCGGCGGCTCCCGCATGCAGTATGGCATGGCGTGGCACGGAGTGAAGACGGCGAAGCGCCGTCGGGCAGGGGGGCGGCACCCGAGTGGTCTGCTTGCGCAGGCTGGTTTAGAATGCTGCCGCGCAATATCTCGCATTGTCAAAAACACAGAACGATCCAGGGGTCGCATGGCCTGCCCCGCGCCGCGGGGCCTTTCTGCAACAAGGGGACCAATGGTGCTTGAAGCCTATCGTGAACATGTCCGGGAACGCGAAGCCCTCGGGGTGCCACCCAAGCCGCTCGACGCGGGGATGACTGCGCAACTGGTGGAACTGCTGCAATCCCCGCCCCAGGGGGAGGAGGCCTTTCTGCTGGAGCTGATCACCCGGCGGGTACCCCCGGGGGTGGACGAGGCCGCCCGCGTGAAGGCGGAATTCCTGGCACAGGTGGCCCGGGGCGAGGCCCAATCGCCCCTGATCGATCGCCACCGCGCGGTGGAACTGCTGGGCACCATGCAGGGGGGGTACAACGTCGCGCCCCTCATCGAACTGCTGGAGGACGAGACCCTGGGTGCCGCCGCCGCCGAGGCCCTCAAGCACACCCTGCTGGTGTTCGATGCCTTCGACCAGGTGGCGGAGAAGGCCCAGGCAGGCAACGCCCATGCCCGGGCGGTGCTGGAATCCTGGGCCGAGGCGGAGTGGTTCACCTCGCGGCCGAAGGTGCCGGAGGTGCTCACCATCACCGTGTTCAAGGTGCCGGGCGAGACCAACACCGATGACCTGTCCCCGGCGCGGGAGGCCTGGAGCCGTCCCGATATCCCCCTCCATGCCCGGGCCATGTACCAGGTGCCCCGTCAGGGGGTGACCGACGCCGCCGCGCAGATCGCCCAGCTCAAGGAGAAGGGCCATCCCGTGGCCCTGGTGGGGGACGTGATGGGGACCGGTTCCTCGCGCAAGTCCGCCACCAACTCGGTGCTGTGGTACATCGGTGAGGATCATCCCCATATCCCCAACAAGCGCTTCGGCGGGGTCTGCATCGGCGGCAAGATCGCGCCCATCTTCTTCAATACCATGGAGGATGCCGGCGCCCTGCCCATCGAGATGGACGTCACCGCCCTGGAGACCGGGGACGTGGTGGACATCCACCCCTATGCGGGCAAGGTGTGCCGTCACGGCAGCGACGAGGTGATCACCACCTTCGAGCTGGGCAGTGCCACCATGCTGGACGAGGTGCGGGCCGGGGGGCGCATCCCCCTGATCATCGGCCGTGGCCTCACCGGGCGGGCCCGCGAGGCCCTGGGGCTGGGACCGTCGGAGGTCTTCGTGCGCACCGAACCCGTGCAGGGCAGCGGGGGCTTCACCCTGGCCCAAAAGATGGTGGGCCGGGCCTGTGGCGTGGACGGGGTGCGTCCGGGCACCTACTGCGAGCCGCGTATGACCACGGTGGGCTCCCAGGACACCACCGGGCCCATGACCCGGGACGAGCTCAAGGACCTGGCCTGTCTGGGCTTCCAGGCGGATCTGGTGATGCAGTCCTTCTGCCACACGGCGGCCTATCCCACGCCGGTGGATGTGGAGACCCACAAGACCCTGCCGGAATTCATCCGCGAGCGGGGCGGGGTCGCCCTCAAGCCCGGGGACGGCATCATCCACTCCTGGCTCAACCGCATGCTGCTGCCGGACACCGTGGGCACCGGCGCCGATTCCCATACCCGTTTCCCCCTGGGGATCTCCTTCCCGGCCGGGTCGGGGCTGGTGGCCTTTGCCGCCGCCGCCGGGGTCATGCCCCTGGACATGCCCGAATCGGTGCTGGTGCGTTTCAAGGGGCAGCGCCAGCCGGGGATCACCCTGCGCGACCTGGTGCACGCCATCCCCCATGCCGCCATCCAGCAGGGGCTGCTGACGGTGGAGAAGCGGGGCAAGAAGAACGTCTTCTCCGGCCGCATCCTGGAGATCGAGGGGCTGGAGGACCTGACCGTGGAACAGGCCTTCGAACTCTCCGATGCCTCCGCCGAGCGCTCCGCCGGCGGCTGCACCATCACCCTGTCGGAGGAGCGGGTGGCGGAATACCTGCGGTCCAACGTCACCCTGCTGCGCTGGATGATCGCCAACGGCTATGGCGATGCCGCCACCCTGGAGCGCCGCGCCGAGGCCATGGAGGCCTGGCTGGAGAACCCGACCCTCCTGCGGGCCGATACCGATGCCCAGTATGCGGCGGTGATCGAGATCGATCTCGAAAAGATCCACGAGCCCATCCTCTGCGCCCCCAACGATCCGGACGATGCCCGCCTGCTATCGGAGGTGGCCGGCCAGAAGATCGACGAGGTCTTCATCGGTTCCTGCATGACCAACATCGGCCACTTCCGGGCCGCCGGCCGCGTCCTGGAGCAGTTCGAAGGGTCCCAATTGCCTACCCGTCTGTGGCTCACCCCGCCCACGCGCATGGATGAGGACCAGCTCCGGGAGGAAGGTTACTACGGGGTCTTCGGCCGTGCCGGGGCGCGCATGGAGCTGCCCGGCTGCTCCCTGTGCATGGGCAACCAGGCCCGGGTGGCCCCGGGGTGCACGGCGGTGTCCACCTCCACCCGCAACTTCCCCAACCGCCTGGGGGATGGTGCGGATGTGTTCCTGGCCTCGGCGGAGGTGGCCGCGGTGGCGGCGGTGCTGGGCCGCCTGCCCACGCCGCAGGAGTACCAGGAGCATGCCCGGGATCTGACCACCCATACGGCGGAGGTCTATCGTTACATGAACTTCGACCGCATGCCCGACTACGAGGCGGCGGCGCAAAAGGTCATCCCCGTGCAGACGGCCTCGTGATCGGGGGCTCGTGACCGGGACTGAAGGGCAGGGGGCCGGGTCCAGGGATTCGGCCCCCGTTTTTTTTCCGTGCGTTCAGGGGAATCCCCTGGCTGCGGCGGCTCACCAGTATTGCGCGAGAAGCCCCCGGCTTTAGCCGTGGGGAGGGTGTCAATCGTCGACGATGTGATCCAGCATGCCGCGGGCCTCCCGCACCAGGGCATTGCGCCCCAGGAGGAGGCGCCAGCGGGAACCCCCGGCCTGACGCCAGAGCACCGCCCCCCGGATGCCTCCCAACAGGGCCGTGCGGATGCGGGCCGCGGTGTCCTGGTTCGACAGGTGGTTCTGCTCCCCCTGGACGAGGATGCGCGGTCCCAGCTGGCTGATGGTGTCCTGGTAGGTCTGTCCCAGGCGGGCCATGACATTCTCGTGGGTCAGCCCGAAGACCTCGCTCTGGCTCTGGGCCACCTCGATCCCCTGGCGCAGGGTCCGGGTCATGTCCGGTTGTTTCATCAGCCTGCGCTCCAGTTCCATCAGGTTGATGAGATAGCGGGAGATCTCCCCGTCGATGTTTCCCGAAGAGGCGTCCAGCTGTTCCACCAGGCTGCGCAGCCCCCGTTCCAGGTGGTCCACGCCGCCATAGACCGCCTCCAGGCTCTCCGCCTCGAAGCGGAACAGGCTGGAGACCAGGGTCTGCAGCGGGTCCAGATCGCAGCGGCCGTGCCAGGCCAGCTCCTTGACCAGGACGGCGGACTGGAACATGGCCGCCAGGGCCAGGGTACGGTTACGGTTCGAGGCTTCCACGCAGGGTTTCCATCTCTGGGGTTGAGGATGAAAGGGTTTCGCCCGGGAGGGGACACAGGGGTTCCCGGGCGGTGATGACGCCGCCACCCAGACACTGTGCCCCCCGGTAGAAGACCACCGACTGCCCCGGGGCCACGGCCCGCTGGGGCCGGTCGAAACGCACCCGAAGATCGCCCCGGCCATGGGGATCGGGTTCCACCACGCAGTCCTGATGGGGCTGGCGGTAACGGATCTTGGCCTGGCAGCGCAGTGGCAGGGGCTCGGGGGTGCCCCGGATCCAGTGCACCTCCCCGGCGCTGAGGGCGGTGGCCTGCAGGGCCGGGTGGTCGTGCCCCTGGACGACGATGAGTCGGTTGCGGGCCAGGTCCTTGCCCGCCACGTACCAGGGGGCCTCCGCCCCTCCGGCAGTACCGCCAATCCCCAGCCCCTGGCGTTGTCCCGGGGTATAGTACATCAGCCCCTGATGGGCCCCCAGGATCCGGCCTTCCGGATCCACGATCTCCCCCGGCCGGGCCGGCAGGTAGCGCTGCAAAAAATCCCGGAAGCGGCGTTCGCCGATAAAGCAGATGCCGGTACTGTCCTTCTTGGCGTGATTGACAAAACCCGCCTCGGCGGCCATCTCCCGCACGGCGCTCTTGTGCAGATCCCCCAGGGGGAAGAGGGTGCGGGACAGGGCCCGCTGCCCCAGGGCGTGGAGGAAATAAGACTGGTCCTTGCCCGGATCCGCCCCCTGCAGCAGCTGCCACTCGCCGGTCTTCGGATCCTGCTCCACCCGGGCGTAATGGCCGGTGGCGATGCAATCGGCCCCCTTCTCCAGGGCGTAGTCCAGAAAGGCCCGGAACTTGATCTCCCGGTTGCACAGGATGTCCGGATTGGGGGTGCGTCCGGCCTCGTATTCCGCCAGGAAATGGGTGAAGACCCGGTCCCGGTAGTCCCGGGCGAAGTTCACCTTGTGCAGGGGGATCTCCAGGTCCTCGCATACGGCCCGGGCATCCTCCAGGTCCCGGGCGGCGGCGCAGTACCCGGGTTCGTCATCGTCCTCCCAGTTCTTCATGAACAACCCCTCCACGCGGTACCCCTGCTGCAGCAGGCGCAGGGCGGCCACGGAGGAGTCGACACCACCGGAGAGACCGACAAGGATACGTTGTGCACGGGAATAAGGCATGCAGGGCAATCGCGATCACGTGGGGGGAGAGGATTCTAACTGTCGGGGCCCGGCTGTGCACCCGGTGCCGGCCCCAGATCCACCAGCAGTTCCAGGGGATGGCGTCGTCCGGCCCGATAGTCGTCGATGCAGCGCAGCACCAGGGGGCTGCGCAGGCCATCCGGTTCGCGGGCCAGGGTCTCCCGGGACAGCCAGTGGGTGTCCAGGATGTCCGGGTCCAGGCAGGATCCGGGCACCCGCTCGCCCACCTCACCGGCGACGGCCACGCGCAGGAAGGTGAGCCCGCTTTGCGGGTGCCTCCAGCGGTAGATGCCCACCAGGGATTGCGGCGTGAAGACCCGGCCCGTCTCCTCCAGGGTCTCCCGCGCCGTGGCCTGGAGCAGGGATTCCCCTTCCTCCAGGTGACCGGCGGGCTGATTGAATACACGCCGTCCGTCGGCCTGTTCCTCCACCAGGAGGAATCGGCCGTCCCGTTCCACGACGGCGGCGACGGTGACGCGGGGGGTCCAGGTCATGGCATGGTATCCGGGTCGGGGTGGGTGGTCACGGCATGGGCAGGGACGTCCGCTGTCACCGACGGGCCGGGTCATGGCGTGTATAATCCCGGCATCATCGGAATCCACATCCATCTGCATTCAGGAGCCCATATGGCCTACCAGCATATCAAAGTCCCCGAGAACGGCACCCGCATCACCGCCAACGCGGACTGTTCGCTGAACGTGCCCGAGGACCCCGTCATCCCGTTCATCGAGGGGGATGGCATCGGCGTGGACATCACCCCGGTGATGCAGCGGGTGGTGGATACCGCCGTGGAGAAGGCCTATGGCGGCCAGCGCCGCATCCACTGGATGGAGGTCTATGCCGGCGAGAAGGCCACCCGGGTCTACGGCGGGGACACCTGGCTGCCCCAGGAGACCCTGGAGGCGGTGCGGGACTATGTGGTCTCCATCAAGGGCCCGCTGACCACCCCCGTGGGCGGCGGCATCCGCTCCCTGAACGTGGCCCTGCGCCAGGAGCTGGACCTGTACGTCTGCCAGCGCCCGGTGCGCTACTACCCCGGCACCCCCAGCCCCCTGAAGCAGCCCGAGCACACCGACATGGTGATCTTCCGGGAGAATTCCGAGGACATCTACGCCGGCATCGAGTGGGCCGCCGGCTCCCCCGAGGCGAAGAAGATCATCGACTTCCTGCTGGGGGAGATGGGGGTGACCAAGATCCGTTTTCCCGGCACCAGCGGCATCGGCATCAAGCCGGTCTCCGAGGAGGGCACCAAGCGCCTGGTGCGCAAGGCCATCCACTACGCCATCGACAATGACCGCAGTTCCGTCACCCTGGTGCACAAGGGCAACATCATGAAGTTCACCGAGGGGGCCTTCAAGAACTGGGGCTACGAACTGGCCATGCAGGAATTCGGGGCAACCGAGATCGACGGCGGCCCCTGGTGCCGCATGGAAAACCCCCGCACCGGGAAGGAGATCGTCATCAAGGACGTCATCGCCGACAACTTCCTGCAGCAGATCCTGCTGCGCCCCGGCGACTACAGCGTCATCGCCACCCTGAACCTGAACGGGGATTACATCTCCGATGCCCTGGCGGCCCAGGTGGGCGGCATCGGCATCGCCCCCGGCGCCAACATCTCCGACACCGTGGCCATGTTCGAGGCCACCCATGGAACCGCGCCCAAGTATGCCGGTCTGGATAAGGTGAACCCCGGTTCCCTGGTGCTCTCCGCCGAGATGATGCTGCGCCATCTGGGCTGGTTCGAGGCGGCGGACCTCATCGTCCGCGGTCTGAGCGGGGCCATCAGCTCCGGGCGGGTGACCTACGACTTCGCCCGGGCTATCGAGGGTGCCGAGGAGCTGTCCTGCTCGGCCTTTGGCGAAAACATCATCGAACACATGTAACCCGCTTTCCCGATCCGCGCAGGCCCGGGCCAAGCCATCGCCCGGGGCCTGCGCTGAAGGCATCCAGGCCCCGGGACGCGATTCCCCGGGGCCACCGCTCCAAGGGCCGTTTCCTTGCACGGCCCCCGCGACACCCGGCGCCGGCTGTGCTAGACACAGGGCAGGGGATCGCGGCCCATTCTTCCCACAGTGAAACGATTCCAGCGCAGACCGATCAAAGACCATGGGAGAAGAACCCAAGCGACCGGATGACGGCGGTCTTGCCGTCGATGAGGCCAAACCCAGGCTCAAGCAACCGCCCCAGTACAAGGTGGTGCTGCTGAATGACGACTACACCCCCATGGAGTTCGTGGTGGAGGTGTTGGAGGTGTTCTTCGCCATGGACCGGGAAAAGGCCACCCGGGTCATGCTGCACGTGCATACCCGGGGCAAGGGGGTGTGCGGCATCTATACTCGGGATATCGCCGAGACAAAGGTGGCGCAGGTCAACGATTATTCACGGGAGCACCAGCATCCTTTGCTGTGCACGATGGAAGAAGCCTAGAGCGGTACGATCATGCTGAATAAAGAACTCGAGTTTTCACTCAACATGGCCTTCAAGGCCGCGCGGGAGAAGCGGCACGAGTTCATGACGGTGGAGCACCTGCTGCTCGCCCTCACGGACAACCCCACGGCCGTGAACGTCCTGCGGGCCTGCGGGGTGAACGTGGAGACCCTGCGCCGCCAGCTGGAGGAGTTCGTGGACACGAACACCCCGAAGCTGCCGGCCAAGGATCCCCGGGACACCCAGCCCACCCTGGGCTTCCAGCGCGTACTGCAGCGGGCGGTTTTCCACGTGCAGTCCTCCGGCAAGAAGGAGGTGACCGGGGCCAATGTCCTTGTGGCCATCTTCGGTGAGCAGGAATCCCACGCCGTCTATCTGCTGGGCCAGCACGACCTGGCGCGGCTGGACGTGGTCAACTACATCTCCCACGGCATCTCCAAGGTGCCCGATGAATCCCAGGACGAGGACGCCGCCTCCAGCGGTTCCACCGAGTCCCAGGAGGGGGAGGAGTCCGGGCGCAAGAACCCCCTGGAGAACTTCGCCACCAACCTCAACGAGCAGGCCCGCAGGGGCAAGATCGACCCCCTCATCGGCCGTGGCCACGAACTGGAGCGCACGGTGCAGATCCTCTGCCGCCGGCGCAAGAACAACCCCCTGTTCGTGGGGGAGGCCGGCGTGGGCAAGACCGCCATCGCCGAGGGGCTGGCCAAGAAGATCGTGGACGGGGACGTGCCGGAGGTCCTGCAGGGCAGTACCATCTACGCCCTGGATCTGGGGGCCCTGGTGGCCGGCACCAAGTACCGCGGCGACTTCGAGAAGCGCCTCAAGGGGGTGCTGGGTCAGCTGCGGCGCCAGCCCGGGGCCGTGCTCTTCATCGATGAGATCCACACTATCATCGGCGCGGGCTCCGCCTCCGGCGGCGTCATGGATGCCTCCAACCTCATCAAGCCCATGCTGGCCTCCGGTGAGCTCAAGTGCATCGGCTCCACCACCTACCAGGAATACCGCGGCATCTTCGAGAAGGACCGGGCCCTGGCGCGGCGTTTCCAGAAGATCGACGTGAACGAGCCCACGGTGGACGAGACCTACGAGATCCTGCGGGGGCTCAAGAGCCGTTTTGAGACGCACCATGATGTGCGCTATACCAACAAGGCCCTGCGTGCCGCGGCAGAGCTCTCCAGCCGCTACATCACCGACCGGCATCTGCCGGACAAGGCCATCGATGTCATCGACGAGGCCGGCGCCAACCGCCGCCTGATCCCGGTGAGCCAGCGCAAGAAGACCATCTCGGTGCAGGATGTGGAGAACATCGTGGCCAAGATCGCCCGCATCCCGCCCAAGAGTGTCTCCGCCTCCGACATGGAGACCCTGAAGAACCTGGAGCGGAACCTGAAGATGGTGGTCTTCGGTCAGGACGAGCCCATCGAGACCCTGGCGGCGGCCATCAAGATGTCCCGTTCCGGCCTGGCGGACAGCAACAAGCCCATCGGCTCCTTCCTCTTCGCCGGGCCCACCGGCGTGGGCAAGACCGAGGTGACCCGCCAGCTGGCCCAGATCCTGGGGATCGAACTGGTGCGCTTCGACATGTCCGAGTACATGGAACGGCACACCGTCTCCCGGCTCATCGGGGCCCCTCCGGGCTATGTGGGGTACGACGAGGGCGGCCTGCTCACCGATGCCATCCTCAAGCAGCCCCATGCGGTCCTGCTCCTGGACGAGGTGGAAAAAGCCCACCCGGATGTGTTCAACCTGCTGCTGCAGGTGATGGACCACGGCACCCTGACGGACACCAACGGGCGCAAGGTGGACTTTCGCAACGTGATCCTGGTGATGACCAGCAATGCCGGGGCCGAGGTGGCTAGCCGGCGCTCCGTGGGCTTTACCCCGCAGGATCATTCCACCGATGCTATGGAGGTGCTCAAGCGCACCTTCAGCCCGGAGTTCCGCAACCGCCTGGATGCCATCATCCAGTTCAAGGCCCTGGATGCGGTCACCATCGCCAGCGTGGTGGACAAGTTCCTCACCCAGCTCCAGGCCCAGCTGGACGAGAAGAAGGTGGTGCTGGTGGTGGACGACGAGGCCCGGGCCTGGCTGGCCGAGCACGGTTACGACCCCGCCATGGGGGCCCGGCCCATGGCCCGGGTGATCCAGGAGCACATCAAAAAGCCCCTGGCCGAGGAGGTGCTGTTCGGCCGTCTCGTGGGCGGTGGCGAGGTGCATGTGGGGGTCAGCGACGACAAGCTCACCCTGGATTTCGCCGAGGAGGCGGTGCACTGATCCCTTTCAGCCCCTGTCCATCCATCCCTGCGCCCCGCCCGGCCCCGAGCTGGGCGGTTTCTTTGGGGCGGGGCCAGGGCCAATAGGACCCGGGACCGGTTCCCTCCGGTCCGGGAAAGGGGGTGTACGGCGCGCCGGAACTATTTGTTCCGGTAGACGATCCGTCCCTTGGTCAGGTCATAGGGCGTCATCTGCACCGTGACCCGGTCTCCGCGCAGGATGCGGATGTAATGCTTGCGCATGCGACCGGAGATATGGGCCGTCACCACATGTCCGTTGTCCAGTTCAACTCGGAACATGGTGTTGGGCAGATTTTCCAGCACCGTGCCATCCAGTTCGATGTGGTCTTCTTTCGGCATACGCCTGTACAGGGTTGAGCAAGCGAAGTCGCTCATTATCAACAATGGGCGGCATAACACAAGGCCCGCGAGAGCCCCCCGCAAGACCCATTTCCGTCATTGCCCCGGACCCCATGGTTTGCCTACACTACGCGGCTTGATCCAGATCCCCGTGAAGGATTCCGCCCATGAAGATTGCCTGCGTCTTTCCCGGTCAGGGTTCCCAGTCCGTTGGGATGCTGTCCGCCCTGGGGGCGGCCCATACCCGGGTACAGGAGACCTTCCAGGAGGCTTCGGAGGTCCTGGGCCGGGATCTGTGGGCCCTTGTCCAGGAAGGCCCCGAAGCCGAACTCAACCGCACGGAGAACACACAGCCGGCCATGCTGGCGGCGGGCGTCGCCGTCTGGCGGGTGTGGAAGGAGCAGGGCGGTCCCGATCCCGAAATGATGGCCGGCCATAGCCTGGGGGAATACACCGCCCTGGTGTGTGCCGGGGCATTGGATTTCGATGCGGCGGTGCGCGTGGTGGCCGAGCGGGGACGCCTCATGCAGGGCGCCGTGACCGAAGGCAGTGGCGCCATGGCCGCCATCCTTGGCCTGGAGGACGACCAGGTACAGGCGGTCTGCCAGGAGGCCGGCGGACACGGCGTCGTGGAGGCGGTGAATTTCAACGCCCCCGGACAGGTGGTGATCGCCGGTGAGAAGGCCGCCGTGGAGGCCGCCGTGGAAGGGGCGAAGGCCGCCGGCGCCAAGCGCAGCGTGATCCTGCCGGTGAGTGTCCCCTCCCATTGCCGCCTGATGAAATCCGCCGCCTCACAGATGCACGTCCTGCTGGAGTCCATCCGTGTGGGGGCGCCGGCGATGCCGGTGATTCACAATGTGGACGTGGCTTGCCATGATGAAGCGGAGGTGATCCGCGGTGCCCTGGCGGCGCAGATGCACCGGCCGGTGCGCTGGGTGGAGACCGTCCGGCGCATGGCCTCCGAAGGGGTGACCCATGTGTTGGAACTGGGCCCCGGCAAGGTGCTCACCGGCCTGAACAAGCGCATCGACCGGTCCCTTGGGCTGGCCTGCGTGCAGGATCCGGAAAGCCTGAACGAGGCCCTGGCCATGTGCCGCGGGGCATGACCCACCCTGGGCCCACCCAGCCGGGCCGGGACGTAATGAGACTTGAGGAGCATGCATGACGCTTGAAGGTGAAATCGCGCTCGTCACCGGCGCCAGCCGGGGGATCGGCCGGGCCATCGCAGCGACCCTGGCGGCCCGCGGGGCCACCGTGGTGGGCACCGCCACCAGCGAGAAGGGGGCCGAGGCCATCACGGCCTACCTGCAGGAGGCGGGTGCCCGGGGCAGGGGCATGGTGCTGGACGTGACCCGGCCGGAGGATGTGGACGGCCTGATCCGGCAGATCGGCGATGAATTCGGCCCGGTGGGCATCCTGGTGAACAACGCAGGCATCACCCGGGACAACCTGCTCATGCGCATGAAGGACGAGGAGTGGGAGGACATCATCCGTACCAATCTCACCGCCGTCTACCGCATGAGCAAGGCCGTGCTGCGGGGCATGACCCGTGCGCGCCGGGGGCGCATCATCCACATCGGTTCCGTCGTGGGCTCCTCCGGCAACGCGGGCCAGACCAACTACGCCGCGGCCAAGGCGGGGCTCCTGGGTTTCACCAAGTCCCTGGCCCGGGAGGTGGGACCCCGCGGGGTGACGGTGAACACGGTGGCCCCCGGTTTCATCGACACCGACATGACCCGGGATCTGCCGGAGGCGCAGCGTGAGGCGCTGCTGGAGCAGATCCCCCTGGGGCGCCTGGGGATGCCGGAGGAGGTGGCCGAGGTGGTGGCCTTCCTGGCCTCCCCGGCGGCCGCCTATGTCACTGGCGAGACCATTCACGTCAACGGCGGCATGTACATGGCCTGAGGCATCCTCCGGCGGGAACCCCGCCGGACGGAGTGGAACGGCCGTAGGGAATTCACTACAATAGCGGCCCAGCTTCGGCTGCTTTTCAAATCAAGGGGATACGTTAACCATGAGCAATATCGAAGAACGCGTCAAGAAAATCGTCGTCGAGCAACTCGGTGTCAAGGAAGAGGACGTCAAGACCTCCGCCTCCTTCGTCGACGATCTCGGCGCGGATTCGCTGGATACCGTGGAACTGGTGATGGCCCTGGAAGAGGAGTTCGAGACGGAGATTCCCGACGAAGAAGCCGAGAAGATCACCACCGTGCAGCAGGCCATCGACTACATCAACGAGCACCTGCCCAACGCCTGATCGCGGTTTTCAACCCTGCAAGGCGGCGCGGCGGCGGCCACCCCCTGGCGGGTCGTCGCCGTGCCGGCAGGTTCGCCTTATTTCGTGAAGAAGGGGTGCAGATTGTCTAAGCGGCGCGTAGTCATTACCGGTCTCGGCATCGTCTCGCCGGTGGGTTCCACCATCCAGGCCGCGTGGGAGAATATCCTCGCGGGACGCAGCGGCATCACACCGATCGAGGTCTTCGATGCCTCTCAGATGTCCGTGCGGATCTCCGGGGCCGTGCGGGACTTCGACGCCGATGAGTACATCCCGCCCAAGGAACAGCGCAAGATGGACACCTTCGTCCATTACGGCATGGCCGCGGGTATTCAGGCCATGCGCGACGCCGGGATCGAAATCGACGAGGAGAACGCCGAGCGCATCGGCGTGGCCATCGGCTCCGGCATCGGCGGGCTGCCCTACATCGAGAAGAGCTACGGCGCCTATCTCAAGGGCGGGGCCCGCAAGATCTCCCCCTTCTTCGTGCCCAGCGCCATCATCAACATGGTGGCGGGGAATCTGTCCATCCGCTATGGCCTCAAGGGCCCCAACATCTCCATCGTCTCGGCCTGCGCCACCGGCACCCACAACATCGGTGACGCCCTGCGCATGATCAAGTACGGCGATGCCGACATGATGCTCGCCGGCGGCGCCGAGATGGCCACCACCCCCCTGGGCATCGGCGGCTTTGCTGCGGCCCGTGCCCTGTCCACCCGCAATGACGATCCCGAGCACGCCAGCCGTCCCTGGGACAAGGACCGGGACGGTTTCGTGCTGGGGGACGGCGCCGGTGTGCTGATGCTGGAGGAATACGAGCATGCCAAGGCCCGCGGGGCCCGTATCTATTGTGAACTCTCCGGCTTTGGCTGGAATGCCGACGCCTATCACATGACCCAGCCCTCCGAGGGCGGGGAGGGGGCCGCCGCGTGCATGCGCAACGCCCTGAAGGACGCCGGCTTCAATTCCGAGGACGTGGACTACATCAATGCCCACGGCACCTCCACCCCTGCCGGTGACCGGGCCGAGACCAATGCCATCAAGCGGGCCCTGGGGGATCATGCCCACAAGGTGGCGGTGAGCTCCACCAAGTCCATGACCGGCCACCTGCTGGGGGCCGCGGGGGGCGTGGAGGCGGTCTTCACCGCCCTGTCCCTGCACCACGGGGTGCTGCCGCCCACCATCAACCTGGAGAACCCGGATCCGGAATGCGATCTGGACTTCGTGCCCCACACCCCCCGGGAGACCCAGGCCCGGGTGGCCCTGTCCAACTCCTTCGGCTTTGGTGGCACCAACGGTTCCCTGGTCTTCAATACCCTCTGATCGGCGCTTGCCGGCTGCTGAGGGAAGGGAAGGGGCGCCGGGTATGCGGCCATGATCCTGGTCAACGGCCAGCCCGCCCGCACCCTGCCGGTGGAGGATCGGGGATTACAATACGGGGATGGCCTGTTCGAGACCATCCGTATCCTCCACGGCGCCCCGGTGTGCTGGCAACGGCATCGGGCCCGGCTCGCAGAGGGTTGCCGTCGTCTGGGGATCCCGCTGCCGGGGGCCGACCTGATGGATGCGGAGATCTCGAGCGTCTGCGCCGGGGTTGATGCAGGGGTCCTCAAACTGGTCCTGACCCGGGGGCCCGGTCCCCGGGGGTATGCCCCGCCGAAGGTCCCACAGCCCACCCGGATCCTGCAGGTGGCCCCCGCACCCCGTCATCCCGCCGCATGGTCCCGGGACGGGGTGGCGGTGCGCCTGTGCACCACCCGTCTGGCACGAAACCCCCGGCTTGCGGGGATCAAGCATCTCAACCGCCTGGAACAGGTCCTGGCCCGTTCCGAGTGGGAGGACGAAGTCCAGGAGGGGATCATGCAGGACACCGAAGGACAGGTGGTGGAGGGGGTGATGAGCAACCTGTTCCTGGTGTTCGGGGAGGGCCTGCGCACGCCGGATCTGCAGCACTGTGGCGTGGTCGGCATCACCCGCGCCCGGGTTATGGAGCTGGCGCACCGCTGGGGGATCCCCTGCCGGGTGGGGGCGGTCACCGAGGCCGATCTGTGGCGGGCGGATGGTCTGTTTCTCACCAACACCCTGGCCGGCATCTGGCCGGTGTCCTGCCTGGCGGGGAAGACAAGACCCGTTCCGCCCCTGGTGGCGCATCTCAGGGAGGCGCTGGGCTTAACCGAAGGGGGGGGCCGGGCATGATGAAACGAGGACTCCTCCCGCTCCTGCTGGTAGTCCTGATCCTGGGGGGTGGGGTGCTCTGGGACTATCAGCGCTTCCTGGATGCCCCCATCGCAACCCACACGGAGCAGACCTTCCGGGTACCCCAGGGGGCCTCGCTGCGTGCCGTGGGGGATCGTCTTGCACAGCGAGGCCTCATCGAACGCCCCCTGTACTGGGAGATCCTGGGCCGCCGCAGTGGACAGGCGGGGGCCCTCCGGGCGGGGGAATACCGCCTCGAACCGGGCATGAATCCCCGCGATCTCCTGGCCCTGTTCGTCAGCGGACGCACCCTCCAGTACCGGCTGGTCATCCCGGAGGGATGGACCTTCCGTCAGATGATGGACGCCATCGCCGCCCATCCCCACCTGAAGAGCACACTGCAGCCGGAGGACTATGCCGGGGTCATGGATCGGCTGGGGCGCCCCGGGGAGCATCCCGAGGGCTGGTTCTTTCCGGACACCTATCTCTTTCCGGATGGCACCACGGATCTGGAATTCCTGCGCAGGGCACACCGCCACATGAAGATGGAACTGGAGTCCGCCTGGGAAGACCGGGAGGAGGGCCTTCCCCTGGAGAGCCCCTACGAGGCCCTGATCCTGGCCTCCATCGTGCAAAAGGAGGCAGGGCAGAGCGAGCATGAACGGGTGGCCGCGGTCTTCATCGAGCGCCTGCGCCGTGGCATGCGCCTGCAGTCGGACCCCACCATCATCTACGGCATGGAAGACTTCGACGGGGATATCCGCAGAAGGGATCTGCGCCGGGATACCCCGTATAACACCTATACCCGGGATGGGCTGCCGCCCACCCCCATCGCCCTGCCCGGGGCCGCGTCCCTGCAGGCGGTGACCCATCCCGCCGACAGCGACGCCCTGTTCTTTGTGGGGCGGGGTGATGGCACGCACCACTTCTCCAGGACCTACCGGGAGCACCGCGAGGCGGTGATCCGTTTCCAGCTCGACGGGGACGCCAGCCGCTATGGCCCATGATCCCCCAACCCCTGCCGCGGCCCCGCGGGGCCGGTTCATCTGCCTGGAGGGGATCGAAGGGGTGGGCAAGACCTCTCACCTCCAGGCCATCGTGGATCATCTTCAGGCCCGTGGCATCCCGGCCGTGCGCACCCGCGAGCCCGGTGGCACGGCCCTGGGGGAGGCGGTGAGGGGGTTGTTGCTGTCCCGGGATTACCCCCCCATGCACCCCGATACGGAACTGTTGCTCATGTTCGCCGCCCGGGCCGAGCATCTGCGTCACCGCATCCTTCCGGAACTGGAGGCCGGGACCTGGGTGGTCAGCGACCGCTTCACTGACGCCACCTATGCCTATCAGGGTGGCGGGCGGGAGATCCCGGCGTCCCGCATCGCCATCCTGGAAGACTGGGTACAGGGCCCCTGGCGTCCGGACCTCACGCTGCTCCTGGATGCCCCCGTGGAGACGGGGCTGGCCCGCGCCCGCCGGCGGGGGGAGGGGGATCGTTTCGAGCAGGAGACCCTGGCCTTCTTCGAGCGGGTGCGGGGGGTCTACCGAGACCGTGCCCGGAGTGATCCCGGGCGCTACGCCCTCATCGATGCCACAGGACCGCTGCAGGCGGTGCGCCGGGCGGTCCTGGAGCGGGTGGATTGCCTGTGCGACAGAGAGGCGCCGGCATGACCACGGCGGCGCCCTATCCCTGGCTGGAGGCGGGCTGGAGGGACCTGTGGGGACGGGTGGCCACGGACCGGGTCCCCCAGGGGCTCATGATTGTGGGACCGCCCGGGGCGGGCAAGGGCGCACTGGCCGGGACCTATGCCCGCAGCCTGCTGTGCAGCGCTCCGGGGACGGACGGGGCCGCCTGCGGCCGCTGCCATGCCTGCCGCATGGTGGCGGCCGGGGCCCATCCCGATCTCATCCGGGTGGAGGTCCAGGAGAAACGCACCCGCATCCTGGTGGACCAGATCCGGGACTTGTCCGGCTTTATGGGGCTGAGCCGCAGCCACGGGGCCTTTCGCATCGCCCTCATCGAACCCGCCGAGGCCATGGGGGAGGCAGCCGCCAACAGCCTCCTCAAGACCCTGGAGGAGCCCCCTGCCGGAGCGGTCCTGATCCTGGTGACCGCCCACCCGGCCCGCCTGCCGGCCACCATCCGCAGCCGCTGCCAGATCGTGCGCGCGCCGCTTCCCGAGCGGGCCCGGGCCCGGGCCTGGCTGGCGGATACCCTCCCCGAGAAGGATCTGGACATGGCCCTGGCCCTGGGGGGCGGTTCGCCGCTGCGGGCACGAGCCCTGGCGGAGGCGGGAACCGTGGAGGCCTGGCGGCGGCAGCTGGCGGATCTGCTGCAACTGCTGCGCGGCCGGGGCGGCATCGCCCCCCTGGCGGAGGCCCTGCAGGACACCCCCCTGAGTGAATGGGTGGAGCGGCTGCAGACCCTGTGCGCCGATGCCGTGCGCTGGCACATGACCGGGACCCCCGGGGATCTTTCCGGAATGGCCCCGGTGCGGGACTTGCAGGTGCTGGCCGACGCGCTAGACTTGGAGGCCCTGTTCGAACTCCAGGATCATCTGCTCAGGTGGCGCGGTTGGGTGGAGGGCAATCTCAACCCGCGCATGGCCCTGGAGGACATGCTGGTGACCCTGCGCACCCTGGCGCGGTCGGGATCCGGCCGTTCATTCCCATCCGCCGCTGCGGCGTTCTGAACCGAGGGGCACGCCATGCCACCGGGACAAGGTATTCTCTCGCTGTCCATCAAGGACAAGAACTCCCTCTATTCGGCCTACATGCCCTATGTGAAGAATGGCGGGCTGTTCATCCCCACGCAGCGCCAGTACCGCCTGGGGGATGAGGTCTTCATGCTCCTCACCCTGATGGACGAACGGGAGCGGCTGCCTGTGGCCGGACGCATCATCTGGATCACCCCGCCCCGGGCCCAGGGAAACCGCACCCCCGGCATCGGGGTACAGTTCAACGAGCAGGACAACGGCGCCACCCGCAACAAGATCGAGGGGCTTTTGGGGGGCAGCGCCCAGGCCGACCGACCCACCCACACCATGTAATCACCGGGCCTTGAGGCCCGCGCAAGAAGACCTTCATGCTGATCGATTCCCACTGCCATCTGGACCGCATCGACCTCACCCCCTTTGCAGGCGACATGGACCGCCTGCTGGCGGCCGCCGCAGAGGCGGGGGTGGAGCACATGCTGTGTGTCTCCATCGACATGGAGAACTTTCCCCGCGTGCGTGCCCTGGCAGAGCGGTATCCCCAGGTATCCTGCTCCGTGGGGGTGCATCCCAGCGCCGACGCCGCCGCGGATGCCGACGAGGAGACCCTGGTGCGCCTGGCGGGGGAGCCGCGGGTGGTGGCCATCGGCGAGACCGGGCTGGACTACCACTACAATCAGGGGGACCTGGAATGGCAGCGGGAGCGCTTCCGCCGCCATATCCGCGCCGCCCGGGCGGCGGGCAAGCCCCTGATCATCCATACCCGCGACGCCCGCGCCGACACCCTGGCCATCCTGGAGGAGGAGGGCGCCCGGGAGACGGGGGGGGTGCTGCACTGCTACACCGAGGACTGGGACATGGCCCGGCGTGGTCTGGACCTGGGGCTGTACGTCTCCTTCTCGGGCATCGTCACCTTCCGCAACGCCGAGGCCCTGCGGGAGGTGGCCCGGCGCGTGCCGGAGGACCGCCTGCTGGTGGAGACCGATGCCCCCTACCTGGCGCCGGTACCCCACCGGGGCAAGGGCAACCATCCCGCCTGGGTGCGGCATGTGGCGGAGTGTCTGGCCGGGGTGCGGGGGGTTCCCCTGGAGGCCCTGGCCGCGCAGACTACGGCCAATTACCACGCCCTGTTCGGCTGACCCCACCGGGGCGGGGTCAGGTCTCCGCCGCCTGCTCCACCGCCCGCTCCAGGTGACTGGCCGGGGTATAGAAATGGGGGGAGAAGCGGATCCCGCCCCCCCGTGGGGCGCAGAGCACCCCGGCGTCCATGAGCCGCTTCCAGGTGGTCTGGGCGTCCATGCCCGGCCGGGTGAAGGTGACGATCCCGGCCCGGCGTTCCGGATCGGTGGGGGAGAGGACCGTGAAGCGGGCCGAGCGCAGCAGATCGATGAGGTACTCCACGTTGCGCGAGAGGGCATCCGCCACGAAGTGCATGCCCGTCTCCTCGAACAGGGACAGGCTCGCATCCAGGGCATGGATGCCCAGCATGTTGGGACTGCCGGCCTCGAAGCGCCGGGCGCTGGCCGCAGGGGTCCAGTCCAGGCGATCGAAATCCCCCACATCCTCCACCATGTGCCAGCCGAACTGGTGCAGCCGCAGCCGGTCCCGCAGTTCCGCGCGACAATAGAAGACCGCGATCCCCTCCGGCCCCAGGAGCCACTTGTGGGCATCGGCCACCAGGAAGTCCGCGCCGCAGGCCTGCACGTCCACGGGCAGGGCACCCAGCTGCTGGATGGCATCGACGCAGAAGAGCACCCCCCGCTGGCGGCAGGCCCGGCCCAGGCGCTCCAGGTTCAGCCTCAGCCCCGTGGCGTACTGCACGGCGCTCACGCTCAAAAGGCGGGTGTTCCGGTCCATGGCCCCCAGGAGGGCGGCCTCCGGGTCCGGAGTCTCCAGGTCCACCAGCCGCACCTTGACCCCGAAGGCCTGCTCCAGGGACTGCCAGACGATGCGGTTGGAGGGAAACTCCTGCAGCGGACAGACCACATTGTCCCGGGGTGCCCAGTCCAGCCCATGGGCCACCAGGGAGAGCCCCTCGGAGGTGTTCTTCAACAGGGCGATGTCGTCGGGGGAGGGGGCATGGATGAGACCGGCCAGGCGTCGCCGCACCCGCTGCTCCACCTCCAGCCAGCGGGGATAATGCCGGGAGCCCACATGGCTGTTCTCGCGGGCGAACGCGGCCACGGCCCGGTGGGTGCGCTCCGGCCAGGGGCCCACCGCGGCATGATTCATGTGCAGGAGGTCATCCTTCAGGGGAAATTCGGGGTGCATCGGGATCCTCGGGGCTGGCCCGGGGACGGCTCTGCCGCCGGGCGATGGAATTTGGTGATGGAAGGTGGGTTTGGTATAATTGAAAGACTTTTTGCCCCACAAGCTATCAGCGATTCTAGTGCCGCCTTCCGCGCGGTCTTTCCCGGAGAGCAGGGCCAGCCCGCCTGCGACGCCCGCTGTTCTTCACGCTGGATCCAGATTCCCTTTTCGTAACGATCTGATCACAGAGTATCGGAGGCGTCATGAGTTCTGTCCTGAATTTTTATCGACACGAAGAGCTGCGGGCGCTTCAACCGCGGCCGTTCAAGGTCTTCACCGAGCGCAACCTGGACCGCATCCCGGCCCTGGAACGCCTTTCCGAGGAGCGCCGCTTCGAGATGAAGGTGGTGAGCAGCGTGCTGCCGTTCCGGGTCAACGAATACATCATAGAGGAATTGATCGACTGGGATCAGGTGCCGGACGATCCCCTCTATCAGTTGACCTTCCCGCAACGGGACATGCTCTCGCCGGATGCCTTCGAGCGCATGGCGGACCTGCACCGCAGGGGGGCACCCCGGGAGCAGATCACGGCCCTGGCGCGGCAGCTTCGGGAGGAGCTGAATCCCCATCCCGCCGGGCAGGTGGCCATGAACCGGCCCCGGCTCGATGACGAGCCCCTGGAGGGGCTGCAGCACAAGTATCGCGAGACCGTGCTGTTCTTCCCCAGCCAGGGGCAGACCTGCCATGCCTACTGCACCTTCTGCTTCCGCTGGCCCCAGTTCGTGGGGGACAAGGACCTGCGCATCGCCTCCACCCAGGCCGACCGGCTGCAGGCCTACCTGGAGAGCCAGCCCCAGGTGAGCGACCTGCTGCTCACCGGCGGCGACCCCATGGTGATGAAGACCAAGCACCTGCTGCAATACCTGGAGCCCCTCATGGAGCCCCGGTTCGAGCATGTGCAGAATATCCGCATCGGCACCAAGGCCCTCACGTTCTGGCCCCAGCGCTTTGTCAACGATGCCGATGCGGATGAATTGCTGCAGTTGCTGGAGCGCTTGGTGCGGGCCGGCAAGCACGTGGCCCTCATGGCCCATTACAATCACTGGCGGGAGATGGACACCCCCATGGCCCGGGAGGCCATCCGCCGCCTGCGGGACACCGGCGCCGAGATCCGCAGTCAGGGGCCGCTGCTGGCCCATATCAACGATGACCCGGAGGTCTGGGCCCGCATGTGGCAGACCCAGGTGCGTCTGGGGATCGTGCCGTACTACCTGTTCGTGGAGCGGGATACCGGTGCACGCCGCTATTTCGAGGTGCCTCTGGCACGGGCCTGGGAGATCTACCGCGGGGCCATGACCCGGGTCTCCGGCCTGGGACGCACCGCCCGGGGCCCGTCCATGAGCGCAGGTCCCGGCAAGGTGGAGATCCAGGGGGTGACCGAGATCCATGGGGAGAAGGTCTTCGTGCTGCGCTTCATCCAGGGGCGCAACCCCGACTGGGCCCAGCGCCCGTTCTTCGCCCGCTACGACGAACAGGCCACCTGGCTGGAACAGCTCCGTCCCGCCTTCGGGGAAGATCGTTTCTTCTTCGAGGACGAATACGCCGCCATGCAGGCCCGGGCCACCGCCGCGGACTGATCCGGGGGCAGGGCAAGGGCATACCGGACAGACAGCTATTCGGGCCGCGGTGGACGCGGCCCTTTTCGTTGCACACCGCGCCCCGCGGTCCCCGGAGGGGCAGGGCGGGGCGATCCCCGAGGCGAATGAGATGAACAACGAGACCCTCAAGAAACGCGATCTGGCCGTGGTCTGGCACCCCTGCACCCAGATGAAGGACCACGAACACCTGCCCATGACCCCCATCCGCCGCGGCGAGGGGGTGTGGCTGGAGGATTTCGACGGCCGGCGCTACATCGATGCCGTCAGCTCCTGGTGGGTGAACCTCTTCGGCCACGCCAACCCGTACATCAACGAGGCCCTGCGGCGCCAGGCGGAACAGCTGGAACACGTGATCCTGGCCGGATTCACCCACGAGCCGGTGGTGGAGCTTTCCGAGCGCCTGGTGGCCCTGACGCCCCAGGGCCTGAGTCGGTGCTTCTATGCCGACAGCGGTTCCGCCGCCGTGGAGGTGGCCCTGAAGATGAGCTTCCACTACTGGCTCAACCAGGGCCGGGAGGAAAAGACGCGCTTCATCTGCCTGTCCAACAGCTATCACGGTGAGACCCTGGGGGCCCTGGCGGTGGGGGACGTGGCCCTGTACAAGTCCACCTACCGGCCGCTGCTGATGGAGGCCATCACCGTACCGTCCCCGGACTGCTTCGAACGGGAACCCGGGGAGACCTGCGAGCAGGTGGCCCTGCGGCGCATCGCGGACATGGAGGCGGCCCTGGAGCGTCACGCCCACGAGACCTGTGCCGTCATCGTTGAACCCCTGGTGCAGTGCGCCGGGGGCATGCGCATGCATCATCCGGAATACCTGAAACGTCTGCGCCAGCTTTGCGACCGCTACCAAGTGCACCTCATCGCCGATGAGATCGCCGTGGGTTTTGGCCGTACCGGAACCATGTTCGCCTGTGAGCAGGCCGGCATCAGCCCGGACTTCATGTGCCTGTCCAAGGGGCTCACCGCGGGGTATCTGCCCCTGTCGGTGGTGCTCACCCACGAGCAGGTCTACAACGCCTTCTACGACGAGTACACCCGGCTCAGCGCCTTCCTGCATTCCCATTCCTATACGGCCAACCCGCTGGCCTGCACCGCGGCCCTGGCCACTCTGGACCTGTTCGAGAAGGATGCGGTGCTGGAGCGCAACCGCCACCTGGCCCGGGTGATCCGGGAGACCCTGGCGCCCCTGGCGGATCATCCCCATGTGGGCGATGTGCGCCAGCACGGCATGATCGCCGCCGTGGAGATGGTGAAGGACAAGGACACCCGCGAGCCGTACCCCTGGCAGGAACGCCGCGGCCTGGCGGTGTATCGCCACGCCCTGGAACGGGGCGCATTGCTGCGGCCCCTGGGTAACGTGGCCTACATGATGCCTCCGTACATCATCACCGAGGAACAGATCCGTTTCCTCGGAGAGGTCCTGGCGGAGGGTATCGACAAGGCGGTGGCCGCCTAGAACGCATCGTCCCGGCGGCCGGGTTCCGTGTGCATATCGAGCGCGTGCCCCGGCCGTGTGCAGTGCCTGTGCGCCTGCGCCTCAGAGGCCCGGATCAAGAGAGCCGGTCCCAAGGGGCCGGCGCTTCAAGCGCCGACTCCACCGACCGCAGGCAGGCGAGGGCGATCTTGCGAAACGCCCCCGAGAGCCGTGGCTCTTCGCTTAGCCGCCGCCAGTAGGCCGCGGCAGCCAGGCCCGTGGATTGCCAGAGTTCTTCGCCATCGCGGTACGAGCGAATCGGCGGCTGGTAGACCGGTTCCATAAGTTCTCCGCGAATCGGCGCAAAGGCCATTGGCAGCATGTCGTAGGCCGGCAGCAGCCGATAGCCCGAGCGGGTCGGGGCGAGACTGACGTTGCCGAGGTGACGGTCGTTGTTGGCGATCCACTCCCCGAACCGATCCAGCCAACGAAGGCGCCCGAGATCATCTCGTCTGAGCAGACCCTGCTCGGCGAGCGCTTCACCGCTTTGGCTCCACGATTCGAGGGCACCGACGAACTCCATGTCGATGGCCGTGAGGGAGAGACTCGGCAATCGCCCGTGCTCGCCCATCCGATCGAACCGCTCGATCTCCAGGTAGACGCGGCCGCCGAGGCTGTGAAGCGAGGTGCGCGGCGTCTCGATGCCGTGCTCACGCAGCAGCTCAAGGGCATGCCATTCGGAGACCAGCAGATCCCGCCAGCGCTGCGACTCCGCCGATTCCCCCATCGGGGAGAACTTCACGATAACGTGACCCTGATCCGTCAGGGCTGTGAACTTGGGCTGTTCCCCCCCCGCAGAGGAACCCGGCGCACCGGCCGCCATGATGCGCTGTGCAAGCTCCGGGTAGACGGCAGGTGAGTCCGGGACAATCTCGTGCTGGTGTCGTTGGACGGCCTCCAGTGCGCGTTCGCCCAGGATCAGATTACCGGGGAGGTCCTTGCCGTGGCGCAGCAGGTATCGGCCCACCTGGTCACTGCTCCAGCGTTCAGGATTGGCCGGAAAGCCCGTCTCCGGACGCAGCGCCTTGGCGATCCGGCGGCCGAGGAAACCCTGGGGCCTCAGATCCTGAAGAAAATAGGGCAGGTCCTCGAAGGTCCCTACGGCGCTCTCGCCCCTGAGCCAGGGTGCGCTTGAGGACGATTCGACGTAAAACCCGCCCGGCGCCACCGGATGCAGCGTGGCGATGAGGGTCGGGGCGCCGTGCTGATTGATGGCAAACAATGGAAACTCGTCACCGGCGTCGAAGGCTGTTCGCCGGGCGGCGTAACGGGTCTTGCGGGCCTGTCCGGCCCGGACCACCGTGCGGCCCGCCCGCCGGATGAGCCGCGAGACGGAGGGTTGGCTCAAACCCAGTCGGTCACCGATCTCGCTGGACGACATCCAGCCGCGGTGACTCAGTAAACCGGTGAGAGCTTTTGAGTCCATCCGGGGTGCCCATGTATGGAACTATGAATAGATATTCGAATTGAATTCTACTCAATTAAATCTTAATTTCACAGTAACTTAGATCGATCCTGGCTTGTAAAAAAACCAGATCTGAATAGATCTGAATAGATCTGAATAGATAAGAGGCCAGGCGACCCCGGTTTCCCGACGATGGCGCCCATCCAGCGCTGAAGCCAAAATCGCGTGACCGTTTCCCGTTGAGTGGAAGGCCTTGCACAAGGGACCGTTCGCGGACGGCGGGTATGCCGGGGACGGAGGGCCGTCACGAGGCATTCCCGCCTAGATCGGTGCGCTGGAGCGGGAGCTGATTCGGGTTTCCGTTATGCGCGCACCCGTACCTTAAAGTTCGCATAATGTATATTATGTTAAATTAAGGAGTGACCCTGAAAACCCCTTCCCCTCTCCGCAGCCCCCCACCCCGAACGTTTGTTGCCCCGGAACCCGCGAGGATGGGGATCAGAGGGCCCGTGTATCCCGCCAGAGGCGGGTCTGGGCCTCATTGCCGATATCCCATTCCTCTTCGGAGAACTGGCGGTCGCCCGTATCCAGCAGGATCCAGCTGACGAAATCCGCCACGCGCTTGCTGGACTCCAGTTGCCCCTCGGCCTTCAGGCGGCGGAAACGCTCCACGCCGGGGAACCGGCTCGCGTCGGTGGCGCGGATTCGGGTCTGCATTGGGGTGTCCACCACGCCCGGGCGCACGCTGCCCACATGCACCCCCCGGGGGGCCAGTTCCTCCCTCAGGCACAGGTAGAGCATGTGCAGCGCGGCCTTGGAACTGCAGTAGCCGCCCCAACCCACCAGGCAACGATGGGCCGCCCCCGAGGAGATGTGCAGGATGCGTCCGCCGTGCATCATATGCGGCAACAGGGCCTGGGTGAGGAACAGCGGGCCTTCCACGTTGACGGCCTGCTGGTAACGCCAGTCCTCCGGGGAGACTTCAGCCAGCGGTCCCACCGGATCCAGCACCGCGGCATTGTGCACCACGCCATAGAGCGGCCCCCGATCCTGCACGGCCTGTACCACGGCCTCCCGGCCCTCGGGTGTGGCCACATCCGCCGTCACCGCAAGGATGGATTCCGGGGCGCTCGCGCGCGTCTCCTCCAGGGCCTCCGGGCGGCGCCCGGCCACGATCACCCGCCCGCCCCGGCCGACGATATCCCAGGCCAGGGCCTGCCCCAGACCGCTGCCGCCGCCGGTGATGAGGGTCCACCCGGTCTTGTATGCTCGCATGACGTCTTCTCCCGATGACCGCACGTGCGGAAATGACCGTAAACCCGGATAATACACCGCCCCCCAATCCCCGTTCCAAGCCCTGATACCCCATGGATAAAAGCTCCCTAGACCAAGCCGCCCTCGATTACCACCTCCAGCCCACCCCGGGAAAGATCTCGGTGGTCCCCACCAAGGGGCTCACCAACCAGCGGGACCTGGCGCTGGCCTATTCCCCCGGGGTGGCCGCCGCCTCGCGGCTCATCGCCCAGGACCCCGCCCAGGCCGGCCGCCTCACGGCCCGGGCCAACCTGGTGGGGGTGATCACCAACGGCACGGCGGTGCTGGGACTGGGGGCGGTGGGCCCCCTGGCGGCCAAGCCGGTGATGGAGGGCAAGGCGGTCCTCTTCAAGAAATTCGCCAATATCGATGTCTTCGACATCGAACTCAACGAGCGCAACCCCGACCGCCTGGTGGACATGATCGCCGCCATGGAGCCCACCTTCGGCGGCATCAATCTGGAGGACATCAAGGCCCCGGAATGCTTCTACATCGAGCACCGGCTGCGGGAACGCATGAACATCCCCGTGTTCCATGATGATCAGCACGGCACCGCCATCGTCGTGGCCGCGGCCGTGCTCAATGCCATGCATCTCAGCGGCAAGGACCTGAGCAACGTCAAGCTGGTCACCTCCGGGGCCGGGGCCGCCGCCCTCGCCTGCCTGGACCTGCTGGTGACCCTGGGTCTGCCCCTGGACAACATCTGGGTCACCGATATCCATGGCGTGTTGTACAAGGGCCGCCCCGAGGAGATGGACACCATCAAGCAGCGCTACGCCCAGGCCACGGAGGCGCGCACCCTGGGCGAGGTCATCGACGGGGCGGATATCTTCCTGGGCCTCTCCGCCGGCGGCGTGCTCAAGCCGGATATGGTGGCGCGCATGGCCCCCAATCCCCTCATCATGGCCCTGGCCAATCCGGACCCGGAGATCTTCCCCGAGGAGGTGGCCCAGGTGCGCCAGGACGCCATGATGGCCACGGGCCGCTCGGACTATCCCAATCAGGTGAACAACGTCCTGTGCTTCCCCTTCATCTTCCGGGGCGCCCTGGATGTGGGGGCCCGCACCATCACCGATACGATGAAGGTGGCCGCGGTCAAGGCCCTGGCGGAACTGGCCCGGGCCGAGCCCTCGGAGGTGGTGGCCAAGGCCTACGGCGACGAGGGACTGCGTTTTGGCCCCGAATACCTGATCCCCAAGCCCTTCGATCCCCGCCTGATCGTCAAAATCGCCCCCATGGTGGCCAAGGCGGCCATGGACTCCGGGGTGGCCACCGCCCCCATCGAGCAACTCTGGACCTACCGGGATCACCTGAATAATTTCGTCTACCAGTCCGGTTTCGTCATGAAGCCGGTCTTCGCCGCCGCCAAGGCGGCGCCCCGGCGGGTGGTCTATCCCGAGGGGGAGGACGAGCGCGTCCTGCGGGCGGTGCAGACGGTGCTGGAGGAAGGCCTGGCCCAGCCCGTGGTGGTGGGCCGGCCGGAGGTGGTGCGCAGCCGCATCGAACGCATCGGGTTGCCTTTGGTGCCGGGGAAGGATTTCGAACTGATCAATCCCGATTCCGACCCCCGCTTCCGGGAGTACTGGAGCGAATACCACCGCATCATGGGCCGACGGGGCGTCACCCCGGATCTGGCCAAGCAGCAGATCCGCAGCAACAACACCCTCATCGCCGCCCTGCTCCTGAAAAACGGCGAGGCCGACGCCATGATCTGCGGCATGGTGGGCCAGCATGCCTATCACCTGAAGCACATTGGCGACGTGATCGGCCTGGCCCCGGGGGTACGCCACTTCGCCACCATGAACCTGCTCATGTTGCCGCGGCGCACCCTGTTCCTCTGCGACACCTACGTCAACGAGAACCCGGATGCCCAGACCATCGCCGAGATCACCCTCATGGCCGCCCAGGAGGTGCGCAACTTCGGCCTCACCCCCAGGGTGGCCCTGGTCTCCCACTCCAACTTCGGCAGTGTGGATTCGGAGGGGGCGCGCAAGATGAGCCACGCCCGGGACCTGCTGGAACACATGGCCCCGGATCTGGAGGTGGACGGGGAGATGCATGCCGACGCCGCCCTCAAGGAGGAGATCCGTCAGCGCCTCTTCCAGGACTGCCGCCTCAAGGGAGAGGCCAACCTGCTGGTGATGCCCAACATCGATGCGGCCAACATCGCCTTCAATCTGCTCAAGGCCGCCAGCGGCGAAGGGGTGAGCGTCGGCCCCATCCTGCTGGGGGCGGACCGTCCGGTGCACATCCTCACCGAGACGGCCTCGGTGCGCCGCCTGGTGAACATGACCGCCCTGGCGGTGGTGGACGCCAACCAGTACCGGGGCGGCGAAAGCCGCTACCCCATCCCTGCCCCGGGCGGGCGTTGACACCACCCCGCCCTGCCCCGGTTCATTCCCCCGGGGAATCCGGGGCCCCGGCCGCCACCGGCGGCCGGGATCCCGCCTTGAGATGATGCACCTGCCGGGGGCGGCTGTTCTCCGGGAAGGGGTATTCCATGTAGCGGGCGGTGGCCCGGGCCACCTCCTGGCCATAGAAGCGCATCACCAGCTGCAGGGCCATGTCGATCCCGGCGGAGATCCCCGCCGAGGTGATCACCGAACCGGCATCCACCACGAACTCGTCCTCCACCACCATCACATCCGGGAAGTAGTCCCGCATCCACTCCAGGGAGCGCCAGTGGGTGGTGGCGCGCAGCCCCTCCAACAGCCCCGCCTGCCCCAGCAGCATGGAACCGGTGCATACCCCGGCCAGCAGGGACAGACCGTTGGACTGTGCCCGCAGCCATTCCATGAGACGGATATTGCTCAGTTCCCGGCGCGCCCCCCGCCCCCCCGGAACCACCAGGATGTCCAGCGCGGGACAATCCCTGAAGTCGTGATGGGGCACCACCATCATCCCGCCCGCTGTGGTGACGGGACGCTTGCGCTCGGCCACCAGGCGGATATCGAAGGGGGAATCCGTCTCCGTGCGGCGGGATTCGTCCAGGCGCGTGGTGGCGAAGACCTCGAAGGGGCCGGCGAAGTCCAGGACCTCCACCTGGTCGAAGATCAGAATGCCGACGCGGATACCTGCAGGCGCTTGGCTCATGGGGTTCCTCCAGGGCCGCGCTGCGGGCCCTGACCGGGGAAAAGTCCGTTGAATCTACACCATCAAGGGGCGCACGGCATCCTGCCCGCCAACGCCTTTCGGGGCAAGGCCCTTGAAATGACCGTACCGACCCCCATCCTTGTTGTTGCAGTGCACAAAATACTGCGCTATGCTGCAATGCAACAAGGTCGGGATCTCCCCGGCCCCGCAACCCGATACGGGAGGACCTGTCATGTACAACGAACTCTTCGACAAGACCCAGGAACAATTCAATGCCATGGCCGAACCGGTGCGCCGGTTCAACAACGTCACCCTGGACCACATGGCCAAACTGGTGGACTATCAGATCAGCATGTTCCGTGGCTATTCCGAGGTGGCCATCGAACAGATGCGGGCCATGCAGACGGTGCACGACCCCAAGAGCCTGGAGGCCTATCTGAAGGCCCAGGGCGAGGCCGCCAAATCCCTGAGCGAGAAGCTGGCACGGGATACCAGTGAACTGGTGGAGCTGCACCGGGGATATTCCCAGGAGGTGCAGAAGCTGGGCGAGGAAAGCCTGGCCACGGTGACCCGTCTGCACCCCGAACAGGACAAGTCCTCCGCCAGTCGCAAGAGCGCCTGACGCGGCAGGATGCAGCATGACCTCCGGGCCCGTCCCCCTTCCTGGGAGGCGGGCCCGGTGTCTTTTGAGGGCGGGATCAATAAGAGGCCGACGGTCCCTGACTGCGCCGCTGCAGATACAAAACGCCCCCCCGCCAGGTCATGAGCAGGGTGTCCCGATCCCGCAGATAGAGCATGCCCCCCTGCTCCGGAGGCAGGGTTTCGCCCTGGCAGGAGATGGCGATACGCTCCCGGAGGGCTCCCTGGTCCACCCGCGCCACGGCGGGCGCAGCACCGTCGGCGGGCATGGGCTCCAGGGTGTATTGCGGGCGCAGGCACTGCATGGATTCGAAATGGGCGATGTGCCGCGTATATACGGCGCGCTGGCCCACCAGGGCGTTGAGCCCGCCAGCGGCCTCCTCCCCTTCTTCAGCGGCGATGACCTGCGTCACCTCCCAGATCCCCAGATGGGGCAACGGTGCTTCGGGGCCGCAGCCGGCAAGGCCCGCCAGTAGGGCCAGACCCGCCAGGAACCTGCCGGATAGGAATTTGCTGAAGTTCATGATGTCAACGGCTTGAGGAGCTGTTCTTCCGGTCAACTTTTTTAAACCGTCATCGTGGTGAGACATGGTTCATCCCCCGATCCGGCCAGAGCCTGGGCCACGCCCCGGAATGGCGGGATGGTACCCCCGCGGGAAAGAGAATTGAACCGCCCCCACCGCCGAGAGCTTATGGGTGGTGCAGGAGCGCGCACCGTTTCCCCATGGGTTTCAGGCCGATCGATCCCGGTACCCCAGCAGGACATCCCCGGCCTGTCCGGTACTGCCGTCATTGCGCACGTAGCGCCCTTCCTGGGCCACGGTGTCGTAGGCGTTCAGGGCCCGGGCCGTTTGGCGGTGATCCAGGGGGATGGCCGCCACCCCCGCCTCCCGCAACGTGCGCTGCTGCTGGCGGCCATCCGCCTCCAGTTGCAGCAGGCGCAAACGGGAGAAGACCGGATCCCTGGCATCGATCACCCCGTCGCGATGGGTATCGAAACGGGCCAGTTCCGCAAACCCATGTTCGGCCCCGTGTTGGTCCCCGAAGAGTTCCCGGCCATCCTGGATATGCCCGCTGGCATCGCGGTCCAGGGCCAGGAACCAGGTGTCCCCCGTGGGAACGCTCACCTGCTCCGGGCGTCCGTCCCCCGTGAGGTCGAAACGCACCCCCGCCTCCACCCCGGTGGTGGCCAGGCCCTCGCCCCCCAGATCCAGCATCAGGGGATCCGCCTGGCGCACGGGCTCCGGCTCCGGGGCGGAACCCATGCGTACCTGCAGGTGTTGGCTACGAACGGCGTCGATCCTCAGGCGGGCGGCCGTCAGTAGGGTGTCCTCCGGGGAGGCATGGCTTGCCCCGACGGGCGCCTGCGGAATCTCCCCGGAACGCGCGGGTTCGCCCGCGCCCGCTGCCATCCCCCGGCCCTTCCCGGGGACCCCGGCCGTCTGCGCCTGCCATTCCCCGTTGGGGCGGGAGGGGGCAGCGTCCCCGCCACGGGTCTCCCGGACCAGCATCCGGCGGATGATGCGATAGTCGGCATGCTGGTTCAGGCGCTCTTCCTTGTCCGCCAGGATACGGGCGTCCCCCTGTGCCGGGTTGGCGGCGGAAGGTGCCGGTTGGCTGCGCCCCGTAAAAGCGGGTGCCGTGACCTGGGGAGAGGATAGGGCCATGTGGCAATACCTGTTCAGCCGGGAGGAAGGGGGTCATGCCGGCAGGGTGGGCGGACAGAACCTCGTAAGGGTTATCGGCCCGGCGGCAGCGGACTTGAGGGCCCATCGGGCCCCGCCCCAGGCCCCCGATGGATTCAGGTATCGTCGTACTTGAAGGAGACGTTCAATCGGGCCCGATAGGCGGCGATCCGCCCCTGTTCATCCAGTTTGAGGTCCAGCTTGTTCACCTCCACGATGCGCAGGTTGCGCAGGCTGGACCGGGCCTTTTCCACCGCCTGCCGCGCCGCGTCCTCCCAGGATTCCTCGCTGGTGCCGATCAGTTCGATGACCTTGTAGACGCTCATCTTTGTCCTCCTCCGTTGCAGCTTGGGGGGTATCCGTCAGATCCCGGGGATACCGGCCCATGACCTCTATATAGACGATACGGCGGGAGGTTTTGCGGGGGCGATGGGGCTTCAGCGGCACAGCCGGGCGGTATGCCAGGCGATCATGCGTTCCTCGTCCGTGGGCAGGACCCAGACATCCACGGCACTGTCGTCTGTGGAGACGCGCTGCTCGTGGGCCCTGTTCCGGGTCTCATCGAGGCTCACCCCGAGCCAGGCACAGCCCTCGGCCACCCGGGCGCGCACCGGTGCGGCGCGCTCACCGATGCCGGCGGTGAACACCAGATGGTCCAGACCGCTCAGGGCGGCGGCGAGGCTGCCGATCTCCCGCACGATGCGGTAGACGAACAGGTCCACCGCCTCGCGGGCCTCGGGGACGTTGCTCTCCAGCAGGGTGCGCATATCCCCGCTGATGCCGGAGACCCCCAGCAGGCCGGATTCCTTGTAGAGCAGGTGCGTCACCTCCTCCGGGGTCATGCCCTCCTGTGCGATCAGGTGCAGCACCACGCCGGGGTCGATGTTGCCGCAGCGGGTGCCCATGGGCAGGCCATCCAGGGCGGTGAAGCCCATGGTGGAGGCCACGCTGCGTCCGTCCTGCAGGGCGCACAGGCTGGCGCCGTTGCCCAGATGGGCCACCACCGTGCGGCCGCTGTGGGGGCTGCCCAGGCGGGCGGGCAGGACATGGCCGATGTATTCATAGGAGAGGCCATGGAAGCCGTAGCGGATCACCCCCCGCTCGGTGAAGCGCCGGGGCAGCGCAAAGGACTGGGCCTGCCGGGGCTGATGGCGGTGGAAGGCGGTGTCGAAGCAGGCCACCTGGGGTAGATGGGGCCGCAGGTCGCTGAGCGCCCGCGCCGGGGCCAGGCCATGGGGCTGGTGCAGGGGGGCCAGGGGGATGAGGCGCTCCAGGTCGTCCAGGACCCGGCCGTCCAGGCGCACGGGGGCCCGGTAGGCCTCCCCCCCATGCACGATGCGGTGGCCCACGGCGGCGATGCGGCGGGCGTCGGGGCGCTGTTCCACCCAGTCCAGCAGGGCGTGCAGGGCCGCCTCGTGGCCGAATCGCCCTCCCGGAGCGGTTCCTTCCGGAAGCTCCTCCACCCGGGCGTTGCCCTCCCCGTCCTGGACCACGAAGCGGGGGCGTTCCCCCAGGCCGGAGAAATGCCCCCGGTAGCGGGGATGGAAATCCTCCGGCGTGGCCACCGCATCGTGCCCGAACAGGGCGAACTTGAGGCTGGAGGACCCGCTGTTGATCACCAGGACCTCTTCCATGAGATTACCTCCCCTTCTTTTTCTGGTAGTCCGCCATGAGCAGGGCCAGGGCACAGGAGGCCATGCGGGTGATGGCATCATCGGCCCGGCTGGTGAGGACGATGGGCACCCGTGCCCCCACCACCAGCCCCGCCCCGGTGGCATCCGCCAGGTAGGTGAGCTGCTTCATGAGCATGTTGGCGGCCTCCAGGTCCGGGGCCACCAAGATATCCGCCTTCCCCGCCACCGGGGAGACGATGTGCTTGGTCTTGGCCGCCGCCTCGGAGACGGCGTTGTCGAAGGCCAGCGGTCCATCCAGCACGCCCCCCTCGATCTGCCCCCGCTCGGCCATCTTGCACAGGGCCGCTGCCTCCAGGGTGGACTGGATGTTGGGGTTCACCGTCTCCACCGCCGAGAGGATGGCTACCTTGGGGTTGTCGTTGCCCACGGCATGGGCCAGATCGATGGCATTCTGGACGATGTCCACCTTGTCCGCCAGGGTGGGATAGATATTGATGGCCGCGTCGGTGATGAACAGGGGCCGCGGGTAGGTGGGGACATCGAAGGCCATGACATGGCTGATGCGCCGCTCCGTGCGCAGTCCGGCATCCCGGCGCACCACCTCCCGCAGGAGCTCGTCGGTGTGCAGGGAGCCCTTCATGATGGCCCCGATCTCGCCGCTGCGGGTCATGGCCACGGCCTTCTCCGCCGCCGCGTGGCTGTGGGCCACGGGCACGATGCGGAAATCACGGATATCCACCTCCGCCTCCTCCGCGGCGGCGCGGATGCGGTCCTCCGGTCCCACCAGCACCGGGTCGATGAGTCCGGCCCGGGCGGACTCATAGGCCCCCTGGATGGCGGCCGTGTCCACCGGGTGCACCACCGCCATGGTCACGGGCTCGGGATGGGTGGCGGCATGCAGGAGTTCGTGCAACCGGGCCCGCTCGGCCATGCGCACCTGGGGCAGGACGGTGCGCGGACGGCGCACCTTCTCCGTGGGGGCCAGCACGTCCGCCACCCCCTCGATCACCTCCTGCCCGTCTTGGTTGGTGCAGCGGCAGTCGAACTGGATGCGGTTGCGCCTGGGATCCTTCTCCTTCACCTGCACGCTCACCTGGAGCACATCCCCCAGCCCCACCGGGGCCTTGAAGCGCAGGGTCTGGCCCAGGTAGATGGTCCCGGGTCCGGGCAGTTCCGTGCCCAGAACCGTGGAGATGAGGGCCCCGCCCCACATGCCGTGGGCGATGATCTCCTGGAACCGGCTGCTCCTGGCGAAGTCCTCGTCCACGTGTGCCGGATTCACGTCCCCGGACATGATGGCGAAGAGCTTGATGTCGTCCATGGTGAGGCGCCGCTCCAGGGTCGCGGTGTCCCCCACCTGGATCTCGTCGAAGGTGCGGTTCTCGATGTAATCCCGGTCGTCGACTTGCTGGTCCATGGATCTTCAGGCCTTCACGTGATGACCGGCGTCCACGTAGGTGGTGCCGCCGGTGAGTGATTGTCCCGCCTCCGAGATGAGGAAGACGGCCGTTCGACCCACATCCTCGGTGGAGGCCAGGCGCCGCAGCGGGGCCCGCTGCTCGGCGTCCTCGGCCAGGGCCTCGAAGTTGCGGATGCCCGAGGCGGCGCGGGTGCGGATGGGTCCCGGGGAGATGGCGTTGACCCGGATGCCGGCGGGACCCAGTTCATCGGCCATGTAGCGCACCGAGGCCTCCAGGGCCGCCTTCACCGGCCCCATGAGGCCATAGTTGGCCACCACCTTCTCGGCCCCGTAGTAGGACAGGGTGATGAGGCTGCCCCCGGCGGTCATCAGCGGTTCCGCCCGCCGGGCCAGGCGCAGGAAGGAATGGCAGGAGATATCCATGGCCTGGGCGAATCCCTCCCGGGAGCAGTCCACCACGCGACCGTGCAGGTCGTCGCGTTGGGCGAAGGCCATGGAATGGATGACAAAGTCCAGCCGGCCCCAGCGCTCCTGTGCGCGCTGGAACACGGCCTCCACCTGGGCCTCGTCCTGGACATCGCAGAGCATCAGCTCGGGATGGCCCATGGATTCCAGCAACGGCGTGAGGTGCGGCTCCGCCTTGGGATGGCCGTAGGTGGCGATCATCTCCGCCCCCGCCTCGTGCAGGGCCCGGGCGCAGCCGAAGGCGATACTGTCGGCATTGGCGAGCCCGGTGACGATGCCGGTCTTGCCGGCCAGGGAAAAGGGATGCTGGATCGTCATGTGACCTCCATTGGGGAGACTCGGGACGGGCCGGCGGCCCGCCCCGTCTCCATGTTGCACTGCAGCGAAGACTAGCAGATCCAGATTGCATCTGCATGTCGCAGGACCGGAAAGCCGGCTGCAGACCGCCCCATCCAGGCGATTGCCTGCATTGGATCAAACTCCGGTCACCAGTGCATTGAGTCCCCATGCCGAACCAGTACACTCATTGCGTGCGGTCTTTGTGCCGCTGTGCCGGTCCAGGGAGGCCCAGTGCGGCGGAACCCCGGTTTGCAGATCCAGGGTTTCGCATTGAGATTCCTCATGGGGCCAGGGACCGGCAATCATTAGACTTGGTCTACATTTCACCGTGACACGGGAGCCCTTCCCATGGATCTCGATCCCCTGATCTTGTCGCGAATCCAGTTCGCGTTCGTCGTCTCCTTCCATGCCCTCTTCCCGGTCTTCACCATCGGTCTGGCCTCCTATATCGCCGTGCTGGAAGGCCTGCTCTATCGCACCAAGAATCCGGCCTACGAACAACTGGCCCGGTTCTGGACCAAGGTCTTCGCCGTGGTCTTTGGCATGGGGGTGGTCTCGGGCATCGTCATGTCGTTCCAGTTCGGCACCAACTGGAGCGTCTTCTCCTACAGCAGCGCCAACTTCCTGGGCCCCGTGCTGGCCTACGAGGTGGTCACGGCCTTCTTCCTGGAGGCGGTCTTTCTGGGGATCCTCCTGTTCGGGCGCGACAAGGTGCCCCGGGGCACCCACCTGTTCGCCGCCTGCATGGTGGCCCTGGGGACCTTCATCTCCTCTTTCTGGATCCTTTCGGCCAACAGCTGGATGCAGACCCCCGCCGGGGTGGAGATGAGGGACGGGATCGTCCACCTCACCTCCTGGAGCGAGGCCATCTTCAACCCCTCCTTCCCGCCCCGGTTCTTCCACATGGCCCTGGCCTCCTTCCTCACCGGAGGCTTCGTGGTGGCGGGGGTCTCCGCCTGGTTCCTGCTCAAGGGCAAGGCCCCGGAGGCCTCGAAACGGGCCCTGCAGATGTGCATGGTCATGCTGGTGCTGGCCGCCCCGGGGCAGCTGCTGGTGGGGGATGTCCACGGCCTCAACACCTTCCATCACCAGCCGGTGAAGGTCTCGGCCATGGAGGGGGTCTGGGAGACCACCCAGGGGGCGCCGCTGCTGCTGTTCGCCCTGCCCAGCCAGGAGGCGGAGCGCAACTTCCTGGAGATCGGCATCCCCAATCTGGCCAGCCTCATCCTCACCCACGAGCTGGACGGCGAGATCCGCGGCCTCAAGGAATGGGCGCCGGAGGACCGGCCCTACGTCCCGGTGGTCTTCTGGGGATTCCGTATCATGGTGGGCATCGGGGTGCTCATGATCCTCATGGCCCTGTGGGGGGCCCTGCTCACCCTGACCGGGCGGCTGGAGCGCTCGCGCCTGTTCCTGCGCCTGACCAGTTTCATGATCCCCCTGCCCTTTTTGGCGGTGCTGGCGGGGTGGTTTGTCACCGAGGTGGGACGCCAGCCCTGGATCGCCTATGGCCTGATCCGCACGGAACAGGGACTGACCCCCTCCCTCACCGGCGGCATGGCCCTGTTCAGCCTCATCGGCTTTATCACCGTGTACGCCGTGGTCTTCATCTCCGGCATCACCTATCTGGTACGTATCATCCGTAAGGGACCCGAGGCCCCGGTGCATGAGGCCCCCGGGGCCCACGCCAAACGGCCCTTCTCGGCCGTGGATGATCCACTCCATGAAGCCAACGCCAACCCCCAGGGCACGAGGTAAACCCCATGGAACTCATCGACCTAACCCTGATCTGGATCGGTATCATCGCCTTCGGCGTGTTCATGTACGTGCTCATGGACGGCTTCGACCTGGGGGTGGGCATCCTCTTCCCCTTCGCCGGCAGCGATGAAAGACGGGACATCATGATGAACTCCGTGGCCCCCGTCTGGGACGGCAACGAGACCTGGCTGGTGCTGGGGGGGACGGGGCTGCTGGCGGCCTTCCCCATGATCTATGCCGTCTTCCTGCCGGCCCTGTACATCGGCGTCTTCCTGCTCCTGGCCGGGCTCATCTTCCGCGGCGTGGCCTTCGAGTTCCGCTTCAAGGCCCCACCCCAGGGCCGCGGCCCCTGGAACTGGGCCTTCTTTTTGGGCTCGCTGGTGGCCGCCTTCGCCCAGGGGGCGGTGGTGGGTGCCTATATCCAGGGCTTCGAGGTGGAGGGCTTCCGTTATGTGGGCGGCCCCCTGGACTGGCTCACCCCCTTTACGGTGATGACCGGCCTGGGCCTGGTGATGGGTTATGCCCTGCTGGGGGCCTGCTGGCTCGTCATGAAGACCGAGGGGGACCTGCAGGCCTGGGCCTACCGGGTGGCCCGCTGGATGCTGGTGGCCGTGCTCCTGGTGTACCTGGTGGTGAGCCTCTGGACCGCCCTCGGCCATCCGGATATCCTTGAGCGCTGGCTGGACAACGCCGCCACCCTCTGGATCTTCCCCACCCTCTCGCTCCTGGTGGGGGTCGGGCTCTGGCGCGCCCTGTCCCGGCGCAATGAAGGCTTCCCCTTCGTGGCCACCCTGATGCTCTTCGCCCTGGCCTATATCGGTCTGCTCATCAGCATGTGGCCCTATGCCGTGCCTCCGGTGCACACCTACTGGGATGCCGCCTCGTCGCCGGACAGCCAGCTGTTCACGCTCATCGGCCTGCTGTTCGTGATCCCCATCATCCTGGGCTATACCGCCTGGACCTACTGGGTGTTCCGCGGCAAGGTCCGTGCCGGAGAGGGTTACCACTGACCGGGGAACACACCAAACCGACTGTCCCGCCGCGACAGGCCCGCCGCTGGCTCCAGGGGCATGTGGGCCTGGTGCGTCCCCTGCTGGGGGGCGCCACCGCGGCCGGCGTGCTGTCCGGATGGCTGGTCATCCCCCAGGCGGGGCTCATGGCCTGGATCCTGGACCGGGCCATCGCGGGGCAGCATCCCCCGGCGGCGCTCCTGATCCCCTTCCTGCTGCTGGCCGGGGTCATGTGCCTGCGGGTGTTCCTGGGCTGGGCGCGGGAGACGGCGGGCCTGGCGGCGGCGCTGCGCATCCAGGGACACCTGCGGGAGCAGCTGTTTGCCCATCTGGCCCATCTGGGACCGGTGCGCCTGGCGGACCGGCACAGTGGCACCCTGTCGGCGGCCCTGGTGGAGCAGATCGAGGCCCTCACCGGCTACTACGCCCGCTACCTGCCGCAACAGGCCGTGGCCCTGGCCGTCCCCGCCGCGATCCTCATCGCGGCCTTCACCCAGGACTGGGTGGCCGCCCTCATCCTGCTGTTCACCGCCCCCCTCATCCCCCTCTTCATGGCCCTTTTGGGTATGGGGGCGGAGCAGGTGAGCCGCGAGCAGCAAGAAACGGTGGCCCGCCTGGGCGGGCACTTCCTGGACCGGCTCCAGGGGCTGACCACCCTGCGCCTGCTCAATGCCCAGGATCGGGCCGCTGACGAGGTGGCCCGGGCCTCGGAAGGCTACCGGGCCAGCACCATGAAGGTGCTGCGGGTGGCCTTCCTGTCCTCGGCGGTGCTGGAGTTCTTCAGCGCGGTGGCCATCGCCCTGGTGGCCATGTACGTGGGCTTCGGGCTCATCGGCTATCTGGACTGGGGCCCGGCGGATGAACTTACCCTCTTCTCCGGGGTGTTCGTTCTGCTCATGGCCCCGGATTTCTTCCAGCCCCTGCGCCAGCTGGCCCAGCACTACCACGACCGGGCCTCGGCCCTGGGCGCGGCCCAGACCCTGATGCCCCTGCTGGAGCGAAGGGCGCCGGATCTTCCTGCACCAGGACGCGGGGCGAACCCGGGCCAGGGGGCGGCCGTCCATCTGCAAGACGTGCATCTGCGATTCGACGGCGATCGCCGCGCCCTGGAGGGGGTTGATCTGTCCATCGCCCCCGGTGAGCGGGTGGCCCTGGTAGGCCCCAGCGGCGCGGGCAAGTCCAGCCTGCTGCACCTGCTGGCCGGCTTCATCGAGCCGGACCATGGCCAGGTCCGCGTGAATGGGGAACCCCCCGACCCGGTGGCCCAGGCGGCCTGGGTGGGTCAGCGTCCCCATGTCTTCGCCGGCACCCTGACGGACAACATCCGCCTGGGGGATCCCGGGGCCTCGGAGGCGGCGGTGGAGGCGGCGGCCCGGGACGCCGGAGTGCTGGAGTTCGCCGCCGGTCTGCCCCGGGGCCTGGATACCCCCCTGGGGGAACGGGGCCATGGCCTCTCCGGCGGCCAGGGCCAGCGGGTGGCCCTGGCCCGGGCCGCCCTGAAACGCGCCCCCCTGTGGCTGCTGGACGAGCCCACTGCGGGGCTGGACCCGGACACCGAGGCCCGGGTGCTGGCGGCCCTGGAGCGCTCCGCCACCGCCGGGGCCACCGTGCTCATTGCCAGCCATCATCCCCGGGTCATGAACTGGGCTGATCGGGTCGTCACCCTGCAGGACGGTCGGGTGGTGCAGGACACGAAACGGGGAGAGGAAAAGCCTTGAAGGATCTCTGGCCGTTTCTCCGGCTCGCCCTGCCGCGTCTGCCCTGGTTCGGGGGCGGTCTGCTGCTGGCGGTGCTGACGGTGCTGACCTCGGCGGGGCTGCTGGCCCTGTCCGGCTGGTTCATCACCGCATCCGCCCTGGCGGGCGCGGGGCTGCTGGCGGCTCTGGATGTGTACCGCCCCGCCGGGGGCATTCGCGCCTTCGCCATTACCCGCACCGTGGCCCGCTACACCGAACGCCTGGTGAATCACGAGGCGGTGTTGCGCCATCTCGCGGACCTGCGGGGCTGGATCTTCCGCACCCTGGCCCCCCTGGACCCGGCCACCCTGGCCCGGTTCCGTTCCGCCGACCTGCTGCAGCGCCTGGTGGGGGACATCGACACCCTGGACGGCCTGTTTCTGCGGGTGATCACCCCCAGCCTGACGGCGGTCATCACCCTCATGACCGGGGCCGTCTTCTTGGGCTGGCTGGCCCCGGCATCCGCCCTCTGGATCGTGGCCTGGCTGGCCCTGGCGGGTCTGTTGCTGCCGGCCCTGGCCCTGGTCCTCGGCCGGAGCGCGGGACGGGCCCGGACCGGGGCCGCGGCGTGGGTGCGCGAATATGCCGTGGAGGGGATCCGGGGCCTGGCGGAACTGCGGGTCTTCGGGGCACTGGATCGCCATGCACAGGCCCTGCGGGAGGCGGAGCGGGCCCGGGCCCGGGCAGAATTCGCCCTGGGCCTGCGGGGGGCCCTGGGGGATGCCGCCGCCACCCTGGCGGGTCTCGGGGCCGTGTGGCTGGCCCTGTGGCTGGGCGCGGGCTGGCTGGCCGCCGGTGAGGCCGGGGCACCGCTGGTGGTGCTGGTGGTGCTGGGGGCCCTGGGCCTGGGGGAGGCGGTGGCCATGCTCCCCGGGGCCTATCAACGGGTGGAACAGATGCGGGCCGCCGCACGCCGTCTCCTGGAGGTGGCCCATACCCGCCCCGCCCTGCCGGAACCGGCATACCCCATCCCCCCGGGGGAGCGGGGCGGGCTGGCGCTGCATGAGGTGACGCTGCGCTACCGGGAGGGGATCCCCCCGGTCCTGGACCGGGTGAGCCTGAAGGTGGATCCCGGGGAGATCGTGCTGGTGACCGGCGAAAGCGGCGCCGGCAAGACCAGCCTGGTCTCGGTGGCCCTGCGCCTGGTGGCCCCGCAATCCGGTGAAGCCCGGTTGGCGGGGGTGCCGGTGGCGGACATGAGCTATCGGGAGCTCTACGATCACGTGGCCGTGCTCACCCAGGAGACGGTGCTCTTCGCCGACAGCATCGCCGCCAACCTGCGCCTGGCGGATCCGCAGGCGGACGATGCCAGGCTGCACCAGGCCCTCCACCTGGCGGGGCTGGAGGATTTCGTGGCCACCCTGGAACAGGGGCTGGATACCCCCGTGGGGGAAGGCGGGGCCCTGCTCTCCGGTGGCCAGGCCCGGCGTCTCGCCCTGGCCCGGCTGATCCTGCGCGAGCCCCGGGTGGTGATCCTGGACGAGCCCTTCCGGGGACTGGATGGCGCCACCATCGAGAGGCTGCGGACACGGCTCACCCCCTGGCTGGCGGCGCGGGCCACCCTGGTGATCGCCCACGAGACCGCCGTGGCCCCCCCGGCGACGCGGCATTACCGGTTGCAGGACGGACGCCTCGAAGCGGTGGAAGCCACGTCCGGGCCGGCGTTGTTCCCCGCCACGCTGGAGTGAAGTGCGCAGCCCACCGCGGACCCGATCTCCCTTGTCCGGCCCCGCGCACGGGCATGGAGTGCCTGCAACCGGGTTCCCTTTCCCCTTTCAAGCCTGACCCCCCCCCGGCACGAGTCGTGGGAAGGATGTCAACGAGGAGGTACACATGAGCGGATGGGGTTGCCCCCACGAGAGCAAGGGCCGTTGCGGCAAGTTGGACGGACGCCCGTGCGAGCCGGGCATGAAGGGCTGTGTGCTGGCGGGGCGCTTTGTCTTCAGCGACCCCTCGAAGAACACGGCCCGGGCCCTGCGGGAGAAGGCGGACGAACCCCTGCGGGAGCGGCTGACGAAGAAGGGATGAAGGCCCCTCTCCCCCGGGCCCTCGCATCCCCTCCTCAGCGGCGGTAACGGCCCTCCAGCCAGTGGAATGCCGCCCGCAGGCCCATGGCCTCCCCCCCCTTGGGCCGTCCCGGCCGGTGGCGGGTGTTCCAGGCCATGACATCGAAATGCACCCAGCGCGGACCGGCGGGCACGAAGCGCTGCAGGAACAATCCGGCGGTGATGGCCCCGCCGTAGGGGCTATGGGCCCCGTTGCACAGATCCGCCACGCTGCTCTCCAGCAGGGCGCTATAGGGGGCATGCAGGGGCAGGCGCCAGCAGGGGTCGTCCACGGCCCCGGCGGCACGATACAGACCATGGGCCAGGTCTGTATCCCCGGTGAAGAAGGCGGCGATCTCGGTGCCCACCGCCACCCGGGCCGCACCGGTGAGGGTGGCGAAATCCAGGATCACCTCCGGCGTCTCCTCCCCGGCCCGGGCCAGCAGATCGGCCAGGACCAGCCGGCCCTCGGCATCGGTGTTGTCCACCTCCACGCTGAGCCCGGCGCGGGTGGACAGGACATCCCCGGGGCGGAAGGCGTCGCCGGAGATGGCATTCTCCACCGCCCCGATGAGCACCCGCAGGTGCACCGGCAGGCCCGCGGACATGATCAGGCGGGCCAGGCCCAGCACGTGGGCCGCACCCCCCATATCCTTCTTCATCCACCGCATGCCATCGGCGGACTTGATGTCCAGACCCCCGCTGTCGAAGCAGACCCCCTTGCCCACCAGGGTAACCCGGGGATGGGCCGGATCCCCCCATTCCAGGTCAATGAGCCGGGGGGCATGGGCACTGGCCCGGCCCACCCGGTGGATGGCCGGATAGTTCTCCCGCAGCAGGTCCTCCCCCACCACCTGGGATACCCGGGCCCCGTAGGCCCCGGCCAGGGTCTCGGTGGCTGCCCCCAGGTCCCCGGGCATCATGTCCTCCGCCGGGGTGTTGATCAGATCCCGCACCAGGGAGACGGCCGCCACGGTGTCGTGCAGGCGGTGGATCTCCTCCGGCTCCAGCCCCGGGAGATGCAGTTGCGGTACGGGCCGGTCGCATGGGCGGTAGCGGTCGAAACGATAGCCGCTCAGCCCCCAGCCCACGGCGGCCTGCAGGCGACGGGCAGCGGGCCAGTCCCGGGGCGGCGCGAACACCCCCTCCTGCAGCTGTCCGGCGGCCGCGGCCAGGGACCAGGTATCCCCCTCCGGGGAGACCCCCACCAGGGCCTGGCCGATGCCGCCATCCGCGTCCGGCACGGTGAGCACCTGCTCCGGCCGCGCCCGGAACCCGGCCGCCGCCACCCACTGGCGCACCCGCTGTGGCTGTCCTTCCAGCCAGGCGGACAGACCCTCCGCCTCCAGCGGCACCAGGGGGATCGGGGTCTCGGGGGTGTCGGCCGTGGCGAAACAATCGTTCATGACGTCCTCGGGGATGGGCGTGGGCCAAAAGAAGGCAGTGTACCCCAGGGCGCCGGCTTGCCTTCAAGCGGTCCCATGCGGGGGGCGGGGGCGGCGAAGGGGCCGCCCGCCCCATGGGCCGCCGGCCATCGCCAACGGGTCCGGACGCAATGCATTGGCCCCGAATCCACCCGGGCGGGTAGAATAATGGGTTTACACAGGCCCGGGACCCGATCTTCCCCCTTACCATGCCCAGCGCACTTTCCATCCGGCAGCTCACCAAGACCTACCGCAACGGCTTCGAGGCCCTCAAGGGCATCGATCTCGATGTGGAGCCCGGTGACTTCTTCGCCCTGCTCGGACCCAACGGGGCCGGCAAGTCCACCACCATCAGCATCGTGGCCTCCCTGGTGAACAAGACCGGCGGCAGCGTCTCCATCTTCGGCCACGACCTGGACCGGGACATCCACGCCGCCAAACGCTGCCTCGGGCTGGTGCCCCAGGAGTTCAACTTCAACGTCTTCGAGCCGGTGGAGGAGATCCTGGTGAACCAGGCGGGGTATTACGGCATCCCCCGCCGGGAGGCCTGGAAGCGGGCGGAGAAGTACCTGGTGGAGCTGGGGCTATGGGACAAGCGCAAAGGCATGGCCCGCATGCTCTCCGGGGGCATGAAGCGCCGCCTGATGATCGCCCGGGCCCTGGTGCACGAACCCCGGCTGCTGATCCTGGACGAACCCACCGCCGGGGTGGACATCGAGATCCGCCGCTCCATGTGGTCCTTCCTGCGGGAACTGAACCGCGAGGGGTGCACCATCATCCTCACCACCCACTATCTCGAGGAGGCGGAGAGCCTGTGCCGTCACATCGGCATCATCGACCAGGGGCGGATCATCGAGAACACCACCATGAAGGGGCTGCTGTCCAAGCTCACCAGCGAGACCTTCATCCTGGATCTGAGCGAGCCCCTGATGCACCTGCCGGATCTGCCCCATCACCGGCTGCGCTGGGTGGACGAACTGACCCTGGAGGCGGACGTGGATCGGGACACGAGCCTCAATCAGTTGTTCCTGGACCTGCAAAGTAAGGGGATCCAGGTGCGCAGCATGCGCAACAAGTCCAACCGCCTGGAGGAGCTGTTCATGCACATGGTGAACGGGAGCCGCAATCCATGAACGCCCATGCCCAGTGGATCGCCTTCAAGACCATCGTCCTCAAGGAGATCCTGCGGTTCTCCCGCATCTGGATCCAGACCATCCTGCCGCCCATGATCACCACCAGCCTCTACTTCATCATCTTCGGGGGGCTGATCGGCGGGCGCATCGGCGAGATGGAGGGCATCCGCTACATGGACTTCATCGTCCCCGGCCTGATCATGATGGCGGTGATCACCAACGCATACTCCAACGTGGTGTCCTCCTTCTACAGCTCCAAGTTTCAGCGCCATCTGGAGGAGATGCTGGTCTCCCCCGTACCCAATTACCTGATCATCCTGGGCTTTGTGGGCGGCGGCGTGGCCCGGGGTCTGGCCGTGGGGGCAGGGGTGACCCTGGTGTCCATGTTCTTCAGCCCGCTCACGATCCACGACCCGCTGGTGGCGGTGACGGTGGTGCTGCTCACCGCCGTGCTCTTCTCCCTGGCGGGGCTGATCAACGGGGTCTTCGCCCGCAGCTTCGACGACATCTCCATCGTCCCCACCTTCGTCCTCACCCCCCTCACCTATCTGGGGGGGGTGTTCTATTCCATCAGCCTGCTGCCCGGGTTTTGGCAGGATGTCTCCCTGCTCAACCCCATCCTGTACATGATCAATGCCTTCCGTTACGGCTTCATCGGCCTTTCGGATATGGGGCTTGCCCTGTCCTACGGCATCATCCTGGGCTTTGTCGCCGCGCTCTTTCTCACGGCCCTGTACCTGCTGGATCGCGGCGTGGGCATCCGTAATTGACGGCCCTCAGGCCCCGGTGGGGTCCGGGGCCCGCTTATCTTCCTCCGGCGGATCCGCCGGCCAGAAACGGGCCTTGCCCCGGTGCTTGGCGCAGTACAGGGCCTGGTCCGCACTACCCATAAGGGCCTCGTAGCCGTCGCCATCTTCCGGATGGAAGCCGATGCCGATGCTGCAGCCGATGCGCAGGACCCGGCCCTTGATCTCCACGGGCCGCCCCAGGATCTCCAGGATCTTGGCGGCCACCTCCCGGGCCTGTGCCCTGTACTCCAGGTCCTCCAGCAGCACCACGAACTCGTCCCCACCCACCCGGGCCACGGTATCCGAGGCGCGCACGGCGCCCATGAGACGATGGGCCACCTCGCACAGCATCCGGTCGCCGGCATCATGGCCCAGGCGATCGTTCACTGGCTTGAAGTCATCCAGGTCGATGAACATCAGGGCCACCCCCTGGCCGCTGCGCCGGGCCTGGGCCAGGGCATGCTCCACCCGATCCCGCAGCAGGCTGCGATTGGCCAGCCCGGTGAGGGGGTCGTGCAGGGCCATATGGCGTATGTCTTCCTGGGCCTTCCTGCGCTGGGTGATGTTCACCGCCAGCCAGAGCACCGCCGGGCACCCCATGACATCGGCATCCAGGGGGGTGACCCGGCCCTCGAACCACTGCGGCCCCACGGGGCCGTTGGATTCGTCCATGCCCACGTCTTTTGCCGACAGGGTGTATTCCAGGGTCTGGAGCTGACCCGAGGCCAGTACCCGGCGGATGTGCTCCAGGAACAGCCGGGCCTTATCCGCCGGGAGAACGTCCTCCACCGAAAGCCCCACCAGACCGTCATAGTCCTGATGGTAACCCGCCTCGTCCGTGCCGCCGAAGATCTCCAGGTAGCGGCCCTGTGCATCCAGGATGAAGAAGATATCGGGCATGGCCCGGATGATGGCCCGCAGGCGCTCCCCCTGGGCGCGGTACAGACGCTCGGATTCCCGCAGGCGCAGGGCCTGATAGGTGAGATTCCAGCTGAGCAGCCCCGCCATGAATACCAGCACCCCGCCCCCCAGGTACCAGGCCCCGGGACGCCCGGTCCAGGCCGCCCAGCCCTGGCGCGGCCGCGCGGCCATCTCCCAGCGCCCCCCGGTCACCGTCACGGCCTGACGCACCGTATTCTCCCGGAAAAGGGCCGGATCGCCGTAAAAGACCGCCCCTTGGGCACCCAGGCCGTCGCGTCCGCGCAGGGCGATTTCCAGATGCCGTTCCACCTCCCCCAACCGCGCCCGTTGCTGGATGGCCCCCAGGTTCACCGGGATGCTGCTCAGTCCCCAGTAACGCCGCCCCTCCGGTCCCGCCCGGTAGACGGGGGTGCGGATGAGCAACCCCTCCCCCCCCTCCCGCAACGGCCAGGGACCGGCCAGTACGGTGCGGCCCTCGTCCATCATCCGCCGCACCGAGGCCCCCTGCTCCGGATGGTGGTAGAGATCCATTCCCAGGACCGCCTCGTTGCCCTCCCGGGGGTAGACGTAGCGGATGACATTGTCCGGGGCCAGGGTGAGGTTGCGCATGACATCCGGGCGGCGGGCATAGAGCGCGGCGGCGATCTGCTCGAATTCCTTCCGGTCCAGATCGGGGTGGATGCCGGTATAGGTGGACAACACCAGGGTCAGATGCACAGTGGCGCTGAGCTCCCCCTCCAGGCGCGCACGGTAGGTGGTCAGTTCCTGGAGCACCCGGGCCCGCGCCCGGTCCTCCAGACGGTGGGCCCAGGCATGATCCACCATCCAGCAGGCCCCGGCGGTGAGGGCCGCCCCCAGCAGGCCCGCGGCGAGGGCCTTGAAGGCACAGGGATGGGAGAAGGGGTTGGGGGGCATGGCAGGCGCAAAGCGTGGACTTGATCCAGTGTACCGCGGTGCACTGCATCATGGCGATGTTCACCAGGACGGCCGTCGCCCCAAGGGACCGTCTGGAAAGAACGGCGCGAGTCCGGGATAATGCACGGCCACGCGCAGTCACGATCCATTCCCCAGACAGGTTTCTTATGGCCCAGTACATCTACACCATGAACGGTGTGGGCAAGGTCGTCCCGCCCAAGAAGGAAATCCTCAAGGACATCTCCCTGAACTTCTTCCCCGGCGCCAAGATCGGGGTGCTGGGTTATAACGGCGCGGGCAAGTCCACCCTGCTGCGCATCATGGCGGGCGTGGATCAGGAATACGTGGGCGAGGCCCGGGCCCAGCCCGGCATCAAGATCGGCTATCTGCCCCAGGAACCGCAGCTGGACCCGGACAAGGACGTACGCGGCAACGTGGAGGACGGTGTGGCCGAGATCAAGGCCCTGGTGGACCGGTTCAACGCCATCGCCGAGGAGTTCGCCGATCCCGACGCCGACTTCGAGACCCTGCTGGCGGAACAGGCAAAGCTCCAGGACCGCATCGACGCCGCCGGCGCCTGGGACCTGGAGCGCAAGCTGGAGGTGGCCGCCGACGCCCTGCGCCTGCCCCCCTGGGATGCGGACGTCAACCGCCTCTCCGGCGGCGAGCGCCGCCGCGTGGCCCTCTGCCGCCTGCTGCTCTCGGCACCGGACATGCTGATCCTGGACGAGCCCACCAACCACCTGGACGCGGAATCGGTGGCCTGGCTGGAGCGCTTCCTGCAGGAGTTCCCCGGCACCGTGGTGGCCGTGACCCACGACCGCTACTTCCTGGACAACGTGGCCGGCTGGATCCTGGAACTGGACCGGGGGCACGGCATCCCCTGGCAGGGCAACTACTCCTCCTGGCTGGAACAGAAGGAGAAGCGCCTGGAGATCGAGGAGAAACAGGAGAACGCCCGCCGCAAGAACATGGAGGCGGAGCTGGAATGGGTGCGCAGCAACCCCAAGGGGCGCTCCGCCAAGAGCAAGGCCCGGCTCAAGCGCTTCGAGGAGATCTCCTCCCAGGAATACCAGAAGCGCAGCGAAACCAAGGAGATCTACATCCCGCCGGGCCCGCGCCTGGGGGATGTGGTGGTGGAACTGGACGGGGTGACCAAGGCCTACGGCGACCGGGTGCTCTACCAGGACCTGTCCTTCAGCATCCCCCGGGGCGGCATCGTGGGGGTCATCGGCCCCAACGGCGTGGGCAAGTCTACCCTCTTTCGCATGATCGTCGGCCAGGAGACCCCGGATGCCGGCAGCATCCGCGTGGGGGACACGGTGGATGTGGCCTACGTGGACCAGAGCCGCGACGCACTGCAGGACGAACGCAGCGTCTGGGAGGAGATCGCCGACGGCCAGGACATCATCCACGTGGGCAACTACCAGATGCCCTCCCGGGCCTATGTGGGCCGCTTCAACTTCAAGGGCGGTGACCAGCAAAAGCTCATGAAGGAGCTCTCCGGCGGGGAACGCAACCGCGTGCACCTGGCCAAGCTGCTGCGCAGCGGCGGCAACCTGCTGCTGCTGGACGAACCCACCAACGACCTGGACGTGGAGACCCTCCGGGCCCTGGAGGAGGCCCTGCTGGACTTCCCCGGCAGCGCTGTGGTCATCTCCCACGACCGCTGGTTCCTGGACCGCATCGCCACCCATATCCTGGCCTTCGAGGAGGACGGCAACGTGGTGTTCTTCGAGGGCAATTACCAGGACTACGAAGAGGACCGGCGCAAGCGCCTGGGCACCGACGCCGACCAGCCCCACCGGGTGAAATACCGTCGCCTGGAGACCTGAAGGAGCATCCCATGGCCCCGCAGCCCTCTCCGGCGGAGATCTCCCAGGTCATCCAGATGTCCGTCGCCCCGGTCTTCCTGCTGGTGGGGGTGGCCGGGTTCGTCAACGCCTTCGTCGCCCGCCTCTCCCGGGTGGTGGACCGGAGGCGTCACCTGGCGGGGCTGCTGCGGGCCCCGGATCCGGAGCGTGAGGCCCTCATGCTGGAGGAGGTGGGCATCCTGGACCGGCGCGCCCGGCTGGTGCACATCGGCATCACCCTGAGCATCACCACCGCCCTGCTGGTGTGCCTGACCATCATCACCGTGTTTTTGGAGTTCTTCCTGGAGGTGGCCCAGCCCCAACTGGTGGGGGGATTCTTCGTGCTGGCCATGCTCTGCCTGGTGGGATCCCTGCTGGCCTTCCTGCGGGAGGTCTTCCTGGCCATCCGCAGCCTCAAGCTGAGCCATCGGGACACCACCGGTCCCCGCCGTCCCCTTACGGACGACGGCGAGACCCCGTAACCCCCGCCGCGACCCAGGATCCGCACAGGACATGACAGCGCCCCAAGATCCGAAGGACGAGAGGCAGCGTTTCACGGCCCTGCTGGAACGGGCGGAATCCCTGCTGGCACGGGTGGAGACCCTGCTGCCTGAGCCCGCGCCGGCGCCGGACTGGAACGCCCCCGCCTTCTGCTGGCGGGAGGGAAGCCTGCGGCCCATCCACCACGTCGCCCCCCTGGAACTGGAGGATCTGCTGCACCAGGACCGGCCCAAGGCCCTGCTGGAGCGCAACACCCGCCAGTTCCTCCAGGGGTTTCCGGCCAACAACGCCCTGCTCTGGGGGGCCCGGGGCACGGGCAAGTCCTCCCTCATGCGGGCCCTGCTCACCCGCTACCGGGAACAGGGGCTGCGTCTGGTACAGACGGACGCCCAGGCCCTGGTGGACCTGCCCCGCATCGTCGCGCCGCTGCGGGGGCGTCCGGAGCGGTTCATCGTGTTTGCAGACGATCTCTCCTTCGAGGCGGACGAGCCCGCCTACAAGGCCCTCAAGGCCACCCTGGACGGTTCCCTGGAGACCCCACCGGAGAACGTGCTCATCTATGCCACCTCCAACCGGCGCCATCTCATGCCCGAGCGCATGGCGGACAACCTGGAGGCGCGCCGGGTGGAGGACGAGATCCATCCCGGGGAGGCGGTAGAAGAGAAGGTCTCCCTGTCGGAACGCTTCGGGCTCTGGCTCTCCTTCCACCCCTTCTCCCAGGCCCAGTACCTGGAGGTGGTGGCCCACTGGCTGGAGCGTCTGGGGGGCGGCCCCCTGGACGAGGCCTGTCGCCGGGAGGCCCTGCAGTATGCCCTGCTGCGGGGATCACGCAGCGGCCGCGTGGCCTGGCAGTTCGCCCGGGACTGGACCGGGCGGCAAAAGACCGCGGAAGCGCCGCCCCGGGATTAACGCCCCGCTGATCCTGCACCCTGTTATCCACAGGGGGCATGGAAATGGATCTGCCCCGGCCTGCATCGAGCACGGATGACCCTGCGCGTGCAGACCGGGGGGCTTTTTTCAGTCCAGCTGATCCAGGATGGCCCGCTTCACCGCATCCAGATCGGCCTCCACGGTGAGCGGCGGCCGGCTGCCCTGACGGATGGCCGTTTCCGGGTCCTTCAGGCCCTGGCCCGTGAGGGTGCAGACGATACTGGATCCCTCGGGGATACGGCCGTTTTTCACATCCCGCAGGGCGCCGGCCAGGGAGGCGGCGGAGGCGGGCTCGCAGAAGACCCCCTCGCGCTCGGCCAGGAGCTTCTGCGCCGCCAGGATCTCCTCATCGCTGCATTCGTCGAACCAGCCCCCCGACTCCTCCTTCACCTTCCAGGCATAGTCCCAGGACTGGGGATGGCCGATGCGGATGGCCGTGGCCACCGTTTCCGGATGGTCCACCATATGACCGCGCATGAAGGGGGCACTGCCGCTGGCCTGGTAACCCAGCATCTTCGGGCGGTTGCCCACCACCGCGCCGCCGGCGTACATGCAATGGCCCTTACAGAAGCTGCAGGCCTCGGTGACATGGTCCCCGGAGGCGGAGGAGTACTCGCAGTAGCCGATCCAGTGGGCGGTGATGTTGCCGGCATTGCCCACGGGCAGGCAGTGGTAGTCGGGGGCCCGCCCCAGCTCCTCCACGATCTCGAAGGCCGCCGTCTTCTGGCCCTGCAGGCGGTAGGGGTTCACGGAGTTGACGATGGTCACCGGCGCCGCCTGGGCCATCTCCTTCACCAGGCGCATGCCGTCGTCGAAGTTGCCCTTGATCTGCAGCACCGTGGCCCCGTGCATCATGGCCTGGGCCAGCTTGCCCTGGGCGATCTTGCCATCGGGGATGAGCACGAAGGCGCGGATGCCGGCGCGGGCGGCATAGGCCGCGGCGGAGGCGGAGGTGTTGCCGGTGGAGGCGCAGATGATGGCCCGCGCCCCCTCCTCCACCGCCCGGGTGACGGCCATGGTCATGCCCCGGTCCTTAAAGGAGCCGGTGGGGTTCAGGCCCTCGAACTTGACGTAGATGTCCACGTCCCGGCCCAGGGTGCGGGGGATGTTGTTGAGGCGGATCAGGGGGGTGTTGCCCTCCCCCAGGGCGATGACGCGGGCGTCGTCGTGCACCGGCAGGCGGTCGCGGTAGCGTTCGATGATGCCGGTGTAGCGGGAACGGAATGGCATGGTTCGGATCTCGGTCAGGCTGCGTTGGGACGTTGCGGCGGAATCAGCGCAGGGCTTCCATGCGGATGCGCTGCACCGGGGCGATGACGCTGGACAGGGCCTCGATGCGGCCGATGGCCTGATCCAGATTGCCCTCGCGCACGCGGTGGGTGAGCAGGATCACATCGGCCTCGTGGGTGTCCTCGTCGGGCTCTTTTTGCAGGATGGCCTCGATGCTGATGTCCAGCTCCGCCAGGATGCGGGTCACGTCGGCCATCACCCCGGGCTGGTCCACCACCCGCAGGCGAAGATAGAAGGCCGTCTCCACCTCGTCCATGGCCAGGATGCGGGTGTCGGCCAGGGCATCCGGCTGGAAGGCCAGGTGGGGCACCCGGTTCTCCGGGTCGATGGTCAGGGCCCGCACCACGTCCACCAGGTCCGCCACCACCGCCGAGGCGGTGGGCTCGGCACCGGCGCCGGCGCCGTAGTAGAGGGTCGGCCCCACGGCGTCACCCCAGACCAGCACGGCATTGAGCACCCCGTCCACATTGGCGATGAGGCGCCGCTCGGGGATGAGGGTGGGATGCACCCGCAACTCGATCCCCCGCGGGGTGCGCCGGGCGATGCCCAGGTGCTTGATACGGTAGCCCAGTTCACTGGCGTAGGCCACGTCCTCCCGGGAAACGCCGGTGATGCCTTCCATGTACACCCGGTCGAACTGCAGGGGTACGCCGAAGGCGATGGAGGCGAGGATGGTGAGCTTGTGGGCGGCGTCCACCCCCTCCACGTCGAAGGTGGGATCGGCCTCGGCATAGCCCAGATGCTGCGCCTCGGCCAGGACATCATCGAAGTCGCGGCCCTTGTCCCGCATCTCCGTGAGGATAAAGTTGGCGGTGCCGTTGATGATCCCCGCCAGCCATTCGATGCGGTTGCCCGCCAGCCCCTCGCGGATGGCCTTGATGATGGGGATCCCCCCGGCCACGGCGGCCTCGAAGGCCACCATCACGCCCTTTTCCTGGGCCCGCTGGAAGATCTCGTTGCCGTGGTGGGCGATCAGGGCCTTGTTGGCGGTGACCACGTGCTTGCCCTGGTCGATGGCCCGCAGCACCAGTTCCCGGGCCGGGGAGAGACCGCCGATGAGTTCGACGATCACCTCCACCTCGGGATCGTCCACCACCTGAAAGGCATCTTCGGTGAGGCGCATCCCGGTGGTGTCCAGATCCCCCAGGCTGTCCAGATTGCGCGCCGCGGCGGCGATGATCTCGATGCCCCTGCCGGCGCGGCGGGTGATCTCGTCCCGGTTGCGCGTGAGTACACGCACCGTGCCGCCACCCACGGTGCCCAGACCCAGGAGGCCAATCTTGACGGGTTTCAACAGCGAACTCCTTGTGGATTGGAAACGCAGAAAGGCCGGGATTATAACGGAATCCGCCGGCGCCCATCAGGAGCGCCGTCAATCGTCCTGCGCATCCGGTCTACCGGGGCAATCCCCGTTCTTGCTGCATTCCTCCGGAAAACGGTCCCGGATGGCCAGGATCTCCGGTACCAGGCTGAAAAACAGTTCCGTCAGCCGCGGATCGAAGTGGCTTCCGGCCCCGTCCCGGATCAGATCCAGGGCGTCCTCCACCGGCCAGGCGGGTTTGTAGGGCCGTTGGGAAGTCAGGGCGTCGAAGACATCGGCCAGGGCGCAGATGCGCCCCACCATGGGGATGTCCTCCCCGGCCAGGCCGTTGGGATAGCCGCTGCCGTCCCAGCGCTCGTGATGGGTCAGGGCGATCTCCCGGGCCATGTGCAAAAGGTCGGAATCGTCGCCGCTGAGGATATCCACGCCGATGGTGGTGTGGGTCTTCATGGTCTCCCACTCCTCGGCGGTGAGCCGGCCCGGCTTGAGCAGGATGCAGTCGGGGATGCCGATCTTGCCCACATCGTGCATGGGGCTGGCGTGCAGCAGGCGCTCGCAGGTGCCCCGGCTCCAGCCCAGGTGGCGGGCCAGCAGCACGGCGATGTGGCTCATGCGCAGGATATGACAACCGGTCTCGTTGTCCCGGTATTCCGCCGCCCGGCCCAGACGCTGCACCACCTGCAGACGGGTGCGGCGGATCTCCTCGGTGCGCTCGTGCACCAGCTGCTCCAGCATGTCCTTTTGTCCGTGGGTCATGCGGTGGGCCAGTTGCACATCCAGCATATTGCGCACCCGGGCCAGCACCTCGGCCCGGTCGAAGGGCTTGCCGATGAAGTCCCGGGCGCCGCCGTTGAGGGCCCGCAGCATGTAGTCCCGGCTGTGCTGGGCGGTGAGCACCAGGATGGGGGGTACCAGGGGATCGTCCAGGGCCGCGAACTGCTCCATCACCTCGAAGCCGCTCATGTGGGGCATCTTGATGTCCAGCAGGATCAGGTCCGTGGGGGCCTTGCGGTAGGCGGCCATCACCTCCCGCGGATCCTGGATCAGGACCAGGTTGTGATACCCCTCGGTGCGCAGCAGGCGATCCATGAGGATCAGGTTGGCGCGTTCGTCGTCCACCACCAGGATGCGGGCGGACTTGCCCTCGGGGTCATAGGGGGGGGCGGGGGTGTCGTCGCGTGGTTTCAATGCGTCTTCTTGCATCTCGGATGGCTCCGTTTCGCCGCCTCACGCCGGTCTTGGGGTGCGCTGCAAGAGATCCTCCAGGGTCTCCAGCAGGGTGGTCAGATGCAGCGGCTTGGTCAGGTAGGCATCGAACCCGGCACGCATCCCGCGGTCCCGGTCCTCCTCCCCGGCATGGGCCGTGAGGGCCACCACGGGGATGTCCCCGGTACGGGGGTCGCGCCGCAGTTCAGACAGCACCTGATAGCCGTCCATGCCCGGCAGGCGGATATCCAGGAGGATGACCTGGGGACGATGCTGCCGTGCCAGTTCCAGTCCTGCCCTGGCCTCCCGGGCGCTGAACACCTGCATGGACTGGCCCGAAAGCAGGCGTTCCAGGAGCCTGAGATTGGAGGGGTTGTCCTCGATCTGAAGGACGCGGGAGACCTTCGCGCCCCCCCCGGGGGCGGAGGAGGACTCATGGGCCGAGTCCTCTTCCGGAGGGGAATGACCGGGATCCGCCATGGGGATCTCCACCCAGAACAGGCTGCCCTCGCCCACGCGGCTGGAGACCCCCATGCGCCCGCCCATGGCCTCCGCCAGACGCCGGCTGATGGCCAGTCCGATGCCGGTCCCCTCCTCTTCCTTCCCCTCCCCGTCGCTGGCGGCGGTGATGCGGGTAAAGGGCTGGAAGAGTTCCTCCAGACGATCCTCCGGGATCCCCGGCCCGGTATCGGCCACACCGATACGCACCCCGCCGGGGAGACGGTCGGAGAGCCCCAGGTCCAGATACACCCGGCCCCCGCTGCGGTTGTACTTGATGGCGTTGGAGAGCAGGTTGATGAGGATCTGCTTGAGGCGGATGCGGTCCGCCTGGACGGCCACATCCCCCAGGCTGCCGGTCTCCAGTGCCAGGCCCTTGCGGCTGGCCAGGGGCTCCACCATGGCGATGCATTCACTCACCAGCTCGCGCAGATCCACCGGCGCCAGGGAGAGCTCCATGCGGCCCGACTCCACCCGGGCCAGGTCCAGGACCTCGTTGATGAGATCCAGCAGGTGCTTGCCGCCGCGCAGGATCTCCTGGACGCTCTCCCGTTGCGCCTCGTTCAGGTCCGATTCCAGCTCCAGCAGTTGCGCAAAGCCCAGCACCGCGTTCATCGGGGTGCGCAGTTCATGGCTCATGCGGGAGAGGAACTCGGACTTGGCCTGATTGGCCCGTTCCGCCTCCTGTTTCGCCTCCCGCAGGGCCCGCTGGGTCTCGAAATGCTCGGTGACGTCCTGCTGGATGCCCACATAGTGGGTGATGGTGCCGGCATCGTTGCGCACCGGGGCGATGCTGAATTCGTTCCAGAACATACCCCCGTCCTTGCGGTAGTTGCGCAGCAGCACCCGGGTGGGCCGTTCCTCGGCCAGGGCGCGACGGATCGCGTGCACCCCCTCCTGGTCGTTGTCCTCCCGCTGCAGGAAGCGGCAGTTATGGCCGAGGACCTCCTGGGGGGCATAGCCTGTCATCTCGCAGAAGGCGGGATTGACGTACACCAGGGGCATGTCGGGACGGGTGGCATCGGCGATGGAGATGCCGTCGACGATGGCCTCCATGGCCCGGGTCTGCCAGCGCAGGCGCTCCTCCAGCCCCTGGCGCAGGGCCACGCCCAGGGACCGCCCGCCCTCGGCACAGCGCCGGGCCCGGCGCAGGGCCAGGCGCACCTGTCGCAGCAGCTGCATCGGCGTCACCGGAGGCGGGAGCATCTCATCGGGCCCGTCGAGGGTCCCGGCGGCCCGCTCCAGTTGCACGGCATTGGCACCGGCCAGCAGGTACTGGCGGTGGGCCTGATGCTCATCCGACTGCCAGAGTCGGATCAGATCCACCGGGTCCACATCCAGGTGGGTGCCGTCCAGTACCACCACCTCGGCGGGGAAGTTCTGCATCTGTTCCGCGGCGTTGCCCGGGGTATCCGCCATCTGCACCGCCAACCCCGTCCCGGTCAGGGCCTTCCGCCAGGGGGCAAGGGCATCGGCATCCTGGCCCAGCAGGAGGACATGCCCCGTGCGCGGCAGGGCCTGGTGGAGGACAGCCCGCAGGTTGCGCAGCAGATGGCCGGCGCGCACCGGCAGACCGAGACAGCGGCTCACCCCCAGTTGCATGAGCTCCAGGCGCTGATCCAGGGCGCGGCGGCGCGACAGCACCAGCAGCGGCAGGGAGGTGGGGCGGCTTTGCATCACCGCCTCCAGGAAGGTCCGCTCTGCCGGGGCATCCGGCAGGGCCGAGGTGTCCACCACCAGGGCCTGGAGGCGATCCAGGTCCGAGGCATTCCAATGGCCGGGATCCCCTTCGTTCAGGCAGTGGAGCTGGCATCCCACGGCCGCGAGCAGGTGCTGCACGGCTTCGGGATTCCCGGGCGGGAGGCGCTCGGTGAGGGACGGGGAGCGTCCGCCATCCTCCGGGCAGGGCGGGGTCTGCCCCGCGCCCGCCGCACAGAACCCCACGCGATAGCCGGAGAGGACTTTCCCCGTCCAGTTGTTCGGGTCTTCTACGTGCATCGATAGACCACCTCGACCCGGGAACCCCCGGCATCGAACGCCACCGACTCACACAGGCTGCGCACCAGGGCGATGCCCCGTCCCCAGGGCCGTGCAGGATCCTGGGTCACGGGCTGCCAGTTTTCGGCATCGAACCCGTCCCCGGTGTCGCTGATGCGGATGCGGATCGCCCCGGCACCGTCCCCGGGTTCGTACGCGATGCGGATCTCCACCCGGCCCCGGGGTCCCGCCTCCAGGCGTTCCGCGCGGCGCTGGTAGTAGGTGGCGAACCCCTCCGGATGGGCCTTCATGGGGGAGTGCAACCTCAGGATACCGTGCTCCAGGGCATTGGAGTAGAGCTCGTTGACGATGGTCTCCAGGGCCCCGGCGCAATCCTCCAGCCCCTCCAGAAGGCCCAGCCCCCGCAGCACGGAGCCCACCGAGGGCAGATCCCCCAGGCGTTCGTCCTCCAGCACCAGGCTCCAGGTCCATCCCCCGCGGGGGGTGTGCGTCCCCTCCTGCGGGTCGGTGGGACGGGGCTGGAACAGGGCCCCGTCCAGGGGGACCTCCACCACAGCCACGTCATCCTCCGGTTCGGCCCCGTCGCAGTGCCGGTCCAGGGCCTCGCACAGGGTGGGCAGCACGGCCCGGTTCCAGTCCCACCCCGTAAGCACCCCGTTAAAGCCGGCGTCCTGGAACTGCACCCCCTCGTCATTGCGCGCCTCCAGCAGGCCGTCGCTCATGAGCAGAAGGTGATCCCCCTCGTGGATGGGGATACGCCGCGGGCATTCCCGCGCGGGCAGGGCCGGCAGGATCCCCAGCGGCAGGGCATGGGAGGAGAGTTCCCGCAGCCCCTCCCGGGTACGCAGCCAGGCGCTGGGCATGCCGCCGTTCCACCAGCGCAGTTCCCCGCCTCCGCCCGGCAGGGTGATGAGGCAGGCGGCCATGAAACGGTCCGCCGGCAGCATCTCATGGAGCTTGCGGTTGAGCTCCTCCAGCACCTGTTCGTCATCCAGCCCCTTGCGGGTCATGGTGCGGAAGGCATCGGAGACCGGCAGGGCGCCGATGGCCGCGGCGAGGCCGTGGCCGGTGAAGTCCCCCAGGAGGATGCGCAGGCCGCCGTCCGGCAGGTGCTGGGTCAGCAACAGGTCGCCGTTGAAGGTGGCGGCGGAGCGCTGCACGATCTGCAGCCGTTCCGTGGCCACGTTGCGCTGGTTCACCGCGCGGCTGAAGATGCGCTCGGCCAGGGTCTGCTCCTGGCGATCCTTCTCCAGGAGCTGGGCCAGGGCCCGGTTCTTGGCGGCGATGGTGCGCTGCAGGTCCCGCACCCGTTCCATGGCCACGATGCGGGCCTTGAGGATGCTGAAGTTGAAGGGTTTGGTGAGGAAGTCATCGCCCCCGGATTCGGTGCAGCGCACCAGGGACTGCTCGTCGTGCAGTGCCGTGAGGAAGATCACGGGCACGAAGTCCATGCCTGCCAGGGCCTTGATGCGGCGCGTCGCCTCGAAGCCGTCCATCTGCGGCATCATGATGTCCATGAAGACGATGTCCGGCCGGTGCGCCTGGAATTGCGCGATGGCCTGCTCCCCGCCCGAGGCCTCCATGACCTCGTCGAAGCCCTCCTTCTTCAGCATGCGGGCCAGCAGCCGCCGGTTGGTGGGTTCGTCGTCCACCACCAGGGCAATCCCCCTGGAGGTATGGGGGGAAGATACGGCGCTCCCTGCCGCCTCGGTCCGGATCTCGGGGGATGGGGGCGAGAGCGTCATGCGTGGGGCATCACTCCAGGGTGAAGAGGCGGTCGAAATGGGCGATCTGGAGCACCCGCTGCACATCCGCGCTGCAGCCGCGGATGGTCACCCGCGCCGAGTCCCCGCCGGCGTGTTCCCGCAGCAGAAGGAGCATCCCCAGGGCCGAGCTGTCCAGATAGGTGGCCTCGCTCAGGTCCACCACATAGCGCCGGGTGTTGGCGGGGATGTCCCGGTAGGCGTCCCGGAACTGCTTGTGCTGGGCGAAATCAAAGCGCCCGCCGACGGTAATGGTGACCAGGTTGGATTGCTCGTCCACTTGGGTCTGGATGCTCATGATGTGACTCCGTGCTCACTCTTGGGGGATCATCTCAGATTTCGGGGCCGGGCGGCAAAATTTTGCCGCCCCCGGGAAGGGACTCAGCGGGTGGCCTTCAGCAGGGCCTCGGCGATGCGTGGCAGGGGCAGGACCTGGGTGACGGCTCCACGCTTCACCGCCTCCCCGGGCATGCCCCAGACCACGCTGGTGGCCTCGTCCTGGGCCACCGTGAACACGCCCATGGCGTGCAACTCCTCCAGCCCGAGGACGCCGTCGGCCCCCATGCCGGTGAGCAGGGCGGCGCAGGCATTGGTCCCGGCGGCCTGGGCCACGGAGCGGAAGAGCACGTCCACGCTGGGGCGGTGGCGGTTCACCGCCTCCCCGTCGCTGAGCCGGCAGATGTAGCGGGCCCCGTCCCGGGCCACCAGCAGATGACGGTTGCCCGGGGCCACGTAGGCGCAGCCCGCCATGAGCCGCTCACCGTCCTCCGCCTCCTTCACCCGGATACCCGCCAGGCGGTCCATGCGCGCCGCCCAGGCCCCGCTGAAGCCCGGCGGGATATGCTGGGCCACCACCACCGCAGGGCAGTCCGCCGGCAGGGCCACGAGGACATCCTTGACCGCCTCGGTGCCGCCGGTGGAGGCGCCGATGGCGATGAGGCGGTCGGTGGTGCGCAGGCGCACGGCCTGCCGCCGGGGCAGGACCGCGTCCACGGAGTGTTTCGGTGGCGGCTGTCGGCGGGCGTGGATGTTCACCGCGGCCGCCGTGCGGATCTTTTCCACCAGTTCGTCGCGATAGCCCTCCAGCCCACGGGCCATATCCAGGGCGGGCTTGGTGACAAAATCCACGGCCCCCAGTTCCAGGGCCTGGAGGGTCACCTCGGCCCCCCGTGCGGTGAGGGAGGATACCATGACCACCGGCATGGGGCGCAGACGCATGAGGTTGCGCAGGAAGGTGAGCCCATCCATGCGCGGCATCTCCACGTCCAGGGTGAGCATATCCGGATTCAGGGCCTTGATGCGCTCCCGGGCCACGTAGGGATCCTGGGCCGTGCCCACCACCTCGATCCCGGGGGCCGTGCCCAGGATCTCCTTGAGCACCTTGCGCACCAGGGCGGAGTCGTCCACCACCAGGACGCGCACCGGTCTATCCACGTGCCGTCCCCCGGAAATGAAGGATGAATGCCGGGATCAAGGGCCGCATCCTCAAAAGAGCTCGATCTCGCCGCCACCCATGGAGGTCTGCTGCACCGGCTTGTGGGCGGCCTGGCGCAATTCCTCCCTCAGGGACTCCAGCCGGGCCCGGGCCTGTTCCACCTGGTTCCGGGAACGGCCCGGTTCCACCAGGGGCAACTGGCGCAGCTCGGCGACGAAGCGTTCCATGAAGTCGATGCGCATCTGTGCCCGTTCCAGCACCTGACGGGTGATGTCCTCGAACTGCAGCAGGCGCACGGCGGCATTCACGCTGTCCTGCACCTGCTGCGCCTGCTGGCTCATCTCGTCCAGTCCCCGGGAGATGCGCTGATTCAGCTGCTGCACCTGGTTCATCATCTCGTCCATGCTCCCCTTGGCGCTGATGGAGGTATTCATGTCCTGGGAGGCCATGCGGCCCACCACGTCCCGGGTATGGCCGAAGAGCTGGCTGGCCTTCTCCACATGCTCGCGGATCTGCTCGTTGAAACGGTCGGAATCCCGCGAGAGCTTGCGCACCTCCTGGGCCACCACGGCAAAGCCGCGGCCCGCCTCCCCGGCCCGGGCCGCCTCGATGGCGGCGTTCAGGGCCAGCAGATTGGTCTGACCGGCGATGTGCTTGGCGCTGTCCAGGAGCTCGAAGATCTGTCCCATGAGGGTGGCCAGGTCGTCCACCTGGTGGGCCACCTCCACGGAGTGCTTGCCCATGTCGATGAGCATCTGCACGTTCTCTCCCAGGACCTTCTCGTTCTCCTGGATAAAGGCATCCATGTCGATACCCTGGCCTTCGTCATTCTCGTCCCCGGCCATGCCGTGGAAGAGCTGCACCGCCAGATCGCGCTGATTGCGGGAGGAATCGTTCAGGCTATGGAAGCTGCTTTGCAGGTCGTTCGCGGCGTTGTGCACCAGATCCTTGGCCTGCCCCACCAGGTCCCGCAGTTCCGAGGTCTCCGGGGCGATGAGGGCGTCGATCTCCACCACCAGGTCCCAGAGTTCCCGGTCGGAGCCCTCCCGCTGGGCAGCTCCGGCATCCGTGGTGGTGGCCTCAGGGGTCTCCCGGGACAGGGGGCGCAGCCCCAGGGAGACGGGCCAGGCCAGGGCCGCCAGCAGCACGCCGACCCAGCCGGGCAGCAGCCCTACGAGGGTCAGCACCAGCACGACGACACCCGCAGCGGCCGCCGGCCAGTGGTGGCTCAGGATCTCGTTGGTCGTCCCGTGCATGTCCCTCTCCTCGTTGCATCGATCGTGCGGATCCACGGTTCCCCCATCCCCGATCTGCGCTGGTGATGGCCGCGGCCTCTAGCCGAAAAGCTCCACCTCGCCGGATACAGGGGCCTGACGCAGCTTGCGGCTGTAGCTCATCTCCCGGGCGATGATGGTGTCGTTGTGCAGGGTGCGCAGCTTCTTCACCAGCACCCGTCCGGTGGCGGGAAAGAAATAGACCTTGCGGGGGTGGTTCCCCAGCAGGTCCTTGGCCGCCACGGGGATCCCCTCCATGCGCAGATAATCCAGGATGAAGTGGGCATTGCGTTCCCCCACCACGTTGGTCTTGAAGCCCGGCAGTACATTGCCCCCGCCGAAGACCTTGGCCTCCAGATCGGCACGCCGGGCCCCCAGCTTGAGCAACTGGTTGATGAGGATCTCCATGGCGTAGTCCCCATAACGCATGGAGCTGCCCACGCGCCGGTCTTCCTCCCGCTTGTCGTCCGGGAGCATGAAGTGGTTGATCCCGCCGATCCCCCGCACCCGGTCGCGCACACAGGCGCCGATGCAGGATCCCAGCACCGTCACCATGAGCAGGTCCCGGTTGGAAACGTAGTATTCCCCCGGAAGGATCTTGACCGCGTCCATCTCGAAGTGGCGGTCATAGTACAGGTTCGGGGCCAATACCTCCTCGAAGGCCGTCATCCGGGCATCCTCATGACCGCCGCACCGGCACGCATACCGTCTTGCCCCGCAGGCGGAACAGATCGGCGGCGTGGGCCAGGCTCTCCGAGTGCCCCACGAACAAAAGCCCATCGGGCCGCAGCTGGGGATGGAAGCGGGCCAGCAGACGGTATTGCGTTGGTTTGTCGAAGTAGATCAGCACATTGCGGCAGAAGATGGCATCGAAGGGCTCCTTCAGGGGCCATTCCGAGCCCAGCAGATTGAAGGGCTTGAAGGTCACCAGTTCGCGCACCTGGGGCTTGATCCGCACCAGCCCCTTCATCTCCCCCTTGCCGCGCAGGAAGTAGCGCTTCACCTGGGCCTCCGGCATGCGCGCCACGCGGTCGGCGGGGTAGATCCCCTCCTCGGCGTGCCTCACCACCTGGGTGTCCAGGTCGGTGGCCAGGATCCGCACCGGGGGCTGCCGCCCGCCAAAGGCCTCTATGAGGGTCATGGCGATGGAATAGGGCTCCTCCCCCGTGGAACAGCCGGCGGACCAGATGCGCAGCCCCCGGCGCTCGCGCCGATAGGTCTCCAGGGCATGTTCCTGGAGGATCGGGAAGTGGTGCGCCTCGCGAAAGAAGGAGGTCAGGTTGGTGGTCAGGGCGTTGACGAAATGCTGCCACTCCTCCGACTGCACCTCCAGGCGGTCCAGGTATTCCGCGAAGGAATCCAGCCCGGTGATGCGCAGTCTGCGCGCCACCCGGCTGTAGACCATGTCCCGCTTGCCCGTATGCAGGGAGATCCCGGCATGTTCGTAGATCAGGCGGCGGATGCGCTGGAAATCCGCATCCGAGAACGCGAATTCCCGTTCACGCATGGAGGCCGACCCCGCGCTGCAGGCCCAGGCGGGATGCGCCGGGTACCGGATTCCCTTTCAAGCTCCCATGCTCCCCTGAAGGATCAGAACTCTTCCCATTCGTCGTCCGCAGCGGCCGGCGGGGCCTTGCGGGACCCCGCACCGGGTTTGCCTCCGCCCGACGCGCTGCCCGTCTTGCCAGTGCCGCCTTTGGGTGCGGCCTTGCCCGTACCGGATCCTCCCTGCCCGCCCTGGGGACGGGCCTGGGCACCGGAACCCTTTCCTGTGGTTTGACTCCCCTGCCGTGGAGCGGCTCTGGAGGAGCGGGCAGCACCCTGCCCGGCGGAGGTCGAACCCGGAAGGGCCCGGGAGTCTCCCCGCGCCGGGGCCGACAGGCCACCGGAGCGGCGCTGCTCGTCCACACGAAAGACATTGACCGCCCGGGCCAGATCCTGGGACTGCTCCTCCAGGGACTCGGCCGCGGCCGCCGCCTCCTCCACCAGGGAGGCGTTCTGCTGCGTCACCTCGTCCATCTGCGTCACCGCCGAGTTCACCTGCTCAATGCCTGAACTCTGCTCGTCCGAGGCCGCCGCGATCTCGGCAATGAGATCCGACACCCGCTTCACCTGCTCCACGATCTCCTCCATGGTCTCGCCCGCCTCCATGACCTGCCGGCTGCCGGTCTGGATGGTCTCGGCATCCTCGGCGATGAGGGACTTGATCTCCTTGGCCGCCGAGGCGGAGCGCTGCGCCAGGTTGCGCACCTCGCCGGCCACCACGGCAAACCCGCGGCCCTGCTCCCCGGCCCGGGCCGCCTCCACCGCCGCGTTCAGCGCCAGGATGTTGGTCTGGAAGGCGATGCCGTCGATCACCGTGATGATGTCGCCGATCTTCTCGGAGCTCTCGGTGATGGCCTTCATGGATTCCATGGCCTGCCTGGCCTTGTCGCCGCCGCGGGTGGCCACCTCCCGGGCGGTACCGGAGAGCTGGTCGGCCTGGCGGGCATTGTCCGCGGTCTGCTTCACCGTGGAGGTGAGCTCCTCCATGCTGGAGGCCGTCTCCTCCAGGCTGGAGGCCTGCTCCTCCGTGCGCTGGGACAGGTCCGTGTTCCCCGAGGCGATCTCCTTGGCCGCCGTGTTGATGGCGTCCACCGACTCCTTGATCTGGCCGATGAGCTCCTTGAGCCGCTCCGCCGTGTTGTTGGTGTCCCGCTTGAGCTCACCGAAGGTGCCTTCGTAGTCGCCGGTGACCTGGCGCGTGAGGTCCCCCTGGGCGATGGCATTGAGCACGTTGGCCACCTCGCCAAGGCCCGTGGCGGTCTTTTCCATAAGGGTGTTGACGCCGTTGCCCAGGCGCTGGAAGAAACCGTCCAGTTCCTCGGTGGCCACACGCCGGGTGAAGTCCCCCTTCACCGCGCCCTCCACCAGGGCGCTCACCTCGTTCTCCACCTTGAGTTCCTCGGTGCGATCAGCCCATTCGATGACCGTACCCAGACGCTCGCCCTCGTTGTCGGAGATGGGATTGGCGATGAGCTTGAAGGTGCGACCGCCGATGCGGATCTCGGTCTCATAGGTGCTGCGCATGGCCTCCATCATCTGCCGCTGATGGCCGGGGTTGCGATGGAAGATATCCACGTTGGCCCCGCGCACCTGCTCGGGATCGAAGTTGGGCAGGTCCTTGCGGATCTCGCTGGCCCCGCGGCGGAACATGCCGATGACGGCATCATTGGCGTAGATGATCTCCCCTTCCACGTCCGAGACCATGACATTGGAGGAGACGCTGTCCAGGGCGTAGCGGATGCGCAGGTTCTCCGCCGCCGTGCGTTTGGTCTTGCCGATATCCGCCTTGAGCTTGGCCTGCATGTCCGCCAGACCCTGGAGGGCCTGGCCCACCTCGTCGCGCCGGTCCTGCTGGATCTTCTGGTCGTAGTCGCCGTTGCCGATGGCGTGGAAGTGCTCCACCAGGGTGCGCAGGGGCCTGGCCAGGCCCAGGATGGTGAGTACTGCCAGGGCCAGGGAGACCAGGATGGCCAGGGCGGACAACCAGAGGAGCTGGCGGATCTCGGCGGAGGAGGTCACCACCGCCTCATCCGCCTGGGCGGAGGCCCGTTGCATGTTGCCCTGCACCAGACTCATGAAGGTCTCGCCCATGGCATCGGAGATGGGGACCATGCGCTGCATGGTCTCGCGATAGTCCCCCATGAGGCGGTCAAAGCGTGCCGGATCACGGGTGTTGATGAGCAGCGCCAGCAGCCGGTCCAGCTCCACATAGATCTCCCGCCAGTCCTGGTAGCGGGCCTTGAGCTCCGCCATGGTGCGTCGTCCCGTTTCTGTCAGGCGCGGGATCCCCTGCAGTCGTTCCCAGTTCTCGTCGATCACCCGCCAGGACTCGGTCCGTTCCCGGGCGATCTCCCGCAGACCGGTCTTGTCGTCATAGGCCTCCTCCTGGTCCAGCACCTCCACGGTCTGGGCGCGGATGGCCATGCGTTCGGTGTTCAGGGCCCCCAGGGCCTGGATGGAGGGCAGGCGGTTGTCACGCACCTGCTCGGAGTAGTCGGACCACTGGTTAAAGCCCAGGAAGGCCTCGTAGATGGCATAGGCCAGGGACAGCAGCAACACCCCGCTGAGCAGGCCGATCTTGACCCCGGCGGGCAGATTGTTGAACCAGCGCATGAGAGGCATTCCCCTTGTTTGATTGAGCCGCGCGTCTCAGACCGATTGCTGCTGCTGGACCTGGTCCACCAGCCCCATTTCATTGCTGGACATGAGGCGCTCGATATCCACCACGATCACCATGCGTTCATCCAGGGTGGCCAGGCCCTCGATGTAGTCGGTGTCCAGCACGGCCCCGAACTCCGGCGCGGGGCGGATCTGTTCCCGGCGCAGGGCCACCACATCCGACACCCCGTCCACCACCATGCCGATGACCCGGCCGGTGACGTTGAGGATGATCACCACGGTGAACTGGTTGTACTCCACCTCACCCAGGTTGAACTTCAGGCGCATGTCGATGATGGGGACGATGACGCCGCGCATGTTGATCACCCCCTTGATGAAGTCGGGGGCGTTGGCGATCTTGGTGACGGCGTCGTAGCCCCGGATCTCCTGGACATTGAGGATGTCGATGCCATACTCCTCCTCGCCCAGGGTGAAAGTCAGGTATTCCCGGCTGTCGTCGGTGTTGACGGCGGCCCGTTCCTTCAGTTCCTCGGTCATGGGCTATCCCCTCATGCTGTGGTGGATGGACGGGGCCGGACGGTGCGATGGCTCAGCCGGAGCAGCTCATCCACATCCAGGATCAGGGCCACCCGCCCATCCCCGAGGATGGTGGCACCGGACACCCCCTCCACCTTGCGGTAATTGGTCTCCAGGCTCTTGATCACCACCTGCTGCTGGGCCAGGAGTTCGTCCACCACCAGGGCGGCCCGCCCCTGGCCCGTATCCACCAGCACGATGATGCTGTCCTCGATCCGCTGTGCCGGGGATCCCAGGTCGAACACCTCCTGGAGGAGGATCAGGGGCAGGTATTCGTCCCCCACCTGCAGCACCCGTCCCTGGCCGGAGACGGTCTTGAGTTGCTCCGGCCGCGGCTGGATGGACTCCCGGATGGCGGTCAGCGGCAGGATGAAGATCTCCTCCCCCAGGCGCACGGACATACCGTCCAGGATGGCCAGGGTCAGGGGCAGGCGGATGGTGATGCGTGTGCCCTCCCCCGGCGCCGAATCGATATCCACGCGCCCGTTCATCTGCTCGATATTGCGGCGCACCACGTCCATCCCCACGCCCCGTCCGGAGATGTCCGTGACCTGATCGGCCGTGGAGAAGCCGGGGGCGAAGATGAGCTGCCAGATCTCTTTGTCGCTGGGGTTCTCGCTCACCGAAACCCCCCGCTCCGTGGCCTTGGCCAGGAGTTTGTCCCGATTGAGGCCGCCCCCGTCATCGGCCACCTCCACGACGATATTCCCCCCCTGGTGGCTGGCACGCAGGGTGATCTCCCCGGTTTCGGATTTGCCGGCGGCGCGGCGCTTCTCCGGGGCCTCGATGCCGTGGTCGATGCTGTTGCGTACCAGGTGGTTCAGGGGGTCGGCCAGGCGCTCGATCAGCCCCTTGTCCAGTTCGGTATCCTCCCCCACCAGCTTCAGGCGGACCTTCTTCTTCAGGCTGGCCGCCGTGTCCCGCACCACCCTGGGGAAGCGGTTGAAGACGAAGCTGATGGGCATCATGCGGATGGACATGACGGCCTGTTGCAGATCCCGGGAGTTGCGCTCCAGATTGGACAGACCGTTGAAGATGTTCTCATGGGCCACCGGGTCCAGCCGGGAGGCGGATTCCGCCAGCATGGCGTGGGTGATGACCAGTTCCCCCACCAGGTTGATGAGCTGATCCACCTTCTCCACGCTCACGCGGATGGAGGAATCCCCCCCGCCGGGTTTTCGCGGCGGCCGGCCGGAACCCTGACGGCGTTCCTGACCGCCCCCCGGCGGCGGGGCGTTGCCTGCGGCCGCACCCGTATCGGCGTTTTTGCCGGCCTCCGGGGGGGGATGGGGGTGTACGTCCGGGTCCCCGTGGTTCCCTTCCGGCTCCCGGGCGGCCCCGGGATAACCCGGGGAGGGATCGAACAGCCCATAGCCCTGGGCCGTCTCCGCCCGGTCCTGCTCGGCCCGGGCGTGCACCTGTTCCGATCCCGGGGCATCACTGAAGAGACCGTAGCCCTCCCCCTCCTGGACCTCCCCGCTCGGGTCGGGGCTGCCGGGAGCCGCCGCGAAGAAACCGTATCCCGCCTCCTGTGCAGCCGCATCCCGGGCCATCGCAGATTCCGCCACGTCGGCGCCGGCTGCGCCCGGGGCGTCTTCGAAAAGACCGTAACCGGGATCCGGCCCGGTGTCCGCCGGGGTCCCGGGCGCGGCATCGAACAGGCCATAGCCGGGGTCCGCGGCCACGGATGCCCCGGACGCCGGCAGGGGCTCCAGCCGAATGTGGTGCGTGTCGCAGACGAAATCGAAGACCTCGAGGATGCGCTCCGCCGGCACCTGGGTGTCCGTCACCAGTTCCCAGCGGTACGGCCGTCCGGTGGCCTCGTCCACCCGTTGCAGCCGTCCCAGCTCCGCAACCCCGTCGGCCAGAGCGTTCAGGGTGTCGGCCTCGGCGATGCCCGCCGCCACGGGATCGAACTGGATGCGCCAGCCCGTGCCTTCCACGGATGGCTCAGGGTGGTCCGAGTCCGGGGCAGCGGCGTGCATATCCGCAGCCGGTGGGGGCTCCCCCGCCGTCAGCGCCTCCAGGCGCTGGCAGACCTGCTCGATGCGCTCGTCCTGGTACTCCCCACCCGCCCGGTGGGCCTCCAGTTGGGCCCGCAGCACGTCCCCGGCCTCCAGGAAGGCGTCCACCATCTCCACGGCAGGTTTCAGTTCCTGCTTGCGCAGGCGGTCCAGCAGGGTCTCCAGGACGTGGGTGACCCGGGCCATGTCGGTGAAACCGAAGGTACCCGCCCCGCCCTTGATGGAATGGGCGGCCCGGAAGATGGCATTGAGCTTCTCCAGGTCGGGCTGATCCACGTCCAGTTCCAGGAGCAGGCTCTCCATCTCCGATAGGTGTTCGTCGGTCTCGTCGAAGAACACCTGGTAGAACTGGCTCATGTCGATGGTCATACCTGACTCCCCTGCGCTCGGGTAGGTGCCCTCAGCCGATCACCTTGCGCACCACCTCCAGCAACTTCTGCGGGTCGAAGGGCTTCACCAGCCACCCCGTGGCCCCGGCGGAACGCCCCTGCGACTTCATGGCCTCACTGGACTCGGTGGTGAGCATCAGGATCGGTACACTCCGGTATTGCGGCAGGTTGCGCAATTCCTTGATGAGGGTGAGCCCGTCCTTGCGGGGCATGTTCTGGTCCGTAAAGATCAGATTGAAGCTCCCGGACCGGGCCTTTTCCAGGCCGTCCTGCCCGTCCACCGCCTCGGTCACGCTGTAGCCCGCCCCCTTGAGGGTGAACGACACCATCTGGCGGATGGACGCCGAATCATCCACCGTAAGAATCGACTTGGCCATGCAGATGCTCCTTGATTCCGAAAGATAGGCCCCCGAAGGAGAAGGGGATCAACCCGATCGTGTCCGGCGCATGCTATCGCAGCGCCGCAAGGCTTGAACAGATTCAGTGAAGGGTATCGCACATCCGGGGAAAAGCTTGAGGCCACTGACCCGGATCGGCACGGGCTGCGCCGCCGGGAAAGGCCCGGCGGCGCAGCATTGCAGGGAAACGGAAGATTCAGGCGATGCGTTCGGAACGGGCGTCTTCCCGGAGCATGGCCTTGATCCCCCGCAGGGCCTGACGGGTGCGGTGCTCGTTCTCGATGAGACCAAAGCGCACATGTCCGTCGCCATGGCTGCCGAAACCGATCCCCGGGGAGGCGGCCACCTTGGCGTCCCGCAGCAGTTTCTTGCAAAAGTCCAAAGACCCCATGTGGCGATACTGCTCGGGGATGGGGGCCCAGACGAACATGGTGGCCTTGGGCTTCTCCACGGGCCAGCCCAGGGCGTTGAGCCCGTCGCAGAGCACGTCCCGGCGGCTGCGGTAGAGCTGGCGGATCTCCTCGACGCAGTCCTGAGGGCCCTCCAGGGCGGCGATGGCGGCCACCTGGATGGGGGTGAAGGTGCCGTAATCCAGATAGGACTTGATGCGGCCCAGGGCGGAGACCAGGGTGGGGTTTCCGCACATAAAGCCCACGCGCCAGCCGGGCATGTTGTAGCTCTTGGAGAGGGTGTAGAACTCCACCGCCACGTCCTTGGCCCCGGGTACCTGCAGGATGGAGGGGGCCTTGTAGCCGTCAAAGACGATCTCCGCATAGGCCAGATCGTGCACCACCCAGATCTTGTGCTCCCGGGCGATGGCCACCACCTTCTCAAAGAAGTCCAGCTCCACGCACTGGGTGGTGGGGTTGGCCGGGAAGTTGAGGATGAGCATCTTCGGACGCGGCCAGGACTCCTCGATGGCCCGCTGCAGTTCGGCGAAGAAGTCCACATCCGGCGTCAGGGGTACATGGCGGATATCGGCGCCGGCGATGACGCAACCGTAGGGATGGATGGGATAAGCCGGATTGGGGACCAGCACGGCATCCCCGGGCCCCAGGGTGGCCAGGGCCAGGTGGGCCAGGCCCTCCTTGGAGCCGATGGTGACGATGGCCTCCGACTCGGGGTCCAGATCCACGTCGTAGCGGTCCTTGTACCAGCGGCATACGGCGCGACGCAGCCGCGGGATGCCGCGGGACATGGAATAGCGGTGGGTGTCGTTGCGACGCGCCACTTCCACCAGCTTCTCCACGATATGGGAAGGCGTGGGCTGGTCGGGGTTGCCCATCCCGAAATCGATGACGTCCTCCCCCCGGGCCCGGGCCTTGGCCTTCAGGTCGTTGACGATATTGAAGACATAGGGGGGCAGACGCTTGATTCTGGGAAATTCGTCGATCACGGGGCGTTTCCGGGACAGGTTCGGGATGGATGGGGTGAAATTGAAAACACTACTGAGGGTGCGGGGACCTGTCAATGCGATCCCGCATCCCCGAAACCAGGCCGGGGCAGGGCCTTGCCAGCACCCCTTGAGCGGGGTAATTTCTGCGCCATGAGACTGGCGCGGGAATACGGTGAGGGAAGGTATGCCATCACGGCCTATGGCCAGGGCGGTGTGCGCATCAATGAGACCGTACACCGGCAGAGCCTGGTGGTAATGCCGGACCAGTTGCTGACGGACTGGGCCCCGAGGACACCCCGGGATCTCACCGGGGGCGCCTTCATCCCCGTCCTGGAGATGGGGCCGGAGATCGTGCTCCTGGGTACCGGGGACCACCTGGCCTGGCCACAGCGGGAGGTGCGCCTGCGGCTCCAGCAGGCGGGGGTGGGCCTGGAGGTGATGGACACCCCCGCCGCCTGCCGCACCTACAACCTCATCATGGCCGAGGGCCGCCGGGTGGCGGCGGCCCTGCTCATGCCCGGGCGGGGATAAGGCAGCCCCGGTTCAGTTCTGCAGCAGACTCTCCTCGGAAAACCCCCGGCTCTCCAGGATCCGGCGAAGGCGCTTGAGGGCATCCATCTGGATCTGGCGCACCCGCTCCCGGGTGACCCCCAGTTCAAAGCCCACCTGCTCCAGGGTGGAGCGCTCGAATCCATTCAGGCCGAAGCGGCGCACGATCACTTCCCGCTGTTTCTCGTCCAGCTCGCCCAGCCATTCCTCCACGTAATGCACCACGTCCTCGTCCTGGATCAGTTCGGAGGGTTCGGGGGTCTGTTCGTCCGGGAGCATGTCCAGCAGGGGGCGCTCCCCGTCGCGGCTGATGGGCAGATCCACCGAGGTGACGCGCTCGGAGAGGGCCATCATGCGCTTGACCTGCTCCACCGGCTTGTCCAGATGGCGGGCCACCTCCTCGGCCGTGGGTTCGTGGTCCAGCTCCTGGGCCAGCCGGCGCGCCGCCCGCAGGTAGACGTTGAGCTCCTTGATAACGTGGATGGGAAGCCGGATGGTGCGGGTCTGGTTCATGATGGCCCGCTCGATGGTCTGCCGGATCCACCAGGTGGCGTAGGTGGAGAAGCGGAAACCCCGTTCGGGATCGAATTTCTCCACCGCCCGGATCAGCCCCAGGTTGCCTTCCTCGATGAGATCCAGCAGGGCCAGACCCCGGTTCATGTAGCGACGGGCAATCTTCACCACCAGGCGCAGGTTGCACTCGATCATCTTGCGCCGGCCGTGTTCGTCCCCCTTCTGCGCCAGGCGGGAGTAATGCACCTCCTCCTCGGGGGTCAGAAGGGGTGAGAACTCGATCTCGCTGAGATAGATGCGCGTGGCATCCAGTTCCCCCTTGGGCACGTCCCCGGCAGTGAAGACCTCGGTGACCTCCTCCGCGTCCGTTGCCTCCCCCTCCAGGATCGCCTCCTTGCCCTCCCGGGCGACGTCCCCCTCTCCCTCCTCGGGTTCCCGGGCCATGGGGTCTTCGTCCAGTACCTCATGGACCCGCTGCCCCGGGGTGTCGTCTCGCCTTCTCGGCATGGGACCTCCTGTTCGGGGCTGCCGCGCCCCTATCAACGGTCAGGCAGGTAGTTCAGCGGATCCACCGGTTCCCCATCCCTGCGGATCTCGAAATGCAGCATGGGGCGGTCGGTTCCGGTCTCCCCCATCAATGCAATCTCTTCTCCTGCCCGGACTTCAACCCCTTCTTTTACAAAGATTTTATCGTTGTGAGCATATGCACTCAGATAGCGTTGATCGTGCTTCACAATAATAAGCTTGCCGTATCCGACAAGTCCACTTCCGCTGTAGACCACACGCCCCCCTGCGGCGGCGCGCACCGGCTGCCCCCTCTGTCCGGCGATGCCGATACCGCGCTTGGCCGTATCCTCCCGGGGGAAGCGGCGCACCACCTCCCCGCGGGTGGGCCATTGCCAGCGGATCCCCGTCTGCTGCCGGGCAGGGGCCGCCTGCGTCGCTTCGGGGGCTTGCCGTGGCGCGGGGGAACGGGTGGAACCGGTTTCGTGGCCCGAGGGCTCCCGATGCGCCCCCCCCCGGCCGGAGACGGACCGGGAACGATCCGCGGCCACCGCCGTGGGCTTTTGCTCTGGCGCCTCCGGAGACTCCCCCGCGGGTGGGTTCATGCGCAGACGCTGCCCGGGGTAGATGGTGTAGGGGGCATCGATACCGTTCCAGCGGGCCAGTTCCCGCCATTCCAGACCGTAGCGCCAGGCGATGGAGTAGAGGGTCTCGTGGCGGCGGACGGTGTAGTACCCGGAACGGAAGCCGGGATCCTCCATATACGGCACCAGACTGCACCCGGTCAGCGCAATACCGATGACCAGGGTTGCCAGCACCTTGCGCATCACGGCCTCCCGCCTACCCCTGCACCTGGTAGGCGACCACCGCCACGGCCAGCAGCGCCACCGTGGACCAGCCGATCCACTCCATGTACGGGCGCAGACGCGGCTCGATGCGGGGACCCAGGGCGGCGATGATCAGGGCCACGGTGAAGAAACGGGCGCCCCGACCGAGGAAGGAGGCCAGCACGAACGGGGCCAGCGGCATGGCCATGGCCCCGGCGGTGAGGGTGAACAGCTTGTAGGGGACGGGGGAGAATCCCGCCACCAGCACGACCCAGACCCCCCACTGGCCAAACCAGTCCCGGGCCCGTTCCAGCTCCCCGCCATGCCCCGCCTGCACGATCCAGGGGGTGATCGCCTCGAAGGCGAGATGGCCCAGCAGATAACCGGCCAGGCCCCCCAGGACGGAGAACAGGGTGGTGATCAGGGCCAGACGTATCCCCTGATCGGGCCGGGCCGCCGCCATGGGGGCCAGCATGACGTCCGGAGGGACCGGGAAGAAGGAGGATTCCGCAAACGACAGGGCGGCCAGGTAGCGGGGGGCCCGGGGGTGACGGGACCAGCCCATCACCCGGTCGTAGAGGGGACCGAACAGCTTCACTGCACCTCCCCCGGCAGCAGGGGCACGAAGCTGACCGGGCCCAGGTCATCCCGGGTCCAGCCCGAGGCGGTGCGGATGATGCGCACCAGACACTGGCTGCCCCCCTCCTCCCCCACCGGGGCCAGCAGTTGCCCCCCGGGGGACAACTGCAGCAGGAGGGAATCGGGCACCTGCCGCGGGGCGGCGGTGAGCAGGATGGCGTCGTAGGGGGCATTCTCCGCCCAGCCCTGGCTGCCGTCGGTATGGCGCAGGCTGATGTTGTGCAGGCCCAGGCTGCTCAGCACCTCCCGGGCCCGGCGCTGCAGGGCGCGGATGCGTTCCAGGCTCACCACGCGCCCGGCGAGCCGGGCGAGGACGGCGGCCTGGTAGCCCGAACCGGTACCCACCTCCAGCACGGTCCCCGGCGCGGGGTCGTGGGCCAGCAGGGCCTCGGTCATGCGCGCCACGATCCAGGGCTGGGAGATGGTCTGGCCGAAGCCGATGGGCAGGGCGGTGTTCTCGTAGGCCTGGTGGGCCAGGGCCTCGTCCACGAACAGGTGCCGTGGCGTGGTGCGCATCACCTCCAGCACACGCATATCCCGGATCCCCAGGGACTCCAGGCGCCGGGCAAGGCGGTCCCGGGCCCGCTGGGAGGTCATACCGATCCCCGTGACCTCGTGGTTCAAGCCCGTTCCTCCGCCAGCCAGCGGGACACCGTATCCATGGCCTCGTATCGGGTCAGGTCCACCTGGATGGGGGTGACAGAGACATAGCCGCAACGGATGGCATGGAAATCCGTGCCCGCCCCCGCGTCCTGCTCCGGACCCGAGGGGCCCACCCAGTAGATGGGGTGCCCCCGGGGATCCGTGGAACGGGTTACCGGTTCCGCCTTGTGGCGGTGTCCCAGACGGGTAGACTGATAGCCCTGCAGATCCGCCCAGGGCAGGTCCGGGACGTTCACGTTGAGGATGGTGTCCGGGGGCAGCGGGATGTCATGCAGCCGCTGCAGCAGGTTCAGCACCACACGGGTCGCCGTTTCATAGTGCTGCACGGGGGGGGTGCCCGCCAGGGAGACGGCGATGGCCGGCAGCCCCAGGAAACGCCCCTCCATGGCCGCCGCCACGGTGCCCGAGTAGAGCACATCGTCCCCCAGATTGGCCCCGGCGTTGATCCCCGAGATGACCATGTCCGGTTCCTGCTCCAGCAGGCCCGTGATGGCCAGGTGGACACAGTCGGTGGGGGTGCCGTCCACCCGGATATCGCCGTTGTCCAGGGTATGGGCCCGCAGGGGGCGGATGAGGGTCAGGGAGTTGCTGGCGCCGCTACGGTCCCGGTCCGGTGCCACGACGGTGACCTCGGCCTGTTCCCTGAGGCCCCGGGAGAGGGTCTGCAGTCCGGGGGCGTGGACACCGTCATCGTTGCTGAGCAGGATGCGCATATTGAATCACTGTTGGGTCATTTCGCTAATATACTGGAAACGCCGGGTCCATCGCAGGGTACGATGGCCCGGCCCCATCCCCTGAGGCACCCCGGACCGAGGAGCCCCATGCCGCCCGAGGACCCCACCGACGACGACCGTGCCCTATTCCGTGCCGCCGTGGGCCCGGTGCATCCGGTGCGCGGAGACCGGCACGGGGCCCGTCCCGCGCCACCTCCCCCGCGCCCCCGGCAGACCGAGCGGGAGCGGCTGCGGGTGCTGGAGGAGCTGCGGGACGACCCCTTCCCCGGAACGGAGGTGCAGCCCGGGGACGAACTGTGCTTCATGCAGGAGGGGGTGCAGCGCCAGGTCTTTCGCAAGTTGCGCCGTGGGCATTACCGCATCGCCGCCGAATTGGATCTCCATGGGTTCTCCTCCGTCCAGGCCCGGGAGGCCCTGGCGGAATTCCTCGCCCACGCCCGCGAGCGGCGGCTGCGCTGCGTGCGCATCGTCCACGGCAAGGGGCGGGGATCCAGCAACCGGGGGCCGGTCCTCAAGGGCCTCGTGGCCCAGTGCCTGCGCCGCCGTGCCGAGGTCCTGGCCTACTGCTCCGCCCCCCAGAACCAGGGTGGGACCGGAGCCGTGCTGGTCCTGCTGCGCCTCAAAGACTGACGATCCGCAGGCGATTTTTCAAGGACCCGGCGTCCCCGCGAATCCGGAATAACATGGTATGATGGTCAGGTAGTCGGGCGAGGGCACGGAGGCGGAGTCCGCCCCGCGACGCCCGGACCCCGTAGGATCGGGCCACCGGGTTATTGTGCAGGCGCAACCAGAGGTGCTTTGACCATTGGCCAATTCATGCAATCCAATCCCCCGGGGGGAGATGCCCACAGTGGACAGAAAGAGACCCCGAGGCGCAGGCCCGCGCAAACCCGCCCCGCTGATGGACAACGACTGTCTGACCTGTCCGGTCCGGGACGAGAGCCTGTTCGGCGCCCTGCCCGAAGAGGCGGTGCGGCGCCTGAACAACCCGGCGGAGAATCTGGTGATCCCGGCCGGTGAGGTCCTCTACCGGGAGAACGCCGAGGCCAGTGCCTCCTACACCCTCAAGGACGGGGTCATCAAGCTCACCCGCACCGCCATGAACGGGCGCGAACAGATCCTGCGCCTGCTCACCCGTGGTGACGTGATGGGCCTGGAGTGCATGCTCGGCCAGCGCTACAACCACACCGCCACCACCCTCACCCCGGTCCAGGTATGCCGCCTTCCCCTGACGGCGCTCAAGCGCCTCCAGACGGACAACCCGGCCCTGAACCACGCCCTGCTCACCCGTTGGGCCGCCGCCCTGCAGCAGGTGGAGATGCTGGCCGTGGAGCTGGGGACCAAGAAGGCCAGCGAACGCCTGGCCACCTTCCTGCTCTTCTGGAACGAACGCACCGGCGGCCACGACGACATGCCCCTGCCCCTCTCCCGCACCGAGACCGGTGAACTGCTGGGGCTGACGGTGGAGACGGTGAGCCGTTTCTTTGCCGACTGGAAACGCCGCGGCCACCTCTCCGAGAAGGCCGGGGTGGTCTACCTCCACGACCGCAGTGCCCTGCGGGAGCTGAGTGGCGGCGACACCAGCGGCCTGCTGAGCTGAGCCGGGGGGCTATTCCCCTTTTGCGAGTTGCACCACCCGGGCCAGCACCGTGGTGGCATAACCCCCGGGACCCAGGGTGAAGGCCAGCTCCAGGGTATCCTCCTGCAGCCAATCCCAGGTCAGCCCCTCCACCCGCAACCGCAGCGGCCGGCGCTCCAGGCGCAGGCCGGCCTCCTCCAGGCCCCGGGCCAGAACGGGGTGATCCGCCGCCACCGCCGCCTCCAGCGCCGCCACCGCCCCTTCCACCGGGGATGCCCCCCGGCCCCAGAGGGGGCCGGTGGGATGCACCTCCAGGTCCGCCACGCGGGCATCCACCGTGGGGTCCTCCCCCTGGTGCACAAAGAAACTGCCGCGACCATCCAGTTGCAGGGCATCCCCGATGCGGGCCCGGTCCCAGGTGCCGTCCGCCACCCGGCGCTGCAGCAGGTCGTTGAACAGGAGGGCCCGGGCGGCGGAGAGATAGAGTCCCCGCAGCTTGCGATCCCGCACCCGCAGTTGGCCCTGGAACAGGGCGGCGGCCTTGGCCGGGTTGTCCCCGTCGCGGCCGAAGCGCTGTGGCCCGAAGAAATTGGGCACACCGCCGCGGGCCATGGCCTCGAGTCGCTCTTGTGCCGCCTCCCGGTCCCCACTGCAGGCCCGCACCCGCAGCTGGAAACGGTTCCCCAGCAGATGTCCGGTCTGCAGCTTGCGCCGGTGGCGCGCCGCCTCCAGCACCTCCACCTGCGGCGGCAGGTGACCGCCCCAGTCCGGGTCCGCCATGCCCGGCAGGTGCAGGCTGAACCACTGGGTGGTCACGGCGTGGCGGTCCTTCAAGCCGGCATAACCCACGGCCCGGCGCCCCACCCCGGCGGCCCGGGCCAGCATGGCCGCCACCTGCTCGGTGTTCAGCCCCGTCTTGCGCACCCGCAGCCACAGGTGTTCTCCCTCCCCCTCCGGCTTCGTGGCCGGCAGCTCATCCACGCGAAAGTCCTCCGGCTGACTGCGGATGCGCCCGCGCAGCGGCGGGGTGTCCTGTTCCTGCAACGCCATCCTGTCCCCGTTCATCGCCCGGCCCCCGCCGGGGGCTCGGCCACCCGGTCCCGGAGATACACCGGCAGGGCCGCCTCCGCCGGTACGGCGCGGCCCATGGCCCATTCCCGCACCGCCAGCCGCGCCACCTCGGCGGCGCGGGGGATGCGGTCCGCGTCCGGCAGGGCATCCACGCGTCCCTCCAGGCGCTGCAACAGGGCCTCGCCGTGGACCGTCCAGCCCCGCCCCACGGCGGTCCAGCCCGGGGACGGGGGCACAGGCACGGCCTGCGGCGGGCACACGCACTCCCCGGCCACGGCCTGGGCCAGCCCCTCCCGGGCCTCGAAGGCACCCCAATAGACCTCGCCCATGCGGGCATCCAGGGCCGCCAGGACCCGGGAGGCCCCGGCATCCACCGCCTGCTGGGCCAGGGCCGCAAGAGTGGAGACGGGCACCACCGGCCGGTCCGCGGCAAAGGCGGCCCCCTGCACCACGCCGACGGCCACCCGCACCCCGGTAAAGGCCCCGGGCCCGCGGCCGAAGGCCAGGGCGTCCAGATCCTTCGGCGTCAGCCCCGCCTCGGCCAGCAGGGCATCCATCATGGGCAGGATGAGGCGGGCATGGGCCCGCGGGATCACCTCGAAGCGCTGGGTGACGGTGCCGTCCACCCAGAGGGCGGCGGAGCAGCCCTCGGTGGCCGTCTCCAGGGCCAGGATCTTCGCCGCCTGCGGTTCCATCAGGCCCCCTCCTGCAGGAAGCGGATCACCTCTTGCGGGCCCGGGGCCCGCCCCATGGGAGGGAGACTCTTCATGAAGATCTTTCCATAACTCTTGGTCTGGATTCGTGGATCACACAGGATCAGGACCCCCTGATCGTGGCTGTCCCGGATCAGGCGCCCGGCCCCCTGCTTCAGGGCGATCACCGCCTGGGGCAGCTGCAGGTCGCGGAAGGGGTTGCCGCCCCGCTCACGGATGGCGGCCATGCGCGCCTCCAGTACCGGGTCGCCGGGGGCGGCGAAGGGCAGGCGGTCGATGACCACACAGCTCAGGGCATCGCCGCGCACGTCCACCCCCTCCCAGAAGCTGTGGGAGCCCAGGAGCACCGCGTTACCCGCCTCCCGGAAACGCTCCAGCAGCAGCCCCCGGGGGCCGCTGCCCTGCACCAGGAGTTCCCGGTCCTGCAGGCCCTGGGCCAGAAGCTCCGCCGCCTCGCGCAGGGCCCTGAGGCTGGTGAACAGCAGGAAGGTCCCCCCGGGGTTGGCCCGGATCAGGGGCAGGGCCGTGTCCACCACCGCCCGGGTGAAGCCGGGGGCATTGGGTTCGGGCATGGGCCGGGGCAGGTAGACCCGGGCCTGATTGGCGTAATCGAAGGGGCTGTCCAGCAGCAGCTCCCGGGGCCTGCCCAGGCCCATGCGCCGGTTGAAATGGTCGAAACGGCCGTCCACGGAGAGGGTGGCGGAGGTGAAGATCCAGGCGCTGGCACAGGCCGCGCGGCGCTGCGCGAAGACCGAGGCCACGTCCAGGGGGGTCAGGTGCAGTGCGAAGGTGCGGGTCCAGGTCTCATACCACGGCACCTCGTCCGACGGGGGGTCGCGGAAACGCTGCAGCCGCTGCAGATGGTCCCGGGCGCGGCGGGCACAGGAGTCCAGACCCTTGGCGCGATCGGCCACCGTGTCCATGCCCCCGGCCAGTTCCCCCAGGGCCGTTTCCAGTTCCTCCAGACCGGTCTGCACCTCATCCCGGTCCGCCACGGCCTCCCAGGCACGGCGTTCCAGCCCGCCGCCCAGGACCACCCGGAAGGCCTTGACCGCCTCCCCCAGGGCATCGGCGCGGGTGCGCAGCCCGGGCATGTCCGGGGCCTCCCGCACCAGCTCCGCCAGACAGTCCCGGGACAGATCCACCAGCTGGCGCGCGCTCACGGTGGTGCCGAAGAAGCTGCCGGCCACATCCGGCAACTGATGGGCCTCGTCCAGGACGAAGGCGTCGGCGGAGGGCAGCAGTTCCGCGAATCCCTCCTCCCGCAGGGCCAGGTCCGCCATGAGCAGGTGATGGTTGATCACCACCACTTCCGCCTCCTGGGCCCGGCGGCGGGCCTGGGCCACGCAGCAGCGGTCGTACTCCGGGCAGTCGGTGCCCAGGCAGTTGTCCGTGGTGGAGGTCACCCGCGGCCAGATCTCCGCGTCCTCCCCCAGGCCCTGGAGTTCGGCGATATCACCGCTGCGGGTACGCTCCGCCCAGGCCTGCACCTGCGCCAGGGGCTGGCGCAGCCGTGGCTCCAGCTGGCGTCCCTCGGCCACCGCCAGGGCCAGGCGGTGGGGGCACAGGTAATTGGCCCGGCCCTTGAGCAGGGCGATGCGGGCGTGCACCCCCAGGGCCCGGCGCACCAGGGGCAGGTCCTTGTGATAGAGCTGATCCTGCAGGTTGCGGGTACCGGTGGAGAGGATCACCTTGCCGCCATGCAGCAGGGCGGGCACCAGGTAGCCGAAGGTCTTGCCCACCCCCGTGCCGGCCTCCACCACCAGGGTTTCCCCGTCGCCCATGGCGGCGCCCACCGCATCGGCCATGCGCTGCTGGGATTCCCGCGGGGCGAAGCGCTCCAGGGTCCGTGCCAGGGGGCCGTCCGCCCCCAGAAGATCCGCCGGCGAGGCGCTCAACCCGTCTCTCCCGAGCGCAGCCCCCGGGCCCGTTCCAGGGCGCGTCGTGCGCTTTCGCCATCGCCCTGCAGGCGCCGGGCCCCGGCGATGATCTCCCAGTTGCGGATGCGCAGCGCCGTGTTGGTGCCGCAAAGGCCCAGGGAACGCCGGGCCAGTTCCTCCGCCTGCCGGGCCTCCCCCTGCTCCAGACGCACCTGGGCCAGTCGCTGCCAGAGGCGGGGATCCCGCGGGGCGATGCGCAGGCCCCGTTCCAGGCTCGCCGCGGCCGCGTCCAGATCCCCCGCCCGGCGTTGCCGGTCGGCGTCCCGGGTCAGGGCCGCCACCGCCGGCAGCGGGGGTTCATCGCCCGCGGCGGGGGCATCCTCCGCCGGGGCACGGGCGATGGCGGGCATGGGCGTGGGGACGCGCTCCTGCTCCGGTGTCCTCTGTGCCGGCTGGGACCGCTGTTCCGGCGGGGTGGCGGCATCGGCTTCCGGTTGCGGCGGAATGCCGCCCCCACCGGCGGATTCCTGCGGCCAACGATAGGGGGCGGTGCTGCAGCCACCGGCCAGCAGCAGGAGCAGCAGGATGGGGAGATGGAAAGGGGGTTTGGGTATGCTCATGACACACTGGGGCATCTTGGATTCGGGAGGATTCTCTGCGGCGGGGATTCAACTGCCGGAGGTCCGGCGCACGGTGAAGACGTTGGACACCGCACCGATCTTGTCCATGACCGCGCTGAGCTGGTCGGTGCCGGTGATCTCCATGGTCAGATCCATGGTCACGGTGTTCTCCGCGGGATCGGTGCGGGTGGAGGCGGAGAGGACATTCACCCGCTCGTTGGCCAGCACCTGGGTGATGTCCCGCAACAGCCCCTGACGGTCGAAGGCCTCCAGGTGGATGCACACCGGGTAGGCGCGGCGGTCGTCGCCCCAGGAGACCTCCACCAGGCGGTGGCGCTTGTCCGCCGGCATGCGCAGGATGTTGACGCAGTCCCGGCGGTGGATGGTGACCCCCTTGCCCCGGGTGATGTAGCCGATCACCGGGTCCCCGGGCACGGGCCGGCAGCACCGGGCCATTTGCGTGAGCAGGTTGCCCACGCCGCGGATGCGGATCCCCTGCCCCCCCTCACGGTCATCCGACGGACCCTGACGGCCGTGGCGGCCCACCAGGGTCTCCTCCGCCGTGGGCTCGATGGGCACCTGCATGGCGGCGGCCAGCTGGGCGGGGGTGATGTCCCCGGCGCCGATGGCCACCAGCAATTCCTCCCGGCTGGGCTGGCGGAAGCGGCGCAGGAGTTCCTCCATGTCCGGCTGCTGCACCCCCATGCGCTGGGCCTCCCGTTCCAGCACGACGCGGCCTTCCGCCAGGTTCTTCTCCCGGTCCTGCTGGCGGAACCAGCTGCGGGCCTTGGTGCGGGCCCGGGAGGTGCGCAGGTAGCCCATGTTGGGGTTGATCCAGTCGCGGCTGGGACCGCCGGTGCGGCTGGTGAAGATCTCCACCCGCTCCCCGGAGCGCAGTTCGTAGGTCAGCGGCACGATGTGGCCGTTCACCTTGGCGCCGCGGCAATGATGCCCCACCTCGGTGTGCACGGCGTAGGCAAAATCCAGTGGCGTGGCCCCCTTGGGCAGGTCCATCACGTCCCCCCGGGGGGTGAGCACGAAGACCCGGTCCTGGAAGAGTTCCGAGCGGAAGCTGTCCAGCAGGTCCCGGTCACTCTCCTGGTTCTCCAGCAGCCGGCGCAGGGAGGCGATGGCCCGGGTCATGGCCTGATCCTCCGGCCCCCCTTCCTTGTAGCGCCAGTGGGCGGCCACCCCCAGTTCCGCGAAGCTGTCCATGTCGCGGGTGCGGATCTGCACCTCCACCACCTTGCCCTCGGGGCCGATCACCGCCGTGTGCAGGGACTGGTAGCCGTTGTCCTTGGGGTTGGCGATGTAATCGTCGAACTCCTTGGGGATATGCGGCCAGGCCCCATGCACCACCCCCAGCACGGCATAGCAGGCGGCCACCCGGTCCACGATCACCCGCACCGCCCGCAGGTCGTAGAGATCATGGAATTCCAGGTTCTTGCGCTGCATCTTCTTCCAGATGCTGTAGATGTGCTTGGGCCGCCCCCGCACCTCCGCCGGGATCCCCTCCTGGTGCAGCATGGACTTCATGCGATCAATGAAGTCCACAATATAACGCTCTCTCTCGGTTCTGTTTTCCTCCAGAAGCGCGGCGATGCGCCGGTACTCCTCCGGCTGGGTGATGCGCAGGGACAGATCCTCCATCTCCCACTTGAGCTGGGCCACACCCAGGCGGTTGGCCAGGGGGGCGAAGATCTCCAGGGTCTCCTGGGCGATGGCCCGGGCCAGGTCATCGGGCTCGGCCGCCACCAGGCGCAGGTGCTGCAGACGGTAGGCCAGCTTGATGAGCACGGCGCGCACATCGTCCACCATGGCCAGCAGCATCCGCCGCAGGCGCTCCGCCTGCTCGGGGGTGCTCTGGACCTGGCTGGCGGAACGCTTGAAGTGGGTCAGCAGGTGCACATTGCGCACCAGGCAGGCCACGGCCTCGCCGTAGCGCTCGCGGATGACCCCATCCTCCAGGGTGCCCTCCATGTGGGCATCCAGCAGCATGGCCGCGATCAGGGTATCCACGTCCGCCCCCAGTACCCGCAGATTCTCTGCCACGTCCAGGCAATGGGGCTGCGTGGGCTCGCGGCGGCAGGGCTGCAGAGCCAGGGTCAGGGCCTCCTCCAGGCGCGGATCCTGCGCTGCTTCCGCCGGTGCGAAACGTTCCAGCAGGGCCTCCAGGGGCTGTTCCCCCAGGGGGGTCTTGTCGTATTGCGTATGCCGCATGGGCGCAGAGTATATCCGTCCGTCAAGGAATGGGCGATGCGCTGCAAAGGCAACCGGATCAGGAGACCCCCCGCAGGGTCCACAGCGGAGGCTGACGCAACACGGGGCGCACCCCCAGCCAACCGGCCAGGCCCACCCCCAGGGCCCCGCCGCCGGTGCCCAGGATCCATACCAGGGGATCCGGGCCATAGGGGAGATCGAAGACCCGGCTGGCCAGCAGGGCGCCGCCGGCACTGGCCCCGGCGGCGGCCAGCAGCCCCGCCAACGCCCCCAGCACCACGAATTCCGCCAGCAGTCCCGCGCGGATCTGTCCCCGGGTGGCCCCCAGGGTGCGCAGCACCGCCGTCTCCCGCCGGCGCAGGTCCCGGGTGGACTGGATGGCCGCCAGCAGCACCATCACACCGGCCGCCAGGGTGAACAAAAAGACATATTCCACCGCCAGGGTGGCCCGGTCCACGATCCTTCGGATGCGCTCCAGCAGGGCCCCCACGTCCAGTACCGTGGCGCTGGGGAAACGGCGCGCCAGATCGCTGAGCAGGGTCTCCCCCTCCTCTCCCAGGTAAAAGCTGGCGACGAAGCTGGGGGTGTGTTCCTGCAGCAGCCCCGGGGAGGCCAGGACGAAGAAATTGACGTTGAAGGAATCCCAGTCCACCTGGCGCAGGCTGGTGACCGGGGCCGAGACCCGCTCCCCCTCCACCCGGAAGGTGAGGCGATCCCCCAGGGTGATCCCCAGGGTGCGGGCCAGATCCGCCTCCACGGAGAAACCGGGCGGGGTCCCGTCCGCCCCCCACCATTGTCCCGCCACGATGCGGTTATCCGCCTGCAGTGTGCCGGTATGGGACAGGTTGAACTCCCGCGTGGCCAGGCGGCGGGCCCGCCCCGGGGCAAAGTCCTCGGCACGGACCGCCTCCCCGGCAATGGCCACCAGCCGGGCGCGGATCAGGGGATGGAAGTCCGGGGCGGGCCGGCCCTGCTCCCGGAACCGGTCCTGGATGGGGGCCACCTCGTCGGGCTGCACGTTGATGAGGAAATGATCCGGCGCCGTATCCGGCAACTGCCCCTCCCAGGTGGACAGCAGGTCCACGCGCACCACCGCCAGCAGCAGCAGGGCCATGATCCCCACCCCGAAGGCGGCCAGTTGCAGGGCGCTCACCCCACCCCGGCGGGCCAGATTGGCCAGGCCGAAACGCAGGGCCACCCCGCCGCCGGTGCGCAGCCGGCCCAGTACCCGCACCAGGCCCCAGGCCACCGTCAGCAGGACCCCCAGCAGGCCCAGGGTGCCCGCCAGCACCCAGCCCGCCAGTACCGGGTCCCCCGCCTGCCAGAACACCAGTGCGGCAAAGGCGATCAGGGCCAGCCCCGCCACCAGCCAGGCAGAAGGGGCCGGGGGCGCCAGATCCCGGCGCAGGACCCGCAGGGGCGGCACGCCCCCCAGGGTCAGCAGCGGCGGCAGGGCGAATCCCAGGGCGGTGATGGCGGCCACCCCCAGCCCCGGCAGCAGCGGCCGCAAGGACGGCGCTGGTAGGGCCGTGCCGAACCAGTCCGCCACCAGGGCCGCCAGACCCGCCTGGGCCAGTCCCCCCAGAAGGATCCCGGCGGCCCCGGCCAGGAGCACGATCCACAGCATGCGCAGGGCGAACACCGCCGTCACCCGCCGCCGCGAGGCCCCGAGACAGCGCATCACGGCCACGGCATCGGCCTGGCGGGCGCTGTCGTGGCGGGCGGCCACGGCCACCGCCGCCCCGGCCAGCAGCACGGCCATCAAGGCCGCCAGGCCCAGGAAACGGCGGCTGCGGTCGATGGCCCGGCGCAGTTCCGGGCGGGCATCGTCCACCCCCCGGATCTGCGTACCCTCCCCCACCCGGGTCTCCGCCCAGGTGCGGAAGGCCTGGATCGCCTCCGCCGGACCGGCCAGCAGCAGTCGGTGGTCCACGCGGCTGCCGGGCACGATCAGCCCCGTGCGCGCCAGATCGGCGTGGTTGAACAGGAGCCGGGGCGCCATCTGGAAGAGCTCTCCGCCCCGCCCCGGCTCGTCGCTGATCACCCGGGTGAGGGTCAGGGTGGCCTCCCCCACCTCCAGCCCCACCCCCAGGTCCACACCAAGACGCTGCAACAGCGGGGCCTGGACCCAGGCCTCACCGGGCGCCGGGACCCCCCGGGCCGGCCGGTCCCCGGCAAAGGGTGCATCCGCCACCCGGGCCGTACCGCGCAGGGGCCAGCCTGCCTCCACCGCCTTGAGCTCCGCCAGCTGGGTGCGCTCGCCGTGGAAGAGCACGCTGCGGAACTCGGCCGTGCGCACCGTCTCCAGCCCCATACGGTGGGCCCGTTGCGACAGGTTCTCCGGCGGCGGCTGCCGCGCGCTGATCACCAGATCGGCGCCCTGCAGGACCGCGGCCTGGCGGTCCACCGCCCCCTGGACCCGGTCGGTGAACAGCCCCACCGAGGTCACCGCCCCCACGGCCACCACCAGGGCGAGCACCAGGATGCCCGGGGCCCCGGAACGCCATTCCCGCCCCAGGGCCTGCAGCGATTCCCGCAGGATCCCGCTCATGCCGCCACCAGCACGCCGTCATCCAGGCGGTAGCTGCGTTCGCAACGGGCCGCCAGATCCGGGTCGTGGGTCACCATCACCAGGGCCGTGCCACCGGCCGCGCGCAGATCGAAGAGCAGATCCACCACCCGTTCCCCGGTATGGCGGTCCAGGTTGCCGGTGGGTTCATCCGCGAACAGCACCCGGGGCCCCGGGGCGAAGGCGCGGGCGATGGCCACCCGCTGCTGCTCGCCGCCGGAGAGCTGATGGGGATAGTGCCCCAGGCGATGGGCCAGACCCACCCGTTCCAGGGCCTGCTGCGCCACGCTGCGGGCACCGGCACCCCGTCCCGCCAGTTCCAGGGGCAGCATGACGTTCTCCAGGGCCGTGAGGGCGGGCAGCAACTGGAAGGACTGGAACACGAAGCCCACGCGCCCGGCCCGCAGGGCCGCGCGCCCGTCCTCGTCCAGGCCGGAGAGGGCCGCACCCAACAGATGCACCTCCCCCTGGGAGGGGGCATCCAGACCCGCCAGCAGGCCCAGCAGGGTGGACTTGCCGGAACCGGAGGTGCCCAGGATGGCCACCGCCTCGGCGGCGGCCACTTCCAGGTCCACACCCGCTAGAATGGACACGGGTCCCTCGGGGCCCGGGATCCACCGGGCGAGACCCCTCGCCTGCACCACGGGACTGGAAGACTCGGATACCATGCGTTCACGACTCCTGATGCTGTTGATCATGGTCTGCCTGGGCCTGGCCGCCGCCCCGGGCACGGCGGCGGAGCGCCCCACCCTGCTGGTGCTGGGGGACAGTCTCAGCGCCGCCCACGGCATCCCCCTGGAGGCCGGCTGGGTGGCCCTGCTGGCGGATCGCCTGGAACGGCGCGATCCACCGTGGAAGGTGGTCAACGCCAGCGTCGGCGGCGAGACCACCCGCGGCGGCAGGAGCCGCCTGCCCGCACTGCTGCAGCGCCATGCCCCCGAGGTGGTGATCCTTGCCCTGGGGGGCAATGACGGCCTGCGGGGCATCGCCCCGGACGAGGCCCGGGACAACCTGTCGGCCCTGGTGCGCACCGCCCGGGAGGCCGGTGCCCGGGTCCTGCTGGTGGGGATCCGCGTGCCGCCCAACTTGGGCCCGCGCTACGCCGAGAGGTTCCATGGCATCTACCACCAGCTGGCCGAATCCCTGGACGTGCCCCTGGTGCCCTTCCTGCTGGAGGGGGTGGCCCTGGAGGCGGACATGATGCAGCCGGACGGGATCCATCCCACGGCCCGGGCCCAGCCGGTGATGCTGGATCACGTCTGGCCCATGCTGGAGCCGCTTCTGGAGACGACGGACGCGTCGCCTGCAGGGGGAGGGTCACAACCCCAACCCAGATCCGCCAACCGCTGAGGCAGTTCCCCCACCCCCCGCACCATGAGATCGGGATAGGGCCCACCAGGCCAGGGGGCAAGATGGGTGTTCACCCAGGCGGTGCGCATCCCCACCCGCGCCGCACCGCGCATGTCCCGTTCCGGATCGTCCCCCACGTGCAGGGCCTCGCCGGCGGCCACCCCCGCCTCATCCAGGGCGGCGGTGAAGATCTCCGCCGCGGGCTTGGCCGCCCCGGTGCGGGACGCGGTGACGATGAAGTCGAAAAAGCCGCCGATACCGATGCGGTGTACATCGGCGTTGCCGTTGGTGATGGCCCCCACACGGAAGTGCCGTGAGAGGTGTTCCAGGGTCTCCATCACTGCATCGAAGAGCTCCACCTGGTTGCGGCCCTCCCAGAACACCTGGAAACCGGGTTCCACCAGGGTGTCGTCATAGTCGAACTGGCGCGCCAGTTCCTGCAGCCACTCCTTGCGCAGCACGGTCAGGTCGGGATAGCGGTGGGCCCGTGGGGAGAACCAGTCCTGGCGGTGGCGGATCAAGGCCTCTGCATCCAGACGGCGGGTGATGCGCGGATAGTGGGCGGCCAGCCAGGCATGGAAGGCATGCTCCGCCCGCCGGATCACGGGGGCGCATGCCCAGAGGGTGTCATCCAGGTCGAAGGTGATGCAGCGCAGTTCCATGGCTGCAAGCATACCCGAATCCGCCGCTCGGGTAAGCCATTGGGGTCGGAGGCCCTCATGGCCGGGCCAGGGTGAGATGCTACACTCCCTGCGGACATTCAACGAAGGAACATCGGAGGTATCCCGCATGAAAATCGCAACCCAGGCCGTGCTCACCGGCACCCTGCTGGCCCTGACCGCCGGCGCCGTGCAGGCGGTGGAGCCCGAGGACGCCATCGAATACCGTCAGGCGGTGTTCGAGGTCTTCAAGTGGAACATGGGGCCCCTGGGGGCCATGGCCCAGGGCAAGATGCCCTTCGACCGGGAACAGGCGGCCCTGCACGCCCAACAGCTGAACCGGGTGGCGGACATGCCCTGGCAGGGGTTTGTCGAAGGCTCGGACAGCGGCAACAGCGAGGCCCTGGCGGAGGTGTGGACGGACCGCCAGGGGTTCGATGAAAAGGCCTCCGACTTTGAGCAGGCCGCCGCCACCCTGGCGGAACTGGTGCAAAGCGAGGCCCCCGAAGGGGACATCCGCCGCCAGATCGGGGCCGTGGGCCAGAGCTGTAAGGCCTGTCACGACCACTACCGGGAGGACTGACCCTCTCGCGGCCGCCCCGGCGGGGCGGCCGTACCTGGCCCCTCACGGGGCCAGGCTGATCCCTCCCCAGACCAGCGCGGCACAGAGGGCGAGCAGGACCAGGGCCCGCCCCATCCCCACGAAATGCACCTCCTCCACACCGCGATCCGCGGGCATGGGTTTGCGCCCGGTGATCATGGGCCGCACCAGGTCGTCCCCCTTGAGTACCCTGTGCAGCACCACGGCCACCACGTGCACCGTCACCACCGCCAGGATCAGATTGAAATTGGCGTGGTGGATCCCGGTGAGCCAGGCCCGGGTGTCCCCGGAGACCAGGGTCGCCAGGGGCCCCTGGGTGAAGATCTCGTCATCGGCGAAAAGCCCCGTCACCGCCTGCACCAGGAGCAGGCCCAGCATGAGCAGCACCGACCAGCCCCCCAGGGGGTTGTGACCAAAGCTGCGATGCATGCGGCCCCGGGCCAGGTCCCCCACATAACGGGCCACCGTCCCGGGCCCCGTGACAAAGGCCGGGAAACGGGCGCTGCGGCTGCCGAAAAAACCCCAGGCGATGCGAAACAGCACCAGGGTGAGCAGGGCATAGCCCAGCTGCATGTGCCAGCCCAGGGTGGTGAGGTCCTGCCCCGTGTACCACAGGGCCGCCAGCAGCACCGGCAGCGCCCAGTGGAACAGGCGCGTGGGGGCGTCCCACAGCCTGAGGGGATGCAACGGGATCGCCTCCTGCGTCTGTCTCTTCTCCGTCATCGCCGGTCTCCTTCACGTGCGGGATGGGGGTTCATGATGGCCCATGGGCATCGGTCTGCGCATCCCGTCCCTGGGGATCGTAGCCGGTCAACTCCACAAAACCCCGTCCCGCGGGCCGGCCGTCCTCGAAGACATCCACGGCACCCTCCCAGTAGCGCACCGTCAGGTCCATCTCCTGGTCCGGGCGCAGGGCCCGCACCTCCAGGGTCCGGTCCTCCCTGCGCAGATGCACCCGCCAGGCCACGGGGTACACGGCCCCGGAGGGGGCGGTCCAGGTATCCAGCACCTCCACCCGGTAGTCCTCCCGGGGGATGGGGCGGTAGCCGCCCCGGGGGTCCACCCACAGCCCGTGGCTCACCGGGTCCACGCCCCCGTCCTCCAGGCGCATGCGGTAGAGCATCACATCGTGGCCATCGGCCAGCTGCAGGGAGAACCAGTCCCAGCCCACCTGATCCTCCCCCAGGGCGCTGGTGCTCCATTCCCGGTCCATCCAGGACAGGCCCGACACGCGATATCCCTCGCCATCCAGGGTGAGCCTGCCCTCGGTCTGCATGCGGGTGATGGAATAATAGTAAGAGGCATTCCCCGGACGGCCCGACTTGCGGCTCAACCCCTCCTCCCCCTGCAGCACCACGGGCTTGAGGGCTTGCAAACGCAGATCCAGCGCCACCGACCCCGCCCCGGCCCGCAGCCGCCAGGGGAAATCGTTGCCGGAGACCGCCTCCAGGCGCCAATCGTCCAGCCAGACCCGGAAGGGATCCAGCTGCGCCCCCGCCAGTCCCGCCGCACCCCGGGAGAACCGCTCGAAGGCCCGGTGCCCCCCGCCGGCCACGTCGGTCACCGCCAGGTGGGCCATCCAGCCCTGGTTCGTGGCCCAGGCGGAGGGGGAGGATGGGGGTTCTGGGGCCAGGGCGAAGCGAAAGAAGGTGATCTGGAATCCGAAGCGGCGCCCGGCCGCATCCTCCAGGTTGCCGGTGACATACCACCATTCGTTGCGATAGTCGGGATGGGCCCCGTGATCCCGGGGAAAGCGGAAGTTGCGGGGCTCCACCGCCCGGGCATAGCCCGAGAGATCGTCCCCGCCCAGGGCCCGGGACACCTGCAGGCGGTCCCCCTCCCCTGCGGCCGGTTCCGGGCCCTTGCCGCAGCCCGCGATCCCCAGGATCAACAGCGGCAGCAGGATGCGCCGCATCCACAGGCGGCCGGTATGCCTCATGGCCTATTCCTCCCTCAGGTGTTCGGCGGGCCGGGCCCGGCTCATGCGATACCCGGGATAGGCCCCGGCCAGCAGGGCCGCTGCCACGGCCAGCCACAGGCCGTCGGCCAGCACCCGCCAGGGGACGCTGTGGGCCATGCTCCAGCCGAAGGAGCGGCGGTTGATCACATCGATGAGCACATCGGACATCAAAAGCCCCAGGGGGATGGCGAACAGACCCGCCGCCAGCCCCAGCAGGACGCTCTGCAGCGCCACCATCGCCCCCAGTTCCCGGGGGGTGACGCCAGTAGCCCGCAGCACGGCATGCTCCCGGGGCCGTTCCAGCTGCAGGGCCATGAGGGCGCTCAGCACCCCCACGAAGGCCACCCCCACGGTGAGCAGACGCAGCACGTGGGTGATGGCGAAGGTGCGGTCGAAGACCGCCATGGCCTCCTCGCGGATCTCCCCGGTGGGGGTGACCAGGACGGGGGCATCCAGGCCGGCGACGGCCTCGCGCACCTCCGCCAGGGCCCGTGCCCGGGGGATCCCCGGGTCCAGGAACAGCCCCAGGGAGGCCACGCCGGGGTCATCCCAGTAGCGGTCGTAGCGGTCCCGGTGGATCGTCACCAGCCCCCGGTCGGAACCATACTCCTGCACCACCCCCACGATCTCGAAGGCCCGCAGCCCCCGGTCGGTGCGCAGGGTCAGATGATCCCCCGTCTGCAGTTGCAGGCGCCAGGCCAAAGGTTCGGAGACGATCACCGCATCCCGCCGGGCCAGGGCCTCCCAGGCGGCGCGCCGCTCCCCGGAGCGGAAGCGGTAGCCCTCGGGGGTCCGGGGGGCCGGGTCCACCGCCATGAGCTCCAGGGTGCCCCGGGGCGACTGCACGGGCACGCGGCGGGCCGTGCTCACGGCCTGCACCGCCTCCAGGGCCTGCAGCCGGGGCCGGGCCGCCTCCGGCAACAGCGGGTTCAGGCCCAGACTGGAGCGGCCCGGGGCGCTGACATAGACATCCCCCTGCAGGGTCTGGCCCAGCCAGTCGTCCACGGTGGTGCGGAAGCTGGAGACCATCACCCCCACCCCGATGGTGGCGGAGACGGCCACCGCCAGGGCGGCCACCGCCAGGGCGGAACGGCTCAGCCCGGCACTCACCCCCCGTGCCGCCATGCGGCCCATGGCCCCGAAGACCCCCCCCATGACCGGGGCCAACCCCCGGGAGAGCCCCATGAGACCCAGCGGCACCAGCAGGGCATAGCCCAGGATGAGGGTGAACAGGGCCACGAAGCCCAGTACCAGGCTGCGGCTGGGCCACAGGATCAGGGCCAGGCCCAGGGCCATGAGCCCGGCCCCCGCCCATCCCAGCCACGGGATGAGGCGTCCCACCCGGCGCTCCAGGTGGGAGCGGCTCAGGGCATCCCGGGGGGAGACCCGGGCCGCCTCCCAGGCGGGCCCCAGGGCCGCCACGGCGGTGGCCCCCAGCCCCAGGGCCAGTCCCTTGAGCAGCACCCAGGGGGACAGGTCCAGTGCGGTGACGCTGAGGACGAAGTACATGTCCGAGATGGTGCGGGTCACCATCTGCAGCAGGAAGCGGCCGATGACCGTCCCCGCCAGCAGGCCCAGCAGGGTGCCCATCAGACCCACCACCAGGGCCTCCGCCATCACGCGGCGGCCCAGTTCGCCGCCGGTCATCCCCTGCATGCGCAAGAGGGCCAGCAGACGCCGGCGGCGCAGCACGGAGAAGATCATGGTGTTGTAGACCAGAAAGCCCCCCACCAGCAGGGCCAGCAGGCTCATGGCCGCCAGGTTCACCTGAAAGGCCCGGGCCAGTTGCAGCGTGGCCTCATTGCGCCCCTCGGTGCGCACCAGGTCGGCCCCCGGCGGCAACAGGGCCCGCACCCGCTGCACCGCCGCCGGGTCTTCCAGGATCAGGTCGATGCGGTCCAGGCGGCCCACCCGGTCCAGGAGCCCCTGGGCCTGGGCGATGTCCGCCACCAGGATGCCGTCCAGGGCGGGATCGTCGCTGTCCAGGACGGTCTCCAGGGTCACCGGGTGCCGCTCCCCGAGCACCTCCAGGGAAAAGCCCTCCCCCGCCGTCAGGCCCAGGCGGTCGGCGGCCCGCCGGCTCAGGGCCACGCCATCGCCGGAGGTGATCAGGTCGGTCATGCCGCCGCCCTGCAGGCCGGCGGCGTAGCTGCGAAAGGGGGCCTCGGCAAAGGGATCCAGGCCCAGCAGGGTCAGGGTCTCGCCCCGGATCTGCACATGGCCCTCCACCACCGGGGCACTGTCCCGCACCCCGGCCTGGCGCAGCCGGGTGTAGACGGCCTCGTCCAGGCCCGCCGGACCGCCCAGCACCTGGTGGGTGGCACGCCCGGAGACCGCGTCCAGGGACAGTTCAAAGGCCCGGGATGCGCTGGAGTTGGCCAGGTCCACCCCCACCACCACGGCCACCCCCAGGGCGACGCCGAGGATGGACAGCAGCACATTCCAGGGATGGCGCCGGTGATCCCGCAGCAGGGCCAGGAACAGGCTGTTCATGGATGCACATCCCCGCGATCCAGACGCCCCTCGCACAGGGTCCACACCCGGTCGGCCACCGCCGCCACGTCGCGGCTGTGGGTCACCATCACCAGGGTGCGGCCCTGACGCCGGACCAGATCCCGGAGCAGGGTGATGATGCGGTCACCGGTATCGGCGTCCAGGTTTCCCGTGGGCTCGTCCGCCAGCAGCAGGGCCGGCTCGTGGGCGATGGCCCGGGCGATGGCCACCCGCTGTTGCTCGCCCCCGGAGAGGGCATCGGGGAAGGCCCCGCCCCGTCCGGGCAGGCCCACCTGTTCCAGCAGATCCTCCACGCGGCTGCGCCGTTCCCGGGCCGGAAGGCCGTTGAGTTCCAGGGGCAGGGCGATATTCTCCGCCACGGTGAGGGTGGGCACCAGATTGAAGAACTGGTAGACAAAGCCCACGCGGCGGCGGCGGAACAGGGTGCGCTCCCGTTCCCCCATGCGGTCCAGGCGCTGCCCCTCCACCTGGATCTCGCCGCCGTCGGGGCGGTCGATCCCCGCCAGCAGATTCAGCAGCGTGGACTTGCCCGAGCCGGACCGCCCCAGCAGGGCAACGATCTCCCCGCGCTCCACCCGGGCGTCGATGCCGTCCAGCACCACGCGCCGGTGCCCCCCCTCCTCGTAGGCACGGCGCAGATCCCGGACGAAAAGGACCGGACCTTCCCCGGGCGTCGCTGTCGCATTGGCCATGATGGGTTTCCTGTCTTGTGGTTATTGTCCGTTGGGGACGGGGGAGGCCTCAGGCCCCGTCCGGGTCCAGCACATGCTCCACCACCAGTTGCGCGCTGCAGGCCCCGCGGAACTCGTTGGCATCCAGACGGTAGGCCAGGTGCACCCTGTCCCGGTCCTGCGGCCAGTCCCCGGGATCGATATGGAAGGCGATGCCGCCGATCTCCGTATGGCCGCCCCGGGGCCGCAGGCGCAGGCGCAGATGACGCCCCCCCAGCAGCCGGCGTTCCAGCACCTGGAATTCCCCGTCGAACAGGGGCTCCGGAAAGCCCTGCCCCCAGGGACCGGCGGCGCGCAGGGCCTCGGCGGTCTCCAGGTTCAGTTCGTGCTCCGCCAGGGGGCCGTCGCTGTGGATCACCCCCTCCAGGTCCGCCGGGGACAGGGTCCGGCGCACGTGGTCATCGAACCGATGGCGGAAGGCCTCCAGCCGGTCCGCCGGCAAGCTCAGCCCCGCCGCCATGGCATGGCCGCCGAAGCGGGTGATGAGGCCGGGATGGCTGGCGTCGATGGCCGCCAGGGCGTCGCGCATGTGCAATCCGGGGATGGAGCGGGCGGAACCCTTGAGCTCCCCCGCCTCCCCCGGGGCGAAGGCGATCACCGGCCTGTGCAGCCGCTCCTTGAGCCGTGAGGCCACGATGCCGATCACCCCCTGATGCCAGTGGGGTTCATGCACACACAGCCCGTGCCATGTCTCCCGGTCCAGGCCGCCTTGGAGCAACGCCTCCAGCCCCTCCAGGGCCTCGGCCTGCATCTGCTGTTCCACCTCCCGGCGTTCCCGGTTGAGATCGTCCAGGGCGCGGGCCAGTTCCCGGGCCCGGTCTGCATCATCGGTCAGCAGGCACTCGATGCCCAGGGACATATCGTCCATGCGCCCGGCGGCGTTGAGGCGGGGGCCGGCGGCGAATCCCAGGTCCGAGGCCACCACCCGCTGTGGGTTGCGTCCCGCCACCTCCAAAAGGGCCCGGATGCCCGGCACGGCCCGGCCGGCGCGCATGCGCCGCAGCCCCTGTTCCACCAGGATGCGGTTGGTCTGCTCCAGGGGGACCACATCCGCCACCGTGCCCAGGGCCACCAGGTCCAGGAAATCCCCCATGACCGGCTCGGGCAACCCCCGCTGCGCGAACCAGCCGCCCGCCCGCAGGCGGGCCCGCAGGGCCGCCAGGACGTAGAAGATCACCCCCACCCCCGCCAGGGACTTGGCCGGGAAGGGATCACCGGGCAGGTTGGGGTCCACCAGGGCATCCGCCTCCGGCAGATGCTCCCCGGGCAGGTGATGGTCGGTGACCAGCACCCGCATGCCCCGGTCCCGGGCCGCCCGCACCCCCTCGATGCTGGCGATGCCGTTGTCCACGGTGAGGATCAGGTCCGGGGCCCGGTCGGCGGCCACCGCCACGATCTCCGGGGTGAGTCCGTAGCCGTACTCGAAACGGTTGGGCACCAGGTAATCCAGACGCGATGCCCCCATGGCCCCCAGGGCCCGCAGGGCCAGGGCGGTGCTGGTGGCGCCGTCGGCGTCAAAGTCCCCCACCACCAGGATGGACCAGTCCTCCCGCAGGGCCTGCTCCAGCAGCGCCGTGGCGGTGTCGATACCGGAGAGCCCGGAATGGGCCGGCAGCCCGCCCAGGCCATGCTCCACCTGGGCCGGGTCCGTAATGCCGCGATGGGCATAGACCCGGGTGAGCACATCCGCACCCGCCGGGCTGTGGGCGGGCCGCACCAGGCGCCGCCGGGCCTTCATCGTCCCCCCCCGGTACACAGGGGGCGGGGACGGCGCCAGAGGCGCCAGGCGGCCCCGCGGCCCAGGCGCAGCCCCTGAGCGTCGGCATGCACCTGCAGTTCCTGCAGTACACCCCGGCGCAGGCGGGCGCGCAGGGGGGCAAACCAGGCCCGTTCCAGCCCCTCCAGGGTGGCCATCCAGGCCTCGATATCGTCGTAGGCGGCCGCCCTCTGGAGCGGGTCCAGCAGCACCAGCACGGCGCCACGGCCGGAATGGGCCTCCAGGGCCGCCCAGAGGGCATCGGCATGGTCCGGCAGCGGCTGCTGCGTCACCCCGCTCCAGCGGCACAGCCCCCGCAGCAGGGGGATATCACCAAAGGCGGCGGCCAGCGGCGGGGATGGGGGTGGCCCGGGCAGGGCCCCGGCCCCCCAGAGCCAGAGGCTGTTCACCGCCGGCAGCCCCCGGGCCGTACGTTCCCCGTTCACCCGCGCCGCGTCCAGCACCATCTGGATCTCCGTGAGCCGGCGCACCCATTCATGGTCGGCCCGCTCGCCGCCACCGGGCAACAGGCGCTGGATCCGCCCCCCCATGGCCAGGGACAGGGGGGCGCTGTCCAGGGGGGGGGCTGTATCCGGGAGGCGCAACTGCCAGTGCGCCGGGTCCGGGGCTTCCATGCCGCCGATGCGCTCCCCGAAATGGGCGTTCAGTTCCGCCACCAGGCCAGCGGCCTGTGCCGGCGAAAGCTCCAGCCGGGCCGCGTCGTTCAGGATCAGATCGTCCGTCCCCACCTGCAGATGCACCGGATCGGCGCAGGCCCAGGCATCCGCTCCGGGATCTGCGCCCAGACCCAGGCGGATGAAGGGGGCGGCGGGCGTGCCGGTCTCCAGGCCGAACAACCGGCACAGCCGGGTCTCCACGGCCTGCTCCAGGGACGACGAGACCTCCCCCCGGCCCCGGAACCATTCCAGCGCAGGGGCCCGCCCCACGCCACCGTAGGAGGCACACCATTCCGGCACCCGTCGCCACAGGCCCGGCACCAGCAGATGCAGGACAGTCGGGGTCATGGGCAATGGGGGCTGGGTTTGTACATGGTGGATACCGGACAAGGAAAGTCCGGTATTGTCCACGATCCGGGCCGAAAGGCCAAAGGGGTTTGGGACCACCCTCGCCATTGCGCGCCAGCTCCCGGCTGATCGGATTCTGGCTACACTCCAGATGCCGAGCCATCGCCACCGGCGAGTACCCCAACCCCGCCCCATCATGCGGCGCGTTGCCGCTGTAAAGAGCCCATCAAGACCTTGATCGGGGCCCGGTATCCGACCTGGGTCGGCTGGGGCCGGTAGTACACCGAGGAACGACTGACGTCGAGCAACTGACGCTGTCGCCGGAAGCTGACATCAACCGCCTGCGGCTCCACCAGGGCCTGTCACTGGGCCCGGCTCAACGACCGAGCCTGCGTGATAAAAAATCGCGTTCCACCGTCAGCTTGCCGGTCTCACGGTACAGGGTGTCGATCTCCTCCTGAGTCTTCTGGGCCGCCTTGCCTCCGCCCTTGCCCTCGAAGATCCCCGTCGCCTTGTCCAGCAACTCATGCCGCCACTGACTCATCCAGGTCCACCCATAGAAATCAAATGGGTACGCCTTACCGGTAGACCTCCTTGCGGTGTCCGATCCGCACGACCAGCACCACCAGAACATCCTGGCGCAGTTCGCAGACCAGGCGATAATCCCCCACCCGGTAGCGCCATAGCTCCGAGAGGTGGCCCTTAAGCCCCTTGCCGAGCTGGCGTGGATCGTCCAGGGGCTCGATGCGCTGGCGCAGGTAGTCGCATATCCGCTTCGCCTCAGCGTGGCCCAGTTTCTTCAGCTGCTTCCTGGTCTCTTCCGTGAGCTCAATCCGCCAAGCCAAGGTCGCGCTCCACCTCGTCTAGCGTATAGGTGCGCTCTTCGCCCCGGCGCATCCGCTCCAACGTCTGCTCGGCCAGATAGATGTCCTCCAGGTCCTCCAGGTGCTCCTCGATGGCCTCGCGGATGTAGTAGGTCGCTGTGCGCCCCGTCCGCGCCGCCAGCGCCTGCAACCGCTCATAGGTCTCGTCAGAAATCCGTACTGCCGTTTGCTTGGTCACCCACTTCGCCCCGCAAGGTATGCATGTATACCTTAATATACCGCACGGGGCGCGAAACGGGGCCTGAATTCAGGGGTTTTTTCCCGCCCGGTCACCACGCTCGTCGAAACCCGGCCGCGGGGCGTGGTCGGGGTTGGCCCGGCGGGCGAGGACGAAGGCCAGGGCGATGGCGGGCAGGCCCGCCAGGGCGGAGGTGACGAAGAACCAGAACCAGCCCACCGCCTCCACCAGCAGGCCGGTGAACCCCGCCAGGAACTGGCCCGGGAGGGTCATGAGGGAACTGAACAGGGCGTACTGGGTGGCGGTGTAGGCGGTATTGGTGAGGCTGGAGAGATAGGCGATGAACACCGCCACCGCCAGGCCGCCGGTGATGTTGTCGGCGACGATGGCCACCACCAGCCCCCCCATCTGTGGCCCCAGCAGGGCCAGCCAGGAGAAGGCGAGATTGGTCAGGGGGGCCATGAAGGCCGTGACAAGGAGCATGGGGGTGATGCCGAACCGGGCCACCAGTACCCCCCCCAGGCCGGCCCCCAGCAGGGTCATGGCCAGGCCGAAGGCGGCGGCCACATTGGCGATCTGCGCCTTGGTGAAGCCCAGATCCAGATAGAAGGGATTGGCCATCACCCCCATGAAGATGTCGCTGATGCGGAAGATCCCGATGAAGACCAGGATCACCAGGGCCATGCGCCCGTAGCGGCGGAAGAAATCGGCGAACGGGCACACCACCGCACCGATGAACCAGGCCGCCAGATCCCGCCGCCAGCCCCGGCTGCGGGTGCGGTCCAGGTAGTCCACCACCCGCTGCTCCGCCTGCCAGGTGGGCCGGTCCACGTCGCCTTCCGGTTCCCGCACGATCAGGGTGGTGGCCAGGCCCACCCCCATGAGGGCGGCCATGGCGCCGTAGGCCAGGGTCCAGTCCCCCACCGCCGCCAGGTGCAGGGCCCCCGCCCCGGCCACCAGCAGGGCCACGCGGTAGCCCAGGATGTAGCTGGCGGCCATGGCCCCCTGCCGGTCCCGGCTCACCGCCTCGATGCGGTAGGCATCCACGGCGATGTCCTGGGTGGCGGAGCCGAAGGCGGCCAGCACGGCCCACAGGGCCACCCACCCCAGATGCTCCATGGGGTCGGTGAGGGCCAGCCCCAGCAGGGACAGGCCGATGGCCCCCTGGGCCAGGAGCATCCAGGCCCGGCGCCGGCCCAGCAGGCGGCTGAGGAGCGGCAGCTGCAGCCGGTCCACCACCGGGGCCCAGAAGACCTTCACCGAATGGGCCATGCCCACCCAGCTGAGAAAGCCGATGGCCGCCAGCTCCACCCCCAGGTCCCGCAGCCAGGCGGTGAAGGTGCCCCCCACCAGCAGCAGGGGCAGCCCGGCGGAGAAACCGAGAAAGAGCATGCCGATGACCCGGGGATGGCGGTAGACCCCCAGGGCCTGCCGCCAGCCACGTCCCGTGCTGTCCGCCGATGCCTTCACCCTATCCTCTCCTCCGGGGCCCTGCCCCCATGTCCCCTAGCCGCCGACCCGGCAACACCGGCGCCGGCCCCAGGGCGATGGCAGGGGCGGCGCTTGTCCGTGCCCCGGGCGGGTGGCAATCTGAGATCCCCCATGTCGCCTTGCAGGAGCCCCCCGTGTCCCTTCGCACCCTGCCGCTTGCCCTGTGCTGCGCCCTCGTCGCCCTCCCCCTGCAGGCGGAGACCATCTTCCTGCAGGAAGGCGAGCAGTGGCGGCGTGGGGACGTGCAGGTGTGGTGCGGCCGACCGCAAGGGGGATCGGATCGGCCGGTGGTGCTCACCGAATGCCAGCATTGGGACGATTTCCGGGATGAATGCCTCTTCCAGCGCCGCATCCACCGGGCCGGCGGCGTGGAATGCGTGGAGGAATGCCAGCACTGGGACGACTTCGCCGGCGCCTGTCACTTCGAGACCCGGTGCGCATACCGCCCCGGCCAGGGGGGATTCGTGCGCACGGAATGCGCCCGCTTCGATGACTTCCGCAAGACCTGCCGGGATACCCGGGAGGTCTGGATCGGGCCCTGACAGACGTTCACAAGGTCATTCCCCATGGCGGGGATTCTACGCCAGGGGCCGGAACGGGGCACAGGTCTCAGGAACCCATGCCCGGTAGCAGGGGGACCGCCAGGGGCAGCAGGAAGGCGGTGAGGATCCCGGCCAGGCTCAGGCCCAGACCGGCGAAGGCCCCGGCCGTGGCGCTGATGCCAAAGGCATGGGCCGTGCCAAAGCCGTGGGCGGTCACCCCCAGGGCGAAGCCCTTCACCCGGTCGTCCCGGATGCCCATGAGGCGGATGAGCAGGGGCGCCAGCAGGCAGCCCAGGGCCCCGGTGAGCAGCACCAGGGCGGCGGTGAGGGACGGCAGCCCCCCCAGTTTCTCCGACACCCCCATGGCGATGGGGGAGGTCACCGACTTGGGGGCCAGGGAGGCCAGGGTGCGGGGCTGCGCCCCCAGAAGGTGGGCCACGGCCACCGCACTGATGGCGGCGGTGCCCGCCCCGGCCACACCGGCGGTGAGCAGAGGCAGCAGCAGGGCCCGGATCTGGCGGCGGTGGTCATAGAGGGGGATGGCCAGAGCCACGGTGGCGGGCCCCAGCAGGAAATGGATGAACTGGGCCCCCTCGAAGTAGGTCTCGTAGTCCGTGCCGGTGAGCAGCAACACGGTGATGAGCCCGCCCATGGCCAGCAGCACGGGATGCAGCACCGGGCTGCCCCCCAGACGGCGGTTGAGCCAGAGGCCGGCCTGGAAGGCCAGCAGGGTCAGGGAGAGCCACAGCAGCGGGCTCGCGGCCAGGAAGGCCCAGATGTCGGTGCCTTCAGGCAATCCGTTCACCCCCCTCAGCCATCCCGGCCCGGGCGCCCCGCGGTGCGGATCAGTACATTCAGCAGACCCAGGGTCACCCCCAGGGCCAGGGCCGTGCTCACCACAAGCCCCGTGAGCAGGGGCCAGGCATCCTGCAGGACGCGGTCAAAATGCACCATCAGCCCCACCCCGGCGGGCACGAACAGCAGGGCCAGATGGCGCAGCAATCCGTCACATACCCCCCGCAGGGCATCGGGGACGCCCCCACGGAACACAAGGCCCAGAAACAGCAACATCATGCCCACCACCGGGCCGGGGAACGGCAGCCCCAGGGCGACCACCAGCACCTCCCCCGCCAACTGGCAGAGGAGCAGCACCAGCAGGGCGGGCACCATCCCCGGCATCAGTCACAGGGGCCGGTGCGGTGGCCGTTGATCTCGGTGCGCATGCGCATGGGGCCGATGGGGGTCTGCATGGTGGCCGTGGCCTGCCCCTCCAGGGTGTCGCCGGAAAAGTGCATCTCCGCCTGCATCTCCACTTCCATCCCCTCCTGGGTGCAGAGCAGTTCGTAGCGGGCACGGGATGCGGTCATGTCCATGGAGCGGATCTCGCAGTTCTCCTCCACCCCGAGAAATTCCCGGCCCTTGCCCAGATCCTCTTCGGTGATGCACTCGCTGGAGGTGTTGCGCTGTTCGGGGAAGGCGGCGCTGCCCTCCATGCGGCTGACGTTCTCGAAGGTCCATTGCCCGGGATTCAGGTCCGGGCGGGGATCGGCGGCCTGGGCACCGGAAAGGCCAAAGATCAGGGCAAGGCTGGCGATGCAGATCAGGGGTCGGATGGCCATGATGGGCAGGGCTCTTTGTGGGGGATGGGCAAGGCATGGTAGCAATGCCCGGCGGGGGCCGCCAGGCACCGGTGCCCGGTTCCTCAGGGATTCATGGGCTCGGGGCATCCTTCTCGATATCGAACTGCAACACCCCCAGGGCCTCATCGTAGCGGTCCAGCATCTCCGCCTGATCGCGTCCGCCGATGAAGACATTGGCGATCTCGAAGCTGTACATGTCCTGTCCCTGGAGTTCGCCCAGGTGTTGCCCCGCACGCACCGGGATCTTCACCCGGGTGCCCGGCTGACGGCGCCGGAGCCGGTCGATGGCCTCCTGGCTGGGAAGACGCAACACACGTCCACTCTCGCGGGTGCGCAACATGAAGTGCCCGGCCACGTTGTACGGTCCCTTGCGCTCCATGGGCCTGGGTTTGCGCCCCAGGGCCAGATCCACCATCACCGCCAGGTGGGAGATGCCGTGCACCTTCTCGAAGATATCCGCATGGGCCTGGGATACCCGGGGATTGATCTCCAGCAGCCAGACCTGATCGGAATCCCGATCGTAGAAGAACTCGGCGTTGAAGGGGGTCTGGTCCAGTCCGATCTGCTGCACCGCCATGCGCACCACATCCATCATGTGGTATTGGATGTCCAGGGGCAGCGAGGAGGGGTATTCGTAACGGGCAAAGGAGGAGCGGCCCGGCTCGCGCACCGAATCCACCACCCCATAGAGGTGCACCTGCCCGTCGTGACTATAGAGCTCCAGGGTGCACTGCCAGCCGCCGATGGGGGACTCCGCCAGGAAGCTCTCGGGCATCCCGGTGATCTTCTCCGGGGCCCCGAAACGCTGCATCAGGTAACGGAAAGGCTCGTCGATGAATCCCACCTTCTCGCGGCACACGGGCATCACCGCCTGGAACTGGTGCGCATCCTGGATGTGGAAGGCCAGGAAGGAGCGGAAGGATTTGAAGGGCTTGATCCAGAACGGCGGCGGCAGGTCGATGCCCTCGAAGGCCCCCTCATCGAAGGGGTTGAAGGCCTGGAACCGGGGGATATATTCCGGGATCACCTTGCGTTGTTCCAGGCGACTCCAGTACTTGTGCTCACACTTGAGCACCGCCTCCAGATCGGGACCGGGCAACCCGAAGCGGGCCGCCAGGATGGGGACCAGTATGGTACCGGGGAAATCGAAATAGCTGGCCACTGCATCCACGCTGCCGTCAAAGGTTTCCATGGTGTGGATGGCCTTGTCCAGCAGGTGGGGGATATCGTAGCGATCCACGTTGCGGATGTCGCCGATATCCAGGGCCGCATGAAAGGCGCATTCCCGCGCCTGGGGCAGACGCTCCAGCTTCTCCCGGTTGAACGCATCCAGACCGATGATGAAGACATTCTTCTTCGCCATGGAGGATTCCCCCTGATGGTGGTTGCATCGCCCGCAGGCGTTCCCTCAGATCCCGTCCCGTGGCACGGTTTCATCCCAGGTGCGGGAGAACACGCGCACATCCCCCTCATAGGCATCCAGGGTGGCGCGGATGCTGAAATGGGTGCGGGTGGAGGTGAGCACGGTGCGGGTGATGGTATGGACCGACCAATCCCCCCGGGAAAAATCCCGCTCGTGCACCACTTCCCCCCGCACCGTTTCGTAACGCCCGTTGCTGTAGCTGTAGCGCTCCTGCACCCGGCGGCCGAAGGTGAGATGGATGTCCTCCAGGCGCAGCGTGGGGTCGTTGTTGACCACCTCCAGGGCCACCTGGTTGGTGGCCAGGTTGTGCATCACCTGCCATTCCCGATGGGCCGGGGCCAGGAGGGTATGCACCGGGGCCGGGGCACGGCGTGCCTGGCCCAGATCCCGCAGGGGGGCCTCCCCTTTCGGGGCATCCCGCTGCGGCAGCAGCAGACGGCAGCCGCCGGTGCACAGGGTCAGGCGCGCCGGTTCCGGCGCCGGCCAGGCCAGGGGCCAGTAGGAACTGGACACCGACAGGCGGACGCGATGTCCGGCGCGAAAGCGCTGCGCCACCTCGTTCATGCGCACCCGCACCCGGTAGCATCGCCCCGGCTCCAGTTCCCGGGGGGTCTCATGGCCTTCCCGGTGGGTGAGATTGAGGATGCCGAAGGTCACCCGCGTGGCGCGGTCATCCGGGGCCAGGTCCGACAGCCGCACCGCCACCTGGGCCACCGGCTTGTCGGCGGCCAGTTCCAGTTCCACCTCCGGGGCCCCCAGCATCTGCAGGTCCGTCTCCAGGGGCGGGGTGTCGAACACCAGGGCCCCGCCGTCCTCCAGGCGCTGGTCCGAGGGCAGGTCCGTGGTCTCGGCGTAGGAGCACCACTTGCCGGCGAACAGGCCCACGCTCAGAGGGCTCTGGATGGTGAGTTCCTCCGCATCCGGCGGCGTCCCGCCCTGTTCCGGCAGGAGACGGCCCCGGGCCAGACGATACCCCCTGGATTGCACCGCGGGGCTGGGCCATTGAGGCTCTGCCACCCACTCGCCGGTGGTGTCCGGCAGCAGCGGATCGCGCCGGTCATGCATCCAGATACGCAGCATGGGGTCCGCCTCCACCCCCCGATCGATGCCCTTGAGCCAGTGGTCCCACCAGCGCAGGCATTCCCCGAGGAAGTCGATGCTGGGACCGGGGCCGCCCATGTGGGGATACTTGTGTCCCCAGGGGCCCACCAGCCCGCGGCGGGGGACCTGCAGATGCCGCATCAGGCGGAACACGGTGTTGGAATAGCCGTCGGCCCAGCCGCTCACCGCCATCACCGGCACGCGGATGGCGTCGTAGTCCTCGCATACCGAGGCGTGGCGCCAGTAGTCGTCCCGGCGCTGGTGCTGCAGCCACTTGTGGATCCACAGGCCGCTGCCTTCCAGGCGCTCCCGCCACATCCCGCGCCAGCACTCCCCCACCACCTGCGGGTCCGGAGGACAGCTGTTGAAGCCGAACATAGTGGAGGCCCAGGAGAGGTTGTCGGTGAGCAGGCAGCCTCCCATGTAATGCACATCGTCGGCATAGCGATCATCGGAGGAGCACACCGACACCACGGCGCCCAGTTGCGGCGGCTGCAGGGCCGCCAGCTGCAGGCCGTTGAACCCACCCCAGGAGAGGCCGAACAGCCCCACCCTGCCGGAACACCAGGGCTGGGCGGCGAGCCAGCGCAGGATCTCCAGGCCGTCGTCCAGCTCCTGCTGCAGGTATTCATCCCGCAGGATGCCCTCGGAGTCCCCGCTGCCCCGCAGGTCCACGCGCACCCCGGCATAGCCATGGGCGGCAAAGAAGCCGTGGATCTCGGCATCGCGCAGGGCCTTGTGGTCGCGTGTACGATAGGGGATGTATTCCAGGATCGCCGGCACCGGGTGGGTCTCGGCGTCCTCAGGCAACCAGATACGGGCGGCCAGGCGGCAGCCGTCCGGCATGGGGATCCGGACGGGTTCCATCACCCGCACCCGGGCGCGTTCCCCTCCCTCCTGCATCACCGCATCTCCATTCTCGGGATGTTCCAGGGAGCGTAGTCCAGCCGGCTGCACTGGAGCGCGAACCCGGGCACAATCCTGGGAGATCAATGCATCCTGAAGTGAAAACCCCCATCATGCAGACCATGCCGTCCCGGGAACCGATCATGCCCGACACCCTCGCCCAGCGCACCGTGCTCATCGTCGACGACCAGCCGGACAGCATCCAGGTCCTGGCCCGCCTCATCAAGGACGACTACCGGGTGCGCGTGGCCACGGGCGGGGAAAAGGCCCTGGAGATCGCCGCGGGGGAGGACCCGCCGGACCTGATCCTGCTGGATGTGGAGATGCCGGGCATCGACGGCTACGAGGTCTGCCGGCGCCTGAAATTCCATCCCCGAACCGTGGGCATCCCGGTCCTGTTCATCACCGCCCGCAACGATCCCGAGGACGAGGAACGGGGGCTCACCCTGGGGGCGGTGGACTACATCTCCAAGCCCTTCCGCCCCGCCGTGGTCCGCGCCCGGGTGCGCAACCACATGCGACTGAAGGTGAAGAGCGATCTGCTGGAGCAGTACTCCATGCGCGACAGCCTCACCAACGTGGCCAACCGCCGCCTGTTCGACGCACGCCTGGCGGAGGCATGGGCACGGGCCCTGCGGGAAGGCCATGATCTGACCCTGATCCTCATGGATATCGACCATTTCAAGCAGTACAACGACCACTACGGCCATGGGGCCGGGGACGACTGCCTGTGCCGTGTGGCCCGGGCCCTGCACACCCCGTTGCAGCGCCCCGGGGATCTGCTGGCCCGCTACGGCGGCGAGGAATTCATCGCCCTGCTCCCGGAGACCGATGCCCCGGGGGGGGCAGAAGGTGGCGGAGCGCCTGCGCCAGGCGGTGGAGACCCTGCAGATCCCCCATGCCACCTGCGATCGCGGCCATGTCACCCTCAGCCTGGGCTGCGCAACCCTGGCATCCGGCCTGCTCCGGGACGGAATGCAGACCCCGGCTGATCTGCTGCAAGCGGCGGACCAGGCCCTCTACCGTGCCAAGGCCGCGGGGCGCAACCGGGTGATGGTCGCGCAGGATTGAATCCCGGACGGCGGGATCATGCCAGTTCCACCCCGGCCCGTTGGGCCAGATCCCGCAGCAACCCCAGGGCCCGGTCATGCTCGAATGCCGTCACGGCCCGGGTGAGATCGCTGCCGGCCCCCTCCCCCAGATGATGCTCCAGATAGCGCACGACGCGGGCCAGCGCCCCCTCCTCCACCCATTCCTGGTGCTGCAGGGCCCGGGCCAGTTCCGCCAGACCGGCCCGGCCCTGAGAGTCCCCCGGTGTTCCGGTGCCCTGGCCCACAGCCGCCGGAGGTTCAAGCTCCAGCCCCTCCAGGACCCTGCGGGCCTCCCGGATCGCCTGCCCCAGCGCGCTGCAGGTGGCGGCCTCCACCGCTTTCCCGGCGCGCAGTCGCGCATCCGCGTTGGTGGCGATACGGGCGATGTCCACCGCACCCACCGTGCCCGCCAGCCCCTTCAGGGTATGGACCCGGCGCCGCAATGCGGCATCCTGCGGAGCCCCATGCCGTAGCGCCTCCCCGAGGTTGGCAAACTCGCCGGAGAGCTGCGACGCAAACCGGCGCAGCAGGGTCTGCTGAAAGACCGGATCCCGGTCGGCCAGGCGCAGCCCCCGGGCAAGGTCAAACCCCTCCAGGCGTTCGGGCAGGACCGGCTCCGGGGGTGGCGGAGCCTCCGCCCGGGACGGAGGTGCTGCAGGCAGGGCGTCGGCCTCCTTCCCCGGGGGCAGCCATTGGCGCAGGGTGTCATAGAACACGGGGGTGTCGATGGGCTTGCCCAGATGGGCACTGATCCCGGCCGCCCGGGCCTGCTCCCGGTGAGAGGCCATGACAGCGGCGGAGAGGGCAATCACCGGCAGATCCGGATGCCCCTCCCGGATGCGCCGGGTGGCCTCGAAGCCATCCATCACCGGCATCTGCAGATCCATGAGCACCAGATCGAAACGCCCCTTTTCCACCGCTTCCACGGCCTGGGCCCCGTCGTGCACCAGGGTGAAATCGGCCCCTGTGCGCTCCAGCAGATGGGCCACCACCTCGCGGTTGAGGGTGTTGTCCTCGGCCACCAGGATGGAGTGGCCCGACAGATCGGGGATCCGTCCCGGTTCCAGTCCCCTCTGGGTGGGGTCCATGCCGCCGGTGATCTCCATGAGGGCATCGAACAACCCGGAGGCGGTCACGGGCTTGCTGAGAAACCCCACCTCCCCCCGCAGGGCCTCGGGCAGTTCCTCCCGTTCATGGGCGCTGACCACGAGCATGTGCGGGGACCTGCCCGGCAATACCCCCCTGCGGTAACGCCGCTTCAGGTGCTTCAGGGCCTGCAACCCGTCCATCTCCCCGGGCATGCGCCAATCCAGGAGGACGAAATCAAAGGGCCGGCCTGCATGGGCCGCGGCCTCCACCCGGTCCACCGCCTCCCTGCCGCTGCCGGCTTCGGTCACGCGGAAACGGGCGTTCTCCAAAAGATCCCGCAGCACCAGCCGGGCCATGGCGTGATCATCCGCCACCAGCACATGCCCCCCGGGGATGCCCTGCAGGTCGTTCCCCGCGTCCTCCTCCACCTGCAGGGTGAGATCGAAGAAGAAACGGCTTCCCAGCCCCGGCGTGGACTCCAGCTCCAGCCGCCCGCCCATGGCCTCCACCAGACGACGGCTGATCACCAGCCCCAGGCCGCTGCCCCCATAACGGCGCGTGGTGGAGCTGTCGGCCTGGGAAAAGGCCCGGAACAGACGCGCCACCTGCTCCGGGGACATGCCCATACCCGTGTCCGACACCTCAAAGTGAAGCCGCCGGTGGTCCTTCGCGATCCCCCCTTCCAGGCAGCCGATCTCCACCAGCACATGGCCCGCTTCGGTGAACTTGATGGCGTTGCCGATCAGGTTGGTGAGGATCTGACCCAGGCGCAGGGAATCGGCGAACCAGCGGGCGGGCACATCGGGGCCGACACGGAAGATCAGTTCCAGCCCCTTGCGTCCTGCCTCGGCGCTGAAGAGGGTCTTGAGCTGGTCCAGCAGCTGCTGGATGGGGAAGGGATGCGGCTCCATTTCCAGGCGGTTGGCCTCGATCTTGGAGTAGTCGAGGATGTCATTGAGGATCCCCAGCAGCATGCGCGAGGAGCCGTGGATCTTGCCCACCTGATCCCGTTGCGCCGGGTTCAGGTCCGTCTCCAGCAGTCGCTCGCTCAGACCGATGACCGCGGTCATGGGGGTGCGGATCTCGTGGCTCATGTTGGCCAGGAATTCGCTCTTGGCCTGACTGACCTGTTCCGCGGTCTCCTTGGCCTGACGCATGTCCTGTTCCACACGCTTGCGCTCGGAGATGTCCTGGATCACGGACCAGACCACCACCTTCTCGGTGGCGGGATCGGTCATGATGAAGCCGTTGAGCAGTACGGGATACCGGCTGCCATCCTTGCGGATGTACTCCTTCTCGAAGGGACCGTAGCGTCCGGTCTCCTGGAGCTGGCGCAGTTGTTCCTGCTCCTGGGGGAAATAGCGCTCGGGGGTGAGGTCCCAGTAGCTCAGCCCCCGGAATTCCCCGGCCGTGTATCCCGAGGGCTCCAGCAGGGCGGAATTGAAATCCAAAAATTCCCCCGTCTCCAGGTCATTCATGGCCATGCCCACGGGGGAGAGTTCGAACAGGCCGCGAAACAGGCTCTCCCGCTGCTTCAGGATCTCCTGCGAACGGTGCCGCTCGGTGATGTCGTGCTGTACCCCGAAATGCCCGGTGATACGGCCCTGGTCGTCGTACAGGCAGATGTAGTCCCCCTCGATGAGGATGCTGCGGCCATCAAGACGCCGCTCCCGGGTCTCCACGTGCAAACGGCCCCGATCGAAGAGATCCCGCATGATGACGCGTCCCTGGGCGGGATCGTGGGCAAACAGATCCTGGGGGGTCAGTCCCAAAAAGTCCGCCTCGGAGGCCCCGTACTGCTCCAGCATGGCCTGATTCACCTTGGTGATGCGCTGGTGGGTCAAGATGTAATCCAGCAGGGCCTCCTTGTCCGGGGCCCCCTCCCAGACCACCGGTTCGTCGAGCATGAAGAAGAAGAACCCCTCCAGGGACTGGGAGAAGAACAACTCCAGTTGCCGCTCGTTTTCCATGAGACGCTGCTTGGAGCGTTTCTTTTCGGTGATGTCCTCGACGATGCCCACCAGGCGCACCGTTTGACCGCTCCCATCCACAAGGGGGCGGGCCACAAGACGCAGATCCCGCGGGTCCTGGCCATGGGGCAGGATGCGGATCTCCTGCTCGATGGACAGGGTACTGCCCCCCGTCAGGAGCGCCCGGAGACGCTCCCGGTCGGGGGTGGGCATCATGGCAAGCCAGGCCTCCGGATCCGGGGGGGCTCCCCGTGGGTCCAGGCCATGGATGTGGAAGGTCCGCTCGTCCCATTCCAGGCTGGCGTCTTCCAGACGCAACTCCCAGACCCCCAGACGGGCTGCCTCGGTGGCCAGGCGCAGGCGTTCGCTCAACTGCTGTTCGGCCTGGGCGGCGGTCTTTTCGGCGGTGATATCCAGTCCGGTGCCGCGATAGCCCACCAGCCGGCCCTCGGCATCGAACATGGGCTGGCCGCTGACCCGTTGCCATACCACGCTGCCGTCCGGGCGCAGGGAACGATGTTCCAGCCCCCGCCAGGCACCGGCCTGGGCCGCCCATTTCTGCAGCCGCCCGCGCACATGCCGGGCATCCTCCGGGGGCATGAAGTCCATGGGGGAATGGCCCAGCAGCGCCGAGACCGGCCGCCCCAGGAGGGGTTCCACCGGCCGGGTCAGCAGGGTATAGATGCCCTCGGCATCGATCTCCCAGATGTACTCCCCGGCGGCTTCGGCCACGTCACGAAAACGCCGTTCGCTTTCCTGCAGGGCCTGCAGGGTCTCGCACAGGGCCTGTTCCCGCGCCTCGTTCTGCCGCGTCACCGCCTCCAGGCGGTCATTGCGCTCCTTGAGGGTGGCATTGAGGGCGGTGAGTTCCTCCTGATGCTGCTTGAGCAGATTGAACCACTGGTTGTAGTAGAGATTGACCAGTTCCTTCTGCCCGATCACCCCGGCCAGGCCGCCGCGCTCATCGACCACCACGATACGGCGCAGATGCCGCTGGCGGCAGAAATTCAGGGCCTCGGCAATGGTGACCGTCTCGCTCAGGGTGATCACTGGTGAGGTCATGAAACGGGTCACGGGTTGTCCCAGGTCGGTTCCGTTCCGCAGCAGGGCGATCAGATCCCGCCGCGTGAGGATGCCCGCCGGCCGCCCCTCCTGGGTGATCACCACGGCCGTGCGCAGTTGCGCATGCATGCCCTGCAACACCTCATCCAGAGGGGTCTGCGGAGAGGCGGTCAGGGGCCGGCTGCCCAGCAGCAGCATGCGCAGGGGCTGGGTACGGGCCAGGGTCTCCGGATCCAGGGCACCGGCCAGGTCGGTGTAGCCGATGATCCCCGCAAGCCGGCCCCGGTCATCCTCCAGACAGACGCGCTCTCCGGGATTGTGGATGAGGGCAAGGGCCTCCAGCACGGAATCCTCCACCGAAAGCACCGGCAGCCGCGGCAGTTCCAGCCGGGACAGGGGCGTCGTGAAATCCCACCCCTCCAGGCGCAGCGGCACCAGGGCATCCGCCGTCAGGACACGGTAACCCTCCCGGCCCCGGACCACCACGTCCCGGATGTCGTGGTGATGCATGGCCTCCATGGCCTCCTGCACGCTGGCGGTCTCCGGCAGGGCCACCACATCGGCGGTGGCCAGATCTTGCAAGCGGTTCAGGGTCATGGCAGCACCCGACGGGTATTCACCGTTATCATGGGCTCTCCATCATCCCATGGAGAGCCCGGACAATGCATGCAGACGTGGTGATCATCGGCGGTGGCCTGGCCGGTCTGGCCTGCGCCCTGACCCTGCGGGAACACGGCCGCGAGCCCCTGATCCTGGAGGCCGGGGATGCCCCCGGCGGCCGGGTGCGCACCGATGTGCAGGACGGCTTCCTGCTGGACCGGGGGTTCCAGGTGCTGCAGACCTGGTACCCGGAGGCCCGGCGGTTCCTGGATTACGGGGCCCTGGACCTGCGGCCCTTCGAACCCGGGGCCCAGGTGCGCTGCGGCGGTCACCTGCATCGGGTGAGCGATGTCTGGCGACGTCCCGGGCGTCTTGCGGAAATGATGTTCTCCCCGGTGGGGCATTGGACGGACAAGCTGCGCCTGTTGGGCCTGCGCCGCCAATGCCTGCGGGGGGATCTGGAGGCCCTCTACGGGGCCCACGAACGGGATGCCATCACCCACCTGCGGGAGATGGGGTTCTCCCAGCGCATCATCGACCGCTTCTTCAAGCCCTTTTTCAGCGGTGTCTTCTTCGAACCGGAGCTCCAGGTCTCCTCCCGGGCCTTCGAGTTCGTCTTCCGTGCCTTCGCCCTGGGGGACACCGCCCTGCCGGCCCGGGGCATGGAGGCCATCCCCCGGCAGCTGGCGCAGCGCCTGCCCGCCGGGACCCTGCGCCTGAACACCCGGGTGGAACGGCTGGAGGGCCGGCGCGTGATCCTGCAATCCGGGGAGCCACTGGAAGCGGGCACGGTGGTGGTGGCCACGGCGGGGACCGAGGCGGCGCGCCTGCTGGGGGATACCGAATCCTTCCCCACCCGCGGCACCACCTGCCTGTACTTCGACGCCCCCCAGGCGCCGGTTGCCGGACCCTACCTGGCGGTCAACGGCGAGGGCCATGGACGGGTGAACAACGTGGTCTGCCCGGCACAGCTCTCGGAACACTATGCCCCCGCCGGCCGCCAGCTGATCGGCATCAACCTGCACGGCGCCAAAGAGGAGCCCGAGGCCCTGGAGGAGACCGTGCGCGCCGAGATGGAGCCCTGGTTCGGCGAGGGGGTCCGGGACTGGCGGCTGATCAAGGGCTACCGCATCCCAGAGGCCCTGCCGGCACAGCACCCGCCGGTACCCTACCCCGGGGCCGCGGAACTGCGCCGGGGAGAGGCCCTGTGGGTCTGCGGCGAATACCGGACCGCCCCGTCCATCCAGTGGGCCCTGCATTCGGGCCGCCGGGCGGCGGAAGGGATCGTTGCGGCCTGAGGCCGCCGTTCCTGGCCCCTGCATACCCGGATGAGGACACAGACAGCCAAGCCATGACGATCCCGCACGCCGAAAAATGCACTCCCCATGGCCACGACCATGGCCACGACGGCATCCCCCCCGTGCTGGGTCTGGCCGCCTGGAGCGGCACCGGCAAGACCACCCTGCTGGCGACCCTGATCCCCCTGCTTCGGGCCCGGGGCCTGCGCCCCGCCCTGATCAAGCATGCCCATCACCGCTTCGATGTGGATCACCCCGGCAAGGACAGTCACACCCTGCGCGAAGCGGGGGCGGAGCAGGTGCTGGTGGCCTCCCGCCACCGCATGGCCCTCATGGTGGAATCCCCCGAACCCCGGGAGCCGCGACTGGAGGAGCTGTTGCGCCATCTGGACCCCCGGCGCACGGACCTGGTGCTGGTGGAGGGCTTCCGGGAAGCACCCGGGCTGCCGAAGATCGAACTCCACCGCGCCGCCCTGGATCGCCCCCTGCTCCACCCGGGTGATCCGTACTTTATCGCCGTGGCCAGCGATACACCGGGGGCCCTGAAGACGTCCCTGCCAGTCCTGGACCTGAACGCGCCGCCGGCCATCGCCGGCTTCATCCTGGACTGGCTCCGGGGGTGAGGGCGTACCCCGGGATCCGCGTCCCGGGTCAGGTTCCGTACTCCTGCCGGATCCCGGGGATGGCCTTCCCCAGCGGGGGGTTCAGAACGCCTCCCGTCCGCTTTCCCGCACCCACCGGTCCAGCCGCTGCAGGAAACGGTCCACCTCCAGGGGCTTGCCCAGGTGGTCGGTGAACCCCGCGGCACGCATGCGCTTCAGGTCCTTCTGGGATGCGTGGGCGGTCAGGGCCACCACCGGGATCGCCGCCGTCTGCGGGCAGTCCCGCAGCCGTTGCAGGGCCTGGAAGCCGTCCATATGGGGCATGTTGATGTCCATCAGGATCAGATCCGGACGATGGGACCGGGCCAGCTCCAGGCCGGTGCCGGGGCTGGAGGCGCTGAGCAGGCGCACCCGGTCCGCCCGTCGCAACAGGATCTGCTCCACCAGGCGCAGGTTGGCCGGGTTGTCGTCCACGCACAGGACCGTGAGCATGGGACGGTCCGTCTCCCCCGGCGCAGCCTTCTCCCCATCCCCGTCCGCAGAAGAGGCGCCCCCCGTCTCCCCTGCATCGGGCACCAGGACCTGGGGCAGTTCGATCCAGAAGGTGCTGCCCTCCCCTTCCAGGCTCTCCACCCCGATGGTCCCCTCCATGGCCTCCACCAGCCTGCGGCTCAGGGACAGGCCGATGCCGGTACCCTTCACCGCCCGATCGTCCGTCGTAAGCCGGGTGAAGGGCTGGAAGAGCACCGCCTGCCGGGACGGGGGGATGCCGCATCCGGTGTCTCTCACCTGGATGCGCAGGCGCCCGGCGCTGGTGTCCTCGGCGTAATCCAGGGTGACGCGTCCCCCGGCCCGGTTGTACTGGATGGCGTTGGATAGGAGATGGATCAGCACCTGCTTCAGGCGCCCCCGGTCCGCGCGTACATGGTGCTCCCCCGGCGCCCCGGGCTCCAGGGTGATCCCCGCCTCCCCGGCCAGGGGCTGCATCAGGTCGATGCAGTCCCCCACCACGCAGGCCACGGGCACAGTCTCCAGGGAGAGCTGCAGACCCCCGTTCTCCACCCGGGACAGGTCCAGGATCTCATTGATGAGACGGAGCAGATGCCGGCCGCCTTTGAGGACCTCCCCCACGTTCTCCCGCTGGGCGGGGTCCAGGGCCGGGTCCGCCTCCAGCAGCTGGGCGAAGCCCAGGATGGCGTTCATGGGGGTGCGCAGTTCATGGCTCATGGCGGAGAGGAATTCCGACTTGGCCCGGCTGGCCCGCTCCGCCTCGTCCCGGGCCTGGCGCATGGCCGCCTCGGTGCGCTTGATATCGGAGACGTCCTGGTGGGTCACCACCAGGTGACGGACGGGGCCCGCATCCATCTCCAGGGGGGCGATGCGCACGATGAAGTAGTCCTCGCCCATGGGGTAGAGGTGCTCGAATTGGGCCTGGCCGTCCGCCAGGACCCGGTGGATGCCCTCGGCCACCTTCACCGCATCCGCCTCCCCCCGGGCGGCCGCCTCCTGGCAGATGGCCAGGTAGTTCACCCCCGGTCCGGTGCGCTGCTCGGATGCCCCCTGCAGGGCCGCGAACTCCCGCCAGGCCCGGTTCACCGCCACGATGGTGCCCTCCGAATCCAGCACGCAGAGGCTGGCATCCAGGGAATCGATGATCCCCTGGCTGAAGCGCAGGTCCTTCGCCTCCCGCGCCCGCAGGGCCCGTTCCGCCTCGCGGCGGCGGGTGATGTCCCGGTTCACCGCGCGCCGGCCCAGGTAGCGGCCATCGGTGTCGAACACCGGCAGGCATTCATGCTCGATCCAGCGCAGACCACCGTCGGGTCGCCGGATACAGAACTCCAGGATGTGGCGCGGCAGGGTGTCGCCGCCCTGGCGGATCTCCTCCAGATGGGACCGCCAGCGGGCGGCATCCTCCGGCGGCATGAGCCGCTCCATGAGCCCGGGATCCTGCATGAAGGCCCCGGGGGGATAGCCGCTGATGCCCTCACAGGCCGGGGAGATGTACTCGAAGCGGCCATCAGTGCCGTACCAGTAGTCCCAGTCGGGGGAATGATCGGCGGCGATGCGGTAGCGCCGCTCGCTGGCCGCCAGGGCCTCCAGGGCCTCCCGGAGTTGTGCCGCCGTGCTCTCGTAGTCCTTTTCCGGGTTTTCCCCCGCTCCCTGCCCATCCGTACCGGCCATCCCGCTCCCCCTCACATTGGATCAGGGTACCGCCATTTGACCGGCGGTGCCCCTGGAAAAAAACACGGAGACCCCTGTTCAGGGACCTCCGTGGGCGTGTCGGGGTTCCGGAGGGAGGATCCCTGCGGGGATCCTCCGGGTCCTCATGTTCCGCGGTGGGCGGGGATCAGAAGCTTTCCCATTCCCCGTCCTCGGGTCCTTCCAGGGCCTTGGCATTGGACCGGCCCCCGTGTTCGCCCCCCCGTGCAGGCGCGGCGTGCGCCCGGCTGGCGGCGCGCTGGCCACCGCCGGGGGCCGGCAGCCCCGGCTGACGGCCGGCATCGTCCACGCGGAAGATGCTCACGGCCCGGGCCAGGCCCTGGGACTGCTCCTCCAGGGACTCGGCCGCGGCCGCCGCCTCCTCCACCAGGGAGGCGTTCTGCTGCGTCACCTCGTCCATCTGCGTCACCGCCGAGTTCACCTGCTCGATGCCCGAACTCTGCTCGTCCGAGGCCGCCGCGATCTCGGCAATGAGATCCGACACCCGCTTCACCTGCTCCACGATCTCCTCCATCTTGCCCCCGGCCTCCATGACCTGCTGGCTGCCGGATTCGATGGTTTCGGAGCTTTCGTTGATCAGGGTCTTGATCTCCTTGGCCGCCGAGGCGGAGCGCTGCGCCAGGTTGCGCACCTCGCCGGCCACCACGGCAAACCCGCGGCCCTGCTCCCCGGCCCGGGCCGCCTCCACCGCCGCGTTCAGCGCCAGGATATTGGTCTGGAAGGCGATGCCGTCGATCACCGTGATGATGTCGCTGATCTTGTCGGAGCTCTCGGTGATGGCCTTCATGGCCTCCATGGCCTCCTTGGCCTTGGCGCCCCCCGTCCCGGCCACGTCCCGGGTCTCGTTGGCCAGGCGGTTGGCCTCGCGGGCATTGTCGGCGTTCTGCTTCACCGTGGAGGTGAGCTCCTCCATGCTGGAGGCCGTCTCCTCCAGGCTGGAGGCCTGCTCCTCTGTGCGCTGGGACAGGTCCGTGTTCCCCGAGGCGATCTCCTTGGCCGCCGTGTTGATGGCGTCCACCGACTCCTTGATCTGGCCGATGAGCTCCTTGAGCCGCTCCGCCGTGTTGTTGGTGTCCCGCTTGAGCTCACCGAAGGTGCCTTCGTAGTCGCCGGTGACCCGCCGGGTCAGGTCGCCCTCGGCCACGGCATTGAGCACGTTGGCCACCTCGCCAAGGCCCGTGGCGGTCTTCTCCATGAGGGTGTTGACCCCGTTGCCCAGGCGCTGGAAGAAACCGTCCAGTTCCTCCGTTTCCACGCGCCGGGTGAAGTCCCCCTTCACCGCGCCCTCCACCAGGGCGGTGACCTGGCGCTCCACCTGCACCTCGTCGGTGCGGTCGTTCCATTCCATCACCGTGCCCAGGTGTTCCCCTTCCTGATTGACGATGGGGTTGGCGATGAGGCGGAAGGTGTGACCGCCGATGACGATCTCGCCCTGGTAGCCGGAACGGCTGTTCTCCATGCGCTGACGCGCCTCCCCCAGCTTGTCCTGGAAGACATCGATGCGGGAACCTTCCAGGCGGTCCCCCTGGAACCCGGGCAGTTCCTTGCGGATGCCGTCGCCAGCGCGCCGGAACATGGTGGTCAGGGCCTGGTTGGTGTAGATGATCCGGGTGTCGGGATCCGCCACCAGGACGCTGGAGGAGACATTGTCCAGGGCGAAGCGGATGCGCAGGTTCTCCGCCGCGACACGCCGGGTCTCGGTGATGTCGGCGTTGAGCTTGGACTGCATGCTCGCCAGGTTGGAGAGGACCTTGCCGATCTCGTCGTTGTGCGTGATCTGGATCTCGTTGTCCAGCTTGCCCTCGGCGATGCGGTTGAAGTAGCCCACCGCCCGGTTCAGCGGCCCGACGATGGCCCGGATAAGCAGCCAGCCGATGACGGCAGAGACCAGCACGCCGATGGTGATCATGATCACGGCCGCATTACGGGTGGTGCTGTAGGTATCCACGGCGCTCTGGAACTCCTGCCGGCCCACTTCCTGCTGCAGATCCAGCAGATCCCGGACCACCTCCACCGCGGCGTCATAGCTGGGATTGGTCACCTCCACCATGCGGATGTTGGCCTCGGCGAATTCCCCGGCCTCATAGAGATTACTGGTGGCCACCAGCCCCTCGCGCACGAATTCCGCCCGCAACTCCGTAAAACGCTCCGCCAGGCGCCGCTCTTCGGGGGTGAGGTAGGTATCCATATAGGCCGACCAGAGCTCGTCGATCCGGCGGATGTTGCTGCGGATCTGGTCGGTATGCAGGGTGATGGGATGATCGTGCAGGCGGCTCTCCTGCAGGCGCGGGTCGTGCATCGCCGCCAGGTTGAGCTCGATGATGTTGGCCTGCATGAGGTTATTGATATCGGCGATCTGCTGGGAGGGGATGAGGCGGTCCTGATAGACCGTGCGGAGCCCTTCATTGGCCCCCTGCATCCCGGTCAGCCCCATGGCCCCGATGATCACCAGGAGGACGGACAGCAGCGCGATGACAAAGATCAGGCGCGCCTTGACGCTGATGTTCTTGAGCAATGGATCCTCTCCTTGCAGGCTGATGGACTGCGGCACCTTGGCTTTGCTCAATGGAATCGGCCGCCGCCACCGATTCTTGAGGCCCCATGGGGTCCTGGCCCCATATCCGGATCCGGCCGGGTCTCATGCGCCCGGCGGTGCACCTGCGCCCCCGCGGGCGCTGGCGCGCATCAGATGCTGAAAGGCCATCTCCGCCTGGGTCTGAGCCGCCTGCAGTTCCGGCAGATGGCGCTGCAGGGCATCCCTCCAGCCCCGGCGGCGCAGCTTGCGCAACGTCTGCACCTGGGCACGCATGCGCCGATGGGCCCGGCCCAGTTCCTCGAAGCCGGGATGCTCCCCATAGCGGTTGGCTCCGCTGCCGAAATACCAGCGCTCGAAACGTTTCAGGGCGGCATCCGCCTCGGGGGAGGTCCTGCCCCCCTCCACAAGGACCCGCATCAGTTCCCCCGACCAGCGGGCGTGGCAGCGGGCCGCCAGCCCCAGGGTGGGATCCCCCTCCTGCGGGAGCCGGGCGGCCAGGTCCTCCCAGGAGCGTTCCCGACGCCATTGCTCCACCCAGGACGGCAACGCCTCCGGGGGCAACGCGGCAGTGAAGGCATACCCCTGGGCCTGCACGCAGCCCAGGCGCAGCAGCAGCGCCGCATGTTCCAGGGTCTCCACCCCTTCCGCAACCACCTGCTTGTTGAAGGTGCGGGCCAGGCGCACGATGCTCTCCACCATGTCCAGATCGTTGGGATCCTGCAACATGTCCAGGACGAAGCTGCGGTCGATCTTGAGGATGGCCACCGGCAGGGTACGCAGATAGCTGAGGGAAGCATAGCCGGTGCCGAAATCGTCCAGGGCGAACTGGGCGCCATGATGGAGGCAGCGGGAGATCACCTCGCTGGCGTGGTGCAGGTCCGCCAGGGTGGTGGTTTCCAGGATCTCGAACTGCAGATCCTCGGGGGAGACCCCGGGATGGGCCTCCAGCCCCCGGCGCCAGGCGGGCTCGAAGCGCGGCCCCAAGAGGAATTCGCCGCTGACGTTGATGCCCACGGGGCAATGAAAGCCCGCACGCCGCCAGCATTCCATCTGCCTCAGCACCTGTTCCAGCACCCATTCGTCCAGATCCTCCTCCAGACCCGCGGCGCGGAAGGCGGGCAGGAAGTGATCCGGCCCGCGCAACCCGTATCCCGGCTCGTCCCAGCGCACCAGGGCCTCCGCCCCCAACAGTTCCCCGGTGCGCAGATCCACCTTGGGCTGATAGTGGACGGTCAGCTCCCCCTCCCGCATGGCCAGACGGACCCGGTCGGCATGACGCTGCAGATCCCGGACCTCGCGATGACGCTCGGGATCGAAGCGGTGATAGCGGTTGCGTCCGGCCTCCTTGGCCTGATACATGGCCTGGTCGGCGTGGCGCAGCAGATGGTCGGGGTCCCCCTCGTCCGGCGGGCAGAAGGTCACGCCGATGCTGGCGGAGACCTGCAGCCGCAGACCGTCCAGCCACACCGGACCGCTGGCGGCCTCCAGTACCCGGCGCAGGGCGGCGTCGGCGCGATCCGGGGAGCCGATGCGGTTGAACAGGATGACAAACTCATCCCCGCCCAGGCGGCCGAGGGTATCCCCCGACCGCAACAGTTCCTTGAGCCGTCCGGTGATCTCCAGCAGCAATCGATCCCCCACGGCATGGCCATGGCGGTCATTGATGGTCTTGAAGCCGTCCAGGTCCAGGTAACACACTGCCAGCGGGTTGCCGTGGCGGCGGGCGGCGGTCACGGCCCGCTCCAGGCGCGCCGCCAGCAGGCGGCGGTTGGGTACCCCGGTGAGGGCGTCGTAGTGGGCGATGCGGTCCAGTTCGGCCTGATGGGTGCCGATGCGATGGATCAGGTCGTTGAAGGCGGTGACCAGCCCCCCCAGCTCGTCCGCGCGATGCCGTTGCGGCAGTCGCAGGGGCTGAAAGGGCCCCACATGGGACTGACGGGCCTGTTCCGCCAAGGTACGCAGCGGGAGCCCGATATAGCGGGTGAGGAAGGCCAGCAACCCCAGCATGATCACCAGCATCAGGGCCCCGATGAGAAAGACCGTGCGCACCAGGACCCCGGCCTCTCCGCCCTGGTCCCGCACGCTCATGAGCACCCCCGCCGGGGCCTGCAGATGGGCCAGGTCCAGGGGGCGCCAGGCCAGATGCCAGCCCTTTGGGGAAGGGGCGGCGGCCTGCTGCACCGGCAACGGCCAGGCCAGCTCCGCCAATCCCCGGCCCTGGGCCCCCGGGATCATGAAGAGGCGATCCCCCAGGGTGAGACCCACCCCCTCCAGGCGGGCGTTATGCCGGATCGCATTGAACAGGGAGAGCTTGTCCGACAGGATCACCGCCCCGGCCAGATGGGCCACGGCGCGGCCGGTGGCGGGATCGCGTACCCCCCGGCGTACCACCAGCACCAGCGACGGCGCCCGGTTGGCGTCCCCGGGGTGGACCACCAGACGGGTCTTGTAAAGGTACGGGGTGGCGGCGCGTCGGGCGAGCCAGTCCTGCAGATCCACCCGGTGCCTCAGGGCCACCCCGCCGGCGGCCCAGGGGGTGGCGGTGTCCCGGGTGAGGACCACGGCATCGAAGCGCCGCGCCACCGCCCCCGCCCGAATGCGGTTGAGCACCCTCGCGGCCTGCTCCGGATGATCCCCCCGCACCGCCTGTTCCAGCGCCGGCAGCCGCGCCAGTTCCCCCACGGCCCGTTCCGCCGCCTGGATCTCCTGGTCCAGCACCAGGGCGGCCAGGGCGGCGCTGCGGTCAAAGCCACGCTGCAGCTCCTGCAGCGTGGTCTCCCGTGCACCCTGCACCGCCAGCAGCACCGCCAGCAGGGTGAAGACCATCATGGCCCCGCCCAGGGCCACCACCAGGGTGCGGATCAGCGTCCTGGGACGAGATGCGCTGGGGGCGCTCTTTGGGCCGGCGGAGGGATCGGCGGAGGTCACGATCGGGGCATCTGCCGTTTTCATGGGGGCATCCCCGTCCCCGCGTCTCGGAGTGCGGCGGGGTCCTCCCGGGCATCCCGTCCGGAGTAACGGAAGGCCCGGGCCTCAAGGCCGCGCAACACCTGGGCCGGGGTCTGCCGGGTCACCAGCACCATGTCCCCGGCGTATACGGTGGGCACCTGGCCTCCCTTTCCCGCCACATCCAGGGCGATGGCCTCGGCCATGGCCACGCCGGCATCGTCGTTCATGCGCATGACCGTGGCTGCCAGGCGGCCCGCCTCCAGGGCCGCCAGCTCCTCGCTGCCCCCACCCCAGCCGGTCACCAGGACCCTGCGCTGCGGTGGTACCGCCTCTTCCACCCATCCGGCGGCCACCAGGGCCATGTCCGTGGCGCAGGCGATGACCGCCTTCAACTCCGGGTAACGCGCCAGGGCATCCCGGGTGGCCCGACGCACCACGGGGGCCAGGAAATCGGTGACATAGCCCTCCCGGATGCGCAGGCCGCTCCCTTCCAGGGCCTTGATGAAGGCGCCGCCCCGGGCGCGGCTGACATAGCCGTCGGTGCCATAGAGGATCACCAGGTCGCCACCGGGGAGTACGTCACGCAAATGCGCCGCCAGGATGCGCGATCCCTGGACATGGTCAAAGCCCACATAGAGCAGGGGCTGGCGGCCGTCCCAGGCGCGCACCGGGGTGGTGATGTTCTGCAGGATAAGGCCTGGCCCATCCCCCCGGGCCAGGATGCGGTCGATGAGTTCGCGGTGCAGGTCCGTGTCCAGGGTGTAGACGAGATAATCCGGGTCCTGGCCCAGGACCTCCCTGAGCTGATCGGCCTGCAGCTGCACGTCCCCGCTGTCGGGCCCCGTGAAAAAGACCTGCAGATCCAGATCCAGGCCCAGTTCCCGGGCCCGTTCCCGGAAGGCCAGCAGGTTGCGGCGCCAGTAGCCGGAACTCTGCAACCCGGGATAGATCACCGCCACCTGGACCCGCTGCCGGGATCCGTCCCCCCGCTCCGCCAGGGGGCGTGCGGGACCGCGCACCCGCCGGGTGAAGGCCTCCGTCAGGGCAGCCTGTTCCGGGTGGCGTTCCAGGTAGTCCCCGATGCTCCAGTACCCGGCGGGGACCTGGGCCACAGCCAGACCTCCGGCCCCGGCCAGCAGGGTGGCCAGCAGGACCTGCGCCATCGTATGGATCCAGCGGGACATGGGGACCGCCCCTGGGTTTTGAACCGGATCTCAATGGTACCCGGCGGCGACCTGCCGGGCCATCCCGATCCGGCACGCGCCTCTGGCCCCCATCGCGGGCAGGCACTAGGATCGGGGGCGGATCCAGCCATGCAGGGTTCAGCCATGACCGAGGTCTTCGTCTACGGCACCCTACTCAGGGGGCTCCGTTTCCACGGGGCCCTGAAGGGGGCCACCTTCCTGGGTCCTGCCCGGGTCCGGGGCCGGCTCTTCGACCTGGGGCCCTATCCTGCCCTCGCGGACGGCCCGGACCAGGTGCACGGGGAGGTCTACCGGGTGGATGCCGGGACCCTAGCCCGCCTGGACCGCATCGAGGACTTCGATCCCCGGGATCCCGAGGGTTCCCTGTACCGCCGGGTGGTGCGCCGGTCCTGGCTGCCGGATGGGGAGTTCCGGGATGTGCAGGTCTACCTCTACAACGCCCGGGTGGATCCCCGGCGGCGCATCCCCCACGGGGACTATCGCCGCCATCTGCAATCCCTTCGGGGCAAGGCCACCCCGTAAGGAGCGATCACCGGGATCGCGCACTGCGACCCCTCTTTTATTGAAACGTTATAACGTAAAAAACCCACCCCGAACGGGGTGGGTCCATTCGGTCGCGGCGTACATGGCACCGCGATCCCGCCTCCTTCCTCCCGGCGGTCTTGGCCGGATCAGTCCTTGTTGCGCACCGCGCGGGTCCACTCCTCCATGGCGGCATTGGCGGCCGGCATGGGGGCCTCGAGGAAATCGATCACGAAGCGGTCGGCCATCTCGCACACGCCGATGGAGCGGGGGCGCACGGCCATGGCCCGGGGCGTGGGCAGCTTGATGCCGAAGCAGAAGAGGATGTGCTTGGCATCCAGGATCTCCGGGCTGATCTCGCCCTCTTCCAGCTGCTTGGTGTGGTTGTAGTGATCGAATTCACCGATGTACTGGGCCACCGGGTGGGCGTCCACCTTCTCCTTGAAGTAGGCGATGATCTCGGGCGCGGACTGGAAGGTGGTCTCGGACTTGTCCACTTCGAAATAGAAGACGGGATACTTTTCCTGGAACAGGGTCTGCTTCATTGAGAACTCCCAATGGATGCGATTGCGGATTTACAGGGATCCGGCGGGAAAGACACCCGCCGGGTTTGCCCTCGAGGCCCTGCTTGTTCAGGGCCCCACAGGGGTCGGTGGGCGGCACCCGGAAGGCCGGATGCCGCCGATGTGCCGGGCGCCGCCCGCTTAGCGTGTCGCCGTGGCCGTGGACCCAGCAGGATCGTGCAGCACATGGCGTTTGAGGTGCAGCATCACCTGCACCGTCTTGGCCTGCACCAGCACGAACGGGACCATGAGCGTGTAGTGGACCCAGGAGCCGGCCTGCACCACGCCGCTGGCGATCAGCCCCAGGTGGATGAAGAACAGGCCGAAGACGAAGAAGGCCACCCCGGGGCAGATGAGGGTGAAGGTCCCGGCATCCCCCTTGGGGCCGCGCACGTAATCGCGAAAATAGCCCAGGCGCTGCATCACCGCATAACCGATGAGACCGAAGAGGATCTGCGCCGAAACGATGCCGGCACCGAACACCAGGATGTCCGTGTGATCCATGGGCTGACCCAGGGTGTGGTGCATGCCGTAGCTCAGGCGCACCCAGGTGATGCCCATGAGGGTGAGGATGGGAATGATGATCCACAGGCTGGGGCTGGCCGCCTCGCGAATCCCCTTGATCATCATGGCCTGGAAGCCGTGCACCAGCTTGATCACCGCCAGCAGGGCCGCCGAGGTTAAGAAGAACAGGGATAGCAGCATCCCCGTCATCATGGTCACCAGGGTCTGGCTCATCATGGCCGGGGCGGCGAAACCCACAGCAATCATCGCCAGGGCGAAGATGGCGATCATGGGGGAGAGGCTGTTGTTGGTGGAGAAGTCCACGTTCCCCTGGGCCAGGGTGCGGGCGAAATAGGTGGTGAGGATCCTCAGGGCGTACACCCCCACCGCGGCGAAACCCGCCAGGGCCATGGGGAAGAGCCATTCCACCACCGACCACAGTCCGGGCACGAACAACGCCCCCAGCACAAACAGGATGTTGATGGTCATGGCCAGGGTCAGGGGAATGGCCATGAGGGCGATCTCATCGTTGCTGTTGCGCAGCTCCCCGAAGGCCGGGGTGCGGCGGAATATGCGGTATTCCCGCAGGTTCCACGCCAGCAGCCGGAAGTGGAGCGCGGCGAAGAACAGCACCAGCAACAGGGCCAATGCCAGCAGCACCGAACCCAGGGAGACCGGAGCGGTGAGGATGGGCCAGATGTGGTCGAAGGTCACCAGCGGCACGCCCTGGTGATCCACCAGGAACATGGGATAGAGAAAAAAGGAAACCGCCAGCCCGCCGGCCCCTAATGGGGCCAGAAAAAACAACGGGTTGTACGATTCTCCCAGATTACGCCTGAGCATTGCCTGACCTCGGTTGGTACGCCGGATCTTTCATTATGGAATCAGTATTTTCTAATATTCAACCCCATCGGTCCCCGGCGGCCTGTTCTCCTGCAAAGAGGCGGACAGGGATTGAAAAAGGTCAATGTCAGTACCTGAGTATATTGGTATTGTATTATATTCCCATTCGCCGAAGGAACAGCCGGCCTCCGGGTTCACATCCACCATCCAACCACATCACGAGGAACCGTACACGATGTCACAAGCTGCCAACGCTTCTCAGGAAAAGTCATCCGAGGGGGGCGCCCGCTGGCTGATGCACGTGCCCATCCCCCTGTTCGCCATGGTGATGGGGATCACGGGGCTCGGCCTGGCCTGGCGCAAGGCCGGGCACGTACTGGGGGCGCCGGCCATGGTGGGCGAATATCTCCTGGGTACGGGCGCGGTGCTGTTCGTGCTCATCTTCATGCTCTACATGACCAAGGCCATCGCCCATCCGGGGGAGGTGAAGGCGGAGTTCTCCAATCCCATCCGTGTGAACTTCTTCCCCACGGTGAGCATCTCCCTGCTGCTGCTGGCCATCGCCTCCTTCGACTACTCCCAGGCCACCTCCCTGGCCCTGTGGGCCATGGGCACGACCCTGCACTTCATTGCCACGGTCTACCTCATGGGCCGCTGGATCAACCATGCCCATGAGATCCACATGATCAATCCGGCCTGGTTCATCCCCGTGGTGGGGAATCTGCTGGTGCCCATCGCCGGGGTGCGGCTGGGCTTTATGGAGACCTCCTGGTTCTTCTTCTCCATCGGTATGGTGTTCTGGATCCTCCTGTTCACCATCGTCTTCTACCGCATCGTCTTCCATAATCCGATGCCCGCCAAGTTCCTGCCCACCCTGTTCATCCTCATCGCCCCGCCAGGGGTGGCGGTGATCGCCTACATGGGCCTGATGAACCACCAGGCGGACGTGCTGGTGAAGCTGCTGGTGTACTCCGGCCTGTTCATCACCGTGCTCAATCTCAGCCTGGTGCGCCAGTTCCTCAAGGTGCCCTTCTTCGTCTCCTGGTGGGCCTACACCTTCCCCCTGGCGGCCATGACCATCGCCACCCTGGACTATCTGGCGGTCACCGGCGGCCTTGGCCTGACCCTCATCGGCTGGACGCTTTTGGGCATCACCTCCGTCATCATCCTGGTGGTGCTGCTGGCCACCACCATCGCCCTCTTCCGGGGCAAGCTGTTCGTGCCGGATTGATCGCCGCCATCCCGGGCAGGGAGGCTTCCTCCCTGCCCGGGCCCGGGTGCTTGACATCCGGTGTGCCACCCTTACACTCAAGACCACACGGCAACTGGGGTTGGGCGGTCATTGGCCTCTTCGGCGGAAATGCGCTCGGTTACGTCGACGACCGCCGTGCATGCCGTGACATCAAGACGCCTGAATCCTGTTCAAGGGAGGTACAATCCGCATGAGCGAATACAGACCCACGAAGCCCAGCAATCCCCGGGACGACTGGAAGCTCTGGCTGGTGGTCAATCCGGGCACCTGGCTGATGCCGATCCTGATGGCGGTTCTGGTTGTCGCCCTGGCCGTGCACGCCTTCGTGTACAGCAACGACAACTACAATCCGCTCACCTACGACGCGTCCGCCCAGGCGGCCGCCGAATCCGAAGCCGAGTAAACGGAGGACATCGACGATGGAAACCAGCATCTCCGGCCTGACCGAAGAACAGGCTCTGGAATTCCACGAGCAGTTCAAGACCACCTTCACCGTCTTCATGGTGCTGGCTGCCGTGGCCCACTTCCTGGTCTACCTCTGGAGACCCTTCTACTGAGGGGCCCCCGGTCCCTGCCCGCCCCGCCCTGGCGGTGCGGGCAGGCCCATGCCGGATCATCGTGCCGGATCTCCCCCGGTGATGATGATCCGGTTTTTTTGTGGACCCATGTCCCGCCTCCACCCTGCCCGCCGGCATCCCTCCGCAGTCATCCCCGGACCATGAAGATGCGCTAGGCTCTCCGCAGAACTCGCGCATGGCGCATCCCCTCCCCCACAGAAGACCGCAACGATATGGATACACGACTGGCAACGGAGAACCGATGGTTACGTGCCCGGCTGGAGGCCCTGATCGAAACCGCACGGGAGACCGAGGACAAACTCAATCGTCTGGCCGATCTGGAGTTCCGCCTCCTGCAGGCGGGGGATCTATCCCACCTGCTGCGCCTCCTGCTACAGGATCTGAAACGTGATTTTGAGCTGGACCACGTGGGTCTGGTGCTCTGCGACACCACGGGGGATCTGCAGGCGGCCCTGGAAGGGCATCCCCTGGGCGAGGGGTGGCCACTGCGTCTGATCCCCGATCCTGCCCCCCTGCAGGGGCTGCACACCCCCGTGCTGGGGCCCGCGGGGAACGGCCATACCACCGTCCTGCTCCCGGAGGAGATGGAGGGACTGGCCAGCCACGCCCTCCTGCCCCTGGGCCGCGGCGATCCCCCCCGGGGAATCCTCCTGCTGGGCAGCCACGGGGCCGAGCGGTATACCCCCGACCAGGACACCTTTCTGCTCAGGCGCCTGGCAGCCATCGTCTCCGTCTGCCTGGAGAATGCCCTCGCCCACTGGCGACTGCGGGAGATGGGCGTCACCGACCCCCTCACCGGCGTACGCAACCGGCGGTTCTTCGACCAGCGCCTGCAAGACGAGATCGGGCGCATGGACCGTGAGGGCCACGCCCTGGCCTGTCTGTTCATCGACATCGACCATTTCAAGCGGGTGAACGACCGCCACGGTCACGCTGCGGGAGACCGCGTCATCGCCGCCGTGGCACAGCGTCTGGCGCGCCATCTGCGCCGGTTTGACCTGCTGGCCCGCTACGGCGGCGAGGAGTTCGTCATCCTCCTGCCTGCCCTGGACGACTCCGAACTGCAGTCCATCGCCGAACGCATGCGCCACACCGTCGCCGCCACCCCCGTACCCGTGGAGGATCACCGCGCCATCCAGGTCACCGTCTCCATCGGCGGGGCCCGTCTGCCCCCCGGGGGGCAGGGACAGGCCCCTGAGGCGAGGGCACGCATCCTGCTCGGCAGCGCCGATCACGCCCTGCTGCGGGCCAAGGAGACGGGCCGCAACCGGGTGGAGATGGCCGCGGAAGGCCTCTACAGGCAAGAGGCCGGCCCTACCCCGCCGGTTCCCGCCGGGGCCATCCCCCCTTCTTCTGAGATGAATCCTTGAGCGGTGGAGGACGCTGGAGCACGGCACTCCTCCCCTCCAGGGCTGAGCGGGTGCTGAAAGAAGGGGCAGGAGTGATTGCGTTCATGGCCGCCCCTGCAGCCGGGGGACGACCAGGGCCTTCGGGTATGGAATCAAAGAGGGGGATACAAAAAAACCCGCCTCTGCAATCCAGCAGGGGCGGGTTTTTTCAAATCTGGCGGAGAGAGAGGGATTCGAACCCTCGATGGGCTTTTGACCCATACTCCCTTAGCAGGGGAGCGCCTTCAGCCACTCGGCCATCTCTCCGGAGATGTCGCCATATCGCGCGACCGATAAAGTGCATATGGTAGCGTTTTCGGCGGGACAGGTAAAGCGTACCGGGCGGACGCCGGTCTATGGAAACCGCCATAAAGAAGGGGGCCCTGAAGGCCCCCCGTCTATGCGCATGCGATAAACCGGGCGGTGCTTACTGGTCGCCGGCCACCACTTCTTCCCCGTCCTGCTCGCGCTGGATCCTTTCGTAGATCTCTTCGCGGTGTACGGCCACGTCCTTCGGGGCATTGATGCCCACCCGGACCTGGTTCCCCTTGACACCCAGCACGGTCACGGTGACCTCGTCACCGATCATCAGGGTCTCACCTACCCGACGCGTCAGAATCAACATGTCCTTTTCTCCGTTTTGAACTTCAATCACCTTGCTTTATCATCATCCAGGCTCGGGGCCTGGGGTCGACCGGTGTTCACCCCGGTTCATCATGTGCGCTCTCGGCCCCGGGGGAGGATGTGGTTCCGTTTCCCCGTCCCCATGGCCATGGCGCTGTCTTCCCTCAGGAAGCCTCTTGCGGTGCGTGCTCCAGCCCGAAGGCGTCGTGCAGGGCGCGCACCCCGAGTTCCAGGTACTTCTCGTCCACCACCACCGAGATCTTGATCTCGGAGGTGGAGATCATGCGGATGTTGATGCCCTCCGCCGCCAGGGCCGAGAACATGCGGCTGGCGATGCCGGCGTGGGAGCGCATGCCCACGCCCACGATGGAGATCTTGGCGATGCGCGGATCCCCCTTCACCTCGCGGGCCCCCAGCTCCCGGGCCCGTTCATCGACGATGCGCATGGCCTTGTCGAAGTCGTTGCGGTGCACGGTGAAGGTGAAGTCGGTGGTGGCATCGGCCCCCACGTTCTGCACGATCATGTCCACCTCGATATTGGCATCGGCCACGGCCCCCAGGATACGGTGGGCCACACCCGGCTGGTCAGGCACCCCCTCGACGGTGAGCTGGGCCTCGTTCTGGTTGAAGGCGATACCGGAGATGAGCGCCTGTTCCATGTCCCCTTCCTCGAGCGTGATGAGCGTGCCCTCCCCGCCTTCCTCGAAGGAGGATAGGACACGCAGCGGTACGTTGTACTTGCCTGCGAATTCCACGGCGCGGATCTGCAGGACCTTGGAGCCCAGGCTGGCCATCTCCAGCATCTCCTCGAAGGTGATGCGTTCCAGCCGGCGGGCATTGGGCACCACCCGCGGATCGGTGGTGTAGACGCCGTCCACATCGGTAAAGATCTGGCATTCGTCGGCGTTCAGGGCTGCCGCCAGGGCCACGGCCGTGGTATCGGAGCCCCCGCGTCCGAGGGTGGTGATATTGCCCATCTCGTCCACCCCCTGGAAGCCGGCCACCACCACCACCCGGCCGTCCGCCAGGTCCCGGCGCACCCGGGCGCCGTCGATCTCCTGGATGCGGGCCTTGTTGTGGGCGCTGTCGGTGCGGATGTGCACCTGCGCCCCGGTGAAGGAGCGGGCCGGACATCCCTTGGCCTCCAGGGCCATGGCCAGCAGGGCGATGGTCACCTGCTCGCCGGTGGAGAGCAGCACGTCCAGTTCCCGGCCGTCGGCGTCGGGGCGGACCTCATGGGCCAGTCCCAGGAGACGATCGGTCTCCCCGCTCATGGCGGAGACCACCACCACCACGTCATGTCCCTGGCGGCGGTAGCCGATCACCCGGTCGGCCACGTGCTGGATGCGTTCGACGCTGCCCACCGAGGTGCCGCCGTATTTCTGTACGATTAATGACATAGTCTTTTATTCAGGTATAGACCGCCTGCGGACGGCTGCGTTCAAGCCGCGTGGAAAAGAATCCTCTGCAAAGGACCGTTAGGCGCGGGCCTGCACCCAGGCCTTCACCGAGGCCAGGGCCTCATCCAGGGCCTCGGGCTGGCTGCCCCCGGCCATGGCCATGTCCGGGCGGCCGCCGCCGCGGCCCCCCACCTGACGGGCCACCTCGTTCACCAGGTCCCCAGCCTTGAGGGTCTTGTTGTAGGCGTCGGTCACCCCCGCCACCAGGTTCACCTTGCCGTCCCGGGCGGTGGCCAGGACGATGACCCCCTCCCCCAGCTTGTTCTTCAGCTGGTCCACGGTGTCCCGCAGGGACTTGGGATCGGCCCCGTCCAGGCGGGCGGCCAGCACCTTGATGCCCCCCACCTCTTCCACCTGATCCGTGAGACTGGACCCGGCCTGGGAGGCCAGGCGGTTTTTCACTGTCTCCAGTTCCTTCTCCAGGCTGCGGCTGTGTTCCTGCAACTGGCGCACCCGTTCGCTGAGCTCCTCCGGGCGGGCGCGCAACAGCTCGGCGGAGTCCTCCAGGGTGGACTGCATGCGGGCCACGTGGTCCAGGGCGTTCTGCCCGGTCACCGCCTCGATGCGGCGGATGCCGGCGGCCACACCGGCCTCCTGGATCACCTTGAACAGGCCGATGTCGCCGGTGCGGCGCACGTGGGTGCCACCACAGAGTTCGATGGAGAATTCCCCCAGGGAGAGGACCCGCACCTCATCCCCGTACTTCTCGCCGAACAGGGCCATGGCCCCTGCCTCCAGGGCCTCCTGGATGGGCATGACCCGGGCCTCGGCCGGGGCGTTCGCCCGGATGGCCCGGTTCACCAGCTGCTCGATGCGGGCGATCTCTTCGGGGCTCAAGGGTTCGAAGTGGGAGAAGTCGAAGCGCAGCCGGTCCGGGGCCACCAGGGATCCCTTCTGCTGCACGTGATCCCCCAGCACCTCCCGCAGGGCGGCGTGCAGCAGGTGGGTGGCGGAATGGTTCAGGACCACGGCCTGGCGGCGCTCGCCGTCCACCCGGGCGGTGACCGTCTCGTCACAGGCCAGGCTGCCGCGCACCATCTGTCCCTGGTGAATGAAGACACCGCCCTGCTTGTGGGTGCCGGTCACCTGGAACAGGCCCTGGGGCCCCTCGATGAAGCCGGTATCCCCCACCTGGCCGCCGGATTCGGCGTAGAAGGGGGTGGTGTCCAGGACCACACTGCCCGACTGATCCCCCTGCAGGCGCTCCACCGGGGTGCCGTCGTCCCCCTGCCCCAGGCGGACCACCCGGGCGGGGGCCTCGATGTCCTCGTAGCCCACGAAGCGGGACTCGGAGAGTCCGGCGGCCACGGCCCCGGCGTCGGTCATGCGGAAGCTGCTGGCGGCCCGGGCCCGTTCCCGCTGCTGGCGCATCTCCTCCTCGAACCCGGCCATGTCCAGTTCCAGGCCCTTTTCCCGGGCGATGTCGCCGGTCAGGTCCACGGGGAAACCGTAGGTGTCATAGAGCTTGAAGATGAGGCCGCCGGGGATGGTCTTGTCCTGGATCCGTTCCAGTCCCTCCTCCAGATGCCTGAGGCCATGCTCCAGGGTCTCGCGGAACCGTTCTTCCTCCTGCAGCAGGATCTTCTCCACCTGGGTCCGGGCCCGGGCCAGTTCCGGATAGGCCGCCCCCATCTCCTCCACCAGGGGGGCCACCAGGCGGTGGAAGAAGGGCTCGCTCATGCCCAGCTTGTGGCCATGGCGGGCGGCGCGGCGGATGATGCGGCGCAGGACGTAACCGCGACCCTCGTTGGCGGGCATGACCCCGTCGGTGATGAGGAAGCTGCAGGAGCGGATGTGGTCGGCGATCACCTTGAAGGAGGGCCCCTGGACATCCTCCCGCCCCAGCACCCGGCCCACGGCGGCGAGAAGGTTCTGGAAGAGGTCGATCTCGTAGTTGGAGTGCACCCCCTGCATCACCGCCGCCAGGCGCTCCAGGCCCATGCCGGTGTCCACGGAGGGACTGGGCAGGGGATGCAGGACACCGTCCTTGTCCCGGTCGTACTGCATGAAGACCAGGTTCCAGATCTCGATGTAGCGGTCCCCGTCCGCCTCGGGGCTGCCCGGAGGGCCGCCCCAGACCCCGGGGCCGTGATCGTAGAAGATCTCCGAGCAGGGACCGCAGGGGCCGGTGTCGCCCATCTGCCAGAAGTTGTCGGAGCCCCCGTCGGGGTCATCGCCGATGCGGGTGAGCCGGTCCCGGGGGATGCCGATCTCGTGGATCCAGATGTCGTGGGCCTCGTCGTCGGTCTCGTAGACGGTGACCCAGAGCTTCTCCGGGGGCATGCCCAGCACCCGGGTGAGGTATTCCCAGGCAAAGTGGATGGCGTCGCGCTTGAAGTAGTCGCCGAAGCTGAAGTTACCCAGCATCTCGAAGAAGGTGTGGTGGCGCGCGGTGTAACCCACATTCTCCAGGTCGTTGTGCTTGCCCCCGGCGCGCACGCAGCGCTGGGAGGTCACCGCCCGGGTATAGGGACGCCGTTCCCGTCCCAGAAACACCTCCTTGAACTGCACCATGCCCGCGTTGGTGAACAACAGGGTGGGGTCGTTGCCGGGTACCAGCGGGCTCGAGGGCACGCATTCGTGGCCCTTGGAACGGAAATATTCAAGGAAACTGCTTCTGATCTCGGCGCTTTTCATGTCGTATCCACGTCATTCATCACCCTGCGGATGGTCTCGGGGGGGAACCCGCGACCCTGCAGGAAACGCATCCGCCGGGCGCGCTCCCTGGGCGCCTGCGGCATGTCGCCGCCGAAGCGGCGCCGGTACACCTCCCGGGCCAGGGCCTCCCAGTCCACCTCCGCGGCCTCCACCGCCGTATCCGGATCATCGATCCCCCGCTGGCGCAGGTCCGCGATGATCCGCAGTGGGCCGTGCCCCTGCTGCACCCGCTGGCGCACCAGGGATTCGGCGAAGCGTGCCTCGCTCAGCAGCCCCTGGGCCTCCAGGCGGTCCAGGGCGGCCTCCACGTCAGCGCATGGATAGCCCCGGGCGGCGAGCTTGCGGCCCAGTTCCAGGCGGCTGTGCTCGCGGCGGGCCAGGAGACGCACGGCGGCCTCGGCCGGGTCCTGGTCAGCCCTGGGCGGTGGCGTCCTCGCCCTCACCCTCGGAGCTCTCCCCGCCGCGCCGGGGCAGATGCGCCTCCCGGATCTGGGTCTCGATGGCCTGGGCGATCTCGGGATGATCCTTCAGATAGGTGCGGGCGTTGTCCTTGCCCTGGCCGATGCGCTCGCCCTTGTAGCTGTACCAGGCGCCGGCCTTGTCGATCAGGCCATCCTTGACCCCCATGTCGATGATCTCCCCCAGGCGGGAGATGCCCTCGCCGTAGAGGATCTCGAAGTTGGCCTCCCGGAACGGGGGGGCCACCTTGTTCTTGACCACCTTCACCCGGGTCTCGTTGCCGATCACCTCATCGCCCTTCTTGATGCCGCCGGTGCGGCGGATGTCCAGGCGCACGGAGGAGTAGAACTTGAGGGCGTTGCCGCCGGTGGTGGTCTCGGGATTGCCGAACATCACACCGATCTTCATGCGGATCTGGTTGATGAACACCACCAGGGTGTTGGAACGCTTGATGTTGGCCGTGAGCTTGCGCAGGGCCTGGGACATGAGGCGGGCCTGCAGGCCCACGTGGGCGTCCCCCATCTCCCCCTCGATCTCGGCCTTGGGGGTGAGGGCCGCCACCGAGTCCACCACCACCACGTCCACGGCCCCGGAGCGCACCAGCATGTCGGCGATCTCCAGGGCCTGTTCGCCGGTGTCCGGCTGGGACACCAGCAGGTTGTCCACGTCCACCCCCAGGGCCTGGGCGTAGGTGGGATCCAGGGCATGCTCCGCGTCCACGAAGGCGGCGGTGCCCCCCTGCTTCTGGCACTCGGCGATCACCTGCAGGGTCAGGGTGGTCTTGCCGGAGGACTCCGGCCCGAAGATCTCCACCACCCGTCCCCGGGGGAGACCGCCCACCCCGAGGGCGATGTCCAGGGCCAGGGAGCCGGTGGAGATGGCCGGCACGTCGCGCACGGCGCTGGCATCGCCCATGCGCATGACGGCGCCCTTGCCGAACTGGCGCTCGATCTGCCCAAGGGCCGCGGATAAGGCCTTCTTGCGATTCTCGTCCAAGATCCATTCCCTCTTGCGCTGCCGGAACCCGGCCCACGACCCAAGGCGCCGTATGGCCGGTTCAAACTGTTGATTATCTCACAGGTTCCCTCTGTCCCGCCAACGCCGGAGAAGGTACGGTTTCATCGCCGGGACAGGACCGTGGCCAGGCCCTCCAGGGCCGTGGCCACCGCCTGGCGGCGCACGGCGTCCCGGTCGCCGGGGAAATGGCGGCAGGCCGTGTCCACCTCCCCCACACCGCGCCGGGCCCAGGCCAGCCAGACGGTGCCCACGGGCTTCTCCGCGCTGCCGCCACCGGGTCCGGCGATGCCGCTGATGGCCACCGCCACCCGGGCCTCGCTGCGGGCCAGGGCCCCCACGGCCATGGCCCGGACGGTCTCCCGGCTGACCGCGCCGTCCCGTTCCAGGAGGCCCGCCGGCACCTCCAGCTGGGCCTGTTTGGCCGCGTTGCTGTAGGTGACAAACCCCCGGTCGAACCAGCGGGAGCAACCGGGGAGGTCCGTGAGCACCTTGGCCACCCATCCCCCGGTGCAGGACTCCGCCGTGGCCAGGCCGGCCCCGGTGGCGAGGGCCGCCTGCTCCACGGTACGGGCCAGGGCCTGCAACTCCTGATCCGAAGGGGGCACCATCAACGCACCCCGAGGATGCGGGCGGCCACCCGGTAGCCGCCGTCCTCCGGGTCCACCCGCAGCACCTCCGCCTCTGCGCGGAAGGGGGACAGCAGGGTGCTGCCGGGCTCGATGGACACGGAGATCGTGACCCCCACCGGCAGCGGCGAGGTCATCACGAAGGAAACGCCGGTGGCGCTCAGGTCCCGGCCCAGGGCCTCGTGGGTCCGTCCGCTGTCCGTCTCGGTGACGCGGACGGGATGATCCACCTGCAGGCGCTGGAAGTCCCGTTTTTCATCCATCCCCATGCTCATGTGCACCCCCGTGATCTTGATTCTGGCGTCGGGCCGTCCCGGATCCCCGGTCTTCTTCCACCCGCCTGCGGAAATACTATCATCTGAGGAGAGACCCCGCGCCGCCCCGGACAGCCACGCAGGCCCGTGATGAAAGACCCCATCGACCGACTCATCCGCCGCATCCGCGACGACTACCAGGCCACCGCCACCACCACGGGGCTGGAGGCCCCGTCCCCCGCGGTGGAGGCGGCCCTGCGCCACGTGCCCAGGGAACGCTTCGTCCCCGGGGACCTCGTATCCCGGGCCTGGGACAACACCGCCCTGCCCATCGGCCATGGTCAGACCATCTCCCAGCCCTTCATCGTCGCCCTGATGACGGACCTGCTGGCGCTGGACAAGGACAGCCGCGTACTGGAGGTGGGCACGGGCTGCGGCTACCAGACCGCGGTCCTGGCGGAGATGGCGGCGCAGGTCCATACCATCGAGGTGGTGCCGGAACTGGCACAGGCCGCCCGGGAACGCCTGCGGGAACTGGGCTACACCCGCGTGGAGACCCGGGTGGGGGATGGCCGCGCCGGGTGGCCCGGGGCGGCCCCCTTCGATGCCATCCTGGTCACCGCCGCCGCCCCCGGGATCCCCCCCGCCCTGCCAGAGCAGTTGCGTCCCGGCGGACGCCTGGTCCTGCCGGTGGATTCCGGCTGGCAGGCCCAGGACCTGATGGTGGTCACGCGCGCACAGGATGGCGGCCTGCAACGGCACAAGGTCCTGGGGGTGCGTTTCGTGCCGCTGGTACCCGGGCAGAACCCCCCCGCCACCGGGGAAACGGACTGACACCCTGATTCACAGGAAACGGGGGAGCTGCCGGCGGATCTCCTCCACGTCATGGGCGGCCAGGTTCTTGTCCACCGTTCCCGCCACGGACTTCTGCGTGGTGTCGTCCATGCAGTTGCGCAGGATGCCCAGAAAGGCCGGGGCGGCGATGATGTAGAGCTTGTCGAAGCGACCCTTGGCGCGGGCCGTATTCAGGTGTTCGCACAGTGTCCGCGCGAAGCGCTGCGCCTCCTGTTTCTTCGGCGGCACCTCCCGGCTCAGGGCATGACGCCCGTCGCCGGTACTGTCGAACGCCCTTCCCATGCGCTCCGTCTCCAGCTCCTGGGCATGCAGCCGCGCCTGGGGATGGGAGAGGTCCTCCTCCTCCACCAGGGGGCTGAAGGACTTTTCGGCACTGAAGATCCGGGCGCGGCTGGCGTCCGCGACGACGACCCATATGCTCATGGACGGGACTCCTCATCAGGGGAAACAGAAGGCACCGGCGGGACCCGCGCCGGGAACCCGGCGTACGGGGATCCCTTAGCTGAGGGTAGCAGGTCGCCGGCCGGTGGCGCGGCTTACAGAGGCCGGCCGCGTCCGTACAATACCCCCCCTCGAGCCGGGACCCGCCCGGCTCCCGCACCGCGATCCGTTCCCATACCGCAACCAGGGCCCATCGTGACCGAGACGCAAGACCTCTCCGCCCATACCCCCATGATGCGCCAGTACCTGGCCATCAAGGCCGAATACCCGGACACCCTGCTGTTCTACCGCATGGGGGATTTCTACGAACTCTTCTACGAGGACGCCCACCGGGCGGCGGCGCTGCTGGATATCACCCTCACCAAGCGGGGGCAATCCGCCGGCGCACCCATCCCCATGGCCGGGGTGCCGGTCCATGCCGTGGAGTCCTACCTGGCCCGGCTGCTGCGCCAGGGGGAATCGGTGGCCATCTGCGAGCAGGTGAGCGACCCGGCCACCGCCAAGGGACCGGTGGAACGCAAGGTGGTGCGGGTGGTGACCCCGGGCACGGTCACCGAAGAGGCCCTGCTGGACGAACGCCAGGACAACCTGCTGGTGGCCCTGTGCCCCGCACGGGAACGCGTGGGCCTGGCGGTCCTGGACCTGAGCAGCGGCCGTTTCCAGGTGCAGGAACTGGCGGGGGAAGAGGCCCTGCAGGGGGAGCTGGAACGTCTGCAGCCGGCGGAGATCCTCCTGCCCGAGGGGGCCACCCTGCCCGGCGGGGAGCGTCCCGGGGTGCGCCCATGGGCCCCCTGGCACTTCGAGACCGGGGCGGCCCGGGAACGCCTCACCCGCCAGTTCGGCACCCGCGACCTGGCGGGCTTTGGCTGCGAATCCATGGATCTGGCCGTCAGCGCCGCCGGGGCCCTGCTGCAGTACGTCCAGGAGACCCAGATGAGCGCCCTGCCCCATATCGACGGGCTGAGCGTGCAGGAACGGGGGGCCGGCATCATCCTGGACGCCGCCACCCGGCGCAACCTGGAGATCACCACCAACCTGTCCGGCGGGCGGGAGAATACCCTGATCTCGGTGCTGGACCACACGGTCACGGCCATGGGCAGCCGCCTGCTGCGCCGCTGGCTGCACCAGCCCCTGCGGGACCGGGACGCCCTGCGGGCGCGTCATCAGGCCGTGGGCGAGCTGCGGGACCGGGGCACCCTGGAGCCCCTGCGGGAGATCCTGGAGGGGATCGGGGACCTGGAGCGCATCCTCGCCCGCGTCGCCCTGGGCTCGGCCCGGCCCCGGGACCTGGCCACCCTGCGGGACTCCCTGGAGCTGCTGCCCGCGCTGCAGACCCCCCTGGAGGGTCTGGAGGCCCCGCGGCTGCGGGCCCTGGCCGAACAGGTGGGGGACCATCCCCGGGTGGTGGATCTACTGAGGCGGGCCATCCTCCCCCAGCCGCCGGTGCTGATCCGCGATGGCGGGGTCATGGCCGCGGGCTACGACCCGGAACTGGACGAGCTGCGGGCCCTGTCGGAGAACGCCGACCAGTTCCTGCTGGATCTGGAGCAGCGGGAACGGGCACGCACCGGCATCCCGAACCTCAAGGTGGCCTATAACCGCGTCCATGGCTATTACATCGAGATCAGCCGCGCCCAGGCCGAACGGGCCCCGGAGGACTACACCCGGCGCCAGACCCTCAAGGGGGCGGAACGCTTCATCACCCCGGAGCTCAAGCGTTTCGAGGAACAGGTCCTGTCGGCGCGGGAGCGGGCCCTGGCGCGGGAGAAGCAACTCTACGAGGCACTCCTGCACACCCTGCTGGAGCCCCTGCCCGCCCTGCGGCGCAGTGCCGAGGGTCTGGCGGAGCTGGATGTGCTGGCGAATCTGGCGGAGCGGGCCGAGGCCCTGGGCTACACCGCCCCCGAGCTGGACGACACCCCCGGGCTGCACATCCGGGGGGGGCGCCATCCGGTGGTGGAACAGGTGCTGGACGATCCCTTCGTGCCCAACGACCTGGTCATGGACGAGGGCCGCCGCATGCTGGTGATCACCGGCCCCAACATGGGGGGCAAATCCACCTACATGCGCCAGGCTGCACTGATCGTGCTCCTGGCCCATGCCGGCAGCTTCGTGCCGGCGGAGCATGCCCGCCTGGGCCCGGTGGATCGTATCTTCACCCGCATCGGCGCCGCCGACGATCTGGCCTCGGGCCGCTCCACCTTCATGGTGGAGATGACCGAGGCCGCCGCCATCCTCCATCACGCCAGCGCGCACAGCCTGGTGCTCATGGACGAGATCGGCCGGGGCACCAGCACCTTCGACGGACTCTCCCTGGCCTGGGCCTGCGCCGAGCATCTGGCGCGGCACAACCGGGCCTTCACCCTGTTCGCCACCCATTACTTCGAGCTCACGGCCCTGCCCGACACCCTGCCGGGGATCGCCAACGTGCACATCGACGCCGTGGAGCACGGCGAGCGCATCATCTTCCTGCATGCCCTGAAGGAAGGCCCCGCCAACCAGAGCTACGGCCTGCACGTGGCCGCCCTGGCGGGGGTACCCGCGGGGGTGATCCGGCGGGCCCGGGAGCGCCTGGCGGAGCTGGAGCGCCAGAGCCTGGGGGATGCCGGGGACACGGCCCAGCTCAGCCTCTTCCCCGCGGAGACCCCCACCCCGGAACCGCCGCCCCCCGATCCCGCCTGCCAGGCCCTGCGGGAGGCGGTACAGGCCCTGGACCCGGACGACATGACCCCGCGCCAGGCCCTGGAGGCCCTCTACCGTCTGCAACAGCTGCTGGAGACCCCGGACGCCGACCCCCCGTGACGGGTCGGCGCCTCGAAATCCGCCCATCCGGAGACTATGCTCCCCTTAGCCCCGCCGGCATCCCGCGGGGCGTGGGCCCTGGCCGGGGCATCCCCGGACCGGGTGGACCGGACCGCAGGAATACGGGAGGCGCGCGATGACTTTCGTGGTGCTGGAGAACTGTATCCGCTGCAAGTACACCGATTGCGTGGAGGTGTGCCCCGTGGACTGCTTCCACGAGGGGCCCAACTTCCTGGTGATCGATCCCGATGAATGCATCGACTGCGCCCTGTGTGAGCCGGAATGCCCCGCCCAGGCCATCGTGCCCGGGGACGAGGTGCCCGAGGGACAGGAGCCGATGATCGCCCTGAACGCCGAACTGGCCGGTCAATGGCCGGTGATCCACCGGCGCAAGGACCCGCCGCCGGACGCGGACCAGTGGAACGGACGCCCGGACAAGCTGCGTTACCTGGAGCGCTGAGCCCTCAGTCCCGTCCCTGGAGCAGGGCCACGGCATGGGCGGAGATGCCCTCCCGGCGTCCCTCGAAACCCAGGCGTTCGGTGGTGGTGGCCTTGACGTTCACCTCGGCGGGGGTCACCCCCAGATCCTCGGCCAGGTGGGTGCGCATGCGTTCCACATAGGGGGCCATCTTCGGGGCCTGGGCCACCACGGTGGCGTCCACGTTGCCCACACGCCAGCCGCGGGCATGGATCTCCTCCACCACCCGGCGCAGCAGGACGCGGCTGTCGGCTCCCCGGTAGGCGGGGTCCGTGTCCGGGAAGTGGCGGCCGATATCCCCCAGGGCCGCCGCCCCCAGCAGGGCGTCGCATACGGCGTGGACCAGCACGTCCCCGTCGGAATGGGCGGCGAAGGCCCGGTCGTGCTCCAGACGCACCCCGCCGATGATGAGGTGATCCCCCTCGGTGAAGGCGTGAACGTCGAAACCGTGGCCGATGCGCAGGTTCATGGGGTCTCCTCCGTGTGGGGTGCCCGCCGGCGGGCCAGGTAGAATTCCGCCAGGGACAGGTCCTCCGGGCGGGTGATCTTGATGTTCTCGGCGCTGCCCTCCACCAGGCGCGGGGCCAGCCCGGCGTGCTCCATGGCGGAGGCCTCGTCCGTCACCAGAAAGCCATCCGCCAGGGCCTGCTCCAGGGCCTGGCGCAGGGGGTCCAGGCGGAACATCTGCGGGGTGAAGGCACGCCACAGCCGGGCCCGGTCCACGGTGGCGGCGATGCGCCCGTCGGCGGTGGCGCGTTTCTTGGTATCCCGCACCGGCGTGGCCAGGATCCCCCCCACCGGGTCGTCCCGCAGGGCCTGCATCAGGGCCTCCAGATCCCGGTCACTGAGACAGGGACGGGCGGCGTCGTGCACCAGGACCCAGTCCTGGGGATGGGCCAGGTCCGCAAGGCCCCGCAGGGCGTTGAGCACCGAGTGGCAACGCTCGGCGCCGCCGTCCACCACCCGCAGGGGCTTGTCCGCCGTGATGCCGAGGCGGTGGAAATAGGGATCCCCGGCGCTGATGGCCACCGCCACCCCGGCCACGGCCGGATGACGCAAAAAGACCCCCAGGGTGTGCTGGATGACGGTCTCCCCCGCCAGGGGCAGGTATTGCTTGGGGCGGTCCGCCTGCATGCGGCTGCCCACCCCGGCGGCGGGGATCACCGCCCAGAAACGCGGATCAGGGTTCATCGTCACGCATGTCCTCGGGGTCCACCACCTGGAAGAAGACCTCGTCCTCGGCGATCATCCCCAGGTCCCGGCGGGCCCGTTCCTCGATGGCCTCCAGGCCCGTCTTCAGGTCCCGCACCTCCGCCTCCAGGGCCTCGTTGCGGCTGTGCAATTCCCGGTTTTCCGCCCGCTGACGCTCCAGGGCCCGGTTCAGTTCGTACACCTCCAGCAGGCCACCCTCGCCGGACCACAATTTGTACTGCAGGCCCAGGAGCAGTGCCAGCAGCAGCGCCGTCAGCCATCGCATGGATGCGGTCCTGTGCGTCGGGACGTGGGCGTGCCCGCTCAGTGGATCTTCCCGCCCTGCGGGCCCGGCGGGGTGCGGGCCGCCCCGGGCGGCCCGGGGCGGCGGGGGTCAGGCCCGCTGACGGAAGGCGCCCACGCCGGCGTAGCGCGCCGCCTGCCCCAGGTGCTCCTCGATACGCAGGAGTTGATTGTACTTGGCCACCCGGTCCGAGCGGGACAGGGAACCGGTCTTGATCTGCCCGGCACCGGTGGCCACGGACAGGTCGGCGATGGTCACGTCCTCGGTCTCGCCGGAACGGTGGGAGATCACCGCCGTATAGCCCGCATCATGGGCCATGCGGATGGCCTCCAGGGTCTCGCTGAGGGTGCCGATCTGGTTGAGCTTGATGAGGATGGAGTTGGCGATCCCCCGGTCGATGCCCTCTTGCAGGATGCGGGTGTTGGTGACGAACAGATCATCCCCCACCAGCTGCACGCGATCCCCCAGGCGCTCGGTGAGCCGCTTCCAGCCCTCCCAGTCCCCCTCGTCCATGCCGTCCTCGATGCTCAGGATGGGGTACTGCTCCACCCAGCCGGCCAGGTAGTCCACCATGCCTTCGGCATCCAGGCTGCGCCCCTCCGAGGCCAGCTCGTAGCGGCCATCGCGGAAGAACTCGGAGGCGGCGCAGTCCAGACCCAGGTGGATCTCCTTCCCGGGGGTGAAGCCCGCCTGATGGATGGCCTCGAGGATGACCTCGATGGCCGCCTCGTTGGAGGGCAGGTCCGGGGCGAAGCCCCCCTCGTCCCCCACCGTGGTGGCCAGACCGCGGCCACCCAGCACCTTCTTCAGGGCATGGAAGACCTCGGCGCCGTAGCGGATGGCATCGGCCATGGAGCCCGCCCCCACCGGCAGGATCATGAACTCCTGCAGGTCCACGCTGTTGCTGGCATGGGCACCGCCGTTGAGGATGTTCATCATGGGCACCGGCAGGGTGTGGGCCGACTCCCCGCCCAGGTGCCGGTAGAGGGGGTAACCGCTTTCCGCGGCATTGGCATGGGCCACGGCCATGGAGACCGCCAGCAGGGCATTGGCCCCCAGGCGTCCCTTGTTGTCGCTGCCGTCCAGTTCGATCATGCGCCGGTCCACCGCCGCCTGATCGTCCGAGGGCATGCCCAGGAGGGCCTCCCGGATCTCGCCGTTGACGTGGCCCACGGCCTGCTGCACGCCCTTGCCGCAGTAGCGCGTGCCGCCGTCGCGCAGCTCCAGGGCCTCGCGGGATCCGGTGGAGGCCCCGGAGGGCACGGCGGCGCGGCCCTTGGCCCCGGAGACGAGCTTGACGTCCGCCTCCACGGTCGGGTTGCCCCGGGAATCCAGTACTTCGCGGGCATGGATGTCGACGATGTCTGTCATGGGTCTTGATTCCCCTGTGTGCTCAATCTTTGGCTGAGATCAGATCCTGATCCTCGATGAAACCCTGGCGCTTGGCCACTTCGTCCAGCGCCTTGAGGGTGGTCAGCAGGGCCTCCATGCGCTGCAGCGGCCAGGCGTTGGGACCGTCGGACAGGGCCCGCTCCGGATCCGGATGGGTCTCCATGAACAGGCCGGCCACCCCGGCGGCCACCGCCGCCCGGGACAGCACCGGGACGAACTCCCGCTGACCGCCGGAGGCGTCCCCCCGCCCGCCCGGCTGCTGCACCGAGTGGGTGGCGTCGAACACCACCGGACAGCCGGTGCGGCGCATCACCGCCAGGCCGCGCATATCGGAGATGAGGGTGTTGTAGCCGAAAGAGACGCCGCGCTCGCAGACCATGACCTGGTCGTTGCCGGCGGCGCGGGCCTTGTCCACCACATGGGCCATGTCCCAGGGGGCCAGGAACTGGCCCTTCTTGATGTTCACCGGCCGCCCCTGGGCCGCCACCCGCTGGATGAAGTCCGTCTGCCGGCACAGGAAGGCCGGGGTCTGCAGGACATCCACCACCGCGGCCACCGCCTCCAGGGGCGTGTCCTCGTGCACGTCGGTGAGCACCGGCACACCGATCTGCTCCCGCACGGCCTCCAGGATCCTCAGCCCCTCGTCCAGCCCCGGCCCCCGGTAGCTCTTCACCGAGGAACGGTTGGCCTTGTCGAAGGAGGACTTGTAGAGGAACGGGATGCCCAGGCGGTGGGTCATCTCCCGCAGCCGGCCCGCCGTCTCCAGGGCCAGCTCCCGGCTCTCGATGACACAGGGACCGGCGATGAGGAACAGCGCCCGGTCGTTGCCGACCTCGAAGTCACAAAGCTTCATGGCGTTCGCCCACGTTGAGCATCTTTTCGTGCTGCAGCCGCGCGGCGCGCACGAAGCCGGAGAACAGGGGGTGCCCGTCCCGGGGGGTGGAGGTGAACTCGGGATGGAACTGGCAGGCCAGGAACCAGGGATGGTCATGCAGTTCCACCACCTCCACCAGGGCCCCGTCCATGGAGGTGCCGGAGATCACCAGCCCGACCGCCTGCAGCCGCTCCAGGTACTGGTTGTTAAACTCATAGCGGTGGCGGTGGCGCTCGCGGATCACCTCCTGGCCATAGATGCGCCGGGCCAGGGTATCCGCCTTCAGCAGGGCCTGCTGTCCCCCGAGGCGCATGGTCCCCCCCAGGTCGTCGTCCTCGCCACGGCGCTCCAGTCTGCCCTCCGCATCCTGCCATTCCGTGATCAGGGCGATCACCGGGTCCGGGGTGTCCGGCCTGAATTCCGTACTGTGGGCCTCCTGCAGACCCGCCACGTTGCGGGCGTACTCGATGACCGCCACCTGCATCCCCAGGCAGATGCCCAGGTAGGGCACCTGGTGCTCCCGGGCGTAGCGCACGGCGGCGATCTTGCCCTCCACCCCCCGCTCGCCGAAGCCACCGGGGACCAGGATGGCGTCCACCCCCGCCAGTTCCTCCGCGTCCGGCCCCTCCAGCTTCTCCGAGTCGATGTAGCGGATATGCACCCGGGTGGAGGTGTGGATGCCGGCGTGGGTGAGGGCCTCGTTCAGGGACTTGTAGGACTCGGTGAGTTCCACGTACTTACCCACCATACCGATGGTCACCTCCGCCTCGGGGAATTCCATGGCGTTGACCACGTTCTTCCAGTCCGAGAGGTCCGCCTGCGGGGCCTCCTCCAGGCGCAGCTTGCGCAGGACGATCTCATCCAGCTTCTGGGAGTGCAGCCACAGGGGGATCTTGTAGATGTTGTCCACGTCCACCGCGGAGATGACCGCCCGCTCCTCCACATTGGTGAACAGGGCGATCTTGCGCCGTTCCCCGTCCGGCAGGGGATGGCTGGAGCGGCACAGCAGCACCTGCGGCTGGATGCCGATGGAGCGCAGCTCCTTCACGGAGTGCTGCGTGGGCTTGGTCTTGATCTCGCCGGCGGCGGCGATGTAGGGCACCAGGGTCAGGTGCATGAACAGGGCGTGATCCTGGCCCAGTTCCACCCCCATCTGACGGATGGCCTCCAGAAACGGCAGGGACTCGATATCCCCCACCGTGCCGCCGATCTCCACCAGGGCGATATCCGTCCCCTCGGCACCGGCGCGGATGCAGCGCTTGATCTCGTCGGTGATGTGGGGGATCACCTGCACCGTGCCCCCCAGGTAATCCCCCCGCCGCTCCTTGCGGATGACGTTCTCGTAGATCTGGCCGGTGGTGAAGTTGTTGCGGCGGCTGGTGCGGATGCGCACGAAGCGCTCGTAATGGCCCAGGTCCAGGTCCGTCTCCGCCCCGTCCTCCGTGACGAACACCTCCCCGTGCTGGAAGGGGCTCATGGTGCCCGGGTCCACGTTGATGTAGGGGTCCAGCTTCATCAGCGTGACCCGGAAGCCGCGGGCCTCGAGGATGGTGCCCAGGGAGGCGGCGGAAATGCCCTTTCCCAGGGAGGACACCACGCCCCCGGTAATGAAAACGTATCGCGTCATGAAGTGATCGTCGGGGAATGGAATGGCGGCGCTTGTGCGCGGGATGGCACGCAAGGATACCAGAGGGGTCATACCCCCTCAACGCGCCATGGGGACGATCACGTCCCTGGCCCGCCGCCCCCCTGGCGGCGGGCCAGGATTTACAGGGGCAGCCCCAGCTCCGGGGCAATCTGCCGCAACCAGGCCTCGAGACGGGCCTCGGTCTGATCACCCTGGTTGTCCTGATCCAGGGCCAGGCCGACGAAATGACCATCCACCAGGGCCTGGGACTGCCGGAAGGTATAGCCCTGTGCGGGCCAGGCCCCCACCACGCGTCCGCCCCGTTCAGTCACCACCTCGTAGAGCTCCATGAGTCCGTCCACGAACTCGTCGGGATACCCCAGCTGGTCCCCCAGACCGAACAGGGCCACCGTCTTGCCGGAGAAGTCGATCGCCTCCAGTTCGGGCAGGAACTCCTCCCAGCTCTCCTCCTCGCAGTCCGCCGACCGCCCCGGGAGCTGGCCGGAGCCCATGGTGGGGGTGCCGAGGATGAGGCGATCATAGGCGGCGATCTCGTCCGCCGTGACGCGATTCACGTTCTTTGGTTTGTCGATCCACGCCTCTCCGAAGCGTTTCTGGATCATCTTCGCCACCTTGCGCGTGTTTCCGGAAGTGGTACCGAAAAAGACGCCAACATGTGCCATTGCGTGCCTCCATGGGTTCTCGGGATCAAAGGCCCTCCACCTGCGTCCATCACGGGGACGCCGAGGGGATCGGATTATCTCCATGGAGCATCCGGGCAACGATCATGCCGTTTACAGAAAAACCAAAAATAAATCACGCATCTATTTGTATTTATTGATTTTTTCTGGCTTTCAGCATGGGTGGCAACCCCACCGTGAGACGGGCCCCTTATGCAGCAAATGCCACATCGTGTCGGCTTTGCCACAGGCCTCATCCCGGCCCGCTTTCATCTGCCCGGGATGTGAATCCCCCATGACGATCCGCAAGCAAGACTTGCAATCCTCGCAAAAGTCCCCCAAGGTATTAGGGATGCATCAGCGCAAGACCTTACGGGTGCATACGGTGACCGCCACATACACCGGCATCAAACCGCAACCAGGCAGGGCTTTGGCGCGAGCGCTTACGTTGTCTTCGTCTTCTTTTGTAGTGCCGTCAGGGACGGCACGCCTGCCAGCAATACGCCGTCGGTTTCTGCGCACTCGGGCCACCTGACCCGAAGGCCCCAGACGGTCGTGCCCCACGACCCGGCCGCGAGAACCGATTCGCGACGCGCTGTCCCCGCGGTAACCCGCCGCAGGCCGGACAGCCTCGCCGGGCGAGAAAACGTGTCAGCACAACAAGGATTATCGGGCACGGCGGACACCATCGCCGGCGCAGGACTGCGCCGGCCTTGGGTTGCGCGACCCTTCCGGGGTCGGCGTGGCCGACACCGTGGGCGCCCTGCGCCCCACGCCCTACATCAAGCCACAGCACATGGCGGGAGAGCACTATGTCCAACGCAACAGCCAACACAGAACAGGATTTCGGCGACAAGCCCACCGAGCGCCGGGACACCGACAACTACGTCCATGAATACGTGGATTCCTTCGTCGACAAGTGGGATGACCTGATCGACTGGGACAGCCGCGCCAAGAGCGAGGGCAGCTTCTTCATCGACGTCCTCAAGGAACGCGGCGCCAAGCGCGTGCTGGACGTGGCCACGGGCACCGGCTTCCACTCCGTCCGCCTGCTGGAAGCGGGCTTTGACGTGGTCAGCGTCGACGGCGCCCCGGAGATGCTGGTCAAGGCCTTCGAGAACGGCCGCAAGCGGGGCCACATCCTGCGCACCACCCAGGCCGACTGGCGCGAACTCAACCGCGACATCTACGGCCGCTACGACGCCGTGGTCTGCCTGGGCAACTCCTTCACCCACCTGTTCAACGAGAACGACCGGCGCAAGGCCCTGGCCGAGTTCTACGCCGCCCTGAACCACGACGGCGTGCTCATCCTGGACCAGCGCAACTACGACGCCATCCTGGACCACGGCTACTCCAGCGCCCACACCTTCTACTACTGCGGCGACAACGTTTCCGTCTACCCGGAACACGTGGACGACGGCCTCGCCCGCTTCCGCTACGCCTTCCCCGACAAGTCCGTGTTCCACCTGAACATGTACCCCCTGCGCAAGGCCTACGTACGCCGCCTGATGCGCGAGGTGGGTTTCCAGAACATCGAGACCTTCGGTGACTTCAAGGAGACCTACCACGACGCCGAGCCGGACTTCTTCATCCACGTGGCCGACAAACGCTATATGGGAGAGAAATAATGAGCAATCAGTATGATGGTGCCGTCGCCACCGCCCGCGACTACTACAACAGCGAAGACGCCGACAACTTCTACTTCCGCGTCTGGGGCGGTGAGGACATCCACATCGGCCTGTACGAATCCGACGACGAGCCGATCCCCGACGCCAGCCGCCGCACCGTGGCCCACATGGGCGATCTGCTGGGCGAACCCTCCAAGGACGCCAAGGTCCTGGACGTGGGCGCCGGCTACGGCGGCGCCGCCCGCTATCTGGCCGCCACCTTCGGCTGCCACGTGACCGCGCTGAACCTCTCCGAGGTGGAGAATGAGCGCGACCGTGAGATGAACAAGGCCCAGAAGCTGGACCACCTCATCGACGTGTGGGACGGCAGCTTCGAGGATATCCCGGCCAAGGACAACAGCTTCGACGTCGTCTGGTCCCAGGATGCCATCCTGCACAGCGGCAACCGCACCAAGGTGGTGGAAGAGGTGGCCCGGGTGCTCAAGCCCGGCGGGGTCTTCATCTTCACTGACCCCATGCAGGCCGATGACGCCCCCAAGGACAAGCTGCAGCCCATCTATGACCGCATCCATCTGGAGACCCTGGGTTCCCCCGGGTTCTACCGCGAGGCCGCGAAGAAGGTGGGGCTGGAAGAGATCGGTTTCGAAGACCACACCCACCAGCTGCCGCGCCACTACGGTCGCGTGCTCAAGGAGCTGGAGTCCCGTGAGGACAGCCTCAAGGGCCTGATCTCCGATGACTACATCAGCCGTATGAAGAAAGGTCTGCAACACTGGGTCGACGGCGGCAATGCCGGCTACCTGTGCTGGGGCATCTTCCGCTTCCGCAAGGCGTAAGGCATCCCCCGCCCCGATCCCAACACCATCCCAGGAGAAGCCAATAACATGAGCAAAACCTACCTGTTCACCTCCGAATCCGTGTCCGAGGGCCATCCCGACAAGATGGCGGACCAGATCTCCGACGCCGTGCTGGACGCCTATCTGGCCCAGGACCCCAAGGCCCGCGTCGCCGCCGAAACCGTCACCCAGACCGGCATGGTGCTGCTGGCCGGTGAGGTGAAGTCCACCGCCACCATCAACGTGGAAGATCTGGTGCGCGAAGTGGTGCTGGACATCGGCTACGACAGCTCCGACAAGGGCTTCGACGGCAATACCTGCGCCGTGCTCAACTCCATCGGCGCCCAGTCCATGGACATCAACCAGGGTGTGGACCGCACCCGCCCCGAAGATCAGGGCGCGGGCGACCAGGGCCTGATGTTCGGCTATGCCTGCAACGAGACCGACGTGCTCATGCCGGCCCCCATCCACTTCTCCCACCGTCTGGTGCGTCGTCAGGCCGAGGTGCGCAAGAACGGCACCCTGCCCTGGCTGCGTCCCGACGCCAAGAGCCAGGTGACCTTCCGCTACGAGGGGGGCCAGGCCGTGGCCGCTGACGCCGTGGTGCTGTCCACCCAGCATGACCCCGAGATCGACCAGAAGAAGCTGCAGGAAGCGGTGATGGAAGAGATCATCAAGCCGGTGCTGGGGGACAAGTGGCTGCACAAGGACACCAAGTTCCACATCAACCCCACCGGGCGCTTCGTCACCGGCGGTCCCCTGGGGGACTGCGGCCTCACCGGCCGCAAGATCATCGTGGACACCTACGGCGGCATGGCCCGCCACGGCGGCGGTGCCTTCTCCGGCAAGGACCCGTCCAAGGTGGACCGTTCCGCGGCCTACGCCGCCCGCTACGTGGCCAAGAACATCGTCGCCGCCGGCCTGGCCGAGCGCTGCGAGGTGCAGGTCTCCTACGCCATCGGCGTGGCCGAGCCCACCTCCATCGCCGTGGAGACCTTCGGCACCGGCAAGATCGACGAACTGCGCCTGACCGATCTGGTGCGTGAGCACTTCGACCTGCGTCCCTTCGGCATCCTCACCATGCTGGAGCTGGAAAAGCCGGTCTACCGCCCCACCGCCTCCTACGGCCACTTCGGCCGCGAGGACCTGGGCGTGTCCTGGGAGCGCACCGACCGCGCCGAGGCGCTGGCCGCCGCGGCACGCTGATCCCGTGCACTCCGCCGCCCCGGGGATGTCCCCGGGGCGGCCCGGGATCGCCAAGGGCCGGGAGGGGTTTCCTCTCCCGGCCCTTTTTCGTTGGCCCGTACTGGCGGCTCCCCCTACAGCGCGGGCCGGCTTTAGCCGTGGGGAGGATGATCCGTGGGAGGTGCGCCCCCTGGCTCTCCCAACGCCCCCAGGGCCCGGATCATCTCCAGGGTGCGGCGGGCCTCCTCCGCGTCCAGGCGGCTGATGGCAAAGCCCACGTGGACGAGGACATAATCCCCCACCGACACCTCTTCCAGAAGGGCGGTGCTCACGGTCTTGCAGACCCCCCCCAGATCCACCCGGGCGCGATCGCCGGGCAGTCGTTCCTTCACCTCAGCCGGCACAGCCAGGCACATGGGGCACCTCCGATGGGGGCACGCAGCGGTGGGCGCCGCCCCATTGCAGCTCCTGCAGATGACACCGCCCCACCCAGGCCTGTCCCAGGCTCAGTCCCCCATCCCCGGGAGGCAGGGCCACCGGCTCGAAGACCCGCAGCCCCCCCTCCTCCAGACGGGTGCGCAGGTCGGTCATCAGCAGGCGGTTGAGCACGCAGCCACCGGCCAGGGCGACGCACCCCAGCCGACGCTCCCGGGCCGTCTGCAGGACCCACGCCGCCAGCCCCTGGGCCACCGTGGCATGGAACACCGCCGCCCCCTCCCCTGCATCCCGATGTGGTGCGCAGAGCCAGTCCAGCAGCGGGGTGAAATCCAGCACCCCGCCATGCAGGCACCATCCCCCCGGCAGGGGCGGCATCGCCCCGTGCCCCTGGGCCCGCCCCTCCAGGCGCAGGG
>NZ_NRSK01000003.1 GCF_016584115.1 Ectothiorhodospira mobilis
CGGCTCAACCTTCGGCCTCGCAAGCGGCTCGGGTACCGGGCCCCGATCGAGGTCCTGGTGGGGTCTTTACAGCGGCAACGCGCCGCATGACGGGGCGTTGCGGTTATTGGTTGAATTCAGGCCTTTATTGATTGCGGTAAGAACTGATGAATCCGCAACCAGGGGTCTGAATGGTTCCATCATGTCCAGAGCCAGGGCCGGTCGCCCGTAGCGTGGTTGGTGGTAGAAACCACGATAAGGGTCAAGCCCGACGGCGGAAAGAGTGATGAGCCAGCTCCGGGTGAGTACGGAATAAGCGTAGGAAAGAAGTGCATTTACTGGGTCAGTGGGTGGCCTGCGGTTGCGTTTGGTGAAATTGAATTCCAGGCTGGAACGATCGTCCTTGGGTTTGATCATGCGTGGAAAAGCACTGAAGTATCGGGATGCTGCGGTACCTTCAATGCCTAATAGCTGCTCGAGTGATTCTGCACGCATGGCTTTGCGTGCATCCTGGCGTAGTGCATCGAATAGGTTCCGATCTTCTTCTGAAACTGTTTCGTCCTTGAGGTTGCGCATCAGGAGGGTGCGGCAATTGGTGATTTTGTTGGCAATGATGCGGCGGGCTATGTGAAGACATCCCTGGGTATTGAAGCTGGTGTGATATTGAGCTGTGCGTAGTTCGACATTCTTGTGCCCTGTCCCAGTGCTATGCCCCAGGAACCAGCCGCCGTAAGAATGCCAGGTAATAGGAATCTCTCGGCGCATGAGTTCATGAAGCGTGGGTGTGGTAAGATATACATTTCCCATGAGTACAACTTGGGATATGTCCCTTAGCCGTGCGGTCTTGGCGAGTTGGTCATCGATATGGACTTGGAGCGTGTCACCTTTCTTGCGTACAGATGCCTTATTGGCCTGAACATAGAGGGGCATCGCCTCGTCGCGTCCTACCGCCAGGGGGCGGGTGTTTTCCTGGATGCGTTTTAAGTTATTGATTTCATCCGGGAGGCAAATCGTTACCAGGGAGCACCGTGGGCACTTGGGGCTGTCTGTCAGTGGTGCGGGAATCTGTCCTCCGGCCGCCATGGCCCTTAATCCGTGGATGGCTGAGCGTGTCCGATCACGTAATTCCTCATCAAAGGCGATGCGCACCCTTTCACGGGATCCATGAAAGTAAAGCATACCTGCCTCTACTTGGTAGCCATGCTCCTCTAAAAGCATTCCTTGGACACAGAGTTGCACTTGTTCCGGTAGATAGGCACCTTTTTCCACATGAGGCCGCTTGCCGCGTTTGTAGTCCACTGGGGTGGCATAGTCTCCTTCTGATTCCACCAGATCCATGCGGGCGATGAGACCCAGGCGGTTGGAGGAAAGGGTAACGGAGCGGGAGTGGATCGGTTCCGGCGCCTCACTGGTATTGTCAGGTGGAGGCAAGGGTTTGCTGGGGCGATCCACTATGCGGTGTGCATGGCGGCCTTCGATGGTGTCTCCTGAATCAGACCACTCACCTTGAACCCATTCCAGGTAGGCCAGCCGTGGGCAATATTCATATTCATTGATCATTCGCGCTGGCAACAGCGGTTGATCTTCGTTGAGTTCAGGGAAGGGTAGGGGGAGTTCCGGTTGGATGATCCCTTTCATGGTTCATGTCCTTTTGAGCATGACCGGTGGAGGTTGTGATGTGATGGGTCTCACAAAAGAGTTTGGCAATATCCACCGACTTTTCAAGTCTGTCCGGTCCGGAAGATCTCTGTGGGCACGTTGTTACACTGCTCCTGAAGCCACTGTCACTGCCTCAAAGCCCATCGCTGGAACTGTGGGGGCCTGTGCTCCCCCTGCCTCTGCCCTGGGGGAGAGGCGATGTTGATTGCGTCGGTGTTACGCCTTCCTGAGGATCGTGAGATTCCCTCGTGTCATGGGTTAGCGGGGTGGATCGAGCCAAGCTGGGGCTTGGCGCTCCCGGGGATGGTTTCCTGTGCCATGCGTTAGATCGAGCCGGGCTGGGGCCCGGCGTTCCCAGCGGAGGGTTCTTCGGTGCCCATTGGGCGAACCCCGATGGGCCATAAGGGGCTCTGGGCAAACCTGTTACACTGGAATTCGATTCACCGGGCCCGCCGCGGGCGGGGATTTTTCTGATATTGATTCTGAGATCAGGCATTTATGTGCGGCATCTGCGGCGAACTGTATTTCGATGACACCCGGCCGGATCTGACCTCCGTGCGGGCCATGCTGGACCGGTTGCAGCGGCGCGGGCCGGATCATGAGGGGACTTATTCCGATGGCCCCCTGGCCTTCGGGCACCGGCGGCTGAGTATCCTGGATCTCTCGGAGCGGGCGCATCAGCCCATGGTGGATCCGGAGCTGGGGCTGGTGGTGGTGTTCAATGGCACCCTCTATAACTTCCGGGAGTTGCGGGCCGAGCTGGAGGGGCGTTACCGGTTCTTTTCCAACGGCGATACGGAGGTGATCCTCAAGGCCTATGACGCCTGGGGGGCGGACTGTGTGCGGCGCTTCCATGGCATGTTCGCCTTCGCCGTGTGGGATCTGCAGGAGCGGCGGCTGTTCATGGCCCGGGACCGCATGGGCATCAAGCCGCTCTATTACAGCCAGAGCGGCCGCCGGCTGCGCTTCGCCTCCAATCTCCAGGCCCTGCTGGCGGCGGGGGATGTGGACACCACACTGGACCCGGTGGCCTTGCATCACCAGTTCACCCTGCATGGGGTGGTGCCCGCGCCGCGCACCGTGCTGCGCGGGGTGCGCAAGCTGCCACCGGCCCATACCCTGACGGTGGAGCGGGATGGGCGCACCCGCATGGAGCGCTATTGGCACCTGGAGGCCACCCGGCCGCAGCCGCCCCTGGATGCCGGGGAATGGACCCGGGCGGTGCACGATGCCCTGCGCCGGGCGGTGGAACGGCGCCTGCAGGTTGCGGATGTGCCCGTGGGGGTGCTGCTCTCCGGCGGGCTGGATTCCAGCCTGCTGGTGGCCCTGCTGGCGGAGTCGGGGGTGCGGGATCTGCAGACCTTTACCGTGGGGTTCGAGGATCAGCCGGAGGAGAAGGGGAGCGAGTTCGAGTATTCCGATCCGGTGGCCGAGCGCTATGCCACGCGCCATCATCGCTTCCACGTGCCCAACGATCAGGTGCTGGGGCGGTTGCCCGAGGCGGTGGATCAGATGGCCGAGCCCATGGTGGCCCAGGATGCCGTGGCCTTCTACCTGCTCTCGGAGCAGGTGTCCCGGCATGTGAAGGTGGTGCAGTCGGGGCAGGGGGCGGACGAGGTTTTCGCCGGCTACTTCTGGTATCCGCGCATGGCGGCGGAGACCGGGGGTTCGCCGCTGGAGCGTTTCCGCAAGCACTATTTCGACCGGGATCACGAGGAATTCGCCCGCATGCTGTCCCCGGAATGGGCCGGGGAGGATTATACCGGCGCCTTCATCGCCTCGGCCCTGGAGGAATCCGGGGCGGATACCTTCCTGGATGCCGTGCTGCGCCTGGATGTGACCACCCTGGTGGTGGACGACCCGGTGAAACGGGTGGACAACATGACCATGGCCTGGGGGCTGGAGGCGCGGGTGCCCTTCCTGGACCATGAGCTGGTGGAGCTGGCGGCGCGCATGCCCCCGGAACTCAAGCTGGATCAGGGGGGCAAGGGGGTGCTCAAAAGCATCGCCCGGGGGCTGGTGCCGGATGCGGTGATCGACCGGCCCAAGGGCTATTTCCCGCTGCCGGCCTTAAAGTATGTGCGCGGGCCGTTTCTGGAGTTCATGCGGGACATTCTGGATTCCCGGGCCTGCCGGGAGCGGGGGCTGTACCGCCGGGAGTATGTGGAGGCCCTGCTGGCCGAGCCGGAACGGCATCTCACCCGCATCCAGGGCAGTAAGCTCTGGCATCTGGCCCTGCTGGAGTTCTGGCTGCAGCGCCAGGGGATCTGATGGTTGCACTTCAGGGCGAGGAGAATGACAAGCCACCTTGCCGGCATCGCGTTAGGGGGTGTTGCCTTGTGGTGGTGGTTATGTACGCATAATAGATGTACAGTAAGAGCATAGTTTGCTCCGCTGCGGCGCCACCGGGTCCACACCCGCTCTCAGGAGACCCTCATGCCGACTGCCTTCCCCCACGATGAAGCAAATCATGGTCGTGAGCGCAATACCGAGCGCTTTGCCTTCCGTACCGCGCCGCGCATCAAGCAGACGATTGAGCGCGCCGCCGCGCTGTCCGGACAGGACATGTCGTCCTTTGTGCTGGCCGCGGCCTACGAGCGCGCCCTGGCGACCATCCAGGCCCATGAGGTGACCCGGCTGACGGCCGAAGACCACCAGGCCTTTTTCGATGCCCTGGAGAACCCGCCGGCACCGACCGAACGGCTTCGCGTAGCCTTCACTCACCACAGGGAGACGGTGGACCGGCGTTGATGGCCTCTGCGGTCGTCATCGAGCCGCTGGATCAAGCCCAACACGATCGCGCGGCCTTTGCGTCCGGTGTCCCTCAGGTGGACCGTTTCCTGAAGAAGACGGCCAATCGCCTGATGAAGGGAGGCACGGCGCGGGTCTTCGTCATGGTGGATCCAGAGCGCCCCGAGGAGATCCTCGGCTTCTATTCGATGAACGCGCATAGCGTGCAGTGCGGTGACCTGCCGAAGCGCTATCGGCGTTTCGCCCTGGCTGACGGCAGTCTGCCCGCGGCATTCATCGGCATGATCGGTGTCGCGGAGCACGTCCAGGGGCAGGGCATCGGCAGCCGTCTCCTGGTCGACGCCTTGGCCGGGGCCTATCAGGCCTCCCATCGGGTCGGTACCGCTATGGTGCTGTTGGACATCCTCTACTGCGGCAACCCCAAAGCCGTGGCAAGGCGACAACGGCTTTATGCCGGCTTTGGCTTTCAGTCACTGCCTTCACAGCCGCTGCGCATGTTCCTGCCGATGGATACCATCGCCCAACTCCTGATACAGGAATAGTCGCGTCAACTGGCCACCACCCGGTTGCCACCGTCGGCCTTGGCCTGGCGCAGGTTATCCTGGGCCAGGGAGAGCAGGCCGTGTACCGTGGACAGGGACTGGCCGTGGGTGTGGAAGCGGGCGCCGATGGAGACGCTCAGCGGGATGCTGCCCTCGGAGGTGGGGATGCCCTCGCGCACGATGCCCGTGTGGATGCGCCGGCAGAGGTCGCGGTTGAAGTGGTGGGGGGGATGCACCTGCAGCAGCAGGGCGAACTCGTCCCCGCCGATGCGGGCCACCAGGTCCGTGGGGCGGACGCACAGGCGCAGCCGCCGCGACAGGCCCATGAGCACCTCGTCCCCCAGGTCGTGGCCGTGGCGGGCGTTGACGTGTTCCAGGTGGTCCAGGTCCAGCACCGCCAGGCACAGGGCGCCGCCGCGGGACTGGGTCTCCATGAGCACGTTCTCCAGGCGCTGGTTCAGGGCCCGCAGGTTGGCCAGGCCGGTGATGGGGTCCACCATGGCCTGTTGTTCCAGGTGGCGGTTGGCCGCATCCAGGGCGGCGGAGGTCTCCATGAGCCGGTTGTGCAGGGTGGCGATGCGGCCGGCGGCATACACCCGGGCCGCCAGTTGCACGTCGTTGATGGGCTTGGTGAGGTAGTCGTCCACCCCCTGGTGGAAGGCCTCCAGCATGGGGTCATTCCCTTCCTTGGCGGTGAACAGGATGATGGCGGTGTAACGGGGCCGGTCCTCGTCCATGGCGCGGATGGCCTGCACCAGTTCCAGACCGCTCATCTGCGGCATCACCCAGTCCGCCAGCACCACGTCCGCCTGGCGTTCCTCCAGGGATTCCAGGGCCCGGGCGGCGGAGCCCGCCAGGCGCACGTCCTCGTAGCCCAGCCGCTCCAGGGTGTTCTTCAACACCATGCGGCTGTACTGCATGTCGTCCACGATGAGGATGGAGAGGGGGGGAGGGGTCATGAATGGTCGTGGTGGTGGGGGATAGGCCCTTATAGGCGACCCCTCAGGCCTTGTCCATGGTTTCGGTTTCCGCCGCGGTGTGCCGGTTCCAGCGGTTCATCACGTCGCAGAAGATGTCCGCCGTCTTCTCGGCGTCGTAGGTGGCCGAATGGGCCTCGGCGTTGTCCCAGGCCAGGCCCGCCTCCCGGGCCGCCCGGGCGAGGACGGTCTGGCCGTAGGCCATGGCCGAGAGGGTCACCGTGTCCAGGTTGCTGAAGGGGTGGAAGGGGTTGCGCTTGATCTGCGCCCGCTCGACGGTGGCGTTGACGAAGGCCAGGTCGAAGCCGGCGTTGTGCCCCACCAGGATGGCGCGGGTGCAGCGGTTGCGCTTCACCTCCTGGCGCACCTCCCGGAAGATGCCCTGCAGGGCCTCCTGTTCCGGCACGGCGATGCGCAGGGGGTGCCAGGGGTTGATGCCGGTCACCTCCAGGGACTTGGGGTCCATGTGGGCCCCTTCGAAGGGCTGTACATGGAAGGACAGGGTGCGGTCCCGGTGCAGGTCGCCGTTCTGATCCATGCGCAGCAGCACCGCCGCGATCTGCAGCAGGGCATCGGTCTTGGGGTTGAAGCCACCGGTCTCCACGTCCACCACCACCGGCAGGAAGCCGCGGAACCGGTCGCCCATGGGGCAAAAATCGGGTTCTTCACTCATGGGCGCTAGGGTACCAGTTCCGGGCCGGCGGTGGGGCGTTGAACCGGCCTCAGTGCGGCCTCAGTCCACCAGGCGCCAGGCGAGTTCCTCCCCCGCCCGCAGGGGCACCACCGTATCCTCGCCGAAGGGCAGGGCCTCGGGCACCGTCCAGGGTTGGCGGCGCAGGGTGATGTAATCCTCGTTGGGGGGCAGGCCGTGGAAGCGGGGGCCGTTCTCGCTGGCGAAGGCCTCCAGGCGATCCAGGGCCCCGGCCTGCTCGAAGGCCTCGGCATAGAGCTCGATGGCCGCCGGGGCGCTGTAGATGCCGGCGCAGCCGCAGGCGCTTTCCTTGGCGCCCCGGGGATGGGGCGCGCTGTCCGTGCCCAGGAAGAAGCGGGGGTGGCCCTCCGCCAGGGTCTCCAGGATGGCCGCCCGGTGTTCCTCCCGCTTGAGCACGGGCAGGCAGAAATGATGGGGGCGCATGCCGCCCTGGAAGAGGGCGTTGCGGTTCATGAGGATGTGCTGCGGGGTGACCGTGGCGGCCACCGTCTCCGGGGCCTGGCGCACGAAGGCCACGGCCTCGGCCGTGGTGACGTGCTCCAATACCACCTTGAGGGCGGGGAAGCGCTCCACCAGCGGCGTCAGCACCTGCTCGATGAAGCGGGCCTCGCGGTCGAACAGATCCACCTCCGGGCCGGTCACCTCCCCGTGCACCATGAGCGGTACCCCCAGGTCCTGCATGGCCTGGAGCACCGCATCGATGTGGCGGATGTCGGTGACGCCGGCGTCGGAATGGGTGGTGGCCCCGGCGGGATAGAGCTTGGCGCCGAGCATGAAACCGCTCTCGGCCACCGCCCGGATGTCGTCGGGGGTGGTGTCATCGGTGAGATAGATTGTCATCAATGGATCGAACGCTACCCCCTCCGGCACGGCCGCCAGGATGCGGTCGCGGTAGGCGGCGGCCTGGGCCACATTCACCACCGGCGGCTTGAGGTTGGGCATGATCACCGCGCGCGCGAAACGCCGCGCGGAATGCGGCACTGCACACTTCAATCCGTCGCCGTCGCGCACATGGAGATGCCAGTCGTCCGGGCGCCGGATATGCAATTCCTGAATTGTCGTCATCGTGCGAATTTCCCATGAAAAACGGGGACCTGGCGTGTTGCAGCGAAGCATGAAACGGCTGCATCCACTTTCTTGACCTGCCCGCGCAAAAGTCTGAATATACCGCCGCGCCGCCTTGCGGCCCGACACCTATAACAACAGGCATCATAGCAGCCACTCCCCCCTTTCCGTGATCCATCGCCCCCCGGGGCGGGAGATCCCGGGTGTTCGCTACGGGGGATGACGGATGGAGAGTACAACATGAATGCGCAGGCATTGCCTCAGGACCTGGACGCGCAGGAGACGCAGGAATGGCTGGATGCCCTGGAGGCGGTGATCCAGGCCGACGGGCCCGAGCGGGCCCATTACCTGCTGGAGCGCCTGGTGGACCAGGCCCGCCGTTCCGGCGCCTTTCTGCCGTATTCCGCCCATACGGCCTATGTGAACACCATCCCGCCCCACCTGGAGCCGGAATACCCGGGCAACGCGGAGCTGGAGCACCGCATCCGCGCCTATATCCGCTGGAACGCCCTGATGATGGTGGTCAAGGCCAACCGTATCAGCACCGAACTGGGCGGACATATCGCCAGCTTCGCCTCCGCCGCCACCCTCTACGACGTGGGCTTCAACCACTTCTGGCGCGCCCCCACCCATGAGCACGGCGGCGACCTGGTGTTCATCCAGGGGCATTCGGCCCCCGGCATCTATGCCCGCTCCTTCCTGGAGGGGCGCCTCAGCGAGGAGCAGCTGGACCACTTCCGCCAGGAGGTGGAGGGCAAGGGGCTGTCCTCCTATCCCCATCCCTGGCTCATGCCCGACTACTGGCAGTTCCCCACCGTGAGCATGGGGCTCGGGCCCATGCAGGCCATCATGCAGGCCCGCTTCATGAAGTACATGAACGACCGGGAGCTGGCCTCCAGCCGTGACCGCAAGGTGTGGTGCCTGCTGGGGGACGGGGAGACCGACGAGCCGGAGGCCATGGGGGCCATCGGCCTGGCCGCCCAGGAGCGTCTGGACAACCTCATCTTCGTGGTCAACTGCAACCTGCAGCGCCTGGATGGTCCCGTGCGTGGCAACGGCAAGATCGTGCAGGAACTGGAGGCCACCTTCCGCGGGGCGGGGTGGAACGTCATCAAGGTGCTCTGGGGCAGCTACTGGGATCCGCTGTTCGCCAAGGACACCAGGGGCCTGCTCACGCAGCGCATGATGGAGGCCGTGGATGGCGACTACCAGAACTACAAGTCCAAGGACGGGGCCTATGTGCGCGAGCATTTCTTCGGCAAGTACCCCGAGCTCAAGGCCATGGTGGCCAACATGTCCGATTCGGATATCTGGCGTCTGAACCGTGGAGGCCACGATCCCTACAAGGTCTATGCCGCCTACCAGGCCGCGGTGAACCACAGCGGTCAGCCCACGGTGATCCTGGCGCAGACGGTGAAGGGCTACGGCATGGGTTCCGCCGGCGAGGGCCAGATGCGCGCCCACCAGCAGAAGAAGATGGGTCAGGAGGAGATCAAGGCCTTCCGCGACCGTTTCCACGTGCCCGTGTCGGACGAGGACGTGGAGCAGATGCGCTACGTGCGCCCGGCGGACGACGCCCCCGAGATCCGCTACATGCACGAGCGCCGCAAGGCCCTGGGCGGCTATCTGCCGGTGCGCAAGTCCTCGGTGGCCCCCCTGGAGATCCCGGACCTGTCCCTCTTCTCCGCCTCCCTGGAGGACTCCGGCGAGCGGGAGCTGTCCACCACCATGGCCATGGTGCGCATGCTCACTCAGCTCACCCGGGACAAGAAGATCGGCCGCCACGTGGTGCCCATCGTCCCCGACGAGGCGCGCACCTTCGGCATGGAGGGTCTGTTCCGCCAGCTGGGCATCTACTCCTCCGTGGGGCAGCTCTACACCCCCCAGGACAAGGACCAGGTGATGTTCTACAAGGAGGACAAGAAGGGCCAGATCCTGGAGGAGGGTATCAACGAGGCCGGGGCCATGGCCTCCTGGATGGCCGCCGCCACCGCTTACAGCGTGCACGGCGTGAGCATGGTGCCCTTCTACATCTTCTACTCCATGTTCGGCTTCCAGCGGGTGGGGGACCTGATCTGGGCCGCCGGCGACATGCAGGCCCGGGGCTTTCTCATCGGCGGCACCGCCGGGCGCACCACCCTGGCGGGGGAGGGGCTGCAGCACCAGGACGGTCACAGCCCCATGATGGCGGCCAATGTGCCCAACTGCGTCAGCTATGACCCGGCCTTCGCCTACGAGCTGGCGGTGATCGTGCAGGACGGTCTGCGGCGCATGTATGCCGAGCAGGAGAACGTCTTCTACTACATCACGGTGATGAACCAGAACGACCACCAGCCGGCCCTGCCGGAGGGGACGGAGGAGGGTATCCGCCGTGGCCTCTACCGCCTGGCCCGCGCCGAGGGCGACGGCCCCCGGGTGCAGCTCATGGGTTCGGGCAGCATCCTGCGGGAGGTGATGGCCGCCGCCGACCTGCTGCGGGAGGACTTCGGCGTGCAGGCCGACCTGTGGAGCGCCACCAGCTTCAACGAGCTGGCCCGGGACGGTCGCGACGTGGAGCGCTGGAACCTGCTGCATCCGGAAGAATCCCCGCGCCAGTCCTGGGTGGGCCGCTGCCTGGCGGATGCCTCCGGCCCCGTGGTGGCGGCCACCGACTACGTCAAGGCCTATCCCGACCAGATCCGTGCCTGGGTGCCCGGCCGCTACACCGTGCTGGGGACCGACGGCTTCGGCCGCAGCGACCTGCGCGCCCGGCTGCGCCGTCATTTCGAGATGGACCGGCACTACGTGGCCGTGGCGGCCCTCAAGGCCCTGGCCGACGAGGGGGCCCTGCCCGCCGCCCGGGTGAGCGACGCGATCCGCAAGTACGGCATCGATCCCGACAAGCCCAATCCCCTGCGCGCCTGAGGCGCGGGGCGTGCAAGGTCCCCGTGGTGGGTTCCCAATCTCAGACAGGAGTGGCGTGATGGGCAGCGTGGTTGAAGTGAAGGTCCCCGATATCGGGGACTTCAAGGATGTGGAGATCATCGAGGTGCTGGTGGGCGAGGGGGATTCCGTCCAGCCGGAGGATCCCCTGATCACCCTGGAGTCGGACAAGGCCTCCATCGACATCCCGGCGCCCCGGGCCGGCCGGGTGGTGGGTATGAAGGTGAAACCGGGGGACCGGGTGTCGGAGGGTTCCCCCGTGCTGGATCTGGAGGCCGAGGCCGGCGGCGGGGAGGAGGCCGCCGCCACTCCGCAGCCCCCCCGGGAGGCTCCGGAGCGGACCACGGAGGCCGGGCCCGCCGCAGCCGGGGGGGAGGCGAAGGAGGCGGGCACGGCTGCCCAGGGTGCCCCCGCTGCGGCGGGGGCACCCGGCCCCGCCGCCGGGGGGCAGGCGGCCCCCGGGCCCCGGCCCTCCCCCACGGCGGGGATGGTGGACGAGGCCGGCTTTCGCAAGGCCCACGCCTCCCCGGCGGTACGCCGCTTCGCCCGGGAACTGGGGGTGGACCTGGGGCAGGTGCAGGGCAGCGGCCGCAAGGGACGCATCCTCAAGGAGGACGTGCAGGGCTTCGTCAAGCAGACCCTGGCCCGGGGCAGCGCGGGGGGGCTCGGGGTGGCCCCGGCGCCGGAGGTGGACTTTGCCCGTTTCGGTCCGGTGGAGACCCAACCCCTCACGAAGATCAACCGACTCACCGGCCAGAACCTGCACCGCAACTGGGTGACCGTCCCCCATGTCACCCAGTTCGACGAGGCGGACATCACCGAGCTGGATGCCTTCCGCCGCTCCCTGGCAAAGGAGTATCAGGAGCAGGGGGTCAAGATCACCTTCCTGGCCTTTCTCATGAAGGCGGTGGTCTCGGCGCTGAAGGCCCATCCCCGGGTGAACGCCTCCCTGGATGCCGCCGGTGAGCACCTGATCCTGAAGCAGTACTATCACCTGGGCATCGCCGTGGACACCCCGGACGGCCTGGTGGTGCCGGTGATCCGGGACGTGGACCGCAAGAGCCTGGTGGAACTGGCCCGGGAGGCCGCCGAGGTGTCCCAGCGGGCCCGGGACCGGCGCCTGAAGACGGCGGATATGGAAGGGGGCTGTTTCACCATCACCAGCCTGGGGGGGATCGGCGGCACCCAGTTCACCCCCATCGTCAACGCCCCGGAGGTGGCCATCCTGGGGGTCTCCCGGGCCCGCATGCAGCCGGTGTGGGACGCCCAGTCGGAGACCTTCGTGCCGCGCCTGATGCTGCCCCTGGCCCTGTCCTACGACCACCGCGTCATCGACGGCGCCCTGGGGGCCCGGTTCACCGACCATCTCAGCGGCCTGTTGTCCGATATGCGGCGCATGCTGTTGTAGACTGCCCCCGCGGCGGATGCCCATTGTCCCGACTCAACCAGAGGAAAGCGATCCATGCCCAAGCTGCACACCATCCCGGTCCCCGACATCGGCGATTTCAAGGACGTGGAGGTCATCGAGGTCCTGGTGGCGCCGGGGGATACGGTGCAGCCGGAGGATCCCCTCATCAGCCTGGAATCGGACAAGGCCTCCATGGAGATCCCGGCCCCCCGGGCCGGTACGGTGAAGGCCCTGCACCTGAAGGTGGGGGACAAGGTGTCCCAGGGCAGCGCCATCCTGGATCTGGAGGCGGAAGAGGAGGGCGGCACGGCGGGTCCTGCGGAGGGCCCCACCGCCCGGGAGGAAGCCCCCGCCGCGGCCAAGGCCCAACCGGAGGATTCCGGGGCACAGGCCTCGGACGATCGCCGTCCCGCCCCCGCCGCGCCTCCCGCCGGTGAGGCGGATCTGCGCTGCCAGGTGCTGGTGCTGGGTTCCGGCCCGGGGGGATACACCGCCGCCTTTCGCGCCGCCGACCTGGGGATGGATGTGATCCTGGTGGAGCGCTATCCGGTGATCGGCGGCGTCTGCCTCAACGTGGGCTGCATCCCCTCCAAGGCCCTGCTGCACGCCGCCCAGGTGATCGACGAGGCCCAGTCCTTCGAGCGCCACGGCATCCGTTTCGGCGCGCCGCAGATCGACCTGGACAAGCTCAACGGCTATAAGGATGGGGTGGTGCGCAAGCTCACCTCGGGCCTGAAGCACCTGGCCAAGCAGCGCAAGGTGCGGGTGGTGCAGGGGGTGGGGCGCTTCACCTCCCCCAATACCCTGGCGGTGCGGGGCGAGGCGGAGGAGCAGACCATCGCCTTCGAGCAGGCCATCATTGCCGTAGGTTCCCGCCCCGTGCACCTGCCCGCCTTCCCCTGGGACGACGAGCGGGTGATGGACTCCACCGGCGCCCTGGCCCTGCGGGACATCCCCGGGCGGATGCTGGTGGTGGGCGGCGGCATCATCGGCCTGGAGATGGCCTGTGTCTACGACGCCCTGGGCTCGAAGGTGACCGTGTGCGAACTCTCCGACGACCTCATGCCCGGTGCGGACCGGGATCTGGTCAAGCCCCTGGAGAAACGCATCCGCGGGCGGTACGAGGCCGTGTACACCGGCACCCGCGTCACCGGGGCCGAGGCCACCGATGCCGGTATCCGCGTGCACTTCGAGGGGGGCAGGGCCCCGGCGGAGGACACCTTCGACCGGGTGCTGGTGTCCGTGGGGCGTCTGCCCAACGGCGGGCAGATCCAGGCGGAGACCGCCGGCGTGGCCGTGGATGAACACGGCTTCATCCAGACCGACGGGCAGATGCGCACCCAGGTCCCCCACATCTTTGCCATCGGGGACGTGGTGGGCGGCCCCATGCTGGCCCACAAGGCCACCCACGAGGCCAAGGTGGCCGCCGAGGCGGCGGCGGGGCACAAGGCCCATTTCGACGCCCGGGCCATCCCCAGCGTGGCCTACACCCACCCGGAGGTGGCCTGGATGGGGCTCACCGAGACCCGGGCGAAGAAGGAGGGCATCCCCTACACCAAGGCCACCTTCCCCTGGGCCGCCAGCGGACGTGCCCTGAGCCTGGGCGGGGAGAGCGGCCTCACCAAGCTGCTGCTGGACGAGCAGCAGCGGGTCATCGGTGCCGGCATCACCGGCCCCAACGCCGGGGAGCTCCTGGGGGAGGCCCTGCTGGCCCTGGAGATGGGGGCGGACGTGGAGGACCTGGCCCTGACGGTGCATCCCCATCCCACCCTGTCGGAGACCCTCTGCTTCGCCGCCGAGATGGCCCACGGCTCGATCACCGACATCCTCCCGCCCCGGGGGAAATAGGCGCCGCAGGCCGCCGGGCTCAATGATCCGGCCCGGCGGCCGATAGATCAGGGCATGAAACGCTTCCTTCTCATCGGCATGCTCCTGGGCCTGGCGTCCGCCCCCTGTGGCGCCGTGGACTATACACCGCGCCTCTCCGAGACCCTGTGGTCCTTCGAGCAGGAGGGGGACGATTGTGTCCTGCGCCAGTCCATCCCCCGCTACGGCGAGGTGCGCTTCACCGTGGGCAAGGACCGGGACCTGCAGTTGGAGGTTCACCCGGTACGCCCCCTGGCCGCACCCGGGAAGGGGCGCATGGCCGTGCACCCGCCGGCCTGGCGCCACGATCTCTCGCGGCGGGATCTGGGGGTGGTGCCGCTGCTGGCGGGGGAGGTGCTGACCGTGCTGGGGCGGGAGCGGGCCCTGGAGGTCTTCTATGCCCTGGAGACCGGCCACGAGGTGCGCCTGGAACATGCGGCAGGGGGGAACGAGGCGGTGCGGATCACCCTTTCCCCCTCCCGTTTCCGTCAGGTGCTGGCGGATTTCCGCCCCTGCCTGGATCGCCCCGCCCGCATCGATTTCCCCGTGATCCGTCACTGGCGGGTGCAGTTCGACTTCGACGAGGCCCGGCTGCGGGAGACGGCCCGGCCCACCCTGGAACAGGCGCTGCAGCGGCTGCGGGAGAATCCCCGCACCCGTCTGGTGCTGGGTGGGCATGCCGATGCCCAGGGGGAGATGGATTACAACCGGGACCTCTCCCGGGAACGGGCGGCCGCCGTGCGGGACTGGCTGGCGGACCAGGGCGTGGACCCCGGGCGCATGGAGATGCGGGTCTTCGGCGAGTCCTGGCCCCTGGAGGCGGCCTCGGAGGAGGAGGCCTGGGCCCGCAGCCGGCGGGTGGACCTGTGGTGGACCCTGCCCGGGGGGTGAGCAGGATCAGAACAGGCGCAGCCCCGCGAACAGCAGGCCGGTGCAGGTGACGATGAAGCCCACCAGCCAGAGGAACTGGCGGTCATGGCGGCGCAGCATCTCGTCGAAGCGCTGGTCCACCCGTTCAAAACGCCTGTCCACCTGTTCGAAGCGCCGCTCCACCTGCTCGAAGCGCCTCTCCACCTGTTCAAAGTGCTGTTCCACCTGCTCGAAGCGCCGCTCCACCTGTTCGAAGCGCTGATCGATCTGTTGAAAACGTTTCTCCATCTGTTCGAAGCGCTGATCCACCTGCTCAAAGCGCTTCTCCATCTGCTGGAACCCCTGGTACATCAGTTCCCGCTGGTGCTTCAGTTCCTCCTCCACGCGCACCATGCGTTCGCGCAGTTCCAACTCGTAGACCGCCGGGGGCTTGCCCAGGCTCTGCTCGGCCAGCCATTCCCCCAGATGGGACTTGATGAATTCGATGTCTTCCTGGGCCAGGGCCATGGGTCCACTCTCACGGCAGGTGATTCAATCGCATTCTAGCGGGCCCATGGGCCGGGCCCAAGCGCCTCCCGCCCGGGATGAGACGGCCCGGGCGTGGTCTTGTTCCGGAAAAGCGCCGCTTTTCGCTATACTGTCCGGTCCGGATCATTCCTTATCTCTACCAGGGGTTGCCTTTACATGGCCAGTGATGTGAACAAGGTCGTGCTCGCCTATTCCGGCGGGCTGGATACGTCGGTCATCCTCAAGTGGCTGGAGGAGACCTACGGCTGCGAGGTGGTCACCTTCACCGCCGACATCGGCCAGGGGGAGGAGGTGGAACCGGCCCGGGCCAAGGCCCAGGCCCTGGGGGTGAAGGAGATCTACATCGAGGACCTGCGGGAGGAATTCGCCCGGGATTTCGTCTTCCCCATGTTCCGCGCCAACACCGTCTACGAGGGGGAGTACCTGCTGGGCACCTCCATCGCCCGCCCCCTCATCGCCAAGCGTCTGGTGGAGATCGCCCATGAGACCGGCGCCGACGCCGTCTCCCACGGGGCCACCGGCAAGGGCAATGACCAGGTGCGCTTCGAGCTGGGGGCCTATGCCCTCAAGCCGGGCATCCGGGTCATCGCCCCCTGGCGCGAATGGGATCTCAACTCCCGGGAAAAACTCCTGGCCTACGCCGAGAAGCACGGTATCCCCGTGGAGATGAAGCGCGGCAGCCAGTCCCCGTACTCCATGGACGCCAACCTGCTGCATATCTCCTACGAGGGCAACCAGCTGGAGGATCCCTGGTTCGAGGCGGAGGAGGACATGTGGCGCTGGACCGTGTCGCCGGAGGCGGCACCGGACCGTCCGGAGTACCTGGAGATCCGTTTCGAGAACGGCGATCCCGTGGCCATCAACGACGAACGCCTGAGCCCGGCCACCCTGCTGTCGCGGCTGAACCAGGTGGGCGGGGCCCATGGCATCGGCCGTCTCGATCTGGTGGAGAACCGCTACGTGGGCATGAAGTCCCGGGGCTGCTATGAGACCCCCGGGGGCAGCATCCTGCTGCGCGCCCATCGGGCCATCGAGTCCATCACCCTGGACCGGGAGGCGGCCCATCTCAAGGATGAGCTCATGCCCCGTTATGCCAGCCTCATCTACAACGGCTACTGGTGGAGCCCCGAGCGGCGCATGCTGCAGGCCCTGATCGACGCCTCCCAGGCCCATGTCAACGGCGTGGTGCGCCTCAAGCTGTACAAGGGCAATGTCACCGTGGTGGGGCGCAAGTCCGAGGCCGATACCCTGTTCGATCCCCATATCGCCACCTTCGAGGACGATGCCGGGGCCTACGACCAGAAGGACGCCGAGGGCTTCATCAAGCTCAACGCCCTGCGCCTGCGCATCGGCGCCCGGCGGGGCGATTGAGCCTTCCCGGGGGCTTGCCCCCGGCGCAGGGAACGGACAAGACACGAGGACGCTTCATGCCCTCATCCCATTGTGGACGATCCAGGGGCCTGCTGGCGGGCGTTGCGCTGCTCTGCCTGGCGGGCTGCGCCAGCGTGCCCGAGGCCTCCCGCGATCCGCGGGACCCCTGGGAGGGGTACAACCGGGCCATGTTCCAGTTCAACGATACCGTGGACCGGGCCGTGCTCAAACCCGTGGCCCAGGGCTACGAGCGCTACACCCCGGAGCCGGTGCGCACCTCGGTGGGCAACTTCTTCTCCAACCTGGGGGATGTGGGCATCCTGGCCAACGATGCCCTGCAGGGGAAGTTCCACGAGGCGGCGGTGGATCTGACGCGGCTGATCATGAACACCAGCTTCGGCCTCTTCGGACTGCTGGACGTGGCCAGCCCCATGGGCCTGGACAAGAACAACGAGGATTTCGGCCAGACCCTGGGACGCTGGGGGGTGCCCTCCGGTCCCTATCTGGTGGTGCCCTTCCGGGGGCCCGGCACCCTGCGCGACGCCCCGGCCGAACTGGTGGACGGGCGCGTCCATCCCCTCTACACCTACCACGAGCATCCCGACCAGGAGGCCCTCACGGCGCTGGGCCTGGTGGATCGGCGTGCGGACCTGCTGTCGGTGGAGCGCAGCCTGGAGGGGGTCGGCGGGGACCGCTACGCGGCCATCCGCAACGCCTATCTGGAGCGACGGGACTATCAGGTGCGGGACGGGGCCCCATCGGAGTCGGACTATGACCTGCTGCGCGAGCTGGAAGCCTGGGATGAGGAATAGCCAGCAACACATGGCCCGGATGCCTGGAGGCGGCCCATGTATGCCCTGATCCGCCCCTTCGTGCAGCTGATCCTGATGCGCCAGGGGCCGGAGGACCTGCCTGCCTCGGCCCTGCTCATGTGGCTGTGCGTGCTGGCCTACCTGGTCCTGGGGCTGGTGGTCACCGTGCCCTTCTTCTCCTTCCAGGTGGCGGTGTTGCAGTCCGGCATGGAGCTGGGCCTGCTGGCCCTGTTCAGCGCCAGCCTCCTGAACAGCCGTGGGCTGCGCCCGCGCTTTGTCCAGACCTTCACCGCCCTGTTGGGGGTGGGTGTGCTCATGGGGCTGCTCATGCTGCCGCTGGTGTACAGCCTGCGGGGCGCGGAGAATCCCCAGGAGATCCCGGCCCTGGCCACCATCGCCTATCTGATCCTGCTGGGCTGGCTGCTCACCGTTTACGGGCATATCCTGCGCAGCGCCCTGGATCTGCGCAGCCTCTCCGGCGGCATCGCCCTGGCGGTGTTCTATCTCATCCTCACCGCCGTGGCCGGCGAGGCCCTGTTCCATCTGTTGTCCCCATGACCCACATCCATATCCTGGGGATCTGCGGCACCTTCATGGGCGGGGTGGCCCTGCTGGCCCGGGCTGCCGGCTACCGGGTCACCGGTTCCGACCGCCACGTCTATCCCCCCATGAGCACCCTGCTGCAGGCCCAGGGCATCGCCGTGGCCGAGGGCCATGATCCGGCCCACCTGGATCCGGCCCCGGATCAGGTGGTCATCGGCAACGTCATGCGCCGCGGCGATGCGGTGGTGGAGGCGGTGCTGGATCGCGGGCTGCCCTACACCTCCGGGCCCCAGTGGCTGGCGGAGCACGTGCTGCGGGACCGCTGGGTGCTGGCGGTGGCCGGGACCCATGGCAAGACCACCACGGCGAGCCTGCTGGCCTGGATCCTGGAGGATGCCGGCCTGGATCCCGGTTTCCTCATCGGCGGCGTGCCGGAGAACTTCGGCCTCTCCGCCCGGCTGGGGGGCGGTCCCTTCTTCGTGGTGGAGGCGGACGAGTACGACACCGCCTTCTTCGACAAGCGCTCCAAGTTCGTCCACTATCGGCCGCGCACCCTGGTGCTCAACAACCTGGAGTTCGATCACGCGGATATCTTCCCGGATCTGGAGGCCATCGAACGGCAGTTCCATCATCTGGTGCGCACCGTGCCCGGCAGCGGCCGCATCCTCTGCCGCGCCGGGGATCCGGCCCTGGAGCGGGTCCTGGCCCGGGGGTGCTGGACACCGGTGGAGCGCTTCGGGCTCGCACAGGACCCGGCCCCCTGGCGGGCGCAGCCCCTGACATCCGATGCCGGTCGCTTTTGCATCCTGGGCGGGGATCCGCTGGAAGGGGATCGGGAAATCGGGCGGGGGGAATCACTGCTGCCCGGGGAGCATAACCTGTGCAACGCCCTGGCGGCCCTGCTGGCGGCCCGTCACGCCGGGGTGTCCCTGTCGGCGGGGCTTTCGGCCCTGGGACGTTTCCGGGGGGTGAAGCGCCGTCTGCAACTGCACGGTGAGGTGGCCGGGGTACGGGTCTACGACGACTTCGCCCATCACCCCACGGCCATCGCCGCCACCCTGAAGGCCCTGCGGGGGCGGGTGGGGGAGGGGCGCATCCTGGCGGTGCTGGAGCCGCGTTCCAACACCATGCGCATGGGGGTGCACCGGGATACCCTGGCGGGGGCGCTGGCGGCGGCCGATGAGGTATGGCTGTATGCCCCCGAGGATCTGGGCTGGGACATGGCCCCGGTGGTCCGGGCACTGGGGGGGCGGGGACACGCCCGGGAACGCGTGGAGGACCTGGTGCAGGCCCTGGCGGCCCGGGTGCGCCCCGGGGACCACGTGCTGGTGATGAGCAACGGCGGTTTCGGCGGCCTCCACGAGCGCCTGCTGGCGGCCCTGGAGCCGGTCTGAAGGGCGGGTTCCATTCCCAGCCGCATGCGACTGGGCCATAATGCGGGGCTTTGCCCTACCGGAGTCCGAGCCATGATCTCAGCCGAAGAATTCGCCGCCCACCGGGAAGGGTTCCAGGCCTTTGTGGCCACGGTGCACCGCTTCGCGGGCCTGCTGTTCGTCCTCACTTTCCTGGGCTATGGCGCCGCCGTCTGGGCCTGGTTCCAGGGGGCGTCCTGGACGGCGCTGATCGTGGCCACCCTGTCCTATCTCTTCTTCCGCCAGTTCCGGCGGCTGTCGGTGAACCTGGCCCACCTGCGTTATGCCTCCCGCCCCGAGCATCAGGCCATGCTGAACCTGCTGGACCGGGCCCTGGAGCAGGATAAGCCCCATGTGGTGCTCAGCCAGCTGGAGTCCATGGTGCACGATGCCCGGCGCCGGGCGGCCCAGGGACAGTCGGAGGAGCCTCCGGAGGGGTGAATCCTCAGAGCCGGATGTCCTGGCCCAGTTTGCGGCCCAGCACCCGCTGCAGGACCGACACCAGTTCATCGCCGGAGCGCTCATCCAGCCACTGCCCCGCGTCGGCATCGAAGCGGAAGTGGGCCGGTCCTTCGGGGGAGGCAAGCCAGAGCTGACGCACCGCCTCCTGGCGGTTGAGGATGATCTGGCCGCCGTCGTCGAATTCCACGGTCAGCACCCCGTCCACCAGGTCCATGTCCAGGTCGGCCAGGGCGTCCACATTCCCCATGCGTTCCATGAGGTCCTCCAGGGTCTGTTCCGCCTGCAGGGCGAAGGAGGGTTGGGTCATGGGCTGCGATCCTCGAATGATGGTCCAATCCCGACGGTATCACTTCCCTCCGGGCTTTGGAATCGGCCTGCATGGCCGCTGCTGCGGTATCCCGGGCGGGATGGGGCTGCCCGTTGGTTGTCGGCCTGCATCCCCTCCACAGGGGGCATTGGGATGCCTTCCGGGGCTCATTCCATCTCCGGGTCCATATCCGCGCCGGGGACCCAGCCCAGCTCCCGGGCACGGGCGATGGCCGCGTCGTGGATGCGGGCATGGCGTTCCCGCAGTTCCGGGGGCAGATTCGCCACCCGCAGGCCATGCCGGTCCCAGGCGGCGGCCACCTGGTCGTGGAGTTGCTGCAGCTGCTGGCGGGTCCAGCCCTCGCAGGTCTCGTCCTCCGGCAGGATGCCGAAGACCCAGGCGTCCTTGATGAGGCCGCCGATGGGGGTCATGCCGCCGAAGCGGTCGTTGTGGATCCCCACATAGCCCTGTTGATCCCGCGCAGCCATGGTGTCGTCTCCTGAAAAGGGGTGCGGACATGCTACCTTTGCCAGTCTAGGTGCGCCATCCCCGCCGCCGCGGGAGGCCCCGCGCCCATCTGACTTCGCCATGGCCCGAGCATGACCGAACCACACGCCCCTCAAGATGCCCGTCCCCTGCGCTTTTACTACCGGGTGGCCCTCAAGCTCCTGTCCCTGGCAGGGGTGGGGGCCCTGGCCCTGGTGATGCTCAGCGGCCTGCTGGGGAGCTGGTTCGGCGGCGAGGAGGGCAAGGCGGCGCCCGGCCGGACGGTGGACCTTGCGGATCTTTCCCCGGGGAAGATCCGCAAGGTGGCCTGGGACGGACGGCCCGTGTGGATCCTGCGCCGCACCCCGGCCATGGAGGCGGCGGATGCCGGTACCGCGGACCGGCTCTATGATCCGGCCTCCCGCCTGAGCCGTCAGCCCGATGCCTATCGCAATGCCCACCGCTCCGCCTCCCCCGAGTGGTTCGTCTTCATCGCCCTGGGCACGGATCTCAACTGCCCCCTGGACTACGTGCCGCCCGGTTCCGGGGACGAAGGGGAGGGGGATGCCTGGGATGGGGGCTTTGTGGACCGGTGCCGGGGCTCGCGCTATGACTTCGCCGGACGCGTGCTCCAGGACCAGCCGGCACGCCGCAACCTGGAGGTGCCGCCCTACCGGCTCGTCTCCGATACCCGGCTGGTGCTGGGGGAGGCCCCCAGGTAGACGTCGAAGCGGGTGCTGTTCCCGGGGACGGAGAAGTCGGGGGGCTGCTCCGCCAGGGGCTGGGCCCGGACCGGACGTTTCACCACCACCCGCTCCCGTGCCGCCGCCCGGGCGGCCTGCAGCAGATGGTCGGCGTCGGGATCGTCCCCCACCAAGGCGCGGAAGACCCGCATCTCCTTTTTCACCAGGGCCTGCTTGTCCCGATGGGGATACATGGGGTCCAGGCACACCACGCCGGCGGTGTGGGCCGCCAGCCCTGCCAGGGCATCCACCCGTTGCAGGGTCATGCGTGACGTCACCTCGGGGAGCTGCAGGGCGGCCCGGCGCAGGCCGTCCTGCAGCAGGGCGGCGATCACCGGGTGACGCTCCAGCAGGAGCACCCGGCAGCCCAGGGTGGCCAGGATGAAGGCATCCCGCCCCAGTCCCGCCGTGGCGTCCATGACCTGGGGGCGGTGTCCCCCCTTGAGCCCCGCGGCCCGGGCCAGGGGTTCCCGGCGGGGGCTGACGTGGGAGCCGCGGTAGCCCAGCCGGCCCCCGGTGAAATCCACGTACACCGGCCCCGGTGCCCCGGGTCCCGCCTGGCGCAGTTCCAGGCGTTCCTCGGTGCAGGCCAGGTACAGCCCTTGCGCTGGCGGGGCGGAGGTCATGGCCAGCCCCAGGGTGTCGGCTAGGCGCTGCGCCTCGGTCCCGCGTGCCGGCGCCTCACATACCAGGTGTTCCATGCCCGGCCCTTTTAGTAATGGGGTGGAGGCGGTTCGGGGGACGGGTCCTGGGGCGGACCCGCGGCCATGACCTCCGCCAGGCGCTGGCGCAGGGTCTCCATCTGGGTGCGCAGGGATTCCAGTTCCCGCTGCTGGCGGTTCACCGTATCGTTCAGGGCCTGGATGTGGTCCTCCTGGTGGGCCAGGCGGAATTCCAGTTCACAGAGGCGTTCTTCGGGGCTTGGGGACATGGTCGTTCAGGGGTTCACCTGGTTGCGGGGGCGGCCCTCCCGGAAGGCACGGATATTGTCTGCCAGCCCGGCCACCATGCGTTGACGCGATTCCACCGCCGCCCAGGCCACATGGGGGGTGACGATGAGGTTGGGGATGTCCCCGGCCAGCAGGGGATGATCCGCCGGCGGGGGCTCCGGCTCCAGCACGTCGATGCCCGCGCCCCCGAGGGTGCCCTGGCGGAGGGCGTGGGCCAGGGCCTCGGCGTCCACAATGCCGCCCCGGGCGGTGTTGATGAGCAGGGCGTCGGCTGGCATGGCGGCCAGGCGCCGGGTGTCCATGAGACCGCGGGTCTGGGGGGTGAGGGGGCAGTGCAGGCTCACCACGTCGCTGCTGGCCAGCAGGGTGTCCAGCGGCACCCGCTCCGGGTCCGGCGGCCCGCCGGCCAGGCTCCGGGCCACCACCACCTCCATGCCGAAGGCCCGGGCGGCCTGGGCCGTGGCCCGGCCCAGCACGCCATGGCCGATGATCCCCAGGCGCCGGCCCGCCAGTTCGCGGATGGGGTGATCCAGCAGGCAGAACTGGCGGCTGCGGGACCAGGCCCCGGCACGCACGTCGGCATCGTAGCGGGGCAGTTGCACCGTCAGGGCCAGGATCAGGGCGAAGACATGCTGCACCACCGAGGCGGTGGCGTAGTCGCGCACGTTGCACACCGGGATACCCAGGCGACGGGCCGCCTCCAGATCCACGTTGTTGGTGCCCGTGGCGGCCACACAGATCAGACGCAGGTCCGGGGCCGAGGCCAGGGTATCGGCATCCAGCACCACCTTGTTGGTCACCACCACCTGCGCCCCGGACAGGCGCCCGGCCACGTCCTCCGGCGGGGTATGGGCGTGGAAGGTCCATTCCCCCAGGGCTTCGTGCAACGGCCCCAGGTCCAGGTCGCCGCGATCCAGGGTCTCCAGATCGAGGAAGACACCGCGTTCAAGCTGCATGGAAGGTCCTTGCGAGGGCAAAGGGAAGGGAGGCATGGGGAACCGGGCCCCGGCCAGCCGGGGCCCGGTGGGGGCGATGGCTTCAGTTGTCGCCGCTGAGCAGGGCGAAGAGGTTCATCAGGTGCATGAAGAGCACATAGATGTTGGCGAACAGGGAGACGGTCATCACCACGTAGTTGGTCTCGCCATCATGCACCATGCGGCTGGTGTCCCAGAGGATGGCGGCGGAGATGAGCAGTACCACCGCCGAGGAGATGGCCAGGGACAACGCCGGCAGGGCCAGGAAGATATTGGCAATGATGGCCGCCAGGGCCACGAGCAGCCCCACGAACACGAAGCCGCCCAGGAAGCTGAAGTCCTTGCGGGTCACCAGGGCGTAGGCGGAGAGACCCACGAACACCACCGCCGTGGAGGCCAGGGCGCCGCCGACGATGGCCGGTCCGTTGGGCAGGGCCAGGTAGAGGCCGACGATGGGGCCGAGGATGTAGCCCATGATGCCGGTGAAGGCGAAGGTCAGCGGCAGGGCCCAGACACTGTTGCGCAGGGCCTGGATGCCAAAGGGCATGCCGATGAACACGGCCAGCATCACCAGCCAGTGTACCGGCTGGGCCCCCACGGCCAGGGCCACGAAGGCCATGGCGGCGCTGAAGGCCAGGGTCATGGACAGCAGCAGGTAGGTGTTGCGGATGACCTTGTTGGTGGCCAGGACGCCTGTCCCGGCCTGGGGGGTGGCCACGCTGCGCACGCGTTCAGTCGCCATGTGGGAATTCCTCCGGTGGTTGCATGAAACGTCATCGGCGCCCCTGGGGCGCCCTTCGGGGCCTGGTGCCCCGTGCCGGGGCTAAGGTACTCGAAATCATTGCGTCCGGGCAAAGACTGCCCCGGGTCCCCGCCCCGAGGTTGTGGGGGCGCGGGCGCCCCCGGTAGACTATGAGACCCTAAGCAGTACCCCCGCGTTCACGGAAGGGTGGCAGAGCGGTTGAATGCACCGGTCTTGAAAACCGGCGATGGGCGACCATCCGTGGGTTCGAATCCCACCCCTTCCGCCATCTCGAAAAAATCCAGTATCTGAAGCGGCCGCCTGGCTGCGGAGGCTTCCGGTTCTCCGGACCCCCGAAGGTGCCTTTGCGCCCCTCGGAGCGATCCCTCTCGTATATCCTCCCTGGTATGGATGGCCGGTGGCCGCAGCATTCCGATGCCCTGCGGAGCCCGTCCCTATCTGCGGGGCGGGGCATCGATCTCCCTGTCCACACGGAGGAATCTCCCCTCATGAAAATGAAAAACTGGACTTATGCCCGCAACGGGAACCGGATCCTGGATCTGAATCCCGTGGTGTTCGTGGCCTCGGCGGTGATCATCCTGGGCTTTGTGGCCGCCAGCTTCATCTGGCTGGATGTGATGGCCGAGGCCTTCAATGCCACCCAGGCCTGGATCGCCAACACCACCGGCTGGTTCTTCGTGCTGGCCATCAACCTGATCCTGTTCTACGTGATCTATCTGGGGTTATCCCGCTATGGCCGGTTGCGGCTGGGGGGCGAGGAGGCCCGGCCCGAGTTCTCCCTGCTGGGGTGGTTCTCCATGCTGTTTTCCGCCGGCATGGGGATCGGGCTGCTGTTCTACGCCGTGGCCGAGCCCATGTATCACCTGCTGACGCCGCCCCACGGGGCCGAGGCGGGTTCGCTCATGGCCTATAAGGACGCCATGCGCACCACCTTTCTGCACTGGGGTCTGCACCCCTGGGGGGTCTATGCCCTGGTGGGGCTGGCCCTGGCCTTCTTCGCCTTCAATCTGAAGCAGCCCCTTTCCGTGCGCTCCATCTTCTATCCGGTGCTGGGGGATCGCATCTACGGGCCCTGGGGGCATTTCATCGACATCATCGCCACGGTGGCGACCCTGTTCGGCGTGGCCACGTCCCTGGGGCTGGGGGTGAGCCAGGTGAACGGGGGACTGAACCACCTCTTTGGCATCCCTGAGAATCCCCTGGTCCAGGTGGTGCTCATCGTGCTGATCACCGCCATGGCCACGGCCTCGGTGGTGGCGGGGCTGAACCACGGTATTCGCCGGCTCTCGGAGATCAACATGGTCGGCGCGGCCCTGCTGCTGTTGATGGTCCTTTTGGTGGGGCCGACCCTGTTCATCCTCAACGGCTTTGTGGAGAACGTGGGGCTGTATCTCAACGACTTCTTCTACCTGGCCTTCTGGAACGAGACCTACTCGGCCGGGGACTGGCAGAACGCCTGGACGGTGTTCTACTGGGGCTGGTGGATCGCCTGGTCCCCCTTCGTGGGCATGTTCATCGCCCGGGTCTCCCGCGGCCGCACCATCCGCCAGTTCGTGGCGGGGGTGCTGCTGGTGCCCACCCTGGCCACCTTTGTCTGGCTCTCCATCTTCGGGGACGCTGCCATGTACTTCGAACTGTTCAAGGACGGCGGCATCGCCCAGGCGGTGCAGGAGAATCTGACCACCTCCCTGTTCGTTTTCCTGGAGACCCTGCCCGCCACCACCTTTACCGGCGGCATCGTGACGGTGCTGGCCACCATTTCCGGGGTGCTGGCCACCCTGATCATCGTGACCTTCTTTGTCACCTCGTCGGACTCCGGTTCCCTGGTGATCGACATGATCACCGCCGGGGGTAAGGCGGATCCGCCGGTGGCCCAGCGGGTGTTCTGGGCGGTGACCGAAGGGGTGGTGGCTGCGGCGCTGCTGGTGGCCGGCGGCCTTTCGGCCCTGCAGACGGCGGCCATCGCCACGGGTCTGCCCTTCGCCATCCTGCTGGTCTTTCTCATCTGGAGCCTGCAGCGGGGGCTGTCCCGCTATCAGGCCAACGGCAGGGTCTGATCCGGCCGGGCCCGGCATCTACGGATGCCGGGTCCGATTCCCCAAGAAAATGGGGTCTGTCCCCTTTTCCCCTTTTCCCACTCTTATCCCGTTTCCAGCGCTTTCTCAGGCCAGTTCATCCTGGTGGTCCATCCCAGGGGTTCACCATCCTGTCATGAACAGGCGTTAGGTTTCCGGTCTTCGTTCTCTGCGGCTCCCCCGCACTGCCTTCCAGGACCGGATGTCATGAAGATCCTTACACGCCTCATGATCGGTGCCACCGTGCTCACCGGGCTGGCCGTGCTCCTCTCGGCCGGGGTCACCGGCCTGCTTGCGCAGCGGGGGGCCTCCCAGGTGATCGAGCACGGCATCCAGCAGCAGTTCGGTGCCGTGGCCAGCGGGCGCCGGGCCCGGCTGGAGGATGAGATGGCCGATATCCGCCATCTGCTGGAGACCCTGGCCCACGGCCGCATGGTCCAGGACGCCGTCTGGGGTTTCAAAGAGCCCTATGTCTCCTATCGCTACGAGGTGGCATCCGAACCCACGCAGACCCTGCGCGGGCAGATGGCATCCTGGTACCGGGAGACCTACGCCCCCCTGTACCGGGAGCGGACCCACGGTGAGGAACTGGACCCGCGTCCCTGGGTGGAGGCCATGTCCCATGAGGCCCTGTTGCTGCAGCGGTACTACATGGCCGATAACCCTCATCCCCCATCACAGCTGGAGGCCCTGGTGGACCGCGGGGATGCCACCATCTATGGGCAGCAGCACCGCCGCTATCACGCCAGCTTCCGGGATACGGCGCAGCGCTGGGGATTCAATGATCTGATGCTGGTGGATGCCGCCTCCGGGGCGGTGATCTACACCGTGGACAAGGGGCCGGTGTTCGGTACCTCCCTGCGCAACGGGCCCTTCGCCGATACCCATCTGGGGCGCCTGGTGGCCCGTATGGCCGGGGACCGGGAGGCGGACCGTTTCCGCATGAGCGGCTTCCGGGCCTTCCCGGGGCGCTTTGGCCGGCAGGTGGTGTTCATGGCCGTGCCGGTGTTCCATGCCGCCTACAGCCCAAAGCGGGCCGTGGGGATCCTGATCGCGGAGATCCCGGCAAGTCGCTTCACCGACCTCATGACCGATGGCGGCGCCTGGCGCCAGGCCGGGCTGGGGGAGACCGGCGAGGCCTATCTTGTGGACGGGGAGGGCCGCATGGTGACCGAACCCCGGCCCATGCTGGAACAGGGGACGGATTTCCTGCAGCGGCTGCGGTCGGCGGGGCGCGGCGGTCCCTGGCTGGCCTTGGCAGAACGCCGGGGCAGGGTGAGCGGCCATTTACGCCTGGACAACACCGCCGTGCAGGCGGCGCTGTCCGGGGACTCCGGCATGGGGGTGGGGGAGGACTATCTGGGACGCAGCATGTATATGGCCTGGGCGCCGGTGGATCTGGGCGGGCACCGGATGGCCCTCATCACCCAGCAGGCCCCGGAGGAAATCCGGGCGCCCCTGCAGCACATGCGCCGTGACGTGGCCCTGGGGGCCCTGCTGGCGGTGGCGCTGCTCTCCCTTGCCGCGGCGCTGGCCTCCTATGGATTTGCCCGCATGATCAGCCGTCCCCTGCAGGACCTGGCCCGGGCGATCACCGATGCGGCGTCCTCCCGCGACCTGGGCCGGCGGTTCTCCACGGGGCGGCGCGATGAGATCGGCAGGATCGCCGAGGCCCTGGATGGTTTCTTCGCGGAACTGGAGACGATCATCCGCGAGATGGTGCGTCTTTCCGGGCGCGCCGCGGACGCGGCGGAGGGCAATGCCGGTACCGCCCGGGGGTGTCTCGATTCGGTTCACGGCCAGCACGAGGCCCTGGATGTCATCAATCGCGAGTCCGATGCCCTGGAGACCGCCACCCGGCGTATCGTGGAACGCATGGACCGGGCCTCGGAATCGGCCCGCAGCGCCGCGGAGCGCGCCGCCGAGGGCCGCCGCCAGGTGGATGACGTGGCCCGTCTCATGGACCGCCTGGCACAACAGGTGAGCGAATCCGGAAGCCGCCTGCATGAGCTGCAACAGGCGGTGGGGGATATCGATTCCGTCCTGGGCACCATCCAGAAGGTGGCGGACCAGACCAATCTCCTGGCCCTGAATGCCGCCATCGAGGCGGCCCGGGCCGGATCCCAGGGACGGGGCTTTGCCGTGGTGGCCGAGCAGGTGCGGTCCCTGGCGGGGGAAACCCACAAGGCCACGACGCGCATCCACGGCATGGTGGAACGGCTCAATACCAATATGACCGAGGTGGTGGAGGCCATGGAACTGGAACGGGGCACCGCCGAGCAGTGTGTCTCCCGCACCGGCGAGGCGGTGGGGGCCCTGGGGGCCATCAGCGAGGTGGTGGAGACCATCCAGGGCATCACCGGGGAGGTGGCCGGGGAGACGGAGACCCAGATGGGCAATACCGAGAGTATGCGTCACAAGCTGGATCAGCTGGTGGAGGAGGCCAATCAGACGGAGCAGGCCATGGGTCGGCTGGCCGGGGCCGCCGATGAGCAGAAGGACATGGCCGCCGAGCTGGCACGGCACACGGGCCAGTTCCGGGTGCAGTGATGCATACCCGCGGTTACGGGGATGCGGGGAAAGCGGCCCCGGGAATCAAGGCTTTCCATGCCTTCGGGGGCTGATACACTGAGGCGGTCCCCAATGCTGGAAGAGACGTGCCATGAGCGATGCCGAAGGCCCCCGGGAACCCGTTTCTCCTCCGCTCCCCCAGTTCCAGACCGACGAGGCCGGAACGGCCCTCTATGCGGCTCCCCCGTCCCCGGGGCAGCCCCTGGATGCGCAGGTGGTGCGGGCGGCCCTGGCGGAGGCCGGCTACGGCGATTGGGCCATCCTCGATGCGGGGCTGAAGGCCCTGGTCCGGGGCCAGGGGGGGGATGCCCCGGTACTCCTGGCCCGGGCCCTGGACGGGGCCATGGCCCTGAAGGTCCAGGGCAGGGGACGGGAGGCCGTGCTGCATCTGGACCCGCCCCAGGGAGGACAGCCGGTCACCCTGGAACAGGTGCGCGAGGCCCTGGCCCAGCAGGGGGTGGTGCACGGCATCGACGAGGCCGCCCTGGAGGCGGCGGTGAAGGCGGGACAACAGGCGCACCAGGAGGTGGTGGTGGCCGAGGCCACCCCGCCGGTGCATGGCGAGGACACCCGTTTCGAATCCCTGGTGCCGGAGGCACATCACCGCCGGCCCCGGGTGGATGAACGCGGCCGGGTGGATTACCGCGACCTGGGGGGGGTGGTGCAGGTGAGTCCGGGCACGCCCCTGATGCGGCGCCATCCCGCCACCCCCGGCACCCCCGGGCGGGACATCTTCGGCGGTGTACTCCCGCCGAAGCCGGGCAAGGAATACGCCTTCGATGCCCATCTGCGCAACGCCGAACGGGACCCCGGGGATCCGGATCTGCTGCGGGCCGGCATCCAGGGGGTCCCCTCGGTGGTGGACCGGGGGGTGATGGTGGACGATCTGCTGCAGGTGGATGGGGTGGACCTGTCGGTGGGGCATCTGCGCTTTGACGGCACCGTGCAGATCCGCCACGACGTGGTGGAGGGCATGCACGTGGAGGCCACCGGCGACATCCATGTGGGCGGCATGGTGGAGGGGGCCCGGCTGGAGGCGGGCGGTGACATCGTGGTGCACAAGGGGGTGGTGGGCCGTCTGGACCAGGGGGAGCCCACGGCGGTGCTCCGGGCCGGTGGCGGGGTGTCGGCGCATTTCATCGAGAACGGCCGTGTGGAGGCCCATCACCTGCTGGTGCGGGAGCAGTTGGTGCACTGTCGCGTGAGTGTGCATCAATCCGTCATGATCGGCCCCGAGGGGGCCCGCAAGGGGCAGATCATGGGCGGCGAGGTGCGCGCCGGGCATCTGCTGGACTGCCGTCTGCTGGGCGGCCCCAACGGCCCTCATACGGTGGTGGCGGTGGGTCTGGATCCAGAGGCCCAGGACCGGCTGGCGGCGGTGGAGAGTCAGTTGCAGGAGAAACGGCGGCTGCAGGAGGAGCTGGACAAGACCCTGCGTTTTGCCCGCGCTCATCCCGAGCGGGTGAAGCCGGATTTCCTGGAGCGTGCGGGCAACACCCTGGCCCAGACCCGCGAGGCCCTGGCGGCACTGGAGGCCGAGTGGGAGGAGCGGATGCAGGACTTGCAGCAGGCCCAGGGGGCGTGTATCCAGGTGCGCGGGCGCGCCTATCCCGGCGTGGAGGTGCGCATCGGCGACCGCGTGCGCAGGCTCAGCAATGAATCCGTCGGCGGCCTGTTCCTGCTCCGGGACGGGGAGATCATCTTCGATCATGCCCTGTGAATATCTCCCGCTGGATAGGGGTGCTCACGCAAAGGCGCAAAGGCGCAAGGAGGGGAAGTCCACTAGCGGAAATGGGGCCTTACCGGTGTATTTCTTTCTTGGCGTCTTCGCGCCTTGGCGAGACAACTCGGACCACAGCCCACAGCCGGCGATGACGGGAGAGGGCGATGGCCCCGCGCGCCGGCGGTGGGTAAAATCCGGCGGGGCAAACCAACCACACCAAAAGAAGGAAGATTGCCGTGATCGTGATGATTCTGGGCCTGGTGCTGTTCCTGGGCACACATTCCCTGCGCATCTTCGCCGAGGACTGGCGTGCCGCGCGTATCCAGCAGTTCGGGGAAAAGGGGTGGACGGGGATCGTCTCCCTGGTCTCCCTGGTGGGCTTTGTCCTCATCGTCTGGGGCTTTGGCATGGCCAGGGCCCAGCCCGTGGTGCTCTGGGTGCCGCCGGGCTGGACCTTTCATGTCAACGCCTTGTTCTCCCTGGTGGCCTTCGTCTTCCTGGCGGCGGCCTACGTCCCGGGCAATCACATCAAGGCCTGGGTGGGTCATCCCATGGTCATCGCCGTGAAGGCCTGGGCCCTGGGGCATCTGCTGAGCAATGGCAGCCTCGCCGACATCCTCCTGTTCGGTTCCTTCCTGGTCTGGGCCATCCTCTCCTTCCGCGCGGCCCGCAAGCGGGATGCACTTCAGGGATCGACCCCTGCTGCCGCTAACCTCAAGGCGGATGCCATCACTGTGGCCGCAGGTCTGGCCGGATACCTGGCCTTTGTGTTCTTCCTGCACATGTGGCTCATCGGACGGCCCGTGATGTGACCCGCACAGGGCCTGCCGGGCAGGCCCCGCCGCCCGATGCCGTCCCGGGCCGTGCCCGGGGCGGCATATACGATTCGGCGGCCATTGGTGAATCTCAGGGGGTCTGACCATCCATGAAGAAGAATCTGCCGGTCACAGGCAGGGAATGCCCCTTCGCGTCCAGCGCGAACATCCTCTCCACCACGGACCTGAAGGGTGCCATCACCTACGTCAATGACGACTTCGTGGACATCAGCGGCTTCGACCGGGACGAACTGCTGGGCCGCAATCACAACATCATCCGCCATCCGGATATGCCCCCCGAGGCCTTCCGGGAGCTCTGGGCCTGCCTTAAGGCCGGACGCCCCTGGATGGGCATGGTCAAGAACCGTTGCAAGAACGGCGATCATTACTGGGTGAGCGCCTATGTGATGCCCATCCGCCGGGAGGGACGCATTGCGGAATACCAGTCGGTACGCACCCGCCCGCATCGCGATCTGGTGCATCGGGCGGAGGCGGTCTACGCGCGCATCATGGCGGGGCATACCCCGCTGGCCCTGCGCCTGCCCCGGCTGGCCATGCGCTGGCTGCTGCCCCTGGGGGTGCTGCTGGCCGCGCCGGTGGCCCTTCTGGCCCTGTTGCCCCTGGGGGCTGCCTCCGGTGGTGTGGCCCTGGGACTGGCTGTGGCCGCCCTGGCCGGCGGGCTGGCCGCCGCCGGTCTCACGGCCCCCCTGTCCGGCCTGCGCACCCGCGCCCGGGAGGTGGCCCACAACCCCCTGGGTCAGTACGTCTACACGCGGCGCATGGATGAATACGGAGAGATCGAGTTCGCCCTGCGCATGCTGGCTGCGGAGACCGGGGCTGCGGTGGGGCGTGTGGCCGATGCCGCCGTCCACCTTTCCGGTCATGCCGACGGCATGGTGGCCGCCGTGCGCAGCACCCGGGAGGGTATCCTGCGCCAGCAGGCGGAGACGGATCAGGTGGCCACGGCGGTGAACGAGATGACCGCCAGCGTCCAGGAGGTGGCGCGCAACGCCCAGCATGCGGCGGATGCGGCCCATGCGGCGGCCGGCAGTTCCGAAGATGGCAGCGGCGTGGTGAAGGAGGCCGGGGAGGCCATCGGGGAACTGGCCCGGGAGGTGGAACGGGCCGCCTCGGTGATCCAGGAACTGGAGGGCAGCACCGGCGAGATCGGCGCCGTGCTGGATGTGATCCGGGGCATCGCCGAACAGACCAACATGCTGGCCCTGAACGCCTCCATCGAGGCGGCCCGGGCCGGCGAGCACGGCAAGGGGTTCGCCGTGGTGGCGGACGAGGTGCGCGGCCTGGCCTCCCGCACCCATGAATCCACCCAGAAGATCCGCGACACCATCGAGCGCTTGCAGGAGGCGGCCCATTCCTCCGCCGAGGTGATGCAGCGGGGCCGTGGCCAGGCGGATCACAGTGTGCAGCAGTCCCGGGAGGCGGCCTGTTCCCTGGAGGCCATCGCCGAACGGGTGTCCGCCATCACCGACATGAGCGCCCGCATCGCCGCCGCGGTGGATCAGCAGAGCACCGCCAGCGAGGACATCAACCAGAGCGTCACCCGCATCCGTGAGCATGCCGACAGCAATGCCCAGGATAGCGAGCGCATCGAGCAGGCGGTCACCGGCGTGGCGGGGCTCTCGGGGGATCTTCGGGTGCTGGCCAAGCAGTTCTGGGACCGCATCGGTAAAGATTGAGGCAGGCCGCGTCCCGCCCCGCGGCACCGGGGCAGGTACGCCCTTCGGGGGATAGCATGAAGAAAAACCATCCGGTGACCGGGAAGGAGAAGACCTTTCCCGAAAGCACCAACATCCTCTCCACCACGGATCTCAAGGGCATCATCACGGACGTGAACCGGGACTTTGTGGAGGTGAGCGGCTTCTCCGAAGAGGAGTTGCTGCATAAGAACCATAACGTGGTGCGCCATCCGGACATGCCGCCCGCCGCCTTCCAGGACCTGTGGGACACCATCAAGGCCGGGCGCCCGTGGATGGGCATGGTGAAGAACCGTTGCAAGAACGGGGATCACTACTGGGTGAGCGCCTACGTGATGCCCATCCGCCGGGACGGGCGCATCGCGGAGTACCAGTCGGTGCGCACCCGCCCCCCCAGGGAACGGGTGGAGCGGGCGGAGGCCGTCTACGCCGGCATCAACGCCGGGCGCCTGCCCCTGGCCCTGCGTCTGCCCCTGAAGGGGGTACGGGCGCGTCTGGCCGCCGCCCTGGGGGGGGCGGCGCTGCTGGGGACGGTGGCGGGGCTCCTGGCCGGGGCCCCGGCGGGGCCGATGCTGCTGGCGGCGGCGCTGTTCCTGGCCCTGTCCGGGGCCTGGGCCGGATGGGCCACGCGGCCGCTCATGCGCCTGCGGGACCGGGCCCGGGCCGTGGTGCACGATCCCCTCTGCCAGTACATCTACACGCGACGCACGGATGAGTACGGCGAGGTGGCCTTCGCCCTGGACATGCTCTCGGCGGAGACCGGGGCGGCGGTGGGCCGGGTGGCGGAGGCCACACGGCGCCTGACGGCGCAGATCCGGGAGATGGCCGGGGTGGTGGGGCATGCCCGGGAGGAGATCCTGCGCCAGCAGTCGGAGACGGATCAGGTGGCCACGGCGGTGAACGAGATGGCTGCCAGCATCCAGGAGGTGGCGCGCAACGCCCAGGAGACCGCCGATTCGGCGGAATCCGCCGACGGCAGCGCCGCCCAGGGACGCCGTGTGGTGGTCTCCACCGGGGAGGCCATCGGCCAGCTCACCGATGAGGTGGAGAAGGCCACCGAGGCGATCCACGGCCTGGAGCAGCGCAGCGAGGAGATCAGCACGGTGGTGGACGTGATCCGCGAGATCGCCGAGCAGACCAACCTGCTGGCCCTGAACGCCGCCATCGAGGCGGCGCGTGCCGGGGAGCAGGGCCGGGGTTTTGCCGTGGTGGCGGACGAGGTGCGCAGCCTGGCCTCCCGCACTCAGGGGGCCACGGAGGAGATCCGCGGCATGATCGAGAAGCTGCAGGCGGGGGCCCATTCCTCGGTGCAGGTGATGGGCCAGAGCCGGGAGCAGGCGGAGCGCAGCGTGGGCCAGGCGGACGGGGCGGCGCGGTCCCTGGAGGAGATCACCCGCAACGTGAGCGCCATCAGCGAGATGAGCGTGCAGATCGCCACGGCGGTGGACGAACAGCGCAGCGTCAGCGAGGAGATCAACAACAGCATCTCCAACATCCGCGCCTCGGCCGATGGCAACGCCCAGTCCATCATGGACATCGAACGCTCCGCCGGCGAACTGGAGACCCTGTCCCAGCACCTGGAGGTGCTGGCGGCGCAGTTCTGGAACCGCCGGACCTAGCCGGGAAGGTGCCGGGGCGGGATCTTCAGCCGCCGAAGGCCTCCAGGGCCCGGGCCAGGGCCTCGTGTTCCCGGGCATGGGTCTGCACCGGCACGCCCGCGGTGATGGCGTCCCAGGCCTGGCGCAGGCTGGCGGCCCCCGCCCGGGGGCCCTGGGGATGACCGAAGACGCCGCGGCCGGGGACAAAGCCAAAGTCCACCGTGCCCAGCTTTTGATACACCCCCTCCAGGGTGGCGGCGGAGTCGCTGCCCCCGGGTACCGGCAGGGCGGGGCGGAGGTTCCCCATGGGCTCCAGGCAGGCGCGCACGTTGGCCATCACCTCCGCCTCACTGGTCATCATGCGCGGGCCAAAGCCCGGCATGATGATGACGTCGCATCCCGCCAGGCGCTGCAGCCGGGTCATCACCCGGCTGTGGATGCCGTAACGGGGCAGACGGCTGAAGGCGGCGATGAAGGGGAAGTGGGCCACCAGGGGCACGCGGGCATGGCGGCGCAGCATGCGCACGCCGGACAGACCCACCGGCAGGGCATTGACCATTACCGCGTTGGCCCCCCGCTCCACCGCCAGGTCGTGCAGTTCCACCAGCCGGTCCACCTCGTCGGTGATGTTGGCCAGGTAGATCTTGGGATCGCCGGTGGCCGCCTCCGCCTCCCGGCGGGCGGCCCCCAGATGGCGGCAGCGCTCCGCCAGGGGGGACCACTCCGGGTCCGCCAGCATCTCGTCGTCCTTGGCGATGTCCAGCCCCCCCATCCAGGCCTCGCGGCCGATCTCGGAGAAGGCATCCGGCGGCAGGCCGATGTTGGGCTTGATCACGCCGAAGAAGAGGGGGCGATGGAAGGCGTTGAGCCGTTCGCGCAGGCCCTGGACACCGAACTGCGGTCCCTGGAAGTGTTCCAGGAAACAGCCGGGGAAATGGATGTCCATGAGCTTGATCAGGGGCACCCCGGGGGTGAAAAAGGGGCCCTCGCCGCAGACGGCGGAGAGCAGGTTGGGCAGGCGCGGGCCGAAATTCCCGTGGGGATGGGCGATGCGTACACGGCAGGCGTGCACCGGCCCCTCGGGGCCCTGCTCCAGGGGATAGCTCGGCCGTTCCCGCCGCTCCAGCACCTCCAGTTCCAGCACCTTGGCCCCGAAACGGGGTCGCAGGTCCTCGTCCACCCCCACGCGGCGCCACTGGGCTGTGGACTGCTCGCTGCACAGGTGGGCGGCGGCGAAGCGGGGATCCCCCACGCATTCCAGTTCGTAGTCCAGGATCAGGTGATCCTCGGGGTCGATGCCGCCGGGAGTGGTGAAAAAACCTTCCAGGTCGCGGGCGTCCATGGGGTCACTCCCGGCTGCCGGTGAAATGGGCGAGGAGCCGGCGCTCCGGCCGGGGGCCGTCCAGCTCGATGAAGAAGATGGACTGCCACTGCCCCAGGCAGAGCTCGCCGTCCAGGATGGGCAGGGTCTCGGAGGCGTTCATGAACAGACCCATGAGATGGGCATGGGCATTGTCCCGGCCGTCCACCGGGGCCTCGTTGTGGCGGTAGTCCCCGTCCCTTGGCACCAGGCGCTTGAGGTGGGTGAGCATGTCCTCCTGCAGCCGCGGTTCCTTCTCGTTGAGATTGACGAAGGCCGTGGTGTGCCGGGAGAGGAGGGTGACGCTGCCGTTGCGGATGCCGCTCTGGCGGTGATGTTCGCGCACCGCTTCGGTCACATCCAGGATCTGGATGGGGGCCTGGGTGACCAGGGGAATGCTGTACTGGACGGTGTGCATGGGATGCGGGGGAGGGGAGATGGGCCGGCAGATGAAGCTAGCCGGGGCGCCCGGGGGTGTCAAGCGGGGGGAGAGGCCGTCCGCCCCTTCCCCCCGCAGGATCGTGCCGGGGCACAGGATCAGCCGGCGTTTTCCCCGCTGGCCTGCTCGGGGCGCGAGGCCTGGGGCCGCTGGGCGGACTGCTTGCGCGGACCGATGCCCACCAGGTGCAGCATCACCGGGAAGATGGCCACCGCGCCGGCGGCGCCCATGCCCAGGCTCACCAGGATCAGGGAGAAGTAGTCGATCCAGCCGATCAGATCACCCCAGGTGGCATGGGTGGAGCCCGGCAGCAGGATCAGGGTGAGCACGAAGGCGAACACGCCAAAGCCGATGGAGGTCTTGATGGCCAGGCCCGCCTTGTTGCGGCGCCCGGAGATGCGCTTGAAGTACCACCCCAGCAGGATCAGGTCCAGCAGGATCAGGGGGATCAGAAACCAGAGCATGCCGCGGAAGAATTCCAGCATGACGAACAGGATGCCAGTGATCGAAAAGGCCATGATGCGTTCCTCTTGCAGTCTTTTTGGGCACGGCGCGGGGCAGGCATCGCCATGGCCCGCACCGGATCATGAGATGAGTCCGCCTCAGATGCGGCCGCGGAGCATGGCGCGGTAGGCCGGCAGCAGCAGGTAATCCTTCATCAGCCATGAGGTCCAGCGGGGCTCGTAGGGGGTGATGATGGGGAAGGACGGGATCATCTTCAGGTCGTAGTCGAATTCCAGCAGGATGGCGCGGCCCACCCGGGTGATCAGGGGGCAGGAGGTGTAGCCGTTGTAGCGGGCCGTGTTCTCCTTGTCCTGGATGGTCTGGATCAGGTTCTCCACCGCCACGGGCACCTGTGCCTTGACGCTGGCGGAGGTCTTGCCGATGGGCACACCGTTGACGTCCCCTGCGCCGAAGACATTGGCATAGCGCAGGTGCTGCAGTTCGTACTGGTCCACCTCCAGCCAGCCCGCGAACTTGCTCTCCGCCGGGGCGGCCAGGGGGCTGTTGCGCAGCGCATCCGGGGCGCTCATGGGGGGCACCACGTGGATGAAATCGTAGTCCAGGGTGCGGTCCCCCTCGGGGGTGGCGAAGGTGGCGGTGCGGGCGCCCGGGTCGATGGCCTTGAGGGGGTGATCCCAGTCGATCTGGATGCCCCGGCCGGGCAGGTGCTCGGTGAGGAAGTCATGGATGTCCGGCTGGGAGAACAGGCTCCTGGCCGGGGGCAGGTAATGCATCTCGGCCCGGTCGCGGGTGCCGCGCTCATTGAGCCGGTTCTCGGTGAGCATGGTCATCTTCAGCGGCGCCCCGGCGCATTTGATGGCCCCCGGTGCCCGGGTGAACAGGCCCACGCCCCCCTCGGTGGTGAAGCGGTCGATGGCCTGCCAGGTGGCCTGGGCGGTGTCGGGGCGGTCGTAGACACAGCCGATGCCGTGCTGGCCGATGAGATCCCGGGACATGCCCTCGATGTCGGAATAGTTGATCTGCAGCCCGGTGGTGACCAGCAGGTAGTCGTATTCCACCGTTCGGCCGTCCTCGGTCATCACCCGGTTGTTGTCCGGGTCGTATTCCGCCACCATGTCGTGGACCCATTCCACATCGGAGGGGAGGTAGCGCGCGTTGCGGTCCGTGACCTTGTCCGCCCCCCACAGCCCCGAGGCCACCAGGGTCAGCCCCGGCTGGTAATAATGGGCCTCCTGGCGGTCGATGATGGTGATGCGGGCCCCGTCCAGCTCCCGCGACAGCCGTGAGGCGGAAGACAGGCCCGCGGCGCCGGCGCCGACGATGACGATGCGCGCGCTGGTGGGTACGGCCCGCGCAGGGCGGGATACGAGGAGACCGCTGGCGGTGGCCCCTGCCATCAGCGCCCCGCCCCCGGAGAGCCGCAGGAAGTTCCGGCGCGACATGCCGGAGGATTCCAGGGCGCGATGGACGGCGGCTCGGATCTTCTTGTCGTCTTGGCTCATAACTGACTTCACTCCATAGCTCTAGGTGGCCGGCGCATCTCCGGGGGATCGGTGCGATGCCCGGTGTTGGATTTTCTAGCACACGCCAATGCGGCGGCCATTATAAGCATATTAACATGTCGTCCGCGCGTCCCGGGCCGTGAATCGTTACAATGCGCCGCCTGCAAGGCATATGTTTCCGACGGGGAAGGGCCCCGCAACTGCAAGAGAACCCTTTATGACCGCCAATCCCAGCACCATTCAGCCGATCGAGTTCAAGGGTCGGATGCTCCTGGTGTCCATCCTCCGGCTGCACCCCAGCGATGCCCACGCGCTGCACCAGGCCCTGGAGGCACGCATGGGGGAGGCCCCCGAACTCATGCGGGACATGCCGGTGGTGGTGGACCTGGAGGCCATGGCCGGGATGGCGGAGCAGGATCTGCTTTCCCTGCTGGACACGCTGCGCACCCATGGGGTGAAGCTCATCGGCCTGCAGAGGAACGGGGTCTCCGAACCCCTGGCCGGACGCGCCGGACTGCCCCTGATCAGCATGGGCTCCCGCGCGGGGGGGGAGGTGCCCCTGCGTGCCGCGCCGCCCGCCCCGGAGAAGGGGCAGGCGGCAGGGGATGAGGATTCACCCCCGCCCCCCGCGCCCCACAGTCCCTCCCTGCTGGTGGATCAGCCGGTGCGCTCCGGCCAGCAGGTCTATGCCCGCGGCGGCGATCTGGTGATCACCGGTGCCGTATCCGCCGGGGCCGAGCTTCTGGCGGATGGGCACATCCATGTCTACGGCGTCCTGCGGGGCAAGGCCCTGGCGGGGGTCCGGGGGCAGGCCGGGGCGCGCATCTTCTGTCGCCGCCTGGAGGCAGAATTGGTATCCATTGCCGGACATTACCGTATTGCAGAGGATATCCTCGACGCCGAACGTGGGGAGAACCGGGTCGTCACCCTTTGTGGCGAAGCCATCCGGATTACCGAAATTTAGTGTCCAAACATCGGGAGATGCAGGCTCTATGGCACGCATAGTCGTCATTACCTCGGGCAAGGGAGGTGTGGGAAAGACCACCACGTCGGCCGCCGTGGCCACGGGGCTGGCCCTGGAGGGCCACAAGACCGCCGTGGTGGATTTCGATGTGGGCCTGCGTAATCTGGACCTGATCATGGGCTGCGAGCGGCGCGTGGTCTACGATTTCGTCAATGTGATCAACGGCGATGCCAGCCTGCGCCAGGCAATGATCAAGGATAAGCGCACGGAGGGACTCTACATCCTCCCCGCGTCCCAGACCCGGGACAAGGAGGCCCTCACCCAGGAGGGGGTGGAGCAGGTGCTGCAGGAACTCTCCAAAGACTTCGACTACATCATCTGCGACAGCCCGGCCGGGATCGAGCGGGGTGCCCTCATGGCCTCCTATTTCGCCGACGAGGCCATTGTCGTGACCAACCCCGAGGTCTCCAGCGTGCGCGATTCGGACCGCATGCTGGGCATCCTGGCCAGCAAGACGCGACGGGCCGAGCAGGGGGAGGATCCCATCCCGGCGCATCTGCTCATCACCCGCTATGCCCCGGACCGGGTGGACAAGGGGGAGATGCTCAGCGTGGAGGACGTGCAGGAGATCCTCTCCATCCAGATGCTGGGGGTGATCCCCGAATCCCAGGCGGTGCTCAATGCCTCCAATGCCGGCATGCCGGTGGTGCTGGATCAGGAATCCGACGCCGGCCAGGCCTACCGAGACGCCGTGGCGCGCTTCCTCGGCGAGGAGCGCCCGCACCGCTTTCTCACCGCCCAGAAGAAGGGCATCTTCGGACGCCTGTTCAAGGGGTGATCGTGATGAAGGGGATCTTCGACTACTTCCGCTCCCAGAAGCCGTCCAGCGCCCAGGTGGCCAAGGAACGTCTGCAGGTGATCGTGGCCCGGGAGCGCAGCAGCCGCTCGGGGCCCGACTACCTGCCGGCCCTGCACCGGGAGCTGCTGGAGGTGATCCGCAAGTACGTGCAGGTGGATGACGAGGCAGTGCAGATGAACCTGGAAAACCAGGGCAACTGCGAGATCCTGGAGGTGAACATCACCCTGGGGGACCGGCAATAATCCGCCAATCCCAGGGTAGGGTGATGGCCTGCCCGGGCCGGCTTCAGACGATGCTCAGGGTCTCGTCCACCGACCATGGGGCGGGCCGGCCGGGGACGGCACAGAGCTGATCCAGACGGGCACTGAAGCGGTGGCGGGCCATGGATTCTGCCCCCATGCGCAGGATGTGATCCGAGGGGGTCTGGCAGTCGATCAACGGATAGCCCCAGTGCTCCAGATGGCGGCACAGGCTCACCAGGGCCACCTTGGAGGCGTCCCGTTCCCGGCTGAACATGGATTCCCCGAAGAAGACCCGGCCCAGCCCCACCCCGTAGAGCCCCCCCACCAGGGCGCCGTCCCGCCACACCTCCACAGAATGGGCATAGCCGGCGCGGTGCATCTGCAAAAAGGCCTGCTGCATGCCGTAGGTGATCCAGGTGCCGTGCACTCCGCGCCGGGGGCCGGCGCAGCCCTTGATGACGTCGGCGAAGGCCTGATCGAAGGTGACCCGGAAACCGGCGTTGCGCAGGGTCTTTCTCAGACTGCGGCGCACCTGTACCCGGTCGGGATAGAGCACGGTGCGGGGATCGGGGGACCACCACAGGATGGGCTGGCCCGCCTCGTACCAGGGGAAGATCCCGTGGCGGTAGGCGTTGAGCAGGCGGGGCAGGCTCAGGTCCCCGCCGGCGGCCAGCAGCCCGTTGGGCTCGCGCAGGGCCTGTTCCACCGGCGGGAAGGGCTCGTCGCTCCGGCCGGGATGCAGCCAGGTGAGGGAGTAGACTTGGTTGCTGCCAGACATGGCCTGGACGTCCTGTTGGGATGCAGGGAACATGTCTTACCAGTATCGCCCGCCGTCTGCGCGCTGGAAAGGGCCGGTTCCGCATCCCGCATTTTTATGGGGCCGCCTCCCGGCGGAAGGGGGAAAGGCCCATGAGGGCGTCACACCGGGCCTCCATGGCCGTGCGCTCCTCGCGGCAGTAGGCGGCCACTGCCTCCCGCAGCCCCGGTTCCCGGATCCAGTGGGCCGACCAGGTGGGGGTGGGCAGGAATCCCCGGCCGATCTTGTGCTCCCCCTGGGCCCCGGGCTCGAACCGGGCCAGGCCCTCGCGGATGCAGTAGTCGATCCCCTGGTAGTAGCAGGCCTCGAAGTGCAGTCCGTCGTGCTCCTCATGGCAGCCCCAGTAGCGGCCGTAGAGGGTGTCCCGGCCGCGGTAGCACAGGGCGGCGGCCACGGGCCGTTCCCCGCTCTCGGCCAGGATCAGCACCACCCGGCGCCCCAGGGTGCGGGCCGTCTCAAGGAAGAAGGGCAGGGTGAGGGTGGGGATACCCCCCTTGCGCCGGAAGGTATCCTCGTACAAGCCGTGGAACCACACCCAGTGGCCCTCGTCCGCCTCGTCCCCGTGGAGGACGCGCAGTTCGATGCCCTGTTCCCGCACCCGGCGCCGCTCCCGGTGCACGTTCTTGCGCCGTTTCGAGGTAAAGCCTGCGAGGAAATCCTCAAAATCCCGGTAGCCGCGGTTGTGCCAGTGATACTGGCACCCCATGCGCAGGGCCAGACCCTCCGCCTCCAGGGCACGGGTGTCGGCGGCGTCCGTGAACAGCCAATGCAGCCCGGACAGGCCCTGGGCCTGGGTGAATGCCATGGCCTGTTGCACCAGGGTGCGGCGCAGGGGCCCGGCGGGGCGCTGGGGATGCACCAGCAGGCGGCGGCCGCTGGCCGGGGTGTAGGGCACGGCGCTCACCAGCTTGGGGTAGTAGGCCAGTCCGGCCCGCTGCCAGGCCTGTTCCCAGGTCCAGTCGAAGACGAATTCACCGTAGTTGTTGGTCTTGATATAGAGGGGCAGGGCGGCCACCAGGGGGCCGCCGGGCTCGCGCAGCAGCAGGTGGCGGGGATACCAGCCGAACGCCGGGCCCAGACAATCGTGACGCTCCAGGGCCGAGAGGAAGGCATGGCTGAGGAAGGGGTCGTCTTCGCCACCCAGGCGATCCCATTCCCTGGGGGAAACCGCGTCCAGGCGGTCGCACACGGATCGTTCCAGGGGGGCGGGGATCTCGGCCATGGCAGGGTCTCCGGGGCTTGCCTGATTCTGACCCTGCCGGGGCCGCGCCGTTCCGGGCGGCCCCTTCAGCGACTCAGAGGGATTCCAGGTAGCGTTCGGCGTCCAGGGCGGCCATGCAGCCGGTGGCGGCGGAGGTGACCGCCTGGCGGTAGACCTGGTCCATGACATCCCCCGCGGCGAAGACACCGGGCACGCTGGTGGCGGTGGCGTTGCCCTCCAGCCCGCTTTTCACCCGGATGTAGCCATAGTCCATCTCCAGCTGTCCCTCGAAGAGATCGGTGTTGGGCTTGTGGCCGATGGCCACGAAGACCCCCTGCAGTTCCAAGTCCCGGGTCTCCCCGGTCTGTACATGGCGGATGCGCATGCCGGTGACCCCGGAACGGTCCCCCAGGACCTCGTCCAGGACGTGATCCCAGGCGATGGAGATCTTGCCCTCCCGTTCCCGTTCGAAAAGGCGGTCCTGCAGGATCTTCTCCGCCCGCAGGCGGTCACGCCGGTGCACCAGGGTGACGTGCTCGGCGATGTTGGAAAGGTACAGGGCCTCTTCCACGGCGGTGTTGCCGCCGCCGATCACCGCCACCTTCTGGCCGCGATAGAAGAAGCCATCGCAGGTGGCGCAGGCGGAGACACCGCGGCCCTTGTACATCTCCTCCGAGGGCAGACCCAGGTACATGGCCGAGGCCCCGGTGGCGATGATCAGGGCATCGCAGCTGTAGCTGCCGGCATCGCCGGTGAGGCGGAAGGGGCGCTGCCCCAGCTCCGCGGTGTGGATATGGTCGAAGACGATCTCGGTGTTGAACTGCTCCGCATGCTGGCGCATGCGGTTCATGAGCTCGGGGCCCTGCACCCCCTCGGGATCGCCGGGCCAGTTGTCCACCTCTGTGGTGGTGGTCAGCTGGCCACCCTGTTCCAGGCCGGTGATGAGCAGCGGGTTGAGGTTGGCCCGGGCGGCGTATACCGCGGCGGTGTAGCCGGCGGGGCCGGAGCCCAGGATCAGCAAACGGCTATGTCGGGTCTCACTCATGGCTCAAGGTTCTCCAAAGGCAGGAGGCCCCGGGCGGACCGGGGCCGAAAATTTTCCCAGTAATCTACTCAATTGCCCCCGTGAGCGTAAAGGTGGCCGGCAAGGTCTGGCCAGGGACGGTGGGGCAGATCCAGTGGATGGGTCCCTCTCGGATGTATCCGCGGGGCTAGGGACCCTGGACCTGATCCGGGGGCAGCTGTCGCTTCAGGTGCGCCTTCAGGCCTGCGATGGCCCGGGCATTCCACCCTTTCGGCCCGGTGAGCCCGTGCCAGGCATCGACATAGTCCTCGACCGCATAGGTATGCCCGTAGCCGGGGGGCGCGCCGCCGGCGGCGATATCGGCGGCCAGCTGCAGGCCCGTGACCACGGGATACCAGCGCAATTCCGGCGACACATCCGGCCCCCGGGGTGGCCGCAGCCAGTCCGGCCTGCGGTAGAAGATGCTCGGGGAGAAGAAGGTGATGGGGTCGCTGGCGTACTGCAAAAAGGCGATGCGGAACGGGCCCCAGGGGGCATCGGGGCTCGTGAGATCCGTGTACTGGTTCATGAAGCGCACCACCTCGCCCTCGCGAAACTCAGGCAGCCAGGCGGGGCTGTCCGGGTCGCGGCGCTGGGTGACGGTGCGCCAGGTGGCGCTGCGAAACGGGGGGCCGCTCCAGAGGACGCCGTCGAAGGGATCCTGGATGACATCGTAGAGATCGAAGGAGCGGTCGGAATTCAGGGCCCCGAGACTCAGGCCGTGCAGGTACAACTCGGGGCGCTCGTCTTTTGGCAGTTCCCGCCAGTGGCCGTAGACCGCCTCGAACAGGGCCCGCGCGGTCTCCACGCCGTAGTCCCCCTCCAGCATCAGGGCCAGGGGGCTGGGCAGATAGGAGTACTGCGCCGTCACCGTGGCGGTGTCGCCCCGGTGCAGGTACTCGACGGCCGCCATGGCACCGGGATCGATCCAGCCGGTGCCGGTGGGGGTGGCCAGGATCAGCACCGCGCGCTCGAAGGCCCCGGTGCGGCGCAGCTCCTCCAGGGCCAGTTGCGCCCGGGCCTCAGGGGTTTCGGCGGCGTTGAGCCCCACATAGACACGGATGGGGGTGGGGGTCGGTGCGCCGAAAAAGGCCTCCAGGTCTTCAGCCGTGGGGCCGGAGGTGACGAAGCTGCGCCCCTGGTGACCCAGATCCTCCCAGTCGACGGCGGAGATGGGGCTGCCGGTGCGCACCGGCACCCGGGGGCGCTCCTGATCCGCCTCGATGAGGGCATCCACCTGCTGGTAGGAGTTGTCCGCCGCGCGCAGGGCCATCTTCAACAGCACGCCATCCAGCACCCCCCAGAAGATCACCACCGCCGCCAGGGTGCCCAGCAGATGGGCCACCCGCACGGGGATGAAGCGCTGCAGCCGCCCCGAGAGAAAGCGGAAGGTATGCCGGAAGAGCCGGGCGAAGAGCAGGGCGGCGGCGAACACCGTCACACCGAGGGCCGCGACCCCGAGGGGCTGCACACCCTCCACCGGCGCCAGTCCCATCTGCCGGCGCACCGAGTCCTGCCAGCCGGGGGCATCCCAGATGAACAGCGCCGCCACCAGGGCGCAGGCGATGGCCACTCCCCAGCGTAGGACGCGCCGACCCGGTCCGGCGTACCCCGGCAGTTGCAGATAGCGCCACAGACCCGTCAATCCGGCGCCGATGGCATAGCCCGCCGTAAAGGACAGCCCCCCGAGGATGCCCTGAAAGACAAACGGCCGGGGGATGAGGCTGGGCGTGAGGGAGAAGGCGAAAAACAGGGTGCCGACCAGCAGGCCGACGGTGGAAAGCGGGTGGATCCGGGGCATCAGGACTCTTGGACGCGGGGATGGATCTTCCTGGGCACGACGTGCCTGAGGCACAGGGTAACGCATCTGCCTGCGGGGATGGTCAGCGTACCCAGCGACGGGCGGCTTTCAAGAGCAGCAGCAATTGCTGTTTGCGCAGCGGCGATGCAATGAACCCAAACCGGTTGTAGAAGCGCGCTGCTTGTTCATCAATAGGGTGGGTCAGCATAGCCCGGATACCGGCCTGCTCAGCAATCAGCATCGTACGGCGAATCGCGTCCTGTAGCAGGCCAAATCCGATGCCTCGCCCCTGATCCACTACCGATACAGCGAGCCTCGCCAGGATCACCACCGGCAACGGATACTGCCCCATTCCCTTGCGGATGCGCTCCGGCGCGTCCAGCGTATCGACTTGCCCTACGGTCAGGCTGAAGTAGCCTGCTACTCGGCCATCATCTTCGGCAACGACAAAGGTCTTGGCTGAGCCACTGCCCTGCGCTTGGCGGGCGTGGTGCAACAGCCAGTCGTTCAGCGCGGGCTTGCCGCAATCAAAACCCTCCAGCCGATGCTGCGCGGCCAGAGGCTCCGGTGCGCGCAACATCACCTCGCGTCCCAGGGCGCCTTTCTTGTAAACAGGTCCCGTAAACCCTCGCTGGTCTCCTCGGGGCGCTCCAGCAGAGAAGTGGACCCCGATTCTTGGACAGCGCCCATGATGGCGCTGTTTTCGTTTTTCTGGCTGGCGCTAATAGGCCGCTGATGTGCCGGGGATGGACGGCTGATGTGGTGTCTTTGGTTTCCCAGGGCCGGGTATGGCTTTGGGGAATGGCTAATGGGATGGCCAATAAACGAAAAAAGCACCCGTAGGTGCTTGATTCGTCGACTTGATTGGTGGAGGCGGCGGGAATCGAACCCGCGTCCGCAGGACCTACGCCCTTGGTACTACATGCTTAGTCCGTCTTTTCGGTTAACGCCGCAGCCTCCGACGGACAGGATGCCTTGGCGCGAGCCCGCTCGGTTTTAACGGTTAGGACCCGGGCAGGTCCGCTCCGCGAGCTTGTGTGCGATGACCACCGAGTAGAACCCACAAGCAAGTCCCGTCGGTGGCTGACCGGTTTTTAAGCGGCCAGAGCGTAGTTGTCGTCGTTGGCAACTATTAGCGTTACAGCATGATTTACGAGGTAAGCTGTATCCTCGGCATGCACCTCAGGTTTCGCGACCCACGTCGAAGCCAGGTCGCCCCCGGTGTTGTTCCATTGGACAGGATACCCGTCCCTTGGTTCCGTGTCACCTACCCATGGGATCCCCGCGCCATGGGGGGGACCCGCGAACGGGTGGTTTCCAGTATCATTGGGGCCTTTTCCCACCGTTTCAACCCCCGGGGTGACTCCATGCTGTCTCTTTCTGGTCCCGCCGCCCTCTCCGCCTTCCGCCGTGAGCGTCTGCTGCAGGCCCTGCGCCAGCGGGTGCCGGCCGTGTGCGGGGTGACGGCGCGGTTTGTGTACCTCGTCGATACGGAGCGGGAGCTGGACGAGGCCGAACGCGGGACGCTGGAGCGGCTGCTGACGGAAGGGGAGGGGCCCGGTCCGGAGGGGCGCGGTACGGCCCTGTGGGTGGTGCCGCGCCTGGGCACCCTCTCCCCCTGGTCCAGCAAGGCCACGGACATCGTCCACCACTGCGGCCTGGAGGCGGTGCGCCGGGTTGAGCGTGGGCGGGTCTTCTGGATCGACAGCGAAGGGGCACTGGAGGACGGGGCGCTGCAGGCGCTGATGCCCCTGTTGCACGACCGCATGACCGAGACGGTGCTGCGCGGCGTGGAGGAGGCGGAGGGGCTGTTCGCCACCGCGCCGGCGCGGCCCCTGCGGGTGATCCCCCTGGGGGACGAGCCCCGCCGCACCCTGGCGGAGGTGAATGCCGGGCTGGGCCTGGCCCTGAGCGAGGACGAGCTGGATTACCTGGTGGAGGCCTACGAGGCCTTGGGGCGGGATCCCACGGATGTGGAACTGATGATGTTCGCCCAGGCCAACTCCGAGCACTGCCGCCACAAGATCTTCAATGCCAGCTGGATCATCGACGGCCGTCCCCAGGAGCGCACGCTGTTCGCCATGATCCGCAATACCTACGATCAGGCCCCGGATGGGGTGCTCTCCGCGTATCGGGATAATGCCTCGGTGATCGAGGGTCACGTGGCCCGCCGCCTGATGCCCGATGCCGACACGGGGGAATACCGCCCGGTGACTGGCGATCTGCCCATCCTCATGAAGGTGGAGACCCACAACCACCCCACGGCCATCTCCCCCTTTCCGGGGGCGGCCACCGGTGCCGGCGGGGAGATCCGCGACGAGGGGGCCACCGGCCGCGGCTCGAAGCCCAAGGCGGGGCTTACCGGGTTCTCCGTGTCCAACCTGCGCATCCCCGGCTTCGAGCAGCCCTGGGAGCGGGATTTCGGCCGGCCGGGGCGTATCGAGTCGGCCCTGGAGATCATGCTGGAGGGGCCCATCGGCGCTGCCGCCTTCAATAACGAGTTCGGCCGCCCGGCCCTGGCGGGCTATTTCCGCACCCTGGAGATGCAGGCCCCGGGGCCCGACGGCGAGGCGCTCAAGGGCTATCACAAGCCCATCATGATCGCCGGCGGCATGGGCAGTATCCGCCGCGAGCACGTGGAGAAGGCCCCGCTGCCGGAGGGGACGCCCATCGTGGTGCTGGGGGGGCCGGCCATGCTCATCGGCCTGGGCGGGGGCGCGGCCTCGTCGGTGGCCAGCGGGGAGAGCGCCGAGGACCTGGATTTCGCCTCGGTGCAGCGGGGCAACCCGGAGATGCAGCGCCGCTGCCAGGAGGTCATCGACCGCTGTACCGCCCTGGGGGCGGACAACCCCATCCTCTCCATCCACGACGTGGGGGCCGGTGGGCTGTCCAACGCCGTGCCGGAGATCCTGGATGACGCCGGCCGGGGCGGGCGCATCGAGCTGCGCGCCGTGCCCTCCGCCGAGGCGGATCTCTCCCCCATGGAGATCTGGTGCAATGAGGCCCAGGAGCGCTATGTGCTGGCGGTGGACGCCGACTGCCTGGAGCGGTTCGCCGCCCTGTGCGAGCGGGAGCGGGCGCCCTATGCCGTCATCGGCACGGCCACCGCCGACCGCCATCTGCTGGTGGGGGATGCCCAGGGGCAGAACAATCCGGTGGACCTGCCCATGGAGGTGCTCCTGGGTAAGCCCCCCAAGATGCTGCGGGACGTGCATCACCGCACCTTCCACCGCCCGGAGGTGGATGCCTCCGGGCATGCCCTGGAGGAGCTGGTGCGCCGGGTGCTGCGCCTGCCGGCGGTGGCCTCCAAGGAGTTTCTCATCACCATCGGCGATCGCAGCGTCACCGGCCTGGTAGCGCGGGATCAGATGGTGGGCCCCTGGCAGGTGCCGGTGGCGGACGTGGCCGTCACCGCCAGCGACCATGAAGGTTACACCGGCGAGGCCATGGCCATGGGGGAGCGCGCCCCGGTGGCCCTGGCCCATCCCGCCGCCTCCGGACGCATGGCCATCGGCGAGGCGATCACCAACATCGCCGCGGCGGCGGTGGAGGCCCTGGGGCAGGTGCGCCTGTCGGCCAACTGGATGGCCGCCGCCGGTCATCCCGGCGAGGATGCCGCCCTGTTCGACACCGTGCGCGCCGTGGGCGAGGCCCTGTGCCCGCGCCTGGGGATCTGCATCCCCGTGGGCAAGGATTCCCTGTCCATGCGCACCGTCTGGGAGGTGGACGGGGAGGAGCGGGGGATGACCGCGCCGCTGTCGCTGGTGGTGTCCGCCTTCGCCCCGGTGGCGGATGTCCGCCAGACCCTGACGCCGCAGCTGCGCACCGATCTTGGTGATACGGACTTGATCCTCATCGACCTGGGCAAGAGGCATAACCGCCTGGCGGGTTCCGCCCTGGCCCAGGTGCTGGGGCAGGTGGGGCACCACGCCCCGGATCTGGATGATCCGGAGATGCTGGCGCGCTTCTTTGCCGTGATCCAGGACCTGCGCCGGGAGGGCCTCCTGCTGGCCTATCACGACCGCTCCGACGGCGGGCTCCTGGCCACCCTCTGCGAGATGGCCTTCGCCGGTCGCACCGGTATGGAGGTGCACCTGGACGATCTGGGGGAGGACCCCGTGGCCGCCCTGTTCAGCGAGGAGCTGGGGGCGGTGATCCAGGTGCGCCACGAGGATACCGAGGAGGTCCTCTCCGCCCTGCAGGAGGCGGGTCTGGCCCATCACAGCCATGTCCTCGGCCGCCCGCACGGCAGCGGGCGCATCGTCTTCCGTCACGGTCACCGGGAGGTCTTCGCCGAGACCCGCGCCGCCCTGCAGCAGTGCTGGGCCGAGACCAGCTACCGCATGCAGGCCCTGCGGGACGATCCGGACTGTGCCCGGGAGGCCTTCGAGGCCCTGGCCCGGGACGACGATCCGGGGCTGTCGGCCCGGCTCACCTTCGATCCCGCTGTGGACCCGGCGCCCCAGGTCCACACCGGCGCCCGGCCGCGGGTGGCCATCCTGCGGGAGCAGGGGGTCAACGGCCAGCTGGAGATGGCCGCCGCCTTCCATCGCGCCGGTTTCTCCGCCGTGGATGTGCACATGACCGATCTCCTGGAGGGCCGCGTGGATCTTGCCTCGTTCCAGGGCCTGGCCGCCTGTGGCGGGTTCTCCTATGGGGATGTCCTCGGGGCCGGGGGCGGCTGGGCCCGGAGTATCCTGTTCCATGCCCGCCTGCGGGAGGCCTTTGAGGCCTTCTTCCAGCGCCCGGACACCTTCGCCCTGGGGGTGTGCAACGGCTGCCAGATGCTCTCCCAGCTCAAGGATCTGATCCCCGGTGCGGCCCATTGGCCCCGGTTCGTGCGCAACCGCAGTGAACAGTTCGAGGCCCGCCTCTCCCTGGTGGAGGTGGTGGACAGCCCCTCCGTGCTGCTGCAGGGCATGGCCGGTTCACGCATGCCCATCGCCGTGGCCCATGGCGAGGGCCGGGTGGTCTTCCCCGATGGGGCCGACGCGGCGTCCGCCGCCGTGGCCCTGCGCTACGTGGATCATGACGGGCGGGCCACGGAGCGCTACCCCTTCAATCCCAACGGCTCCCCCGGGGGCATCACCGGCCTGACCACGGACGACGGTCGTGTCACCCTCATGATGCCCCATCCGGAACGGGTCTTTCGCAGCCTCCAGTTCTCCTGGCACCCGGATGAATGGGGTGAGGACGGCCCCTGGATGCGCCTGTTCCGCAACGCCCGGGCCTGGGTGGGCTGAGGCGGATGAGCATGCGCGAACAGGAGATCCCCGTCCTCGTCTTCACCCGTGCCCCCGTGCCCGGGCGCACCAAGGTGCGGCTCATCCCGGTCATCGGCGCCGAGGACGCCTGCCGGGTGCACAAGGCCCTGGTGCGCCATACCCTCACCGTGGCCTGTGCCGCCGATTGCGGGTCGGTGATCATCCACGGGGCGCCGGACGGGAAGCATCCCTTCCTGCGCAAGCTGGCGGTGGACTACGGTGTGGCCCTGGCCTCCCAGGATGGCGTGAACCTGCAGTCCCGCCTTCATGAGGCCCTGGAGCGGGCCCTGGAGTGCTTTCCCGCCGCCATGGTCATGGGTACCGATTGCCCGGAGACCACGGTGCAGGACCTCCGCGAGGCCGCCGCGCAGCTGCGCGCCGGGGCCGATGCCGTGCTCGGGCCCGCCCATGACGGCGGCTGCGTGCTGCTGGGCCTGCGCCGCGCCGATCCCGGCCTGTTCCAGGCCCTGGAATGGGGCTCGGACCGGGTGATGGCCCAGCTGCGCCCGCGCCTGCAGGCCCTGGGCTGGCGCTGGCACGAACTGCCGCCCCGGCACAACCTGGGCACGCCACAGGACTGGGAGGCCCTGCGCGAGCACTATCCCTGGCTCAGCCCGGCGGCCCTGGCCCTGAACGAATGACGCTGCCGGGGCCTGCTCCAGCCGGAACCATGGGGGACGCCGCCGGGGCCCCCGAACTCTCCGTCATCCTCCCCGCCTGGAACGAGGCGGAGTGGATCGGTGGTGCCCTGGATGCGGTACAGGCCGCCTGTGCCGGGGCCCGGGTGCGGGCGGAGGTGATCGTCACGGACAATGCCTCCAGCGATGCCACGGCCCGCATCGCCCGGGAGCGGGGCGCGCAGGTGGTCCACGAGCCGGAACGCCGCATCGCCCGCGCCCGCAATGCCGGGGCGGCCGTGGCCCGGGGGCGTTACCTGTTGTTCGTGGATGCCGACACCTGGCCCGATGCGGATCTGCTGAACGCCACCCTGCATGCCCTGCGCAGCGGGGAGGTCTGCGGCGGCGGGGCACAGGTGCAACTCGACCAGTTGGATCGGGCCCTCTACCGTTGGGGGCAGGTGCTCTGGAACCAAATGTCCATGGCCCTGGGCCTGGCCGCCGGTTGCTATCTCTTCTGCACCCGCGAGGCCTTCGACGCCGCCGGCGGCTTCAGCGAGCGGGTCTATGCCGGCGAGGAAGTGTTCCTCTCCCGCCGCCTCGCCCGCCAGGGCCGCCGCCGTGGCCAGGTCTTTCGCATCCTTGCCCATCCGGTGCAGAGTTCCGGGCGCAAGGCCCGCTGGTTCTCCCCCTGGCGGCACCTGTGGACCGCCCTGGTGCTGCTGCTGGTCCCCTTCGCCCTGCGCTCCAGGCGCTTCACCCGCTTCTGGTATCAGCGTCCCTGATCCCCCCGCCAGCTGCAAAATATGCACTGCAAGAGATGTGCCGGTTTTTAAATAATAAGTAATTGATTGTATGGGGGAAATATTTTACTTTTCGGGTTATTCCATCTCCATTGCAGGGTTGGGACACGGCGTTGCTGCACCGGCGCCCCGGCTTTGCCCAGTCCATGAGCGGTCTTCAAGGAGTCTCACATGTTGATAAAACAACCGGATGATCGGTCCCCCCACCTGATGGAGCTTGAGCGCATCCAGGAGGCCTATCCCGATCAGGCGGGGTTGGTGGATTCGGAGATGCTGCGTATCTACCTGAAGGACGCACTGCACATGTTCGCCGAGTCGGTGGATCTGCATCTGGGAGAACTCTCGGACGACGTGGCCGTGCTGCACGATCTGCGCCTGCCCTACGGCGAAGAGGTGGTGGAGATCGACCATCTGCTCATCAACCGCAGCCTGCAGTTCACCCTGGTGGATTCCGGGTTCATGGGGGCCGAGCGGGTGAAGGTGAACACCCTCGGCGAGGTCTTCGTCTGGTCGGAGGAGGGCCAGGAATGGGTGGGGGTGCGCCGTGCCTTCCCCGAACTCTTCGAGAAGGCCGATCTGCTGGAGAAGATCCTGGCCGCCGAACCCTGGCCCCGGCGCCTGGGGATGCGTATGTCCCATTCCCTGGAGGTGTGCCTGGTGCTGGGGGACGACGATCAGGTGGATGTGGAGAACGTCAGCCGCTGGGGGGACCGGGTGTTCAAGCTCAGTGAGTTCGTGCGCCACTACGAGCGGGAGCGCCTGAAGAAGATCTCCCTCTCCCAGGGGGTGGTGAACGCGGTGCAGGCGGCCTTCAACCGTGTGAACCGGGAGACGTTGCAGCGCATTGCCCAGGGTCTGGCGGACCTGCATGAACTGGAGCCCCTGGATTACCAGGAGCGCTGGGAGCTGGACCAGATCCCCCCGGCGCCGCAGGCAGCCGCGGAAGAGGAGCCCCCCGTACCCGCGGAGGCCCCCCCGGAGCCCCAGGCCCAGCCCTCCATGGAGGCGCCGCCCGCGGCCCCGGAGAAGGCCGACACCCCAGCGCAGGAGGAGGGGCAGGCCGCCCCCGGCCGCAAGAAGGGCGGGGGCGGACGATCCCGCCGTTCCCAGGGTAAGGGTCGCGGTGGACAGGGCAGGGCGCAGTCCGCCGGCGGTCAGGCCTCCGCCGTAGCGGGCGAGGTACCGCCCGCATCCCCTTCCGGGGAGGCGGCCCTGGCCGCAGGGACCGATTCCGTACAGGCGGACGGGCAACCCTCCCAGCAGGAGGCAGACCGCCCCGACGCGGTCCCAGGCGAGGGGGAGCCCTCCGCACCTGCGTCCGCCTCCACTGCCGCGCAGAAGGCATCGCCCGCCGGGCGCGGCAAGGGCCGGGGCAGCGGCGGACAGGGTAAGGCCTCGTCCCGCTCCGGCAAGGGCGATGCAGACCTGCTTCCCTCGTCCCGCATCGCCAGTTCCCTGAAGATGAAGACCCCGGCCTTCCTGGAGATGATGCAGGAGCGGGGCTTCCTGCAACGGGATGCCGAGGGGCATCTGGAGTTGACACAGAAGGGGCGCCAGCATGGCGGCCGGGCCCGGGGCAAGGGGGGCAACCGCTCCTTCTCCTGGCCCCGGGAGATCCGGGATGTCTTGAAATAGGCCCCGGAACTGGCCGGATCCCGCCCCGCGGCCCCGCCCGCGGGGTGTTGTTTCCATAAAAAAATCTTATTTGTCTCCTCCGGGGTGTAGGTTAGAATGCGTCTAACTATCTAACGCACCCTGTTCACACGCAGCGAGGAGGTCATTCCATGTCCCTGATCCACACCCAGGTCAAGCCCTTCAAGGCCACCGCCTACCACAACGGCGAGTTTATCGAGGTGACCGATGAGGGCCTGAAGGGCCAGTGGTCGGTGTTCTTCTTCTATCCCGCCGACTTCACCTTCGTCTGCCCCACGGAATTGGGGGATCTGGCGGATCATTATGAGGAATTCAAGAGGCTGGGGGTGGAGATCTACAGCGTGTCCACGGACACCCATTTCACCCACAAGGCCTGGCACGACAGTTCCGCCACCATCGGCAAGCTGCAGTTCCCCATGATCGGCGATCCCACCCTGCAGATCTCGCGGGACTTCGAGGTGCTGATCGAATCGGACGGCCTGGCGGAACGGGGCACCTTCGTCATCGATCCCGAGGGGAAGATCCAGATCGTGGAGATCAATGCCGGCAACATCGGCCGCAATGCCGAGGAGCTGCTGCGCAAGGTGAAGGCGGCCCAGTACGTGGCGGCCCATCCCAACGAGGCCTGCCCGGCCAAGTGGCAGGAAGGGGAGGAGACCCTGGAGCCCTCCCTGGACCTGGTGGGCAAGATCTGAGATCCACCGTCTCCCCCATGGGGATCCCACGACGCCCGGGCCCTCCCGGGCGTCGTCACGCCGGGGGCATGGGCCCCCACCACGCAGTGCCATACGATGAGGTCCCGCCGGCATGCTGGATGCCCGACTCAAGGAACAACTCAGGCAGCACCTGGACAAGATCGGCCAGCCCGTGGAGCTGGTGGCCACCCTGGATGCGGGGGAGAAATCCCGTGACCTGGAGGCCCTTCTGCGGGAAATCGCGGAACTGTCGGAGCGGGTGACCCTGCGCACCGACGGTGAAGATGCCCGAACCCCGTCCTTTTCCATCCGCCGCCCCGGGGAGGACACGGGGGTGGTCTTCGCCGGTATCCCCCTGGGGCACGAGTTCACCTCCCTGGTGCTGGCCCTGCTGCAGGTGGGCGGGCATCCGCCCCGGGTGAGCGAGGCGCAGGCAGAGCGGGTCCGGGCCCTGGACGAAGACCTGCACTTCGAGACCTACTATTCCCTGTCCTGTCAGAACTGCCCGGACGTTAGGCCGGCAAAAATTTTTTGCGACCCGTCCGAAATTGATTGAGACCGTTTAGGCTGGCACCTCGGCCTCGATCTCGGTGGTGTAGCCGGACCGCCCGAACCGGTGCCGCACTCGCTTGGCCACCCAATCCCCGTCCACACCCTCCCGCACCCCCTCCACAGTGATCGGCGTCTCTGCGACCGCCTCGGGGCGGCCCACGGCCAGCGTGGCGCGCAGGGTGGCCTCGCCGAGCTTGGCTGCGCGCAAGCGGGCGTCTGCCGCCTCCTGGGCGGCCGCCTCGTCCGAGTAGGTGTCACGTAGCCGATAGGCTGGCTCTCCGCTGCCAGCCGTCATCTCCACCGGCTCCGCCTTGGCGGGGTCGTGGTAGGTGGCCACCACGCTGGCGTAGCGCTCGCGGTCGGCTATGGTAACCGACCACCGGGACAGCTCGGAGCCCTGGATGTTCATCGCCGGCAGGGTGCGGCCGCTGGCGGTCTGGCTGCTGCCGCGCGGGACCACCAACAAAGCGCCACCGGCCGGCTTGGCGGTGGCACCGTGGCGCTGGGCCAGACGGGTGACCAAGTGCAGGTCGCTTTCCTCGGTCTGGTCCACATGGGTGAGCTGCACGGTGGCCAGCTCAGCGGCCACCTTGGCCTCCAGGCCGTGCTCACCAGCGATGGACGACACCACGTCACCCAGGGTCGTCTCGTCCCAGCTCCGCGTCTTGGGGCTCTTCAGGGACTGGCGCATATCCGCCGCCTTGGCGGCGATGGAGAGGGTGGCCGGCGGCCCCTCCAGGGTCACCTCGTCCACCACGTACCGCCCCATGGTCTTGGCCTCGCCCATCCCGATGGCCACCTCAAGCTCGGCGCCGCGGCGAGGCAGCTCGATGGCGTGCTCGCGGTCATCCAGGCGGATATCCAGGGTGTCACTCGTGCCCCCCGCCTCATCTGACACTGTAAGCTCCACCAGGCGATCCGCGATGCGTTGCGTTACGTCCTGGCCGTCTGCTATGACGCGAAAAGCGGGCTGCATATCAGTCCCACAGCCTCACGGCATCCTCCGCCTCCGGCTCGGGCAGTGCGGGGAGCTGCACCAGGGTGCCAGCCGGCAAGCGCGGGCCCTCGTCCGCCAGGTGCCGATTGGCTTCCAAAACGTCCGGCACGGCCGACTCCCGGCCGTATACCCGCCAGCAGATATCGTCCAACATCTCGCCGTCCACGGTGCGATAGGTATTCACGGCGCACCCTCCTCATCCGAGCCATACCGAAGCAAGGTCAGGCGGAACTCCATCTTGCGCGGAGCACCGCCCGGAAGCGGCTTGGTCTGGGTCTCCTCGATGCGTTGGATGACGTAATCCCCGTAGACCAGACCCTCACCATCGGTCAGCATCATGGGCTTGCCGGCGCCGGCCATCTCCCGCATGCGACTCACCTGGTCCAGCCCGCCCTTGAAATGCGGATAGATGGTGCCGTTGAGGGTGATGCGCTCCTGCCCTGGTCCGGCATACTGAGTGGCCGGTTCGCGGCCCATGCGGTCCTGGGAGCGCCAGCGGTACTCGCTGGATCGCCGTAGCTGTTGCCAGGCGGCCGTGTCCAGGCTGAAGCGGAAATCCCCCAGCCCCATCATCACCTCAGCCATCGTATAGCGCCCCCCTGCGGCGCGCCCGGGCGGACTGGCCGGCGGCGTCCAGTTCGCGGCGCACCTCCTCCGCCACCGCCCGCTCGTCCATGCCCTCGGTGGTGTGGATCGTGATCGGCGCGTGGATCGTCACCGCCTCACCCCCCTGGCCGCCCGCAGCCGGCCCGGCTGCGCTGGGTGCCGCCACAGGCGCAGGGGCCGGTGCCTGGACCGCCGGGGAGGGCACCCGTACCGGGGAAGGCGTCGCGGCCTCCACGGACGGCGCCGGCACCTGGACCGGGGCCGGTGTCTGGATTGCCGGGGAGGGCACCTCGGCGGCGGCTGGCGCCGCCACCATCGCTGCCGCGGAGACGCCGGCGGCCGCCTGCCGGACCCTGCGCGCTCCTTTTTCCATTCCCACGGCCACGCCGGCAGACACCTCGCCGCCGGCCTCCGCCATCACCTTGGACGGCGACGAGATCCCCAGCTTGTCCGCGAACCAACCCTTCACCCCTTCGGCGACGGACTGGATCTTCTCCTTGACCGCTCCGATGCGCTCCGTGAATCCCCCCACCAACCCGGACAGGACGTCCTTGCCCATGGCGGCGAACTTGGCCGGCAGCGACCCGCCAAGCCACTGCAATGCCCCCGTGAAGGCCTGCTTCAGGAGCTGGAGCGGGTTGAGCCCGGACAGGGCCTGCCCCACCTTCTGCACCGCCCCGCTCACCGCGTCGAATATCTTGCCCGGAAGACTGAGGAGATAGCCCAGGGCACCGACAATAGCGCGCACCATGCCGCCCACGGCCGCGCCCACCTGGCGCCCCAGGGACTGGGCCGCGCCGCCCGTGGACTCGATGGGCGTTATGAGGGAGCGCAGCCAGCTCCACAGGCTGCCCAGCGCCCGCAGCACCGGCTGGAAAAACGAGACCACCGGCCCCAGGGCCGCGCGGAACTGCGCCGCCAGCGGTGCCAGCGCCTGGCTCAATCCGGCAAAGAACCCGGAGAAGAAGGCCTTGATAGGTTCCCAATACCGATAGATGAGCGCCGCCACGCCGGCAATGGCCACGCCGATCCAGGTGATCGGGTTGGTCAGCAGCGCCACCGTGAACGCCCGCGCTCCCAGGGTGGCCGCGCGCAAGGCGCCGACGATACCGCGCAGGCCGGCCATGGCACGGGAGGCGGCGCCGGCGGCCAGGGCGCGCAGACTGAACGCCGAGCGCCAATTCGCCCGGGTCCAGGCACTGGTGGCGCCGACGGCGAGATACAGGCGCACCGCAAGCGACCGCAGCGCGTTGGTCATCCGGGAGGACACCACGCCGGCCAGACCTTGCGCCCCAACCGTGGCCGTCCGCAGGCCGCCAGCCAGGGCGCCCAGACCGCCCGGCAAGGCACCCAGCAGGCTGGACACGACACCGAACGCGGCGGATACGCCTCCCGCCGCCACCGTCAGCCCGGCCAGCCCCATGAGCACCGGAGCCGCCACCGTGGCCACAGCGGTCAGGGCGCCCGCGGTCATCATGATGCCCTTGGTCAGCTCCGGGTGCGCCTTGATCCATCCGGTGATGCGGTCCACCACCTGGCCCACCTGCGGCGCCAGCTCCTTGATGCTCGGAAGCAGGGCATCCCCCAGGGCGCGGCTCGCCCGGCTCACCATGTTCTGGAGGAGCTGGATGGCGTTGGACGCCGTGCCAGCCCTAGCCTCGAACTCTGCCTGCATGCTGCCGGCGTACTCGCTCTCCTCCGAGACCATCCCCAGTGCGCCCCGGTACTTATCCAGGGACCCCACCAGCGCCGACACCTTGTCCACGTGCTCCTGGCCAAAAAGGCGCGCAATCACGCTGGTGCGCGCCTGGCTGTCCAGCCCCTCCAGCCGCTCCAGAAAGGCCATGAGGCCGCCCTGTGCATCGTTGGCGATGGACTGCTGTACCTGTTGAGCGCTGATTCCCAGCTCGTCCAGGGCTTCCTGGAATTGCTTGGACTGGGTGTCGGCCGCCTGAAGGCGCGTCAGCATGGCCTTGATGGAGGTGGCTGCCACCTCGGGCTCCTTGCCCAAGGCGATCAGCGACCCGGTCAGCGCCGAGGTCTGCTGCGCCGACAGCCCGAACTGCTTGGCGGACCCGCCCACCCGCTGGGTGGCGGCCACAATCTCGTCCGCCTTGGCCGCCATATTGTTGGACAAGTGGTTCACCGCATCCCCGAGCCCTTGCAGCTCCTGGATGGGGATGCCGAAGATGTTGGACAGCTTGGCCATGGCCTCGCCGGCCCGGTCCGGCACCATATCGAAGGCGGTGGCCATCTTCGCCACCGTCTCCGTGTAGTCCGGCAGGTCGTCGGCCGCGATGCCGAGCTGCCCGCCGGCGGCCGCGATATCGGCCAGGCCCGTGGCGGCCACCGGGATGCGGGTGGACAACCGCTCCAGCTCATTGCCCAAGCGCTCGGCGCCATCGGCGCCCTCGAAGTCCACCACCTTGGATACGTCGGCCATGGCGCTCTCGAAGTCCATGGCCGCTTGCACGGGAGCCGCCAGCGCCGTCCGCGCCTGAGTGGCGAAGGACTGCACCCCCTGCGCCGCCAGGGAGATATTGGCCGCCCGCTCCATGGAGCGGTGGAAACGGTCCATGGACTCGCGCATACTGGACAGCGAGCGGTTGAACCGCTGCTGCATCTGCTTCACCGGCCGGCTCACCCGGTCGGTGGCGCGCACTATCAGCGATAGATTGAGGTCCTGCATGCCGGTCCCTCGCTTGCTCGGCCAGATTCTGACCCTGTTTGGCCAGCTCCTGCTGCTGGCGGCCTACCTGCTATTCGCGGTGTTCGTGCTCGGCCTGGTGGCCGCACCCTTCGTGGGCATCTGGTATGCCTTCGGGCCCACCGTCGCCTTCATCGCCCTCGGACTCGGCGCGCTCATCGCGCTACCCGGACTGCCCGTCGCCGCCATCGACCCGGACACCCCGGGCTCCTTCTGGCAGCGGGCTAGGCGTCGCCGGCACCGAAGCGATTCCTGATCCAGCGCTGCCCGCGCGACACCCACTCCGCGAACTCCGTCACCGGAAGATCCCGGCCCACGTGCGGCGGCCACCCGTAGGCGACCGCCAGCACCTCCAGGCCGTCCATCACGTCAGGGACTTCTGCCCCAAAAAACCGGCCACGGTCTCCGACACGCGCATGAAGTCGCCGGCGTCCAGCTCCCGCAGGGCGTCCGGGGACACCTCCGCCAGGTTGGCAATGAGCGACACCGAGCGGGCGATATCCCGATCCCCGGCCGCCTCCATCACCTCCAGGTCGCGCACCTTTGGCCGGCGCAATTTGAGACTCTGCACCTCCTGGCCGTCGGCCGTGATCGGGTGCTCCAGCTTGATCTCTTCCATCGGTTACACCCCCATCGCCCGGCGCTGGCTGGCGAGCTGATCCACGCCGCCGATGACGCGCCGCATGTTTTCCACGTCGATCTCCACCATCGGAATGTCGTTGACGGTGAGCAGGTAATACATCGCCGAGACCGACACCTTGAACTGGTTCTTCTCGCCGCTCTTCCAGGACCCCATATCCAGCTCGCTGAGCGCCCCGCGCAGCACCACCATCACCGGCTCCGCCTCGCCGTCGCCGGACTGTTGGGCGCCCCGGAAGACCAGGCCCACCCAAGCGCCATCCACCAGACCGAACATGGGGAACAGCTTGGGATCGTACTCGGCGAAGGTAATGGTGGCCTCCAGGGGCTCCGTGCCCATGTCGAGCTTGGCCGGGGTGTCCATACCGCCGGCCCGGTGGTCCTCCGTCTGAAGGGTGATCTTGGGCAGCTCGATCTCGTCCACCTTCCCCGCGTAGCCGAAGCCGTTGACGAAGCAGGTGAAGTTCTTGAGTACCTTGGGCAATGCCATGATGCGTCTCCTCTCGGTTTAGCTCGCCACCGCCTCGGCCAGCTCGGTGTAGTAGTCCGCCTCGCGATGAGCGCGGAAGGTCAGGCGCTCCAGCGGAGCCGGCGGCTCCAGGTCGAAGTCCATGGTCAGCTTCCCGGCCATGAGCTGGTCCTTGGTATTGAGCGCCGGGTCAAACCAGCACTTGCCGCCCAGCAACGCCCCCCGGTTCACCAGGCTCCGCAGATAGGCGTTCACGGACTCCTGAATATCCCGGATCAGGTGCTCGGAGAAGGGGCGGTCCAGGGCCCACAGGAAGGCCTCCTCCACGGACTCGTAGACCATATCCGCCGTGCGCCGCACGCTCAGGAAGGCCCACTGCGGGTCCGCGCTGGTGGTGCGGTTGCCGTACAGGCGATAGCCGCGCTTGTGGATAATGGTGGCCACCTCATCGGCATTCATGAGCTGCGCCTGACTGGAGGTGTCGCTCAGGCCGAACTGCACCGCCCGGTCCGTGCCCACGATGCCCTTGATGATCTTGTTACTCGGCGACCACCAGAAGCCGTGCTCGTTATCCACGAACGCCATCAGGCCCGCCACCCGGCCCGAGGCCGGCTCGGCCACCGCGCTGTCCGTGGTGGTGTCCCACACCGTCACGAACGGGTCCACGACGTAGATGCGGTCCGAGCCCCAGTCGTTGCGGTAGGTGATGGCCTCGGTGAGCGTAGTATTCGGCCCGTCGGCGACCACCACGCCCCGCAACCGCTCGGCGATGCCCTGCATCTCCGCCACCACCGGGTTGGCAGCGCTGTCGATGGCGGCGGTAGCCGCGGCCGCGCCGTCCCCGTCGCCGGAGATGGTCACCGTGGGGGCACTGGTGTAGCCGTAGCCCGCGCTGGTGACGTTGATGGCGGTGATGGAGCCGTCCTCGATGACCGCCTCCGCCTCGGCGCCCTGGCCGTCGCCGTCGAGGGTCACCGTCGCCTCCGTGTAGCCCGACCCGGGAGTGTCCACCGTGATCTCCGACACCCCGGTGGGGCGCATCGAGGTATGCCCGGGCGCGCACAGGATGCGGGGGGTCACGTGGATCTCCGACTCCGCCGCCAGGAAGGCATGCACCCCGGTGCCCATGGTGGCGTCGCCGATGATGTTGGACAGGGTCTCCAGGTCATCGGCGCCCTCGGTGACCCGCACCACAGCGACCGCGGGGCCCGCCTGGTCATAGATGCCCGTCAGGGCGTCCTTCAGGGTTCCCTCATCACCGATTCCCTCCAGTTGCCGAGGCCCGGTCACCAGGACCGGCGTGTTCAGTGGCCAGTCCTCCGCGGCCGCCGCCGGTGCCGTACCAATGACGCCGATCACCGACGACCGCGCGGTCTGGATGGGCCGCAGGCCGTCGGTAACCTCGGTTACCTCAATGCCGTGTAAAAAGCTCTCAGCCATGATCCTCTCCTGCGTTAGCGCGCCCGAGTGAGCGCAAAGTCGGATAACACCCCATTCAAAGTCCGCCGCCCATCACACCGCTGCATGTAGCCGATAAAACTCATCACCTGCGGCCGGATGTCCTCCAGGCCGATCCGACCCTCCCGGTACAACCGGGCCAAGCGCCGGAATCGCCGGCGGGCTCGCTTCACCGTCCGCTTGCGGGGAAGACGATGAGTCGTCCACGTGCGGTAGCCGCAGAAATCCACCCCGTGACGGGCAGGGAACACGTCGGTCTTGTGGTTTAGCTGGAGCCCCAGGTCCTGGCGGAGATAAGCGGCGATGGCGTCGTGGGCCTCCCACAGCGCTTCCTTGCTTGGCCCGATGACCACAAAGTCGTCCATGTAGCGTACATAGGGCCCCACCCCAAGCTGGTCTTTCACGTAGTGGTCCAGCTGGTCCAGGTACACATTGGCGAACAGCTGGCTGGTGAGGGCGCCGATAGGCAGGCCGACCCCCTGGGCGTGGCCATATCCGCCGACGATCCGCTCCGCCAGCGCAAGGACTCGCCGATCCCCAATAACCCGCCCGATAGCGCGCAGCAGCCGGCTGTGATTGATGGAGGGGAAGTACTTGCGCACGTCCGCCTTGAGCACCCAGGGCTCGCCCCAGCGGCCCTGCCCCAGGCGCAAGAAATCCTGGAGCCGGTCCACCGCCGCATGACTGCCTTTGCCGACGCGGCAGGCGTAGCTATCAGCGATGAAGCGGCGCTCAAAATGAGGCTCTATCTGCCGGACCAGGGCGTGATGCACAACCCGGTCGGCGAATGGTGGGGCCTGGATCCGTCGAGGCTTCGGGTCCACCACGCCAAACTCATAGGGTGGCGACGACTGCCAGGTTCCGGCGTCCAGTTTGCGCTCCAGATCCAGGAGACGGCCCTCAAGCCCCCAACCGAACTCCATGCAGGGCCCGGTGTAGCGCTTACCCTTGCGTGCCTCCAGGTACGCCGCATGCAAGTTCGGGAAAGCGGCTACCTGCGGCCACAGATTTTTTACCGTCTTCGGCACCGTTCCCCCTTCGGAATATGGGCGGCCGCCACTTTCGCTCGCACTACTCGCCGCGGCCGCGGGTCTATCTTTCGCCTCCGGGAGGCGAGGATGACGGCCCCAAGATGAGGGCGCTGGACGCCGCCCGTGGGCTAGCGCCTTCTGGCCAATTCCTCTTGCGAGGCGGCCGCCGATGTTGCTGTTGGAGTTCGACGCCTCGTTGTTGCAGTTCAGGCAGAAAGGCCCCGCCTGCGAGCCGTTGCTCCAGTTGCCGCCGTAACAGGCCATCACCCTGTGCTCTTGCTGGACTGAATCCAGCCGCCCACCATCCGCCCCACCTCATCGATATGGCGGGACCAGACCTCATAGCGGTGGTCGTTGATGTATCGCATCCGGTGCGCTTGTCGTACCAGCGAGCGCATCATCTCCACCTCGATATCCAGGTCCTGCAAGGTGGTTTTCTTGTGGTACTTCTTCGCCGCTCGCACGGCCAGGTGCAGCATAGACTGGCAGCGGTGGCGGATATCCGCGCACAGCACGTGCCGCTCGTACTTCGGGAAGTGATGAGTGGCCTGATGGCTGTACGCGTGCAGCTCCTCCAGCTTGGCCAGGATCTTCAGGCCGTCGAGCGTGCTGGCCACGACTACGCCGCCCGCACCTCGTCACGGGCATACACCAGACGCGCCTCGCCGTCCGGCTGTAGAGTGAAGCGGCACAACAGGTCCGTCTCGCGCACCCGGCTCGGCGGCCGCTCCTCGATGGCGTTGGCCGGGGTAGCGCTCACGAAATAGCGTCCCGCATCCACATCCTTGGGCACTTTGTAGACCCGCACTTCCTGCCGGTACTCCGACTGGGGCACGCTCCGATCCAAAGCCGGCAAACCCAGGCTGTCGATCTTGGCCCATTGGACTCGATTTCCGATCTTCATCGCTGTTCTCCTGTTGGGAGGGCCGCGCTACCGCGCGACCCTTCAGAACGCCAGGTATCAGGTTGCAGTCACACCTTTGCGAGGCGGCCGCCGAGGCCGCTGTCGGAGCGCGACGCCTCGTGGAGGCAGTACAGGCAGAAAGGCCCCGCCCGCGAGCCGTCGCCCCAGGCGCCGCCGTGGTTGGGGACGTTGACCCCCACGCTGTCGCTGGCCCACAGGTAGTCGCCGTAGGTGCCGTTCGACTCGGTGCCGTCGGTCGCGCTCGGCAGCATGAGCGGGGACAGGTCGTAGTCCGTGCCGGACTCTTCGTGCATCGCCGTCGGCCACCCGTCGGTGCTGGCGGTGGTGACGCCGGTGGCGACCCAGCTCTGATTGCCCTGCTGGTCCCACACGCTCACCACGTGGCTGCCGTCGATCTCCAGGCCGTCTACCCACTGGCGCACGTTGCCCCACAGGCCGACGATGCCGCGATACGTGGCCTCGGCCACGTCAGTGGCGTCCACATTGGCGGCGCTGGACTGATTCACCCGCCCCTGGCCGATGAGGCTCTGGCCGTCGGCGCCGCCGTGTTCGATCATCATGAGCATGAGGATCGCGGAGCGCTGGTACATGGACCACAACATGAACCCGTCCACCCCGCTGGCCGTGTTGCGCTCAGCGCACCGGGTCTGGAACGTGGTGAAGTCGATGCTGACCAGCGGCTGGTAACCCGGCAGGCTGGCCGCCTTGGTGCCGGCGGCGTTCGGATCGTCAACGGCCTGGTACTTGCCAACGTAGAACTGCGCGACTTCAGCGCCGCCGTCCATGAACGCGGGATGGAGCTCGAAGCCGTCGGCAGCGACATCGGAGATCCAGAACACCTTGTTGCCGTCCTGGTCCGATCCTGCCGGGGCCTGGCCGACCTGGTAGTAGAACTTCGGGATCTCGACCATGTACTGGCCATCGATCACCACGTCCTTGATGGCGCCGAAGACCGGATGGTTATCGAAATAAGCCGTGTCCACCGTCAGGTTGTTGCCGTCGGCGTCCACGCGCTGCCAGCTCCCGGCGCCGCCGCCGCTGCTGACCAGGGCCAGCCCGATGATCTGCGCGAACAGGTCCTTGGTGGTGAAGCTCGTTTCTTCCGACCACTCCGACCAGCCGATGTGCTGCCCCTCGTGGCGTGCGCGCCAGTAGTAAGTGGTCTGCCCGTCGGCCAACACGCCGTCCGGGACCACGATGGTGGTCAGGTCGGTGCTGGTGGATCCGCTATCCCAGAGCGGGGAATCATAGGTGCCATCGGCTGCGCGCAGCTGCCACTGCGTGGCTACGTGGCTCTCGCCCGCCTGCACATACCCGCCGGCCTGGGCATCTGGGTCCCCGGCGGATAGATTCACGTACACCGTGGGCGCACCCAGACTGTCGTTGTCGCCCCAGGCCCACTCACCGGCGGTCAGGCTGCCCAGCGTGCCCTGTGCCAGCTCGGTGCCGTCCGCCAACAGCCGGTTCGGCTCGGCGGCGAGAGCGGAGCCGGTGTAGTAGTACTCCCCGGCAGTCGAGGTGCTCTCCGTCCACAGGTCCGAGCTGCCGTCGTTGAGATTGACCGGGTCAAATCCCTGCACGCCGAAGGCGCTGACCGCCAGGGTCGGCTGGCTGGGGATATCCGTGGCGCCGGCGTTCGGCGCCTGGTTCGTGGGCGACTCAACGAACTCCCAGGCGCTGTCGGTCGCGAAGGTGGTCTCCGCCGACCACGCCGACCAGGCCCCTTCGGCGTCCTGGACCCGCGCTCGCCAAGCATAGGTCGCACCCTCGGTGAGCACGCCGGCCGGGAGCTGGCAGGACAGGCCGCCGGACACCGTGCCGCTATCGTGCAGCGGGGTGCTGTAATCGCCGGGCGTGCCGGTAACCTGCACCTGGAGCGCCGCCTGCGGCGTGCCCGTGGGCGAGGTGTAATCCGCCAGCGCCAGGGTCGGCGTCTCCGCGATCTGCGTGGCGCCGTCGGCCGGGTTGTCGTTGGTGGGCTGCACCGGCGGATGATGATCGCCGCCCAGCAGGGTGGGCTGATCGATGCCGACGACGTGGTGCACCGTCACCGTGTCGCCCTCGGCGACCAGCTTCAGTTCGAACGTGCCGCGCGCGGGCAGACGGAACTCCACATCCACGCGGCCCGTATCCTCGCCGCCGTCCACCAGCCCAAGGTCCGTCATAGCGGTGTCGCTGTCGCGGCGCCACTCCCAGGGCACCTCCGTCCAGCTGCCGGTGGTCTCGTCGGTGTAGTACAGCCGCACCGCGCCGGTGCTTCCCCGGCGCACTACCACCGCCTTGTCGGTATCCTCCTGCCCCAGGGCCAGCGGCCGGCTGTAGTAAACCTGGCCCGGCTCGGCGGTTGCCTTGCCGTCGGTGATGGCCCAGTTGGTCCGGCGCAGAGTGGCGCCGCTCAGGGTGGCCGTCAGGTCCTTCGTGGTGGTGAATCGGGTATCCGACAACACCTCCGCCACCTCCACGACCTCCTGCGCCTGGTCGGTCTCGATGACGTACTCGCGGCCCACTACCAGCTCCGCCGTGGAGCTGATGTCCACGCTGTTGTCGCCGGCAACCGTCTCCACCCCGTCCACGCTCACGACATCGGATGCAGCGTAGAGCGGATCGAAGAACTCGAAGAAGAACTTCTGCTCGCCGTAGGCGTTTTGCAGGCCCAGCAGCTGGCGCTGCAACTCGCTGCGCAGTTTCAGGTCGGATACATCCAGCCCGCTGAGCTGGGCGAGCACCGAGTCGATGGCGTCCTGCGTCGCCTGCTCGATGTCTTCCTGGATCTTGTCGGCATCGATCGCGTCCTCGCCGTAGGCGGTTAGCAGCAGGTCCACCCGCTGGCGGAGCTGCTCCACAGCCTGCTGTGCGGCCGCGACCTCGGTCAGAATCTTGCCCATCGTCTACCTCCTCGCTAGGGCGTGTAGCCCTGGGTCTCCGCCCACGCTTCCAGGTTGTTCAGCCGGTCGCGGGCATCGATCAGGGATGTGGTTAGCTGCGTGATCTGGGTCAGGATGCGGGCCGCGTTGAGGGCCGGATTGGCCACATCCCGCCGGTCGGTCGCGATCATCGCCTCCGTCACGGCGGTGGCGTCGGCCGGCACATCCACATGCGCCAGCACCACATGGTGGTCGGCAGCCTCGGTCACCAGCTTCAGCCGCGCCTCCGTTTGCTGGCCCAGGACATAACTCGCCTCCAGGACCAGGTCGTAGGCGCGGCCGACCTCCGGGACCTCCAGCAGCTCCTGTGTATCCATGCGCACAGTGAGCGAGTACCCGTCCCGCTCCACCACCGCCACGGAAACCGGATAATCCGGGTCGCTGCCCAGCCCCACCTCCACCTGGAGCCCGCCGGCCGGCGTCACGTGGAAGCCCCAATAGACGCCGGCCTCCACCACCCCGGCCATCTTGCGGTTCAGGGCGTGGCTGGCGTACTGCTCACGCCACTGCACATCGGCGGTCAGCGCCATCGGTCACTCCTCCGGGAACGTCATGTGGATCAGGTGCTCGTAGCGCTTGTCCGGGGTGATCCACTCCGGCAGGAAGCTCACAGCCGCCACGAGCGTGTCGGTCTGGTCATACAGGCCGATGGCGGTCACCTGCGTCGGCTCCGCCACAGCCCCCTCCGGGATCACAGCCGTAGCCAGCACGGACTTGCCCGACGGCTCCGCCGTCACCAGCCCAGAATGGATCAGCGTCCCCGGCAGGGAGGCGGCATCGAACGGGGGCTCCTCGGGCACCGGCGTCTCCCCGCTGGTATCGATCCAGCCGTAGCAAACGCCGAAGGACTGGATCTGCGGGCAGGCCGTCTGCCCCGCGACCCCCTCGGCCAAGCGGTCATAAAAGGCCCCGAGCACGCGGGCCTGTTTCCAGATGTCAGCCATTGACGGTCTCCATCGAAATGTCCAAGGGCGCGGCATCCACCGGCGCCGCATCGAGGGTAGGCAGGTGGTCCAGGCCGCGGATCATTGGGCGGCGCACGGCCGCGGCCGAATGGGCGGTCAGGGATTGGTGGTGCATCGCCTCCGCCGCCATCGGCGCCAGCGACCGCGCCCGGGCCGCCGGCCAGGCCTTAGCCGCAGCCCCGCCGGCGGGAGCCGGGGAGCGGGCCGCCGCCGTGACCCCCAGCCGGGCCAGGGGCGGGATGCGGCCGGCCTCGCGGTACAGGAGCCAGCGGTCCATGGCCTGGCCGTCCAGGCCGTCGCTGTCGAGATGCAGGCCCTGGTCCAGGGTGCTCTGGCGCCCCAGGCGCACCGGCGCCGCCGTGGACACAGCCACTCGCCGGGACTGGCCCAAAGCGCGTCGATCCAGCCGGGCGCCGTCCAGGCCCCAGGCGTCGAGGGTCGGCAGGATGGGAACCCCCAGGCCCGAGCGGCGGCGCACCCGGCGGGCACCGGTCAGGGCCGGCGCCGGCATTCCCACCGGCAGACGCACGGCGAACGCAATCCAGGCGAGGTGGGATCGGGCGGGCTTGTAGTTGTCGATGCGGGGCCGGATTTCGTCCGCCGTACTCTCGCCCAGCAGCTGGTGCGGCGTGATCGGTCGCCGAAGAACAGCCCGCAGCCCGAACTCGAACGGCGCCAGGTCGCCTCCAGACGGCTGCCACCACTCCACGATCTCCGGCTCGACACCCAGCGCCTCCAGCGCCCGGCGAACCGCCCACACGGTTCCTTTGTGCCGGTGCAGCTCGATGGAGCGCGCGACCACCTCGCGCCGGGTCTCTTCCGGCCACTGCGAGTCCCACTCATCAACCGACAGCGCCCAGGCCAGCCAGGGCAGCAGCTCCGCGGGGCAGGACCACGGGTCCCACAGGTCGCCCACGGGCACCGGCACATCCGAGACCCGCGCCGCGGCACTGGCCAGGGCGCGCTCGGCCGGGGTGGCGTTGGGCGGCAGCAAGTCGTCAGCCACTGGCCACCTCCACGGTCACCGCCTCGCAGTAGGCGGCCTCGTCGGCCGCCACCTCGATATCCGCCGCCGGGCTGTCGAGCTGCACCCGGACCACGCCGCCGACGTGCAAGGCGGCATAAAGACCGGACAGGGTCACCGGGGCACCCAGGCGGTGGCGCTCGGCCACGTAATCGGTCACGGCCGCCTCGGCAGCGGCGCGGGCGGCCTCGGCATCGGGGCCGTCGCCAACCTCCAACACCGCCTGCACCGTGTAGGTGGTCACCGTGGCGGCCACTACCTCCACCGAGTCGCACAGCGGGCGCACCCGCTCGTCGTCCAGGGCGGACCGCACCGCATCCAACAGGTCCGCCGGCGGCACCCCGTCGCCCTCATCCCCCAGCACGGTCACCCGCACGATGCCCGGGCCGGGACTGGCCACCGCCACGTCGGCCACGCGCGCGTCCGCGCTGCGGGCGTGGTATTCGTAGGCCCCGACTGGGCCGGCCACACTCAGGCTCTCCGGGGCGAGCTGGACGCGCTCGCGCAGCTCGGCATCGGTCTCGCCATCCCGGCGCGCCACGCCGTAGCGGGCGGCGATCTGGTCCAGGTCCGCCCCGCCGGCGTAGGCCAGCATCACCGCCAGCGCGCCGTCGTTGACCCGCTGGCGCACCAGCAGCTCGCGGTACGCGAAGACTTCCAGCAGCTTGGTCGCCGGCTCGGACTCCAGATCCAGGGCGTCGGCCAGATCCGGGTAGCGGCTGATGGCGTCCGCCTTGGCGGCCTGGAAGATGGTCTCGAAGTCCAGCGGCTCCACCACCGTCGGCTGCGGCAGCTTGGAAAGGTCGATAGCGGTCACGCAGCACCTCCCACCGGCACCTCACGCACCACCGGCTCCCCGGTGGGCGTGTAGGCGCCCTCGATGCGGACCACCAGGCGGCCGGCCGCCGCCTCCACTACCCGCACCCGGTCCACGCCCAAGCGCGGCTCCCAGCGGCGCAGCGCCTCCGCCACGCCCGCGACCACCTCGAACCGCGTCTCGCTGTTCATGGGCGCATCCAGCAGGTCCGGCACGCGCGATCCGTACTCGCGGCGCATGGGCCGGCTGCCGATGGGCGTGGCCAGGATGTCCGCCACGGACTGGTCCAGATGGTCCAGCCCATCCAGGGCGCGGCCGGTGGCAGCGCTCGTGCCGATCATTCGCCGCCCGCCTCCTGTCCGGCGCTATTTGCGACCCGCTTTCGCTTGCGTCCCCGCTCGGGCGCGGCCGGCGCCGGGCGAATCTGGCCCGCCTTCAGGCGGTACTTCGCCTGGCGCTCGGTCAGCTCCACCGTCTCGCCGGCCCGGCCCAGCGCCGGCGCGTCCTTCAGAATCTCGTAGCGCATTCCCGTCTCCCTATTGCACGGGGTAGGTGCCGGCGGAGCTGCCGCCCGTCACCGGCACCTCCGCGGCCGCCTGGATATGCTCCACCACCGCCGTGGCGATGGCCTCCGCCAGCTCCTGCGTGCGGGCGTATTGCCCGGTCGTAACAATGCCGTTCGCCTCCAGCTCCTGGAGGATCAGCCCTTCCAGCGTGCTCGCGGATAGCGCCATTTCACTTCCCCGCGGTCACCGTCGCCGACACGTCGCCGTGCGGGCTGCCGGTGAAGTGACAGATACTGGCGCCGGTCACCACGCCGGTTCCGCCGTTGAGGTGGATGCTCGGCGCATCCACCGTGGCCTCCCCGCCAGCCGTGGCCGCCAGGTCGCCGCCCACATCCACCGTGGCGCTCCCGCCCACAGAAACCGCGGCATCCCCATCGATGACCGCCTGCGCATCCCCGGGCAGGGTCACCGTGAGCTGGCTGGCGGCGCGGTCGTAGCGAAGCTCCGCCCCGTCGGCGAGCTGCACCACCCACACATCCGCCGTATCCGCCGGGGCCGGCACCGCGTCCGAATACCCCGCCGGCAGCACCCAGGCCGCGGTCAGCTCGCCGGATGGCGCCACCATGACCACTTGCTCGCCCACCTCCGGCGCCCACCAATCCACATCGCCCCCGGCGCGACGGGTCAGCCAGGGCAGCCAGCCAGTAACCAGCTCGCCCACCCGCACCCGCACCCGGGCTTGTGGGTAGTCCGCCTCGGCGATCACGCCGGGGCGCACCACATTGCCCAGGCGGCGTTCCAGCTCGGCCACCCGGTAGGCCAGGGACTCCAGAATGGCCTCATCCATCGGCGTCACCCACCTTCGAGTAGTCCTCGGCAGACTGCGCGTCCCACCCGGCGTAAAGCTCGGTCAGGTCGCCGTAATCCGGTCCACCCCGCACCACATCCCCGGCCAACGCCAGGCGAATCTCCGTAATGGCCGCCCCCTCGTTCAGGCGCTCCCGCCACTCGGTGGGTACGGCCTGGCCGATGAAGGCCACTTCGCCCTCAGCCGGCTCCGCGTCCAGGGTCAGGCCATCCACCAGGCGGTCAGCAATGGCCACCCAGTCCATGGCGTCCGGGGTGTCCGCCCACAGCAGGGCCACCACCTCGCCCTCCACGGCCAGCACCCCGTTGGTATGCGCGCTGGGGCGCGACAGCGACAGCCGGTCCACCATGACCGTCACCTCGCGCCGGCCCCACACGTCGCCCAACAGCTCCGGGGCGACGGCCTCCAGGGCGCCGGCCACCCAGTTCGCCACCGCCTGCCTCATAGCCCGGCCCCCAGAAACCAGCCCAGGAAGGCCGCCAGGCCGGAGCTAGCCAGGCCCGCCATCCACGACATGACCCGGTGGCCCGTGCGATACTCATCCACGGCGTTCTCCGTCTTGGCCACGCGCCCCTCCAGGCGCTCCATGCGGTTGTCGATGCCGCCCATGCGCTCCTCCACGCGGACCATCCGCGACAACAGACCCCGAATCTGGGTCAGCTCCCGCTGCTGGGCCTCCAGACGCTCCTCGATCCGCCCCAGCCGTTCGATGCTCTCCTCACCCATTGTCACCCCGTTTAACGCCGTTTAATCGCCGCTGTGTGAGCCGTTCATACGGTTTCCCCGGCCTGCCTACACGCTGGACAGAAAAGCGCCTGACAAAGGCGTCTCGTCCGCCGCCTCGATCAGCCGCCCCAATGCGGCCTCCGAGCGCGTCTCCAGGTCCTCCGCCAGGGAGCGGGCCTCCTCCGGCCCCAGGAACCGCCACTCCACGTTGCCCTCCAGCCGGCCCACCTTGGCCGCGCCGGTCAGGGCGAAGGTGTGAATGGTCGGCACCACCGACGCCGCCGCCCGCCACAGCACCGCGTCCACCCAGTCCTGGCGGCCGTCCGCCCCTTCGGCGGGCGGCTCCCCCGCCAGGCGCGGGCGCAAGGCCCGCTCGGCGGATGCGATATGGCGGGCCAGCAGGTCCTCCGGGACCTCCGCCGGCCAGCCCATCAGCGTGCGCAGCTCAGCGGGCGTCATTACTGCGCCAGCACACAGGCCTGCTTCACCGCGATCTCGTAGTCGCAGGCGGTATCAAAGGTGTACCGCAGGGCGCGGGCGTCGTAGTCCCAGCGCTTCTGCCGCCAGATCTCGGTGGTCAGGCCGAACACCAGGTTCTTCGGCGGGGTCACCAGCACGGTGCCGGCCGGGATATAGGGCGAGGTGATGATCGGCGAGCCCAGGAAGCGCCGCAGGGGCGAATCCGCGGTCAGGGCCGTGCCGGTCACGTGCTGCCCCAGCTCGTAGGCGTAGGCATCCGCGTCGGCGGTGTTCATGAAGATGGCCGCGTTGGGGCGATACATCTCCGGCAGGGCATCGCGGGCCGTCTTCAGGCTGTCCTGCCAGCCATTAGTGCCCGGGTCGATGCTGGCCGTCTTGGTGTCGGCGCTGTCGGTGGCCACCTGAATCCAGCCCTTGTTCAGGGTCACCCAGCCGGTGGTGTCGGGGTTGGCGCTGTCGTATTCGACGAAGGTGTCGTCGATGCCGTTGAACGCCAGGTCCTCCAGCTCCGCCTCCATGCGCGTGGCGAAGCCCGCCTCCACCTCGGAGACCAGCTCCTTGTTGTCGGCGTTGTCGCGCAGGTAATCGAGGCCGATTTGCGGGAAAAGCTGCACCGGCAGGGCGTGCAGGGTGGTGCCGTGCTCATTGGCGCCGATGCGCTGCGCATCGCTGGGCTCGGAGCCCTGCGGCACACGGGTGAGCGAGCGGTTGGCGATGTCCATCACCGCCACGTCCGCCTGGGTGCGGCGCATGCGGCGGGTGGTCACCTTCTCCATGAGCCCATTGCTGAACACCATGGAGATCAGGCGCTCCGCCTGCTGCGGCCGCAGCGCGCCGCCCGGATTCAGGTCCCCGGGGCCGATCATGCCCTTGGCGATTTGTTCCAGTTCGTTAGCCACGGTCGCGTCTCCTTAGAGGAAGTTGCCGGTATCGTCGTCGCCGGCCCCGGGCTCGCCTTCACCGTCCCCGGCGGGCTCCGACTTCTTCATGGCCTCCACGTCCTGCTTCAGGGACTTGACCGTCTCGGTCAGATCGGAGACCGACTGCTGGAGATTTTCCCGCTCGGCCTTCTCGGCCTCCCGGTCGGACTTGGCCTGCTCGGCCCGGTCGCGTTCATCCAGGGTGGCCCGCACCTGGTCGGCCACCAGGGACTTCAGCCGCTCTTCATCCATTGCCTTCTCCTGCTCGGGTTTGCGGAACGTCTCGAAAAAGTTGCGGAGCACCCCCTTGCGCGGGGCGGGCTCGTCGCTCGTTCCGGCCGTCCCCGCCAGGGACAGCCCGGAAATGTCGCCGCGCTCGATGGCCGACCACAGCTCGCCATCCTCCACCTGAATCCCCACCGCCCACGCGCCTTCCAGCTCCGGGAAGTAGGCGTCGCCCGCGCGCACGATCCAGCTCTCCGCCACGTACGCACCCACCGGATCGAAGTCGTGCTCCCGGTCCACGGCGATGGTGCGGCCGGCGCGCATGAACGCATCCGCGGCGCGGCGGATGGTCTCCGCATCGGCCCAATCGCCTTGCGCGTCTTCCACGTCGGGGGCGTAGATGACGCCGAACAGCCGCTGCATGGCGGGCTCGGCCTTCAGGTGGGACAAAACAATGCCCGCGCCGCCGTCCTCGGCCTTGAGGACCAGGCCCTCGCCGTTGGCCGGGCGGCGCACCAGCGAAATCCAGCGGACGTTGAGATCGATTAGCTTTGCCATGCCGCAAAGCCTACGGCGGCCCGGCCGGGCCGTGGAGGGGGTCGGCACTACATGTAGTGGTAAGGCCGTATGGAGGACGCAAAAAGGCGGGTGCGCTCCGATACCCTACGGGGCATGAGCGCACAAGTGATGAAATCGGTACACGGACTGGAGCTGGATGGCCAGGCGGCCGCCGCCGATGAGCGGCCGTGGCCGGTGAGCCCGCACGCCCTGGCGCAGCTCTACCAAATGGACCCCACCCACGCCCGGGCCTGCCAGGTGAAGGCCGAAGGGGTGGCCGGCGGCGGCCTGGCCGGCGACGACGCCGAGGCCCTGGCGGACGTGCTGGCCACCGAGGACCTGGTGAGCATCGCCCTGGACCTGGAGGTGTACGGCAACGCCTTCGTGGAGCGGGTGCGCGACCGCACCGGCAAGCTCACCGGCTTGCACCGGCTGCCCGCCTGGTCCATGGCGCGCAAGGCCGGCGGCGGCTACCGGCAGCGCCTGTGGCAGCAGACCCGCGAGAAGACCACCAACTTCAAGGAAAAGCAGATCGCCATGCTGCGGGCGCCCTGCCCGCTGGGCGGCCACTACAGCCTCCCCGGCTACCTGGCCGCCGAGGGCGTGGTCCAGCTCCTGCACGCCATCACCCGCTACAACCAGCGCTTCTTCGAGGCCGGCGCCGTCCCCGAGCACGTCATCACTCACTCCGGCCCGGAGATGAGCCGGGACCAGCAGGCCGCCATCCGCGACTTCTTCACCCGCGAGCTGCGTGGCGTGGAGAACAGCCGCAAGACCCTGTTCCTGTCCCTGCCCGAAGGCCAAGAGATCAACTTCCAGGCCGTCAGCCAGGACGGCGACGGCAAGTTCCTCGACCTCATGAAGATGGCCCGGGACCTGCTACCCACCGCCCACGGCGTGCCCCCGCGCCTGCTGGGCATCGTCGCCTCCGGCCAGCTCGGCGGCTCCGGCGAGATGACCGGCCAGATGCAGGCCTTCGAGACCTTCAGCCTCGCCCCGCGCCGCCGGCTGCTGAACAACTGGCTGCGCGACGTGGCCACCGAGCTGGGCGCGCGGCCGGACGAAGTGGCCCTCCAGGGCGTGGACCTCACCCCCGCCGGCGACAACCGCAGCGACCTGCCGGACCTGGTCTCCGCCGGGATCGTCTCCGTCGAGGAAGCCCGCGCCATGGCCGACCTCGAATCCCACGGCCTCACCAAGAGCGCCGGCGATGAGCCCGACGAGGCCTCCATGGCCGAGCGCCTGAGCCGAATCCTGGAGGAGCTGTAACGCATGGCCCGCCCCAGCAAGTGGTCCGAGGCCGACCGCCGTCACGCCTATGAGCGCTACATCGCCGGCGACAACGCCGCCGAGATTGCCCGCGACCTCGGCGCCAGCGCCGCCACCGTGCGCAACTGGGTGCGCAAGGGCGACTGGAACACCGAGCGGGCGCGGCTGCGCCAATCCCCCGAGCACCTGGAAGCCGAGATCGCGCGCCTGTCCGCCAAGGCCGGCGAGGGCGAGCTGACCTACGCCCAGACCGTGCAGCTCTCCATGCTCCAGAAGACCCTGGACAAGATGCGCAAGGCCAAGCCCCAGCCCAAGCCGCGGCCCATCGTCGCCCAGGCCATGCGCGAGGACCTGCTGGCCAAGGCCCTGTCCGACGACTACGGCCTGCTGCCGTACCAGAAAGAATTTCTCCAGGACGAATCCCGCTACCGCGTGGTGCTCAAGGCGCGGCAGATCGGCTTCACCTACCTCATCGGCCTGTCCGCCGTACTCGGCATGGCCGCCGGCCGCGACCAGGTGATCGTCTCCGCCTCCGAGGACCAGGCCAAGCTGGTCATGGGCAACATCCTCCACCACGCCGAGCGCCTGGAGGTGCCCATCGAGGAGGGCAAGGACCGCGAAGTGCGCGTCGCCGGCGCCCGGGCCACGGCCCTGTCCACAAACTGGCGCACCGCCCAGGGCTACACCGGCGACGTGTGGTTCGACGAGTTCGCCTGGGCGCCGCGCCCCGACCGGCTATGGGGCGCCGTGACCCCGGCCATCACCCGCGTGGGCGGGCGCATCACCGTGTGCTCCACGCCGTTCACCCCCGGCTCCCTGTTCTGGAAGATCGCCGAGAACCACAAGGGCCAGTGGGAGCACTTCAGCCGCCACAAGATCACCATCCACGACGCCGTGGCGCAGGGCATGCCCATGCCCGGCGGCATCGAGGAGCTGCGGCTCAACTTCGACGCCGCCACCTGGGCCCTGTTCTACGAGTGCCAGTGGGCCGAGGACGGCTCCAACCTGCTGCCGTGGTCCCTGCTGGAGACCATCGGCAGCCCCGAGGACCCCCTGGAAGAGCCCGGGGCCGGGAAATCCCGCACGCGCGTGGACCGCTTCGGCCGCCTGGCCCTGGGCGTGGACGTGGGCCGCGTCAACGACCGCACCGCCCTGGTGCTGGTGGGCGAGGAGTGCGACCCCGTCACCGGCGCCTTCACCGGCAAGCTGCGCGTCCTGCGCTGGCACGAGCTCGCCGGGCAGACCTTCGCCGCCCAGCGCGCCGAGATCGCCAACTGGGTGGCCAGCTACCCCATCGAGCGCGTCGCCATCGACCGCACCGGCCTGGGCATGCAGCTCGCCGAAGAGCTGGCCGGGGACTTCCCCTCCCTGGTGGAGCCCCGCGCCTTCACCGCCGCCCTCAAGGAGCGCCTGGCCCTGGGTGTGCTGCGCCTGGCGGAGAGCCACCACCTCGCCATCCCGCGCGACCCCGACTTCATGGCCCGGCTGCACAGCGTCGAGCGCCAGGCCACCAACACCGGCATCCGCTTCGACGCCCCGCGCGACAGCCGCGGCCACGCCGACGCCTTCTGGGCCCTGGCCCTGGCCTGCGAGCGCAGCTTCCCCGAGACCCGGCGCGCCGCCGTGGAGGTGTGGTAATGATCGACCGCAACGCCATCGCCCTGTCGCTGGCCGAGCACCTGCGCGAGATCGCCACCTGCCAGGGCAACATCCCCTTTCGCACCGGCGATCTGCGCAAATCCATCGTCGCCCAGCAGGGCGCCCTCGGCCGGGCCTGGGTCGGCTCCAACCTGCCCTACGCCCGCGCCGTCCACGACGGCCGCCCGGCGGTCACCATCAAGCCCAAGAAGGGCAAGGCCCTTTCCTGGCAGGGCGCCGCCCACCCCGTGAAGAAGGTTCACCAGCCCCCGCGCAAGGGCAACCCCTTCCTGTCCCGCGCCGCCGAAGAGCTGGCCCGGGACGGCGTACCCGAGGGCATCCGCAATCGCGTCGGCGACGAGGTGGCCGACGCCATCGAGGCCGACCTCCGCCGCCAGGGCCTCACCGTTTCCCGGGGCTGACCGGGATTATCTGAGACGTGCAACCAAGGAGAACCCCCATGGCCACCAGCAAGAGCCAGACCAAAAAGGCCGACCAGGCCGACGACACCTCGCAGGGCGAGGACCGCTTCGCCACCTGCGTGGCGCAGATCCTCGACGCCGAGGGCGGCTACGTGAACGACCCCCGCGACCCCGGCGGCGAGACCAACTTCGGCATCTCCAAGCGCGCCCACCCGGGCGTGGACATCGCCAACCTCACCCGCGACGGCGCCGCCGCGATCTACCGCCGCGACTACTGGGACGCCGTCTCCTGCGGCGAGCTGCCGGCGCCGGTGGACCACGTCGTCTTCGACGCCGCCGTCAACCAGGGCACCACCGCCGCCGTGAAGACCCTCCAGTCCGCGCTGGGTGTGACCCCCGACGGCATCGTCGGCCCCAACACCCTCGGCGCCGTCGCCGAGCACGACCCCCACCCCCTCGCCGAGCGAGTGCTGGGCTACCGCGCCGTGCGCTACGCCCGCACCGACAACCCCGCATTCCTGCGCGGCTGGTTCAATCGCCTCTTCGAGCTGCACCGCCACATCCTGGAGGGCAAGGCATGAACTGGAGCGACCTCGGAAGCCAGATCGCCTCAGCCGGCGCCAAGATACTCGGGGAAGTGATCCCCGTGCCCGGCGCCGGCATGATCGCCGACCAGGTGGCCCAGGCCCTGGGCACGGAAAAGGACCCCGACGCCATCGCCCAGGCGCTCAAGTCCGACCCGGAAGCGGCCGCCAAGCTCAAGCAGATCGAGGCCCAGCACCAGCAGGAGCTGGAGCGCATCCGCGCCGAGGCCGCCGCCAGCCGCGACCAGCAGGTGACCGCGCGGCAGGCCGCCGTCAACGACACCATCCAGACCGGCTATCAGGCCGGCGTGCTGTGGCGCCGGGCGGTGGGTTGGTCCCTGGCCGTGGTGGTGCCGCTTATGGTCCTGGGAGTGCTCGCCCTGGCCGGCGCCGCCATCGCCCTGGAGCGCCCGGCGCTCATCGAGCACATCCCCGCGGTGGTCTCCGCGCTGGGACCGGTGTGGTACGTCTACATGGTCGTGCTGGGCGTAGCGGGCTATCAGGAAGGCAAGATGGGCCGGACGCTGGCCGGCGAGACGGAAGGCGGGATCACGAAGGCCATCAAGGCCATCAAGGGCGGCTAGGCCGCCGGCAGGAAAGGGGAGGGCAAAGCGGGCCGCCTACACCAGGCGGCCCGTAATCGTTCCGAGCACCTGCGCTGCGTACTGGTCAAAATGGTCGATGTTCCGGCTCATTCGGATTCCTCAAGCGGCCACCACCACCAATGCGTCAGCGGGATGCGGGGCGTGTGCCCCTCGTCATCGATCACCCACCCCTCCAGCTCCTCGCCCACCTTCTTGCGCGCGTGCTGGTAGCGGAAATCGTGATTGAAGGCCTGCGGCCGCGCCCGCCAGAAGGCATCCGCCTCGTCCAGGATGGCCATGCGCTGGGCCGGGTACTGGTCCCGCACCAGCTCCAGGGCGCTGCGCGCGTGCAATACGTGGTCGATATCTAAGGACCAATCCACCGCCTCATCCCCGATCACGTCATAGAAGCGGGACACCAGCCACTCCTCGAAGGTTATCCCGTCGAACTCTTCTTCATCGCCGTCAACAAGTTTGTAAGCCATTTCTGAATCCCCCGGCCGGGTTGCTTGAGCGGCTGCACATCGTAGGTCTTGCTTTCGAGTACCGGCCGCGTGTGCGAAGTCAAGATCCGCTGCGAGGCCAGCGACACCACCGTCACCTGGTGCTTCGGCGTGCCCCGCTTATTGGTATAGGGCTCATCGAAAACCGCCACCGGCTCCTCGCCCTGGCTCGCCAGGTACACATCCCGGTTGCCCTTGCGCACCCGGTCCACCGCCTGCTGGTTATAGCTGGCCATGTCCTGGCCGTGCTTGGCGGCATGCTTCTTCAGGGCCTCCTCCGACCCCCAGCGTGCCCCCTTGGCGCGCTCGATGAGCTGGCCCACCTCCTCCTTGGTGAGCTGGCGCCGATCCTGCGCCGCCCGGCGCCAGCGGTCCACCTCACCCTCCGGGGCGCCGCCCTGGTAGGCCACCGTAATGGTGCGACAGCGGAAGTGGTAGGGCGGCGAGCCCGTGTTCGCCGGCAGGTCCCCGGTGGCCACGCCCTGGAGCCCGGCATCATTGCTGTGCATCGCCCAGGACCGCTTCGCCGCCTCCATATCCCGGCGCTGCACCGCCGCCACGTAATCGTCCACCTGGCCCCGCAGCCGCGAGACCGGGATGATCCGCCCGTGCATGGCCCGGCAGATCGCCGTGGTGCGCTCGTCCAGGTGGGCCCGCACCTGCACCTGCGCGATGCCCGCCTGCTCATAGCCCGACACCCGGCCCATCTCCCGCGTCTTCGTCGCCGCGTGGTCCGCCAGCAGGGTCCAGTAATGCTGCCCGCGCTCGTGCAGCCCCGCGAAATCCTCGCGCATCCGCTGGGCCAACTGCTCCCGGGTCATGCCCCGCTCGAAGTAATCCATCAGGGCCTTGTCCAGCAGCTTGGCCGTGTGCGTGTTCCAGCTATTGCCCACCCAGTGCAGCTCACCCTGGGCGAGCACCTGCGCCGCGTTCTTGTCCGGCTGCCCGAAGCGGAAATCCACCCCCGCCGACGACGTGGCCTCCTGCCCGCCGGCGCCGTACAGCGCCGGCACCAGCTCCACCACCGGCCCCTTCAAGGCCGAGCGCATGGCCTTGGACCCCAGGCTCGCCTCCATCCGCGACAACAGCGCCCGCGCATCGCTGGCCGTCACGCTCTCCCGCGGCCGGGCGCGCAGCTCCTCCAGCGCGCCCTGGAACGCCCCCTCCAGGCCCTGATTCCAGGCCCGGGTGTAGGCATCCTGGAGGCGCCGGTACAGCACCTCGAACGCATCACTCTCCTTGATGATCCGCGCGATCAAGCGCCCGCGCAGACCGTCTCGGGACTCGTCCATCCCATTCCTCCCAGGTTACCCATTCCGCGCCGCACGCCATGCACCAGCGCCGGCGGCGCACCATGCCCGACGACCCCGCAATCCATCGTCGGCTATCCACCACCCGGATCAGCTCCGACCCACACGCAGGGCACTGCACTCAGCTATCCCCCTGTACCAGCGCCACCAGCTCCTGGGCCCGCGCCCGATTGCGGGCCTTCTCTTCCTCGCTCATCGACACCCGCCCGATCTTCTTCGGCTCCGCCCGGGCGGGCAGGGCGCCCAGCAAGTGCGTCGGCGCCGGCCAGCGCTCGCAGGTGCGCGCCAGGTACGCAAACCCCTGCTCGATCCGCTCCCGGTCCACCTCCTCCGCCCACGCCTTCGCCGGCCACAGCGCCTCGATCCACGTCTGCGCGCAGTACGCCACCTGGTCCGCCGCCGGTCGGCTCTCCAGGCCCAGCACATGCAGCCGCATGAGCCCGTCCGTGATGGCGTCGGCGAACCAGCGCCGGGGCCGCCCGATACTGCTACTCGTCATAGTACTCACGCACCTGGTTCAGCGCCGCCAGCCCCGCCATGGACCGGCTCGGCTGGCCACCACCGGCCGGGGCCGCGCCCCCGCCCTGCGCCGGCGCCGGCGCCTGGGCCGCCGCGCGCCCGCCACCCGCCGGCGTCCCCTCAAGCACCCGCATCAGATACTGGTGCGAGCGCAGCGCCCGGGTATCCTCGCCCCGCTCACGCTTGCCGCGGATGGCCTCCACCGTCTCCGCCAGCGCCGCCGCGAGTCGCAAATAATCCCCGTCAAGCGCCAGCACCTCCCGGGTCAGCCGCAGGGCGCGATCCCAGGACAGCGCCCGCGTCTTCGAGCGCCACAGCCCCAGGTACGCCACCAGCGGCCGCGACGCCTCCGCCGGCATATCCGCCAGCACCGCCATCAGCTCCCGGCCGGCGGCATCGTCCAACGCCGCCTCCAGATTGAACTCCCCGTGGCAGGCCGGGCACTTAATCCGCATGACCACCCTCCAGCCAGTACCACCACAAGTCGCCGTCCCGCCGGCACTGCACATTCAGCCCATTGGCCCGCAGCTCGGCGGCAATGCTGTTCACCGCGCACACCCGCGCCCCCTGGATAATCTCCAGCGTCGTCCGGGGCCGCCCGTCCCGCAGCAGCGCCGCCACCCGCTGCAAGCGCCGCGAGTTCTCCAGCCGCGCATAGCGCATCACTCCACGCCCTCCCGCTGGTACGCCCACCGCTTCATCCCGGTAATCACCTGCGTCGCCTGGCCGCGCGTCAGAAAGCGCACATCGCTCACCCCCGCCGTGCGCCGGACGAACCCCCGCAGGCGCTCATCCTCCAGACCGTCCGTCCAGCCCAGGCGCTGGGCGAAATGCTCCAGGGCCGCCAGCTGCGAGCGCGTCGGCCGGCTCGGCCGCGCCCCGCCGCGCCGGGGCGGCCCCGGAATCCCGATATCCGCCCCCAGGTCCTTCAAGTGCCAGCACCACCCCAGCAACTGCGCATCCGTCATATCCCGGCACGACGCATGCCCCGTCACCTCCTGCTGCCGCTGGCGCCGGAACTCCTCATCCCACCCGAGCTGCACCGCCGCCTGGTGCGCCAGACCCAGCAGCGTGCGCCGGCGGGCGTCAGGCTTGCGCTTGCTCATCGCTATACCCCTTCGCTCGGACCGTTCGCGCGGATGCACTCACGCCCAGGTCGTACATCGCCGCCGACGCGCCGATACGATCCCTCCAGGGCTGCGCCCTCTCCGGCTCTTGCACCCACGCCTCATTGCCAAGCCACTGCGCTTTCCCGGCATACAGACCGGAATCGGGATGGAATACCAGCCAGCCACTCATCCTCGCCTCCTGTCGCTATCGGCCTTCGCCATTCCGCGGCGCCGTCCGCCGGCGCCCTGGAATGGCGGCCCCGCAGGGCCGCCGGTTGCATCACGCCGCCCTGTAGCTCACCGAGCGGCTGGTGGAGATCGTCAGCGCATCGCGGATCTTGTCCGCCTGCGCGTCATCCCCGGAGAAGGCCATATCCTTCAGCCGCGGCTCCGGCTCGTAGCGCGTCTCCTGGCGCACCAGGTCCTCGAACCGCTGCCCCAGCACGCCGCGCAGCACATCCGGCTGCGCCACCTTCACCCGCTGGGACTCGCTGATCGACGCATTCACCAGGCCCTCCACCTCGATGGTGTGATTCGGCCCGATCTCCTCGATGAGCTGGCTGTTGATGCCGTCCAGCTCCTCCTTGAGCGCATCCATCTCCCGCTTGATGGCGAAGCCGCGCTCCACCTTCTTCACCAGCTTCTTCGGCGCCTTGATCACCTCCCCGGTGGTCCGGTTGGTGATTTCCCCCTTGGGGGTCGGCTCCTTCTTCGCCTGGGCTTGTCCCATGGCTACACCTCCTCTTGGTTGAGGTTTTGGGTTTGCAGCTCGAAGATCCGGCACCCCGAGCAATCATCGCGGGGGCACTCCAGGCACAGCTCCGCGGGGTCCGCGCCCCGGGCCGCGCCCACCACCCGCTCCAGCGCCTGGTACTGCTGGGCCAGGCGCCCATCCCCGGCCGGGTACTTCCCCGCCCGCAGAAGACTCGCCGTCGGCTTGCTCACCGCAAGCACCCGGCAAATATCGTCCAGCGTCATCAACGCGCTAACCCTCCGATTTCCGCATGGCCAGATCGGCCAGGAATTGCAGCTCGTCGGCCAGCTCGTAGTCCGCCGGCTGCCCCTGCTCCACCCAGCAGGCCACCCCGGACAGCGACCGCCAGGCCCACTCGCGCACCACCCGGTCAATCGACTGCGTGTCCCGCCACAGATAGGTCACCCACTGGGCCCGGGAGGCCGATTGCCGCTCCAGCGCCGCGCGCGGCTCGAATATCCCAGGCATCAGCCCACCTCCCGCCGGTTGGCCTGCCAGGACAGCGCCGCCTCCAGCGTCGCCTCCGTCAGCTCACTCACCCCATTGGCGTGCATCAGCCGCTGGCACGCCGCCGCCAGCTCCATGGCCTCGCCCCAGTTGCCCCGGCGCGTGCCCTGCCAGAAGCGCGTGGCCACCTTCTTCGGCACCTCTCCGAAGCGCGGCTCCAGCACGAAGCGCATCATCTCCGCCCGGTCCAGATGCCCGCAGCGCACCCGCTTCGCCCCAATCCGCCGCCCGAGCTGAAGCAGCATCGGCCGCGTCCGCGCCGCCTGGAACTGGCGCTCGTACAGCTCCGTGCCCACCAGCAGCACCGCCCAGCCCGCCTCATCCGCGAGATAGCGGATCAGCTCCAGCGCCTGCCAGCGCAGCTTGTTCGCCTCATCCACCACCAGCAGCGGCCGCCGGCCGTCCGCCTCCTCGGCGGACTCGCCCAGCTCCACCAGCCCCTGGAGCCACAGCGTCGAAGGCCCCTCCACACCGGCCGCCCGGGCCACCGCTCCCAGGAGCTGGTGGCGGGTCATGCCCTCATACGCCGCCACCCGCAGCGCCCCGGAAGAGCGCACCAGGTGCCGCGCAATCGCACTCTTGCCCGTGCCCGTCTCACCCACCACCTCGCCGATGGGCGAGGGCTCCAGCGTCTGAAGCATCTCCGCCAGCTCCAGCGCCTCCGTCACCGCCTTCGTCTCTTGCATCGCCTGTGCTACCATGGGTCACTCCTCGTCTTTGATGATCGTTAACCGGAAAGGCCCGCCGCCCTCGGCGGGTCGTTTTCGTCCTCATCCTCGTCGGCGAACATCGCCCGATACCGCGCCATCTCCGGGTCCTCCTCATAGGCCCGTGAGGCCTGCCACTGGCTGAGCTGGCTCGGGTCCTCCCGCTGGTGGGCCGCCGTCAGCGCCTGCTGCGTCTGCTGGGCCAGGGCCTCCTTCATCTGCTGCGCCTCGTCCGAGATCGCAATCTGCGCCCCGTCCGACTCGATAGCCCGCTCCACCGCGGCATCCGAGCCGCCCAGCTCCGCGTGGCGGCGCACCAGGTCCTGAACCCGCACATCCGCCACCTGGCCGCGGCGCACCTGCACCACCTCGCGCACCAGCTTCCGGCGCCGCTTCTCCTCGGCCGCCCCGGCCGCATCCATCAAGCCGAACTCCGTCTCCGGCAGCGCCACCGCCTGGAGCGCGCCCTGGTCGAACACGAAGCAGCAGCGCGGGTCGTGCATCGGCCAGCGCACCCGGAGCTTGCGCTCCACGCCCACCAGCTCGTCCGCGTAGTAGTAGCGGCCGCCCACCTGCACCCGGCCCGAGCGCACCCAGCGTTCCTTCTCTTCGCTGAAGGCCAGCATCAGCGCCGCCTGATCCGCCCGCACCGGCGACCAGCCACCCTCCAGGGCCGCCTCGATGGCCTGGCTCGGGCTCCGCTCGCCCAGGTGCCCAGACTGCGGCGTCGCGTGGTAGGAAGCCACCGCGTCCGCGAGCTGCTGGAGGTATTCCTCATAGGGGATCGGCTGCGGCGCCTGGCCCAGGTTGGCCGCCTTCTTGCGCATCCGGTCGCCGCCCTGGAAGGACGGGTGCCAGCCCAAGTAGTAGGCGAGGTTCGAGAACTGCCCCTCCAGCGCCTTCGCCCGGGGCCGGTACGGCCGCGTCCGCGTCACCGTCCCCGCATCCGCATAGACCTTCACCCGGCCCGCCAGACGCGCCAGCTCCGACCAGCCCGAAAGCATCTCCTCCCAGCGGTACTCCTGGCCGTTGTCCAGATAGAGATGGGCCGGCAGCCCGAAGGGCGCGTTCTCCGCCATATCTGTGAACGCCAGCGCCACATGCTCCCGGCGCACGTTCTCGCCCTTCTCCGCCAGGAACGCGCTCACGTGCAGCCAGTTCGTCGCCGCGTCCTGCCACACAATCAGGCGCGGATAGGCCACCGAGCCGTCCGGCCGGTACACCGGAATGTCATCCGGGGACACATCCCCGAACACCACATCCCCCGGGGCCAGGCCCGCCCGCGTCCGCCGGATGCCCGGCTCCACGTGGTCGTACACGCCCTTCGCATCCCGCTCGTACTGCGCCACCAGGCGGAAATCCTGCTCCCGCTCCACCCGGTGCTTCGGCACCTCGCAGACCGCCATCGCCGTGGCCATCTCCATGCCCGCCTGCGCCGCCCGGTCCACTAACCAGGCCCGCGCCAGCATCTGGCACTGCCGGATCGACGGCGCACCCTGCGCCCACAAGCCCCGGATCTTGTCCGTCAGCTCCGCATCGATGGCCGCCATCTCCGACTTCGAGATCCCCGCCGCCCGGGCCGCCCGGTGCCAATCGCGGGACACCAGCTCCCGCGACTGCCCGCGATCCCGGCGCGCCTTCGGCGCCAGCGCCGCCAGCCCGCCCTCGCGGTACGCCTTCTCCCAGCGGTACAGCGTCGCCACCGACGGCCCCTCCGTCGCCGAAATCCCCTGCGCCAGGGCCTTGCGATCCCTCGAACCCGGCTCCAGCCGCAGCAGCGGCGTGATGATCCGCAGACGCTCGTTCGCCTTCGCCCGCTGGCGCTCCGTCAGCCCGCGCCCATCCATCGCCGCCCCCGGCGTAATCCCCGCCGGCAGCCCCGCCGGCTCCGCCGGCGCAACCGCCTGCCCACCGGCTGGGGCCTCCGGCGCATACGCCGCGGCCTGCTGCCGCACCACCGCCTTGCGCACCTCCGCCGGCAACGACTGCTGCGGATACACCCGACGCCGCCCGCCCCGGCACGTCTCCTCCTGGTACGGCCAGCCCTCGCGGCGGGCGCGAGCAGAGACAGCCTGCTTGGTCACCCCTAGCGCTTCGGCCAGCTCTTCGAGCCCCAGGCTCATCAGGCGACACCTTCTTTCAGGCCCAGCAGCACGGCAGCTCGGTGGGCGTCTCCATAGAGGCCCTGCTTCCGGCCGGCCAGCACCTCGTACACAGTCCGCTCAGGGATCTGGTGCTCGCGCGCCCACTCCCGGATGGTCTGTCCCCGCCGTATAAAGCCCCGGCGCACCTGTTCTCTCGTCTTTGTCTTCACCGCATCACCCTTTGGTGCTACGTTCGTGGAATACCGCGTAAAACCGTGGAATTGGTGGATAGCTTAGAAGCACCTTTAGGTGAGGTCAACACCTAAAGGTGATCCTTCGGGTGGTTTACGCTTCAAGGCCTCGGGCCTAGGAGTGATTCCTTTTGCGCCTCAACGGGTTACGAGCGATACCCCGGAAGTGGCAACTTTACGCTTGAGGTTTACGCTTGGCGGAAGAAGCGGAAAGCACCGGCATTGGAGACCGGCTGAAGAGGTGGAGGAGTGCCCTAGGGTTAACCCAGGGGCAGTTCGCATCACTTATCGGTATGCATGTCGGCATGGTGAGGAAATACGAAGGGGAGGTGCAGGCCCCTGGAGCCTCTGCTCTGCAAGCCATTGCGTCCACGGGCGTGAACGTCCATTGGCTCCTGACGGGAGACGGGGAGATGCGAGCTGGTGCTGCGGGAGAGGGTGCGGATGACGGCGAGCAGGAGCGCGAGCTCGCGCGAGAGGAGCCGGCCGCGGCAGCCCAGCCCCAGGCCGCCGCGCGCTGGGAAAAGCTCATCGAGATGGTGGAGGGCATAGAAGACGAAGACCGGCGGGCGGCCGCCATGCAGGACCTGTTCGCGCGCGCTCAAGAGCTGGCGGAACTAGACGCACTCCGCCAAGCCGTCGCCAAGCTGCAAGACCAGGCCGGCTAAGCAAGGGATATTGCGCCCACCGCAATCCCGCGCTAGCGAGTCGCAAATAATCTAAGCCAAACCACGCCCCGCCAAATCGGACGCACTCAGCGCGGCCCAGCTCCCCGCGAGCCCGCTCCACACGGGCATTTGCGCCCCGCGCACCCCCGCGACGCCAAATCCCCCGAGTCTCACGCCTCAGTCTCAATTATTTTTTCCACCCCCAACGTGGTGCAGGCCCTCAATCTGATGGCGGTGCTCAATCCCCGCGTGCGCCACGTGGCCATCGACGGGGCCCTGTTCCAGGAGGAGGTGTCGGCGCGGGAGGTGATGTCGGTCCCGGCTGTCTTCCTCAATGGCGAGCCCTTCGACCAGGGGCGCATGACCCTGGATCAGATCCTGGCCCGGGTGGATACCGCCTCCACGGCGCGGGAGACGGAACGTCTCAACGCCATGTCCGCCTTCGATGTACTGGTGGTGGGCGGGGGGCCCGCCGGGGCGGCGGCGGCCATCTACGCCGCGCGCAAGGGGGTGCGCACGGGTCTGGCGGCGGAGCGCCTGGGCGGCCAGGTGCTGGACACCCAGGGGATCGACAACCTGATCTCCGTGCCCCACACCCAGGGGCCGAAGCTGGCCGCCGACCTGGAGGCCCACGTGCGCCAGTACGACGTGGACCTCATGAACCTGCAGCGGGCGGTGGCCCTGGTGCCGGCGGCGGATGCCTCCGGCCTGCACGAGGTGCGTTTCGAGTCCGGGGCCTGCCTGCGCAGCAAGAGCGTGATCCTGGCCACCGGGGCCCGCTGGCGGGAGATGGGGGTGCCCGGGGAACGGGACTACCGGGGCCGCGGGGTGGCCTATTGCCCCCACTGCGACGGTCCCCTGTTCAAGGGCAAGCGGGTGGCGGTGATCGGCGGCGGCAATTCCGGTGTGGAGGCGGCCATCGACCTGGCGGGCATGGCGGCCCAGGTCACCCTGGTGGAGTTCATGAACGAGTTGCGGGCCGATGCCGTGCTGCAGGAGAAGCTCCACACCCTGCCCAACGTGCAGGTGATCCGCCATGCCCAGACCACCCGGGTGGAGGGGGATGGCAGCCGGGTGACGGGGCTGACCTACAAGGACCGGGATACCGATGCCGTGCACACCCTTTCCCTGGACGGGATCTTCGTGCAGATCGGCCTGGTGCCCAATACCGAATGGCTGCAGGGGGGCGCCGTGGAGCTCTCCGGGCGCGGGGAGATCGTCACCGATGCCCATGGCATGACCACGGTGCCCGGGGTCTTTGCCGCCGGCGATGTGACCACCGTGCCCTACAAGCAGATCGTCATCGCCATGGGGGAGGGCGCCCGGGCGGCCCTGGGGGCCTTCGATCATCTGATCCGCCGCTGACGCCGCCGTGGCTGCCGGGGCCTTTGGGGGATCTCCCTGCCGTAAGGATGGCCATTGCCTCGTTTCCAGGGCTATCATCTAGACTGGTTTGAGAATCCCCGGCACCGGAATGCGCCATGTGCCCGGCAAGGGGAGGTCCCAGGCAGGCGGCAACGGGGAGACCTGCGATCATCCCGCAGACCTTCAAAGCAAACCGGTGGCACGCGATTCTCCCGTCTTCCCTGGCGGTCCGGATTACCCTGCTGTATGCCGTCCTGGCCGGGATATGGATCCTCTTCTCCGGCCGCCTGCTGGCCATGGCGGTCACCGATCCGGAGCTGCTGGCCCGCCTGGAGCTGATCAAGGGGCTGGGCTTTGTGGTGGCCACCGCGGTGCTGCTGTTCTTTCTCCTGCGCACCTGGCAGGAGCGGCAGCGCCCGGATCCGGCGGCGTTCTCCGTGCACCCGCCCCGCTTCGCCCGGGCCACCGTGGGCCTGTCCCTGATTCTGCTCACCCTCATGCTGCTGGCCCCGGCCCTGGGGCTCATGGTGCACCGCATCCACGCCCCCCATTTGCTGCACGAGGCCCGGGACGATCTGGAAGCCATGGCCGGGCAGAAGGTGCGCCACGTGCAGCAGTGGGTGCAGGAGCGCTACAGCGATGGGCAGGCCCTGGCGGGGCATCCCGGTTTCGTGGCCCAGGCGGCCGCCCTGCTCGGGGAGACCCCGGGAGGCCACCACCAGTCCCGGCGCGAGGATCTGCGCACGCGCCTGCAGGCGGTACGGCGGTATTACGGCTACCGTGGCGTGGGGATCCTGGATGCCGACGGCAAACGGGTGCTGGCGACAGGCCCGTGGACCACGGAGATCTCCCCGGAACTGCTGCGGGAGGCCGCCGGGCGGCGGGGGCCGGTCCATGGTCCCGCGCCCCTTTCCGGGGAGGCCGCGCCCCATGCGGACTTCCTTGTTCCTCTCTACCAGACACCGCAGCCCCCCCATACGCCGGTGGGGTATCTTGTCCTGCGCATGCCCCTGGAATCCCTCCTGCAGGGGGTGCTCGGGGACTGGTCCTCCCTGATGAAGCACGGGGAGACGCTGCTGCTGCGACCCCTGCCCGATGGCGGCTGGCAACGGCTGCACGGGGACGGGCGCATCACCTCCGAGCCTGCCCGCGATGGGTACGACGGGCGCTGGCTGCAGGCGGAGCGCCTGGTGCCCGGTACCCAGTGGCGGCTGGTGACCCGAATGCGCCGGGACGAGGTGCTCCAGCCCCTGCAGACCCTGGTCTTCTGGATCACGGCCCTCACCTTCGGCGGGGCGGGGCTCATCGGGCTGGCCCTGCTGCTGGTTTGGCGGCAGCAGGGGCGCCTGCAGGACCTGGCCCTGCAGGCGCAGCGGGCCGAGTCGGAGCGGGCCGCGGAGCAGGCCCTGCGGGAGAGTGATGCCCGCTACCGGGCCCTGTTCGAGAACAATCATTCCATCATGATGCTGCTGGATCCGGAGACCGGCAGCATCATCGATGCCAATCCCGCCGCCTGCCGCTTCTATGGCTGGGACCGGCAGACCCTCTGCGGTATGCATGTCCGCCAGATCAACCAGGCCTCCCCGGAGGAACTCCAGCGGAAAATGGACCGGGCCCGGGCCACGGCGCAACACTATTTCGCCTTCCGTCACCGCCGGGCGGACGGCTCCGTCAAGGATGTGGAGGTCTACAGCGGGCCTATCCTCTTCCAGGGTCGTACCCTGCTGTATTCCATCGTCCACGACATCAGCGAGCGCATGGAGGCCGAACGCAAGCTGCGGGACCGGGAACGGCTCCTGGGCATGGCCTCCCGCATGGCCCATCTGGGGGGTTGGGCCATGGACCTGCCTGACGGACGTCTGGAATGGTCCGACGAGGCCTGCCGCATCCATGGTCTGCCACCGGGGACGGAGATCACCCCAAAGACGGCCCTGGATATGGTGGATCCCGCGGATCGGGACCGATTGGAGTCGGCGCTGCGGGCCTGCGCGGAATCGGGACGGTCCTGTGACGAGGAGGTGCGGGTGCACACGGCCCGGGGCCACATGCTCTGTGTACGTATCCTGGCCCAGGCCGTGCGCGACGAACAGGGGCGCATCACCCGCCTGCAGGGGGCCTATCAGGACATCACCGAGCGCAAGCGCAGCGAGGAGAGCCTGCGGCAGTGGGCCACGGTGTTCGAGGCCACCAGTGAGGGGGTGGTCATCACCGACGCCCATGCCCGCATCCTGGCGGTGAACCGCGCCTTCACCCGCATCACCGGCTACAGCGAGGCCGAGGTGACGGGGGGCACGCCGGCGCTGCTGCGCTCGGGCCGGCATCACCGCCTGTTCTACCGCCGCCTCTGGGACGAGATCAGCCTCCATGGTCACTGGCGCGGGGAGATCTGGAACCGGCGCAAGAACGGCGAGATGTATCCCCAGTGGACCGCCATCAATGCCGTGCGCTCGGAGACGGGCCAACTGACCCATTTCGTCGGGGTGTTCTCCGATCTCTCCGACATCCAGCAGAGCCGGGAGCAGATCGATCGCCTGGCCCATCGCGATGCCCTCACCAACCTGCCCAACCGTCTGCTCTTCCAGGCCCGGCTGGAACAGGCCCTGGGATGGTGCCGCGAACACCGGGGTGAACTGTCGGTGGTGCTGGCGGACCTGGACGGGTTCAAGCACATCAACGACAGCCTGGGCATCGGCGTCGGGGATGCCCTGCTTTCCGAGATGGCGGCGCGTTTCAGCGGGGTCCTGCAGGGCAGTGAGGTCCTGGCCCGCCTGGGTAGCGATGAGTTCGCTGTCCTGCTGCAGGAGAAGGAGAGCGGCAGCTGCCGGGCGGATCTGGTGGCGGAATCCATGCGCCAGGTGGTGCAGACTCCGGCCCAGATCGGCGAGCACGAGATCTTCGTCACCGCCAGCATCGGTATCGCCGACTTTCCCCGGGATGGGCGGGACATGAGGCAGCTGCTGCAGTTCAGCGATGCCGCCATGCACCATGCCAAGGCCCTGGGTGGCAACACCTATTGCCACTACACCGAGGATCTCACCGATTACGCCCGGGAGCGGGTCACCCTGGCGGCCGAGCTGCGCAGGGCCCTGGAGGGGAATGAACTGGTACTGCACTACCAGCCCCAGGTGGACCTCATCGACGGCCGGGTGGTGGGCCTGGAGGCCCTGGTGCGCTGGCACCATCCCGAGCGGGGCATGATCTCCCCGGCCCGCTTCATCCCCGTGGCGGAGGAGACGGGGCTCATCCTGCCCCTGGGGCGCTGGGTGCTCACCGAGGCCTGCCGTCAGGCCCGGGCCTGGACCGAGGCCGGCCTGGAGTTCGGCAGCGTGGCCGTGAACGTCTCCGGGGTGCAGGTGCAGCGCAGCGACATGGTGCAGACGGTGGCGAACAGCCTCTCCGAAACCGGACTGGATTCGGGGCTCCTGGAACTGGAGATCACCGAGACCTTCGTCATGGACCGGCGCCGGGGCGCGGCGGGTTTTCTCCGGGAACTCAAGTCCATGGGGGTGCAACTGGCGGTGGATGACTTCGGCACCGGCTATTCGTCCCTGTCCTATCTCAAGGGGCTGCCCTTCAACACCCTGAAGATTGATCAGGGCTTCATCCGCGGCATCCCAGGGGACTACCACGACATCGCCATTGCCCGGGCCATCAACACCCTGGGGGAGAGTCTGGGCATGGAGGTGCTGGCGGAGGGGGTGGAGACGGAGGCGCAGCGGGAGAGCCTGCTGGACATGGGCTGCCATCGGGCCCAGGGCTATCTCTTCAGCCGGCCGGTGCCCGCCGCGGAGATCCCCGCACTGCTGGCGGCCCGCAGTGAATCGTCGCAATCCCTTTGAGAATCAGGAATTAAGCAGGAACCCACCGAGGCGACTCCACCCGCTGTTGCGGGTGGAGCGCGGTAGGAATCCTCGTCTTTTAGGGCGGGGAGGATGTCAAAGGGACTTGCGGGAGAAGTACCAGTCCACGTAGTCGAAGCCTTCGTTCTCCCGGGCCTTGGCGCCTTCGGCGGTCTTGGGCGGCGGCACGATCACCGGCTGGCCGGGGCACCAGGCCTCCGGGGTGGCCACGCCGTTGGCGTCGGAGGTCTGCAGGGCATCCAGCAGGCGCACGAACTCATCCACGCTGCGGCCGTTGCTCATGGGGTAGTAGACCATGGCCCGCAGGATGCCCTCCGGATCGATGAGGAAGGTGGCCCGCACGGCGGAGGTGTCGGCGGCGCCGGGGTGGATCATGCCGTAGGCCCGGGCCACTTCCATCTTCAGGTCCTCGATGATGGGGAAGGGGATCTCCACATTGAACTTCTCCTGGATGTTGCGCGTCCAGGCCAGGTGGGAGAAGACGCTGTCGATGGACAGGCCCAGCAGTTCACAGTTGCGCTTGGCGAATTCCCCGGCCCGCTCGGCGAAGCCGATGAACTCGGTGGTGCACACGGGGGTAAAGTCCGCCGGGTGGGAGAACAGCACAAGCCACTTGCCGCGATAGTCCTCCAGGGAACGTTCGCCATGGGTGGTCACTGCCCTGAAGTGGGGGGCCGGGGCGTTCAGCTGGGGGAAGCCGGGGGTCTGTTCCTGGTTTTCCATGTCGTGCTCCTCGATGGGATGTGGGTGAATTGCGATCTCGACGGGATTAAGACTAATTCCATTCTTAAATCGTGTCTAATTGTATGTCGCGATACAGTGGATAGTCAAAAGCTATTATTTGATAATTATCAATAGTGTGCCCCGGTGCGAGCCGTTCCCCGATGCGGGTCGCATAGGGGGTTGACGCCGGGGGCATGGATCAAGATAATACGCGCTTCCAACGCAGCGCCCGTAGCTCAGCTGGATAGAGCATTCGGCTACGAACCGAAAGGTCGGAGGTTCGAATCCTTCCGGGCGCGCCATATCCAGCAAAAGACCCGCATCCTCCCTGGAGGTGCGGGTTTTTTGCGTTCTGGGACTTTTGTGCGGCCTCAGCCCCCGGGGGCCATGCGTACGCTGACATCCCGGGGCGGGGCGGTGTAAGGGGCCGAGGTGACCAGGATGCGCGCCCCGGCGCGGACGTGTTCGGTGGCATTATCGGCATGGATGCCCCCGGCGGCGGCCAGGCGTACGCCGGGGAAATCGGAGAGTGCGTCCGCCAGGCGGGCCAGGGCGTCCAGGGAAAACTTCTCCGCCTGGATCACCTCCGCGCCCGCCTGGGCTGCCTGCAGGGCCTCTTCATGGGAATCCACTTCCACCACCACGCGGCGCTCGGGGCAGCGCGCCCTGAGCCTGCGGATCTGCATCTCCAGCCCTGCCCGCGGGCCGGCCACGCGGCGGTGCTCAGGGAACAGGAGCAGCGTATCCGAGAGTCCGGTGCGGTGGATCTCGGCACCACCGGCGGTGATGGCCTTCAGGGACAGGGCCCGGGTGCCGGGAACGGTCTTGCGTGTGCAGGCCACGATGGCCCCGGGATCGGCGGTCTGTGCGGCCCGGGTGATGCGCGCGGCAGCGGTGCTGATGCCCGAGGCCCACTCCACCAGGGTCTGGGTGACCTTCCAGCCCAGCAGCAGGGCCTCAGCGGGGCCGCGGACCTCCAGGAGGGGGGCGTCCGCCGGCACCGCGTCACCGGAACGCGCCTTGAGCGTGACGCTGCAGCCCAGGAGTTGCAGCAGGCGGGCGGCCTCCTCCAGGCCACAGGCCGTCATGGCGTACCGGGCCGTGAAATGCATCCATGCACTTCCACGGGGGATCTCCAGGGCCCGTGTGGTGAGGTCGCCATAGGGGGCGTCCTCCCGCAGCAGGTCATGGAGGGTTTCATCACTGAGAACAGGCATCATGGTGTGGGCTCCCTGGATCGAATGACATCCCCTTTGCGGGGGGCGTTGATCGTAAGCAAGATAGGGACCGGAAGTATGGGGGCCGTGATCCGGTGTCCCGGGGCATCGGGTGGGCGGTGTCCTACATCGGGGGATTCCGTTGTGTGGGGTTTGGGACAGAACACTTCATACGGGAAGCTCACGGGCCTGATCTGCACAGGAGCAGGGGATGGCCTGGATCCTGCTTTCCCCTCCCGGGGCCTGCCGCGGACGGGTACGGGTACGGTCCTTTGATCTGAAAACCAGCGCAAGGAGATGCAATATGAAACGCCTTTTCGTCGTTTTTTCCCTGTGGGCGGGCCTTGTCGCGGCCCCGGCCTCCGTGGCGGAGGAGATCCGTGTGGCGGTGGCCGCCAATTTCCTCGGCACCCTGGAGCGCCTGGTGCCGCTGTTTGAACAGGAGAGCGGCCACGACCTGGTGCTCAGTGCCGGGTCCTCGGGGGCCCTGTATGCCCAGATCGTCCACGGGGCCCCGTTCCATGTCTTCTTCTCCGCCGATGACCGCCGTCCCAGGGCCCTGGTGGACGAGGGCTTGGCGGTGCCTGATTCCCGCAAAACCTATGCCGTGGGGGTGCCGGTGCTCTGGTCCGCGGGGGAGATGGACATGGAAGACCCCCGGGCCCTGCTGGGGCAGGGGGACTACCGCTTCCTGTCCGTGGCGGATCCGCGCAATGCCCCCTATGGGGAGGCGGCCCGGGAGATCCTGCAATCCATGGGGATGTGGACGCGGCTGCAGGAGGAGGGGCGTCTGATCCGGGCCCGATCCATCGGCCAGACCTATAGTCAGGTGGCCTCCGGTGCGGCGGAGTTGGGTTTTGTGGCCCTCTCCCAGGTGCGCCGGCCCGACGGTTCGGTGCCGGGAAGCCACTGGATCCCCCCGGAGGAGTTGTATGCGCCCATCCAGCAGCAGCGGGTGCTGCTGCAGCGGGCGGCGGATTTTGCCCCGGCCCGGGAGTTTCTGGAGTGGATGACCTCGGATACCGCGCGTGGGGTGATCGAAGCGGCGGGCTACGCCGTGCCGGAAGCCGCGTCCTCCTGACCTGAGGGGGCCATCCCGGGGGCCCGGTACGGAAGCCTCCGGTCCCAGGGGGAGGCCAGGTGCCTCCCCTTCCTCCATACGTCCGGAAGGGGTCAATCCAGGGCCACCGCCTTGACCAGGGCATGCACCGCCATGCCCGGGGCCAGCCCCAGCTGCTCCCGGGAGCGGCGGGTGATGCGGGCCAGCAGGGCTTGGCCACCGGTGTCCAGCCGCACCAGGACGTGCCCCGGGTGGGGATCGTCCACGATGGCTGCCACCGTGGCCGGCAGATGGTTGAGGATGCTGGTGTCCTCCGGTGGGGTCAGGGCGATGGCCACGTCCCGGGCGGGGATGCGCAGGCGCAGGTGGTCCGTGGTGGGTGGAGCCGACCGCGGCACCAGCAGCGTGCCGCCGCCGCAGGCCAGTTGCGTGAGCTGATGCACGGGGTCGTGGCGGTGTACCGTGGCGCGCAGCACCGAGGCGGCCCCCCCGGAACGGCTGAAGGGCAGGTCGGCCCGGGCCAGGAGTTCCGGCAACGGGCCTTGGGTGCGGATACGGCCGTCCTCCAGCAGCACCAGATGATCCGCCAGGCGGGTCACTTCGTCCACGGCGTGGCTGACATAGACCACGGGGATGGAGAGTTCGTCCCGCAGGCGTTCCAGATAGGGCAGGATCTCCTGCTTGCTGGTCTCGTCCAGGGAGGCCATGGGCTCGTCCATGAGCAGCAGGCGCGGGCTGGTGAGCAGGGCCCGGGCGATGGAGACCCGCTGGCGCTGTCCCCCGGAGAGGGCTTCGGCCGAACGCTCCAGCAGGGCCTCCAGGCCCAGCAGGTGCACCGTCTCGTCGAAGGCCACCCGGCGTTGGGCGCCAGGGATGCGCCGCTGCCCGTAGGTCAGGTTGCGGCGTACGTTCAGGTGTGGAAAGAGGCGGGCCTCCTGGAAGACATACCCCAGGGGACGCCGGTGCACCGGAAGTTGCCAGGGGCCGTCCTGCCAGGTCTCGCCGCGGAAGATCAGCTGGCCGCTGTGGGCCGCCTCCAGGCCCGCCAGGCAGCGCAGCAGGGTGGTCTTGCCGGAGCCGGAGCGGCCGAACAGGGCGGTGACCCCGGTGCCCGGGATCTCCAGGTCCACGTCCAGGACGAAGTCCCCCCGGTCCACGTGAAAGGCGGCGCGGATGCTCATGCGCTGGCCCCCATCACCTTGAAGCGGCGATTCAGGGCATACACCGCCAGGAGCAGCAGGAAGGAAAGCACCAGCAGCACCAGGGACAGGCGGTGGGCCGCGGCATAGTCCATGGCCTCCACGTGATCGTAGATGGCGATGGAGGCCACCTGGGTCTGTCCGGGGATGTTGCCGCCGATCATGATGATGACCCCGAATTCCCCCAGGGTGTGGGCGAAGGAGAGCACCGCGGCGGTGAGAAACCCCCGTCGGGCCAGGGGCAGGACCACCGTGACAAAACGGTCCAGGGGCGAGGCCCGCAGGGTGGCCGCCGCCTCCAGCAGGCCGCGGCCGGTGGCCTGAAAGGCGTTGGTCAGGGGCTGCATGACAAAGGGCAGGGAGTAGATCATGGAGCCGATCACCAGGCCGGTGAAGGTGAAGGCCAGATGATCCAGGCCCATGGCCTCCAGGCTGCCGCCCACCCAGCCCCGGGGGCCCAGCAGGATCAGCAGGTAGAAGCCCAGCACCGTGGGGGGCAGCACCAGGGGCAGGGCCACCAGGGCCTCCACCAGCACCTTGCCGCGCCAGCGGCTGTGGGCCAGCCACCAGGCGGCGGGGGCGCAGAGCACCAGCAGGAGGGCCGTGGTGATCAGGGCCAGTTTCACGGTGAGCCAGAGGGCGGTGGCGTCCTGGGGGTTGAGCATGGTCTCTCCTTTTCCGGGGATCGGCCAGGGACCGGGCCGATCCATCTTTTCCATGACATAGCAAACTTGATGCCTGATCCCTGAAAGGCCATGCGCCGGGAGAACCGGGCCCCGGGCATGATCCCATCGGGGCGGATTGGCCCCATTTGGGTGCGGCGGTGTCCGTTTCCCTACACAGTGAAGGGGTCAGGGACGGGCGCCGTCCCAGGCCCCCTCCCCACGAGGTCCGGGCCTGGAGCGGGCGGCGGGGCGGAGATCCAGGGCCCCGGCGTAGAGGGCCAGCAGCCGGTCCAGGGTCTGATCCCAGGCGTAGCCGGCCTCCTGGATGTAGCGCCGCGAGGCGGCCCCCAGTTGCCGGTGCTGGCCGGCCACCTCCAGGATGTATCCGGCCAGGGCAGCGGCGTCCCCCACCGGGGCGAGGCGACCCCGGTCGGGGCGCACGTGCTCCCGCAGGGCGCCGGCGTCCACCCCCACCACTGGCAGGCCGCTGGCCTGGGCCTCCACCACCGACAGGCCGAAGGTCTCGTGGGGACCGGCGGTGACGTAGATATCGGCGCTGGCCAGGGCACGGGCATAGGCGCTGCGGTCCGCCTCGTAGTCCAGCAGCACCAGCCCCGGCAGGTCCCGGGCCCGGGCCTCCAGGGCCGGGCGGTGGGGTCCCGCCCCCATGAGGGCCAGGATGAAACCCGGTCCACCGGCGGGAACCCGTTGCTGCAGGTGGGCGTAGGCCCGGGCCAGGGTGAGCACATCCTTTTCCCCGTCCAGGCGGCCGCAGTAGAGCAGCAGGAGATCCTCCGGGCCCACCCCCAGGGCCGTGCGCCAGTCCGGGTCCCGGTGCCGGGGATGGAACAGCCCGGTATCCACCCCCAGGGGGAGGATGTGGGTGCCCGTGATGCCGTATTGCCGCAACCGGTCCGCCTGCTGCGCCGTGGCCGCCAGGGTGAGGTCGCAGCGGCGGAAGATCCCCCCGAAGAGCCGCCGGGCCGCGGCCTCCGCGATGCCCCCCATGCGGCGCCCCCAGTGCCCCGGCAGCCCGGCCAGGGCCCGGGCCACCGGTGCGCCGGCGTAGGCGTTGGCGATGTCCGTGTGGAAGTAGGCCGACACCACCACGGGCCGGCCCGCGCGCCGGCGGGCGGCGCGGTAGCGGAAGGCGGCCCAGGGGCAGGTGAAGAAACTCCCCAGTTCCACTGTGTCCGGGGCGGTCTGCCGCAGGGCCTGCAGCACCCGGTGGGGACGGGTGAAGAAACGGTAGGGATGGCAGCCGGGGATGCGGGGGGAGCGGATCTCGATGCGGGTGAGCCGTCCGTCCCGGATGATGCGGTCCTCGGCCCCCGGCACGATGAGCACGTGCTCGTCGTCGGTGTGCCGCTGGATGTGCCGGCGCTTGGCGTCGATGTAGGTGCGGATGCCGCCGCTGGTCTCGGTGTAGGCCAGGGTCAGGTCGCAATGGCGCATGGGGCGTTCCGTGGCTGGGATGGGTTGGAAGGCCGGCGGCCGGCCCCGGTGATCCTACCGGAACCGGGCCCACCGTCCATAGCCGCCGGGAGGTTTCCCGGGTCTTTCAGGTTCGTTTCAGTTTCTCCTCTCATAATGATCCGCGTGTGACAAGCCCATGAGAAGGAGTACAGGAATATGCATGCGACCACAGAGCAACAGGTCTGGGATCCGCTGGTGCGGTTGTTCCACTGGGGGCTGGCAGCGGCCTTCGCCGTGGCCTGGTTCACGGAACACCAGCCCCATGTACTGGCGGGTTATGCAGCCCTGACCCTGGTGGGGGTCCGCATCGTCTGGGGATTCATCGGACCGCGGCATGCCCGCTTCAGCGATTTCGTGCGCCCCCCGGGCGAGGTCATGGCCCATGTCCGGGAGATGCTGCAGGGGCGGATGAAACGTGAAGCCGGCCATAACCCACTGGCGGGATGGGTGTACGTGCTCCTGTTCCTGAGCCTCATCGGATTGACCGTCAGTGGCATGGCGACGCTGGCGGCCGAGGAGTCGGCCGGTCCCCTGGCCGGGATCGTGGCCGGGGAGCAGGAGTCTGAAATCCGCTATGTGAACGATGCATATGAGGATCATGATCATGATGAGGACCATGAAGAGGAAGGCCACGCACAGGGCGGTGGCCGGGACTGGGAAGAGATCCATGAATTCTTTGCCAATCTCACCCTGGCTCTGGTATTGGTCCATCTGGCTGGTGTGCTCCTGGGCAGCCTGATGCAGGGGCAGAACCTGGTGGCCGGGATGATCACCGGGCGCAAGCAGGTGGACGACGAAGATACGCAGGAGGAACGGTCATGAATCGGGTTTGGGAATGTACTGGAGCACACGCCAGGCATGCCTTGGGGATCGTGAAGATTCTGTCCATGCTTCTGCTGACCACGGCCATGTTCTTGCCTGCTGTGTCCCATGGGGATGACCGCAGGGAACATGACCGTATCCTGGAGCTGCGCGCCAGCGGGGAGATCCTGCCCATGGCTGAGATGCTGGAACGGGCGGGGCAGGTGGTCCGGGGCGAGTTCATTGAGGCGGAACTGGAACGGGAAGGGGGCCGCCATGTCTATGAGCTCAAGATCCTGGACGCGGACGGGGTTCTGCACAAGCTCTATATGGACGCCGGTACCGGCGAGTTGCTGCAGCACCGGCGCCGCAATCCCGGTGACTGATCACGGTGCGTAGGCTCTCCCTGCGGCTGAAGCTGACCCTGCTGGCCGCCGCCTGTCTGCTGGCCCTGGTGCTGGCCCAGGCGGCGGTCCTGCGGGTCACCCTGTCCACCCTGGTGCAGGGGCATGTGGTGTCCGGATTGGAACATGACCTGGATACCCTCTATGCCCGTTTGTTGGAGAGCGGACGTCCCCCCGCCGAATTCGGGACCGTCCTGGGACTGGCCTACACTGCCCCCCTGTCGGGACACTACTTCCGCATCCAGGGACCCGGCGGGGTGGTGCGCTCCCGTTCCCTTTGGGACGAGGATCTGGAGACGCCGGATGTGTCCGTGGGCGACCGGCGGGTCACCCGGGTACCGGGTCCCCTGGAGCAATCCCTGGTGGTGCTCACCCGCTCCTACCGTATCGACGGGCGGCGGGTGACCCTCTCCGTGGCCGAGGAGGTGGGCCCCCTGGCGGACGCCGTGGCCCGTTGGCAGCGTCGCTTCCTCTGGGCCACCGTGGCGGTGGTGGGGCTGGTCCTGGCCCTGCAGCTTTGGGTCATTCGCCGTTCGCTGCGTCCGTTGCATGCGGCGGTGGCCGCCTGCCGTCGCCTGGAGACGGGGGAGGCCTGCCCGGTGGACGATCATGCCCCCCGGGAGATCGCCCCCGTGCTGCAGGCGGTGAACCGCCTCGTGCGCCATCATGGTCTGCGCCTGAACCGCAGCCGCCGCGCCCTGGGGAATGTGAGCCATGCCCTGAAGACCCCCCTGGCGGTCCTGGGGCAGCTGGCGGATGACCTGGAGGCACGGGGGGATGCGGCCATGGGCCGGGCCCTGCGCACCCAGATGAATGCCATGACGGGTACCGTGGAGCGGGAGATGCGCCGCGCCCGGCTGGCGGGCAAGGACCATCCCGGGGCCGGCTTCCAGGTGCGCGGGGAACTGCGGTCCCTGACCGAGGTTCTGGAACGGATCCATGGCGGCGGCGTGACCCTGGATCTGGAGGCCCCCGAAGGGGTATTGCCCCTGGACGGCGAGGACATGCTGGAGCTCTTCGGCAATCTCCTGGACAACGCCTGGCGCTGGGCGGCCTCCCGGGTGCGGGTGAGGCTGTGGCTCTCGCCGCGGCACACCCTGGAGGGGATCATCGAGGACGACGGCCCCGGTGTCCCTGCCGGACGCCGCGCCCGGCTCGGGCAGACCGGGGCGGTGCTGGACGAGGGGGGCGGCCATGGACTGGGGCTGGGCATCGTGCAGGACATCGTCGATCAGTATCGCGGGGACATCCGCTACCACGAGTCCGTGGACCTGGGAGGGTTGCGGGTGGAGTTCACCCTGCCGCTGCCCGGCCATGACGAAGAATCCCTGAAGGGCTGAAGGAGGGTCTGGGTGCGCGTATTGATCATCGAGGATGACCCGGAACTGGGCCCGCGCCTGCGGGCGCGTCTGGCACGGGAGGGTCTGGCGGTGGACCGGGTGGACAACGGGGTGGATGGTCATCACCTGGGTGCGGAGGAGGCCTTCGACCTGATCGTCCTGGATCTGGGGCTGCCGGACCGCCCGGGTCTGGAGATCCTGCAACAATGGCGGGCCGCGGGGATCACCGTGCCCGTGCTCATCCTCACCGCCCGCAGCGGCTGGCGCGAGCGCGTGGAAGGACTGCGCCGCGGGGCTGATGACTACCTGGGCAAGCCCTTCCATGTGGAGGAACTCCTGGCCCGGGTGCATGCCCTGCTGCGCCGCGCCGCCCCCGCCCGGGAGACGGTGCTGCGGCTGGGGCCCTGGTACCTGGATGAAGACCGACAGATCCTGGTGGCGGCGGAGGGGGACGGCAGTCTGCCCCTTACAGGCACGGAGTTCCGGCTGCTGCGTTATCTATTGCGTCACCCGGGACAGGTGCTCTCCAAGACCCGCCTGGCGGAACACCTCTACGAATACGAGAGCGAGCGGGACAGCAATGTGGTGGAGGTGTACATCGCCCGGCTGCGGGAGAAACTGGGACCGGGATGGATCCGCACCCGCCGCGGCCAGGGCTATGTCCTGGAGACCGATACATGAATCGGCCGCTTCCCAGGGTGGGGGTCTCCCACTGTCTCCTGGGGGAGACCGTGCGTTACGACGGGGATCACCGGCGGCAGGACTGGATCGTCTCCCATCTGGCGGCGCATGTGGCGCTGGTGGCGGTCTGCCCCGAGACCTCGGCAGGGCTGGGGGTGCCGCGGGAACCGGTGCACCTGGCATGGGCGCCCAAGGATGGCCTGCGGGTGCGGGGCAATGACTCGGGCCGGGACTTCACCGACGCCCTGGAACGGGGCGTGGCCTGCAGCCTGGAACGGTTGCGGCAAGGCCCCCTGGACGGCTGCCTGCTCAAGGCCCGTTCCCCCAGCTGTGGCCTGGCCGTGGAGGTGATGGGGGGCAGGGAAGCGATCCCGGGGAGGTTCGCTGAAGCCCTAAAGACCGATTGGCCCGAGGCGGTGAGGGCGGAGGCGGACGCCCTGGAGGACCCGGCGGCGCGGGAGGCCTTTTGCATCCGTCTCTTCGCCCGGGCCCGGCTGCGGGCGCTGTTCTCAGGGGCCTGGATCCCGGGGGACCTGGCCGCCTTCCACGCCCGCGAGAAGATGCTCCTGCTGGTGCACGGCCGACCGGCCTATACCCGCCTCGGGCGCTTGGTGGCCGAGGCGGGTCGCTGGCCACGGGAGGCCCTGGCCGGGGAGTACACCCGCCGCTTCATGGCGGCCCTGGCGGGCCCCACCACCCGGGGACGGCACGTGGACGCCCTGCAGCACCTGAGCGGTCATCTGCGGGGACGACTGGATCCCTTGCGCCGGGCGCGGGTGCGCGAGACCATAGAGGATTACCGGCACGGCCGGTGCCCGAGACAGCGGGTGCTGGCGTGCCTGCGCGCCCTGGCCGACGAGCTGGATCTGGCCTGGGTGCGGCGGCAATCCTACCTGGATCCGTGTCCCCCGTCCCTCCTGTCCCGGGGCTGATCCCGGGGCGGCTGCCATCCCGAACGATATGACCGAAAGCACGCTCCCCATCATCATCCGTCAGGCACCGGAGATGCATCTCAAGTCCTGGCGCACGCGGCGCAAGTTCCGCAACGCCCTGCGGCGCAACCTGCGCGCCGCCCTGGCGGATATCCCCCATAGCCTGCGGGTGAACCAGGGGCGTCTGCTGCTGCGTACCCCGGAGCCGGAGATGGCCGCCGAGGTGCTTCCCCGGGTCTTTGGCATCAGCTCCTTCTCCCCGGTGGAGGCGGTGGTGCCGGGGGAGGTGGAGGCGATCTGCCGTGTGGCCCGGGAGCGCTTCACCGGGGTGGTGCGGGGCCGTACCTATGCGGTGCGCTGCGTGCGTCAGGGGGAGCAGCGCTTTTCCACGCAGGAGATCGAGCGCCGGGTCGGCGCGGTGCTGGACGGTCCCGGTCAGGTGAACCTGGATCACCCGGAGGTGGTGGTGGGGGTGGAGCTGCAGCCGGATGGGGCCTATCTGCATGCCCGCCGCATCCCCGGTGCCGGCGGCCTGCCGGTGGGGGTGCAGGGGCGGGCCCTGGCCCTGATCTCCGGCGGGTTCGATTCGGCGGTGGCGGCCTGGTATGCCATGCGCCGGGGGACGGCGGTGGATTTCGTCTTCTGCAACGTGGGCGGGGCCGCCCATGAGCACCTGGTGGTGCAGGTGGCGCGGCTGCTGTCGGAACGCTGGGCCGCGGGCACGCGTCCGCGTCTGTTCGTGGTGGATTTCCGGGAGCCGGTGGCGGATCTCAAGGCCACGTTGCCCGAGGAGTTGTGGCAGGTGCTCATCAAGCGGCTCATGTACCGCGCCGCCTGTGGCATCGCCCACCGCATCCAGGCCCAGGCCCTGGTGACCGGGGAGGCCCTGAGCCAGGTGTCCTCCCAGACCCTGTCCAACCTCAACAGCATCGATGCGGCCTCGGACCTGCCGGTGCTGCGCCCCCTCATCGGCTTCGACAAGCAGGAGATCATGGACCGGGCCCGGGAGATCGGCACCTTCGCCCTGTCCGAGGGCGTCCCCGAGTTCTGCGCCCTCACCACCGCCCGGCCGGTGGTGAGCACCCGCCGGGACCGCATCGATCACCACGAGGCCCGCCTGGACGGGGCATTGCTCCGCCGCGCGGTGGAGACGGCCCGGGAACGGGATCTCCTGGCCCTGTCCGACGAGGAACTGGTGGATCCGGGGATCTTCACCGATACCCTGCCTGCGCACGCCCGCATCCTCGACTGCCGCCCCCGCAGCCAGTACCGGGAATGGCACCTGCCCGGTGCCGAGAGCCATCCCGCCGATGAACTGGCGGAGGGCTTCGCGCGGTTACCCAGGGAAGATCCCTATCTCCTCTATTGCAGCCGGGGAACCCAGGCGGCGGTGCTGGCCGAGCGCCTGCAGGCCGACGGCTACCGCGCCCAGGCCTTTCGCGGCGACCTGGCCCGGCTGAAGCGGGCCTGGGCCGCCCGGGACGAGGACAGCCCCGTCTGAGATCCATGGCCTCCGGATGCCGCCTCCCTTGCCGGGGTGGCATCCCGGGGGCTGTGCGCTTGACGATATGATCATATGTGCACTAACCTCCTTCTCCAGTGCCGGGAGAGGTCCCGGCGGCAGCGTCCAGTCGAGGAGGTGAACGCCATGCCAAGAGGAGATGGAACCGGTCCGGCCGGTACGGGCTACGGTCGCGGGCGGGGCCTGGGGGCGGGTCCCGGTGGTCAGCGGCTCGGCCGCAACGTGGGTGGGGCCTTTGGTCCCGGCGGTCAGTGCATCTGTGCCAAGTGTGGCACCCGGATCCCCCATGAGCAGGGGATGTCCTGCACCCAGGTGAAATGCCCCCAGTGCGGTCACACCATGATCCGCGAGGAACTGTTGAACGAGAAGCGCCAGGGCCGGTCATGAGGGTGGCCATCGCCAGCGGCAAGGGCGGGACCGGCAAGACCACCGTCTCGGTGAACCTGGCAGACCTTCTGGCGCAGCACCGCCCCGTGGTGTTGGCGGACCTGGATGTGGAGGAGCCCAATTCCGGTCTCTTCATCCAGGCCGGAACGGTGCATCAGGAGGCGGTGCACCGCATGGTCCCGTCCTGGGAGGCGGATCAGTGCACCTTCTGCGGGGTCTGTCAGGAGGTGTGCCAGTTCAACGCCCTCATCGAGACCGGCAGTGAGGTGATGGTGTTCCGGGAGCTGTGCCACAGCTGTTACGCCTGTTCCGAGCTCTGTCCGGTGGAGGCCCTGCCCATGACCCCCATGAAGATCGGGGATCTGTCCCATCGCCGTACCGGCGCGCTGGATCTGGTCCAGGGGTGTCTGGATATCGGGCAGGAGCAGGCGGTACCCCTCATCGCCCGCACCCTGGACTACCTGGGAGAGCGTTTTTCCAGGGATACCCTGATCCTGTGCGATGCCCCGCCGGGGACCGCCTGCCCCATGATCGAGGCGGTGAAGGACGCCGATTTCGTCCTGCTGGTGACCGAGCCCACCCCCTTTGGTCTGCATGATCTGAAGCTGGCGGTGGAGACCGTGCGTGGCCTGGGGCGGCCCTGTGCCGTGGTGATCAACCGCCATGGACTGGGCAATGCCGATGTGGAGGCCTATTGCCGTCAGGAGGGGATCCCCGTGGCGGCGCGCCTGCCCCACAGCCGCGAGGCGGCCCGGTGCTACGCCCGGGGGGAACGGATCCATCCCCATGTCCCGGAAGTGGCCGCCCAGCTGGAAATGGTGGCGGAGTTCATCCAACGCATCGAGCAGGAGGGGGCGGCATGAAAGAGATCGTCGTGATCTCCGGCAAGGGGGGCACGGGCAAGACCTCCATCTCGGCCAGCTTCTCCCTGCTGGGGGGCGAGGAGGTGATCACCGCCGACTGCGATGTGGATGCCGCCGACCTGCATCTGCTGCTGGCGCCGGATTTCGCCCACGCCGAGGACTTCCACAGCGGCCTGCTGGCGCGCATCGATCCCGCGCGCTGCGACGAATGCGGGATCTGTGCCGAGGTCTGTCGGTTCGATGCCGTGCATATGGTGGACGGGCATCACCATATACGGGAGTTGGACTGCGAGGGCTGCGGCTATTGCGCCCGGGTCTGCCCGCAGCGGGCGATCCTGCTCCAGGAACGCAGGGTGGGGCAGTGGTACCGCTCCCGTCTGCGCACCGGCGGCACCATGGTCCACGCCCGTCTGGACATCGGCGCGGAGAATTCCGGCAAGCTGGTGGCCAAGGTGAAGCAGGAGGCCCGGGAGGCGGCCCGCGAGCAGGGTCGGGAATGGATCCTGGTGGATGGCGCCCCGGGCATCGGCTGTCCGGTCATGTCCTCCCTCTCCGGGGCGGACGCCGTGGTGTTCGTCACCGAGCCCACGGTCTCGGGCTTCCATGATCTGCGGCGTGTGCACGACCTGGTGCGCCGTTTCGACATGACCACCGCCTGCATCGTCAACAAGGCCGATCTGAACCCGGAGATGACCCGCCACGTGCACGCCTTTCTGCAGGAGGCGGGCATCCGCCATCTGGCGGACCTGCCCTACGACGAGGCCTTCACCGAGGCCATGGTGGAGGGCTGCACCGTGGTGGAGAAGCAGGGCAGCCCCCTGGCCCGGGCCCTGGAGGAGAGCTGGACCAGGCTGCGCACCCTGCTGGAGACAGAACGCACAGGAGATCACCCATGAAGATCGCATTCACCAGTCAGGGCACCACGCCGGATGCCCTCATGGACCCGCGCTTCGGGCGCACCGCCTTTCTGCTCGTGTATGATGAGGAGAGCGGGCAATATGAACACTGCGACAACCGGCAGGTGGAGGGCGTGGCCCACGGCGCGGCGGTGCAGACCGCGCGCAGGCTGTTCGAGATGGGGGCGCAGGTCCTGGTGACCGGCAACGGACCCGGTGGCAATGCCGCCTCCGTACTGCAGCGATCCGGTGTGCAGACCTTCATCGGCGCCGGTGGCATGACGGTGGAACGGGCCTATGAGGCCTGGAAGTCGGGGAAACTGCAGCGCTTTGAGTGAGGGCGGCGTTGCTCCACCTCCAGTCACGCGAGGTTTGCATGTACAAACACCTGTTCGGCCCTGTACCTTCGCGCCGCCTGGGCATGTCCCTGGGGGTGGACCTGGTGCCGCCCAAGGTCTGCAGCTACAACTGCGTCTATTGCGAGTGCGGCAAGACCACCACCCCCACGGCACGGCGGGATGAATACGTGCCCGTGGACGAGGTGCTGGCGGAACTGGGGCGTTTCCTGGAGGAAAACCCCGCACCGGATTACATCACCCTCTCCGGTTCCGGCGAGCCCACCCTCAATAGCCGCATCGGTGAGGTGATCCGGTTCATCAAGTCCCAGTCCCGGGACATCCCCGTGGCGGTGCTCACCAATGGCAGTCTGCTGTCCGATCCAAAGGTCCGCGGGGAACTGCTGCCGGCGGACCTGGTGCTTCCTTCCCTGGACGCCGCCACCGAGGCCACCTTCCGGCGCATGGATCGCCCCGTGCGCGCGGTGCGCCTGGACGACTGCATCCAGGGGCTGGTGGACTTCCGCCGGGAATTCTCCGGGCGCATCTGGGTGGAGGTGATGCTCCTGGCGGGCTACAACGACAACCCTGAGGACCTGCGGCGGCTGCGTGAGGCCCTGGTGCGCATCGCCCCGGACCGCATCCAGCTCAACACCCTGGATCGGCCCGGAGTCCTTGCCGACCTGCAGGCGGTGTCCCCCGAGACCCTGGAGCGGATCCGGCAGGACTGGGGCCTGGACCAGGTGGAGATCATCGCCGCCGTGGCCCGCCGTCAGGGCCCGGCCTACCGCCGCGATACCGAGTCGGCCATCCTGGATACCATCGCCCGCCGCCCCTGTACCGTGGAGGATCTGGAGGGGATTCTGGGGCTGCATGCCAACGAGGTGAACAAGTATCTGGGCGCCCTGGAGGCGGACGGCCGCGTGGAGCCGGTGCGCCTGGCCCGTGGGCTGTTCTACCGGCTCCGTCATGCACAGGCGGCGCAGGAGCCGTCCGGACACGGCGGCTGAATCAGGGCATACCCTGGGCGGGGCCCGTTCGGGTGCATTGACGTCATCCTGAAAAGCGTTATCATTTGCATCCGAATATCAGCAATTCAGGGAGTACTGATGATGCGTCCTGTGCGATGGATGCAAATGGCGCTGTTGATGGTGCTGCTGGGCGGGCTCACCCCGGCCCTGGCGGCGGATCCCATCCGCGTGGCCATGCCCCCCGACCCCAACGCCCTGCCGGTGTTTGTCCTGGCGGAGTACCAGGACCGCTTCCTGCCGGACCATGAACTGGAACTGGTGGCCAATCCGGCGGGGGACCCCTCGGCCATGCGGGCCATGATGGTGGGGCGCCGCATGGATTTCGCCTTCTTCAACCTCGTGGGGGGCGTGCGCTTCCTGCAGGGCGGTCTGGAGGGGCTGCAGCTGGTGGGGCCCTGGGTGTGGCAGGGCATCTATCTGCTGGTGCCCGGGCAGACGCATGACCTGGCGGGGCTGGACGGGCAGCGCGTGCTGGTGGCCCCGGGGCTGTCCACGCCGCCCCATATCGTCACCGAACAGGCCCTGGTACGGCAGGGGATCGAGGCCCGTTTCGGCAGCAGCGGCGGCGGCATGGCCCTGATGGCACAGATGCGCGCCCCCGGTCGGGCCCCGGCGGCGGTGGCCGCACCGGAGCCCCTGGTGAGCCTGATCCTGCATCTGCAGGAGGAACAGGACTGGGGACAGCGCTGGCGCGTCGGTATGGACCCGGCCGGGGCCCTGGGCGGGGAGATCCCCCTGGGGGCCCTGTGGCAGGTGCATGACGAGGTGTCTCCCGAGGCGCGGCAGGCCCTGACCCGGGCCCTGGAGCAGGTCACCGCCTGGCTGGGTGATCCGGCGCATCACGCCGAGGCGGCCCGTGTCGCCGCCCGGGGCTTCCGGGATTTCTTCAACATGCCCGTGGAGGCGGCAGCCCTGCGGGATATGCTGGCTCAGGAGCGGGTGCAGTGGGATCTGCGTTCCCCCCGTGAGCAGCGTGCGTCCATGGAGGGCTATCTGGATTCGGTCTTCGGTATCCGGGCGCCGGAAGCCCTGTTCAGCCGATGAGTCTTTCTGCTTCGTGGAGGCGCCTGGCGCCCCCGGCGGCGGGCCTGGCGGGGCTGGTGCTCCTCTGGAGCCTGGCCGCCCTGCAGCTGCCCGCCGCCATCCTCCCCGCCCCCTGGGTCGTGGCCGGACGGCTCGCATCCCTTCTGGGGGAGGGCGCCCTCTGGGCCGATACGGCCGTTACCCTGCGTAACGTGCTGCTGGCCTTCTTCCTCTCCCTGCTGGGCGGGGTGACCCTGGGGCTTGGGGTGGGGCGCTGGCCCGCCCTGGGCCGGGCCCTGCATCCGGTGGTGGTGGTGGTGGAGGCCGCACCCCACATCGCCTGGCTGGTGCTGGCGGTGCTCTGGCTGGGGATCGGGGCCGGCCCCCCCGTGCTGGTGGGGGTGAGCATGGCCCTGCCGCTGGTCTACATGGCCACCGCCCATGGCATCTCCCAGGTGGACCAGGGGCTGCTGGACATGGCCCATGTCTACCGCCTCTCCCGCTGGACGCGGCTGTGGTACATCTTCCTGCCCCATCTCGCCTTGACCCTGGCGGGGGCCGCCTCCAGTGCCCTGTCGGTGGCCTGGCGCAGTGTCATCATGGCCGAGGCCTTCTCCAGTGATGCCGGTCTGGGGCAGTCCCTCTGGGGCGGCTATCTCTACGGGGCCATCGACGACGTCTACGCCACCATCCTGTGGATCGTGCTGCTGGGGCTGGCCCTGGAATACCTGCTCATCGACCCGGTGCGCCACCGCATCGAGAGGCGCTTGCGACATGAGTGACCTGCAGACCGAATTCCGCTGTCCCTTCGAGGACGGGGTGTCCGATGCCCCGAGCCTGCTCACCCTGGAGGGGGTGACCCGCATTTTCCCCGGTGGTCAGGGGGTGAAGGGGGTGGACCTTGTGGTGCGCCGTGGCGAGGTGGTGGGGATCTGCGGTGCCAGCGGCTGTGGCAAGTCCACCCTGCTGCGTCTGGTGGCCGGGCGCGAGCAGCCGGACGAGGGGGGTATCCGCCGCGAGTACCGGCGCCTGGGGATGGTGTTCCAGGAGGCCAATCTGCTGCCCTGGCTGACGGCGCTGCGTAATGTGGAGCTGGTGCTGCAGCGTCGCGACCGGGTGCGGGCCCTGGAGGCGCTGCATGCCGTGGGCCTGGAGGGGGCGGAGGCGCAGTATCCTGCGCGGCTCTCCGGCGGCATGCGCCAGCGCGTGGGCATCGCCCGGGCCCTGGCCATGGAACCGGATCTGCTGCTCATGGATGAGCCCTTCTCCAGCCTGGATTATTTCACCCGGACCGATCTGCTGGAGCTGGTGCGTACCCGGGTGCGCGCCCTGGATCTGGGGGTGATCTTCGTCAGTCACGACGTGCGCGAGGTGGCCCATCTCTGTGACCGGGTGCTGGTGATGGGACAAACCCCGGGGCGTCCCCTGGCGGAACTGCGCAATCCCGCCTCCGGCAAGCAGGGGCGGCGTCCGCCGGGGCTGGTGGCCCGCTTCGAGGAGCGGGTGCTGGAGGCCATCCGGGGCGGGCATCCCTCGGCCGTCTGTCCGGCCTCCTCCGAGTCCTGTCCATCCCTGCGCAGCTCTGACGAGGAGGCCATGCCGTAGGGCCCCCTTCTGTGGCGGGGGGATCCGCGCCCCCATATCCTCCTTACGGCCGCCGGGCCGTCAGCAGGGGGGTGTCCCCGGATCCCCCCATGAGGCGCAGGGCCCCGGTGGCGTCCCGGTCGAAGCGGCGTACCCCCTCCAGTGCCTGCAGGACGCGGCGTTCCTGGTCCATGAGGGCCTGTGGGCAGGCCATCATGGTGGTCGCCAGGGGGCCGATGGTCAGCCCCTCTCCGGTCAGGGTATAGGGACCGAAGAAACGGTTGCAGCCCGTGCTGCCGGTGACCCGGCCCCGGGGATCGAAGGTGATGTGGATCCGGCTGCGGTCGATGCTGCCGCCGCCGGCCACGTCCTCGATGCGCCAGGTGCCGCCGGTGAGCAGGGCCATGGGGTCGCCGCCGCAGCCCTGCAGCCGTTGCCCGGGAAGTTCCAGCACGGCGCGATGGGGATGGGGCATGCCCGTGGCGCTGTCGCGGCACAGGGCCTCCTCCAGGGTCAGGATCGCCGGGATCCCGGGCAGGTCCAGGCGATACCCTCCGGCGCGGATCTGGATCGGGGGGCGCGGGGCGCTGCGGGTGCGTGCACCGTAGTCGGTCACCACCTGCACCCGCTGCGTGCCCACGTCCACGTGCCAGCCGGGTTCGTTGCCCGAGGCACGGTAGGGAGGGGGCCAATCCATGCGGGTGCACTCCGGCAGATCCCGTCCCTGGAGCCTGAGCATGGCGGCATCCCCCCTGGACCAGAACACGGTGTCCTCGCCCCCTTCGGCCACGTAGCGTGCCCCCGAGGCGGCCCGGGTCTGTCGCATGGGCAGTTCACGGTCCTCGACGCGCAGGGTGGCTAGGTCGTCCAAAACTCCGAAATCGACGGTGGTATCACCACAGGAAAAGCGCGTGGCGAAGTCCAGCGGTGTGGCCGGTTGCAGCATCACCGTGCCCAGGTTCACCGGGGCACTCCCCGCCTCAAAGCCGAGGTCCCCGGTTAGCCAGCGGGGGCGCCCATCCACACGGATGACCCCCTGCAGCGTCCCCGACACACCCGGCGGGATGGATAGAGTGAACGGCAGGGGCACCTGGGCGCCTCCCGTCGCCTTGCGGTATTGCCCCAGACGGGTTTCCAGTGCCCCCTGTGCGGTCACCCCCACCTCGGCATCGGGGGGCAGGGCGATCCGTGGCCGATAGGTGAGCGAACCCGTGACCTGGCGGTTTTCCACGGGGGCACAAGCGGTCAGCAGGGTAAGGAGGATAGCCAGGGCAGGGCGGGATAGACGGGGCATGGGGGACCTCAGGGGATGGACACCCTCCCCACGGCTCAGGCCGGGGGCTTCTCGCGCAACATGGGTGCGCAGATCCCATGATCCCCGATCCGGGCGCCCCGGGATAGCGGCTGGGGGGCTCAACCCAGGGCGATGGAGACCAGATAGCCGGTGTAGATCACATACACCGTCACCAGCAGCCCCCCCTCGATGCGGTTGATGCGGCCGGGGCCGCGGAAACCGTAGGCAAAGAGGAACAGGGAGAGGGTCAGCCCGGCCATCACCAGCATGTCGCGGGAGAAGACCTCGGGCCCCGGGGCGATGGGGGCGATGACCCCCGCCAGCCCCACCACGGCCAGCGTGTTGAACAGGTTGGATCCCAGGATGTTGCCCAGGGCCATGTCGTGCTCCCCCTTGCGGGCGGCGGCCACGGAGGAGGCCAGTTCCGGCAGGGAGGTGCCGATGGCCACCACCGTGAGGCCGATGATCAGGTCGCTCACCCCCAGCCCCTGGGCGATGTCCACCGCCCCCCAGACCAGGATGCGCGAACTGACGATGAGCAGGACCAGACCCACCCCCAGCCAGGTCAGGGCGCGGCCCAGGGGCATGGGGTGGCTCTTCAGTTCCTTGGTGAGTTCGTCCGCCCAGGGATCGGGCCCCTTGCGCAGGCCCTGGCGGATGCTCCAGGCCATGATGACCGTAAACAGCAGCAGCAGGATCACCGCCTCCCAGCGGGTGATCTGGCCGTCCCAGACCTGCCAGGCCGACACCGCGGTCACTGCCATGAGCAGGGGGAGTTCCTTGCGCAGTACCTGGGAGTGCACGGCGATGGGCCCGATGAGGGCCGTCACCCCCAGGATCAGGGCGATGTTGGTGATGTTGGAGCCGTAGGCGTTGCCCAGGGCGAGCCCGGGGTTGCCCTGCAGGGAGGCCAGGACCGAGACCACGATCTCCGGGGCCGAGGTACCAAAGCCCACCACCACCATGCCGATGAGCAGGGGCGGCATCCCCAGGTGCCGTGCCGTGGCCGAGGCCCCGTCGACGAAGCGGTCGGCGCTCCATACCAGCAGGATCAGGCCCAGGAGGACGGCGAGGGAGGGGATGAGCATGGTCGATCAGGGTCCAGGGGTTCGGTCGGGTGGGCGCATTCTATCCCTTGCACCCTGAGGGCGTCATGAGCGGTGGCGGGGTCGCGGTCGGGAAGCCGGATCGGTTGTGGGATGCGGACCGCTTCCTGGGCCCCACGCAAAAGGCCCCGCGCACTGCACGGGGCCTTTTGGATCGGGTCACCGATGTCGTTCTGGTGGAGCGGATGGGAGTCGAACCCACGACCTCAGCAGTGCGATTGCTGCGCTCTCCCAACTGAGCTACCGCCCCGATGCGCTGCATTATAGATCAGTCCTTCCCTCCTTGGCCAGAGCCTTCCAGGGGGCGCAGGACGATGCCCGCCAGGGGGGGGAGGGTGAGGACCAGGGAGTAGGGGTGCCCCATCCAGGGGATGTCCTCGGCCTCGGCCTCCAGGTTGCCCAGATTGCTGCCGCCATAATACTGGGAGTCGGAGTTGAGCACCTCCCGGTAGCGCCCGGGTGCGGGCACGCCGATGCGATAGCCCTCCCGGGGCACGGGGGTGAAGTTCAGGATGCAGACCATGACATCCGCCGGGTCCGGTCCCCTGCGCAGGTAGCTGAGCACCGACTGCCCGGCATCGTGGCAGTCGATCCATTCAAAGCCCTGCCATTCGAAGTCGAAGTGGTGCAGGGCGGGTTCCCGGGTGTAGAGGGCGTTGAGATCCCCCACCAGCTGGCGCACGCCGGCATGGAAGGGGTATTGCAACAGGTGCCATTCCAGCCCCCGGGCGGCGTCCCATTCGTTGCCCTGGCCGTATTCGCAGCCCATGAAGAGCAGCTTCTTGCCGGGGTAGGTCCACATGTAGGTGTACAGCAGGCGCAGGTTGGCAAAGCGCTGCCATTCATCGCCGGGCATGCGGTACAGCAGGGAGCGCTTGCCGTGCACCACCTCGTCGTGGGAGAAGGGCAGGACGAAGTTCTCGGTGAAGGCGTAGAGCAGGCCGAAGGTGAGCTGGTCGTGGTGGAAGTGGCGGTGCACCGGGTCCTTCCTGAAGTACTCCAGGGTGTCGTTCATCCAGCCCATGTTCCACTTCAGGGCGAATCCCAGCCCCCCCAGCCAGGTGGGGCGGGTCACCTGGGGCCAGGAGGTGGATTCCTCGGCGATGATCAGGGCCCCGGGGTGGCGGCCCTGCACGGAGCTGTTCAGATCCCGCAGGAACTGGATGGCATCCAGGTTTTCGTTGCCGCCGAACTTGTTGGGCAGCCAGTCGCCCTCCTCCCGGGAGTAGTCCAGATAGAGCATGGAGGCCACGGCGTCCACCCGCAGGCCGTCGATATGGAACTCCTCCACCCAGTACATGGCGCTGGAGATGAGGAAGTTCTTCACCTCATTGCGGCCGTAATTGAAGATCAGGGTACCCCAGTCCCGGTGTTCCCCCAGGCGCGGGTCCTCGTGCTCGTAGAGGGCGCTGCCGTCGAAGCGGGCGAGGGCATGGGCATCCCGGGGGAAGTGCCCCGGGGCCCAGTCCAGGAGCACGCCGATGCCATTTTCATGGCAGTGGTTGACGAAGAAGCGGAAGTCATCGGGCGAGCCGAAGCGGCTGGTGGGGGCGTAGTAGCCGGTGGTCTGGTAGCCCCAGGAGCCGTCATAGGGATGCTCGGTGACCGGCAGCAGTTCCACGTGGGTGAATCCCGTCTCCCGCACGTAGGCCACCAGGCGCCGGGCCAGTTCGCGGTAGTTCAGGAAATGGCCATCCTCATCCTGCTGCCAGGAGCCCAGGTGGACCTCATAGACGGACATGGGGCGGTGCAGCCAGTCCTCCGTGGCCCGCCGGTGCAGCCAGTCCTGGTCGGCCCAGGCAAAGTCGACGGGTTGGGGCACCACCCCGGCGGTCTGGGGGCGTAATTCGAACTGCTGGCCGTAGGGGTCGGTCTTGAGCAGGATGGCCCCGGTGTCCCGGTTGCGGATCTCGTATTTGTAGAGGCTGCCGGGGGCCAGATCCGGGAGGAAGAGTTCCCAGACGCCGCTGCCGCCCCGCACCCGCATGGGGTGACAGCGCCCGTCCCAGCGGTTGAAGTCCCCCACCACGGAGACCCGTTCCGCCGCCGGGGCCCAGACGGCGAAGCGCACCCCGGGGACCCCGTCCACGCTATGGGGGTGGGCGCCGAGGAAGCGGTAGGCATGCCAGTGGCGGCCCTCGTTGAACAGGTGGATGTCGAAATCCGGCAGCTGGGGTTCGTCGAAGCTGTAGGGATCATGCTGCTCCCGTTGGGCGCCGTCGCGATCCCGCCAGCGGATGCGGGGACGGCGCGGCAGGCGTTCGGGGGTGCCGCGCCATTCATACAGCCCGTGCGGGCCCAGGGGGGTCATGGGTTCGTCCAGGTCGGCCACCCGGGCCTCCCGGGCATGGGGCAGGTGGACGCGCAGCACCGCCTCCCCTGCCTCCTCCCGTCGCCCCAGGACCTGGAAGGGGTCGTGGTGACGGGCCTCGAGGATCCGTGCGAGGTGTTCTTCGATGCTTGCCGGCATGGGGATTCCTTGGGTCGTTTCAGGGGCTGCAGGATACGGGCGCTTGAACCGGATCGCCCGTTCCCGTTTCAATGGGGGACCGGTGCGGCCGCCAGGGGCCTTTCCGGCGATCGTCCATGCCAGGGGCATGGAAAAATGTCATAGAATCGAAACCAAACCGTCGCATGATGCGGGGCAGGGTCCCGGGGTCGTTTGCTTGACCCCGGTTCAGGGAACGATCCCACGCGCCCATCACCATGCACCCATGCACCCGGGTCAGGGCAGGTCCGCATGAAACCAAAATCCCAGCGCTTTGTCAGTCGTCTCACCCGCGATACCCTGGCGTTGATCCTGGCCGGGGGCCGGGGTTCCCGCCTCAAACAGCTCACCCTGTGGCGCGCCAAGCCGGCGGTGCCCTTTGGCGGAAAGTTCCGCATCATCGACTTTCCCCTGTCCAACTGCATCAATTCCGGCATCCGTCAGGTGGGGGTGCTGACGCAGTATAAATCCCACTCCCTGATCCAGCATATCCAGCGGGGCTGGAGTTTCCTGCGGGGGGAGTTCGGCGAGTTCATCGAACTGTGGCCGGCGCAGCAGCGCATCGAGACCTCCTGGTACGAGGGTACGGCGGATGCCGTCTACCAGAACCTGGACATCATCCGCGACCACGATCCGGAATACATCCTGGTGCTGGCCGGCGATCATATCTATAAGATGGACTACGGGGACATGATCGCCCATCACGTGGAGTCCGGGGCCGATATGACCGTGGGCTGCCTGGAGGTGGATCTGGAGACGGCCCGCTCCTTCGGCGTGATGGCCGTGGACGGGGAAGGGCGGGTGCAGCGCTTCGACGAGAAGCCGGACCAGCCCCGGCCCATGCCGAACAAACCGGACCGGGCCCTGGCCTCCATGGGGATCTACGTCTTCAGCCGGGACTTTCTCTATGATCAGCTGGTGCAGGATGCGGACACTCCCGGTTCCAGTCACGATTTTGGCAAGGACGTGATCCCGCAGGTGATCGAGCGCTGCCGGGTGATGGCCTATCCCTTCCGCGACGTGCAGAAGGGCACCCAGGCCTACTGGCGGGACGTGGGCACCATCGATTCCTACTGGAGCGCCAACCTGGAGCTTATCGGCGTGACCCCAGAGCTTAACCTCTACGACGATAAATGGCCCATCTGGACCTATCAGGAGCAGCTGCCGCCGGCGAAGTTCGTCTTCGACGATGATGACCGCCGCGGCATGGCGGTGGATTCCATGGTCTCCGGGGGCTGCATCATCTCGGGTTCCACGGTGCGCCACTCCCTGCTGTTCTCCAACGTCACCGTCAACTCCTACGCCCGTCTCACCGATTCGGTGGTGCTGCCGGACGTGGACATCGGTCGTCATTGCAGCATCCACCGGGCGGTGATCGATCAGGGATGCCGTATCCCCGAGGGCACCACCATCGGCCAGGACCCCCGGGAGGATGCGAAGCGGTTCTATGTCTCCGAGGGGGGCGTGACCGTGGTGACCCCCGAGATGCTGGGCAGTCCGAGCCGCCATGTGCGCTGATCCCGCCGCCGAACGTCCCGCCGTGAAGCTGGTGCTGTGCTGGCACATGCACCAGCCCGAGTACCGCGATAGCCGCACCGGGCACTATGCGCTCCCCTGGACCTATCTCCACGCCATCAAGGATTACGTGGACATGGCCGCCCATCTGGAGGCGGAGCCCCGGGCCCGGGCGGTGGTGAACTTCGCCCCCATCCTGCTGGAGCAGATCGAGGACTATGCCGGGCAGCTGAAGGCCTTCCTGCAGGAGGGCACCCGTCCGCGGGATCCCCTCCTGGACCTGCTGGCGGCAGAGCACCCGCCCCGGGACCCCGACCAGAGGCTGGAACTGGCCCAGGCCTGTGTGCGGGCGAACCGCCGGCGCTTCATCGACCCCCATGCCCCCTACCGGGTCCTGGCGGAGATGGTGACCTGGCTGCGGGAACATCCGGAATACGTGGACTACCAGGGGGACAATTTCTTCTTCGATCTGGTGACCTGGTATCACCTGGTGTGGCTGGGGGAGACGGTGCATCGCAGTGATCCCCGCATCCGCTCCCTGCTGGAGCAGGGGCGCGATTTCACCCCGGCCCAGCGGCGTCTGTTGCTGGAGGTGATCCAGGGCCTGCTGGAGGGGCTCTTGGGCCGCTACCGCCGCCTCGCCGAGGCGGGCCGGGTGGAGCTGGCCTTCAGCCCCTACGCCCATCCCATCCTGCCCCTGCTGCTGGACATGGACAGTGCCCGCGAGGCCATGGCCGAGGCCGCGCTCCCCGAGGCCGGTGACTATCCCGGGGGCGAGGCCAGGGCGCGCTGGCACCTGCAGCGGGGGATGGAGGTCTTCGAACGCATCTTTGGCCAGCGTCCCCGGGGCTGCTGGCCCTCGGAGGGGGCGGTGAGCGATGCCGCCCTGCACCTGCTGGCGAAAGAAGGCCTGCGCTGGGCCGCCAGCGGCGAGGGGGTGCTCACCCATTCCCTGCAGCGCCAGGGGGAGGAGGACCTGAGCGGCAGCCGCCGCTGGCTGTATCAACCCTACCGCTTCGATGACAGCGACCTGACCCTGTTCTTCCGGGACGACGGCCTCTCCGATGCCATCGGCTTCCGCTACGCCGACTGGCACGGGGACGACGCCGTGGCCAACTTCATCCATCATCTGGAGGAGATCGGCCGCGCCTGGGAACAGGACCACGCCGGCGAGGACCGCAGCGCGGTGGTGAGTGTCATCCTGGACGGGGAGAACGCCTGGGAGCATTACCCCGCCAACGGCTATTACTTCCTCAGCGCCCTCTACCGCCGCCTGGCGGAGCACCCCGAGATCCAGCTGACCACCTTCAGCGGATGTCTCGATGGGCCGCCGCGCCAGTCCCTGCCCCATGTGGTGGCCGGAAGCTGGGTCTACGGCAACCTGGAGACCTGGGTGGGGGACGCGGACAAGAACCGGGGCTGGGACCTGCTCATCCGGGCCAAGCAGCGGGTGGACGAGGTGCGCCGCAGCGGGCGCCTCTCCCGGGAGGAGGAGTCGGCGGTGCTCCGCCAGCTGGCGGTGTGCGAGGGCTCCGACTGGTGCTGGTGGTTCGGGGACTACAACCCCGGCGGTACCGTGGGGCTTTTCGACCGCCTCTACCGGCTGCACCTGGCGCGCCTGTATCATCTCCTGGGGGAGCATCCGCCCCGGGAACTCTCCCAGGCCATCAGCCGGGGTGGCGGCGAGCCGGCGACGGGCGGCGTCATGCGCCCGGGGCGTAAATCCGGGGACTGAGACGCCGCGGCGTCCGGTCCCCCATACGGGAGGTCATGTGACCGACGACAATCCCCAGGGCAATCCCATCCTGGACCGGCGGCGGGCCGGCCTGCTGCTGCATCCCACCTCCCTGCCGGGCCCGGACTGCCGGGGCGCCATGGGACCCGAGGCCCACCGTTTCGTGGATTTCCTGGAGGCTGCGGGGATCACGGTGTGGCAGGTATTGCCCCTGAACCAGCCCCATGATGGGGGGTCCCCCTATCAGTGCATGTCCGTGCATGCAGGGAATACCCAGCTGATCTGCCTGCGGGACCTGGCGGAACGGGGCTGGCTGGAGGATCGGAGGCCGGAACCGGAGGCGCGGGATCCACTGCATTGTGACGTCCTGCGCCGGGCCCATGCCGGTTTCCAAGCCCACGGCAGCCAGGCCGACCACGAGGCCTTCGAGGACTTCAAGGCCGGTCAGGGCTTCTGGCTGGAGGACTATGCCCTCTATCTGGCCCTGCGGGCCGAACACGGCCGCGCCCCCTGGTGGGACTGGGATCCCGCCCTGCGGGACCGGAAGCCGGCGGCCCTGGAACAGGCCCGTGCCCGCCATGCACAGGCCCTGGAACAGTATCGCTTCGAGCAGTTCCTCTTCCGGCAGCAGTGGGCCGCGGTCAAACGCCACGCCAATGAGCGGGGCATCCTCCTGTTCGGCGACATGCCCATCTTCGTGGCCCATGACAGTGCCGATGTCTGGGCCCATCGCCCCCTGTTCGACCTGGATGAGAGCGGAAGCCCCGGCTGCGTCGCGGGGGTGCCACCGGACTATTTCTCCTCCACCGGGCAGCGTTGGGGGAATCCCCTGTACCGCTGGGATACCATGGCCTCGCGGGGGTTTGCCTGGTGGATCGAGCGCATCGGCGGGGCCCTGGAGATGGTGGACCTGATCCGCATCGATCACTTCCGCGGTTTCGAGGCCTCCTGGGCCATCCCCGCGCAGGAGGAGACGGCGGTCCATGGCCACTGGCGTCCGGGGCCGGGGCAGGCCCTGTTCACGCGCCTGCGGGAGCATTTCGGCGCTTTGCCGCTGGTGGCGGAGGACCTGGGGGTGATCACCCCCGAGGTGGAGGCCCTGCGGGACGAGAACGGCCTGCCCGGCATGAAGATCCTGCAGTTCGCCTTTGAGGGCGGGTCCGCCAACCCCTATCTGCCCCACCATCACGTACCCAACAGTGTGGTCTACACCGGCACCCACGACAACGACACCACCCTGGGATGGTTCACTACCTGTGGGGAAGACCTCCAGGAACGGGTGCTGGACTACCTGGGGCGTCCCGGCGAGGCCATGCCCTGGCCGTTGGTGCGCAGCGCCCTGGCCTCCGTGGCCCGCCTGGCGGTGGTCCCCATGCAGGATGTGCTGGGTCTGGATGGCCGCCATCGCATGAATGTCCCCGGCACCACCGGGGATAACTGGAACTGGCGCTTCGACTGGGACCAGGTTCCCGACGATCTGGCCGGTCGGCTGCGGGGGATGATGGCGCTCTACGGCCGGGTCTGATCCTTCGCCGGTGTGCCTTCAGGGAAGCTCGAAGGGATGGGGCAGGGGAGGGGTGTCGGTGCGCAGCAGGTGCTCGATCTCCCCGGCGGGCTGCGGCCGGTCGAACAGGAATCCCTGTCCCAGGGTGCAGCCCTGGCGCAGGAGGAAACGGCGCTGGGCCTCGTTTTCCACCCCCTCGGCGATGACATCCAGACCCAGGTTGTGTCCCAGACCGATGATGGCCCTGATGATGGTGGCCTCGGCCCCCGCCTCGTGCCCGGGGGCGTTGATCTGGGCGACGAAGGACTGGTCGATCTTCAGCCCCTGCACCGGCAGATGGCTCAGGTAGCTCATGGAGGCGTAGCCGGTGCCGAAGTCGTCGATGGAGAGGGTGAAACCCAGGGTGCGCAGGCGCCCGAGGATGTGGGTGGCCTCCTCCATGGAGCGCATGGCGGTGCTCTCGGTGATCTCGAATTCCAGCAGTTCCGGTGGCAGGCCCGCCGCCTGCACCCGCTGCTGGATGTGCCGGGGCAGGTCCTCGGTGTAGAGCTCCTGGGTGGAGAGGTTGATGGCCACCGGCACCGCCGGCACGCCCCGGGCCCGCCAGTCCTGCAACTGCCGGCAGGCCTTTTCCAGCACCATCGGCCCCAGGGCCAGGATCAGGCCGGTGCTCTCGGCCACGGGGATGAAACGTCCGGGCAGGATCAGGCCCTCGCGGGGATGCCGCCAGCGCAGCAGGGCCTCCAGGCTGACGATGCGCCCCGTGCGCATGTCCCGGCGTGGCTGGAAATGCAGCAGCATCTCGTCCCGCTCCAGGGCCCGGCGCAGGGATTGCTCCAGGTGGAAACGCTCCGCCAGCTGGGTGTTGAGGGCGGTGGTGTAGAAACGGGAGGTCCCCGGCCCGTCGGCCTTGGCGCGGTGCAGGGCCGTGTCGGCGCGGCGCAGGAGTTCGTCGGTGTCGTCGGCGTCTTCCGGGTAGAGGGCGATGCCGGTGCTGGCGGTGATGGCCAGGGCATGGCCGTTCACCTGGAAAGGTTCCTTGAGCTGGCCGTGGATGCGTTCGGCGATGCGCAGGGTGTCCTGGGTCTGGTCCAGCCGGGCGGCCAGGATGACGAAATTGTCGCCGCCGAACCGTGCCAGGCTGTCCTCCTCCCGCAACAGGGTTTGCAGGCGCTGCGCCACCCCCTGCAGCAGGCGGTCTCCGGTGGCGTGACCCAGGGAGTCGTTCACCAGCTTGAGGCCGTCCACGTCCACCGAGAACAGGGCCATGCCGTATCCCTCGCGGCGCGCCGAGGCCAGGGCCTGTTCGACCCGTTCCCGCATGAGCAGGCGGTTGGGTAGCTCGGTGAGGGGATCGTAGTGCACCAGGAAACTGAGCTTCCGGGACAGGTCCTTCCGGTCGCTGATGTCCTCCGCCATCTTGACGAAGTGGGTGATCTCCCCCCGGGCATCCCGCAGCGGGGTGATGCGGGCCTCCTCCCAGAGGCGGGCCCCGCTGCGGGTGCGGATGCACAGCTCCCCCTGCCAGTCATGTCCCCGCCGCAGCCGGCGGCGCAGGCGGGCGTATTCCCGCCGCGGGGTATCGGGGGTGCCCAGGGCCGAGACGGGGCGCCCCTGGATCTCCGGGCGGGTGTAGCCGGTGCGCTGGCAGAAGCGGGCGTTGACATAGCGGATGACGCCGCGCCGATCGGTCATGAGCACCAGGCTGGGGCTTTGTTCCACCACCAGGGCCAGGGTGCCGATCTTCTCCTCCCGGCGCCGCTGCTCGGTGATGTCCATCAAGCCGCCGTAGAGCCGGCGGCCGCCTGCCTCGGGCTCCTCCAGGCACTCGCTGGTGGCGCGTATCCAGCGGGTCCCCCCATCCCTGTGTCGCAGGCGCAGTTCCACGCTGGAGGCATGCCCCGGTTCCAGGGCCAGGATGTCCCGGTCGAACAGGGGCCGGTCCTCTTCCACCACCAGGGGGCGCAGGCAGCCCCGTTCCAGCATCTCCTCCACGCTGTGGCCGGTGATCCCGCGGATGGAGTCGGTGATCCAGTCCAGGCGGTATTCCCCGCCGGATGGGGCGATGCAGGCATAGGCCACGTCGCTGGTGACGGCACTGACGTGGCGGTAGCGGGCCTCGCTGATGCGCAGCCGTTCGTGGGTCTGCAGCAGGCGGTCGTGCTGGGATCGCAGTTGGGTCTGGTCCACCACGTTGCAGATGTATTCACTCTGCCGGCGGTCCTCGTGGTGGAGATGGATGATCTTCAGATCGGCGATCAGCGGCCCACCGTCCCGACGGCGCAGGCGGATCCCTTCGCAGCCGGCCCTTCCGTCCTCCGCGGCCCGATGCAGGGCCTGGGTCAGAAAGAGCTGGTGGGGGCGCTCCGCCAGCTGGGAGAACAGGCGGTGGTCCAGGGCGAGGAGGCGGTGGGCGGCGCTGTTGCCCTCCTGCACGAAGCCGCTGCGATCGATGCGCAGCACCGGGATGGGGAGTTCCTGGTAGAGCGCGGTGAAGCGGTTGAGGGCCTCTTCCGCCGCGTAGCGGCTCTCCCGCAGGGCATCCTGCTGCAGGCGCAGTTCGGCATGATAGATGTGCAGTTCCTCCAGCAGCCCCTCCAGATCCAGCTCGCCCTGCCGGAAGGTGTCCAGGGTCTGCTGGAAACGGTGATCCCGCAGGATCTGCCGGGCCCGTTGGCGCAACCGGTCAAGTTCGTTCTGTTGGTCGTGGTCCGCTGCCATGGGTGTTGAAGGGGGTGGCGCTGCTCAGTGTCCCAGGCCCCGGATGCCGGGGAGATCCGCGGGCCAGCTGATGGTGTAGTCAAAGTGGAGGGTCCGCGCCTCCCCGGGTGGGATCTCCAGGTCCCAGGCCACCACCCCGGGACGCCCGTCCACGTCGCGGCGTGTGGGCGGGGTGGTCCCGGCGCCGGGCTCCACCTGGATGCGCTCGTCCCGGGGTACCGGCAGGCGGTCCAGGATCACCACCGGCATGGCGAAATCATGGCCGTTTTCCACGCGGATCCGGTGCTCGCGGCGCAGGGTGTGGCGGGGCCGAAGATGACCCTCCTGGCCCCGCAGGTCCCGTTCCCGGCGGTACGTGATGCCGATGCGGTCGTCGCTGCCGAAATCCAGTTCCAGTTCATCCCCCGGGCGTACCGCCTCCAGCCGCTCCTGGCGCACCAGGGCATCGTCCTGGAACAGGGCCAGGGGGCCGGCGGGGAGGGGCGTTTCGCCATCGAAGGGGGCCTGGGCCTGGAGGTGGGCCCGGGGCAGAAGGGCGGGCACGGCCCGGGCGCGCAGCTTCGCCTGCAGGGAATGGCGGGTCAGCAGGTAGCGGTAGGGGCGGTTGTCCGAGGGGAGGGTCACCGTCCCGGGCACCCGGAAACGGGTGGTGAAGGCGGTCTGCTCCAGGGTTGCATCGGCTTCCCGGGCCCGGCTTGCGAGGACCGGGGCCTCGCTGCGCGCCGGGCCACGCCCGGCCAGCTCCCTGGGGGCGGGCAGGGCGTCCAGGTACCAGGGCACGGGCTCGGGGACGGCGCCCGCAGCGGCGTGGGCGGTGGTCAGGGTCAGGTGCACGCCATTCCAGTCCTGGCCGGTCCCTTGCCGTACCCGGGCCCGTTGCAGTAGTTCCAGGGCGCCGTCTGCGGTGTTCAGCCGGGCCTCGTAGACGGGCTCCCATCCGGCCCCATCCACGGTGTAGGTGGCCGTGAACACGGCATCCCCCGCCTCGGGGGCCTGGTAGTGGATACGGGCCTGTGTGCGTTCCCGGCCGCTGTGCTGCCATGTGGAGAGGCGTTCCTCCAGGCGCTGGATGCGTCGGTCCAGATCGCCTTGCTGTGCCTCGGCCTCGCGGATGGCCTTCAGGGCGGCGGCCGCGCCGGCGGCCACCGTCTCCCAGGCCCGGGGCCATTCCCCCGGCGGGATGCCGGGGTCGCCCCCCGGTCCCATGCGCTGGATGAGGTCCAACTGGATCCGCTGTGCGCGGATGCGATCCTCTAAGGCCCTGCGCCGGGTCTTCAGTCCCTGGATCTCCTCGAACAGGGCGCGGGCCCCGGGATGGGTCAGGGTGTCCCCCTGGAGGCGGCGGGTTTCCACCGCCAGGATGCGCAGCCCCCGGGGGCCGCGGGCGGAGACGTGCAGGCTGTCCGGGTCCAGGTCCGCGGGCAGGTCCTCGAGACGGACCTGGCCCTGTCCCGCCTGCAGCCGGATCTCCTCCTGGACGGTCACCCGGGCCCGGTCCGGGTGCAGGGTCACGGCGGTGACCTGCACCGCCTGGGCCTGGGCCTGGGCCGGCAGCATCAGGCCGGCCAGCAGTAGCGCCAGGAGGGGAAGGAGTGGAAGGGTCATGACCGCCAGCGGACGTGGAAGACGCAGGCGGGGGCCCCGGTGGCGGTGCACTGCACCTCCGTGACCCGGGTGTCGGGGTGCACCAGTACCTGGAACAGACGCTCGAAGCTGGCGGCGTAGTAGTGGCAGACGGGCCGCTCCCCCTGGAGTCGCCTTGGGATGGGGGTGTGGGTGAGGGTCAGCTCCAGCTGCGGGCGGTGGCGTACCTCCAGGCTGCCGCTGCCGGTGAAGGTCCAGGCATTGCGCTGGATGGCGGTGAGCAGGATGCGGCTGGCCGGGCCGGCCGGGAGCCATTTGAGCAGGCGTTGTACCGGTTTGGGGATGCGATGGGCCAGCAGGTAATCCCCCGTGAGGCGGCCCGCCTCCAGGCTCACCTCCCGGGCCCGCTCCGGGTCCAGGTGCTGGTGCAGGGCCTGGTGCAGGGCGCTGACCCAGTCCTCGTCCACCATCTCGGTGGGTGGCTCCAGAAGGGCCTCGGTGAGGCCCGCGCTCTCGAAGACCTGCTGCGTGAGGGTCTCCGAGTGCTGATGCCGCAGGGCCTGGGCGATGCGGGTGATGGCGTTGGGGCCGATGGTGCCGGAGGGGTTCGTTTGGTTGTGGGTCATGTCGCGTGTGTTGGCTGGTCAGGAACGGACCCGTCCCGGGCGGATACCGAATCCCGGTGCCGGGGCGTTTTTGTCCGGGTCGTTGGCCGCCTGGATGGGTGGGTAGATGGGTAGAAAGTGGGCTTCCTCAGGCTGGCGGGAGCGCATGGCCCACTGCCAAAGGGCCTGGGAGGGCAGGGGCAGCACCAGGAACCAGTGCTCCAGGATGGCCAGGATCATGAGCGTGGCCAGGAACAGGGCCCCGGTGACTTCACCGCTGCTGGCCAGGGGGTCCAGGGCCCGCGCCAGGATGAGCACCGCCGCCACGGTAGAGAGGGTCACCGAAACGGGGAAGAGCAGGTTCATGGGCCGCTTGCGGAAATAGCTCTCCAGGTAACGCAGATGATCCGGCAGCCATTCCTCGTTGAGATTGCGCACGCCGAGGAAGACATTCAGCTTGGTGCTGGTGCGCATGATCCAGAGGATGAGGAAGGTGTACAGACCGGTCTTGTCGGGGGCGCCCCAGGTGGCCAGCAACACCGTGGCGGCGGCGGCCAGCAGGGCGAATTCATGGTGCAGGATGGCCTGCAGCGCGTAGATAAATCGTCGTGTTCCCTGGGCCCCTTCCGGACACCGTTCCCTGCGGGGGCCGGTGATCAGGCCCATGAGGAAACTCATCTCCACCCATCCCCAGAGGATGATGGCGGCGGTGAAGGCCAGGTAGGTGCCGGTCAGGGTGTCCATCCGGCTGGCATGGATCAGGGCATAGAGGGCCGCGCCCCCGAGGACGGTGGCGCCCAGCATGCTCCAGCGGTAGGTGTGGCGAGGGAGACCGTCCAGGTACAGGATCAGCCCGGTGCTGAACCACCAGAGGAAGACCACGTAGAGGATGGGCAGACCGAACTGAAACACGGGTACTTCACCGCATCCGGGCGGAGGAGGGGACCGGGGGCAGGGTGCTGCGGCTGTGCAACGGATGCTGGCACTTCACGGGGTTCTCCTCAGTCATCCGGGCGGGACGGTTCGGCTTCCGGAACGCCCCGCAGGTGGACGGGATGGCCCGGTGGCACGGGCCCTTACGGGGTTTCGCAAGCGGGACTGCCGGTGCCACCGGGATGATTCAGGAGCCCCGGGCCACTTTGAACAGATCCCCGAAGGCGTCGGCGTTGGTGGACCCGAAGGCCTGGAGGTCGTCATAGCTGGTGCCGGTCACCGGGTCCTCCAGGGTCAGGGTGCCGTCAGACCAGCGTACCAGGCGCATGGGGGTATCGCTCTCCTGTTTCCGGTCCAGGGGCAGGATGCGCAGCACGGTGCGCATGAAGCCATCCCCCGCCGGGTCCAGTTCCCTGAGCACCTTGCCGGTGTCGGCATCGATCACCGCCACGTAGCCCCCCGGGCGCGACTCGGTGCGCAGGTGCAGTACCGCCACCGGCGTGGGTTGTTGCTCCGCACCGGAGCCGGTCATCCGTTCGGCCTGGACCCCGCGGGGCGGCGCGGTGGCGTTGCGGCCCAGCAGGGAAAGGCCCAGGACAAGGGCCAGGAGCAATACCGCGCTCACCAGCATCAGGGTTCGCCAGCGGCGCGAGCGGGGGCTGGATTCGGGTGCGTTCATGAGGTGGTGGCGTCCCCGAGGGTATGATGCGGGTCATCTGGGGTGGCCGTATCGCCAGCGGCCTGCGTGGATGCCGCGCCTTCCTGCTGCCGGTGGTGTGCGGTCATGGCCTCGGAGAGGATCTCTGCGACCCGGCGTGCGTTGGGCACGCCCCGGAGCATGGGTTGGGGCACCATCCAGCGCCAGGGGCGCACATGGGGCCACATGATGATATAGGAGACCTTCTCCGGTGGTTCGAGCACCAGGGGGATGTCTCCCGTGCCGTCCCGGTAGAGCTTCACCGAGGCGGACTGGATCACGTTGTAGGGCAGATTCACGCTCATCTGCAGGGCCACACCGAAGCGCAGGACGATGCGTCGGTCGGTGATGGTGTAGACCGTGGCCCGGGCCATGAGCCAGGCCAGCAGCAAGAGCAGGCCGATGGCGGTGATGGAGAGCGTGAAGAGGAAACTGGTGGATCCGATGGCAGCCGTCAGGGATTGGGTGCCGGACCAGGTGTATCCGGCCCGCACGAGGATCAGCAGGGCCAGGTAGAAGATCACCTTGCGCACGTGAAAGGCCCGGACGGCCAGGGTGCCCCAGTGGGGGGCACCCTGCCAGAGGATGCGCTCCCCCCGAGGGGGGAGCTCCGGCAGACCACGGATCGGTTCGACGGCGTGGTCGTCGTGACTCACAGCCAGGCTTCCCTGCGCTCCGGCGTGGCGTAGAAGTGGCCGCCACCGAAATAGGCCATGATGCGGTCTTCCTCGAGGCGGGTGATGGCCTCGGGGTTCTTGGTGCCGGGGGCGTTACCGAACTGGTGCCCCATGACGGATTCCACGCGCACCTCGAAGGGACGGCCGTCCTTGAGCCGCTGCTGCATGGGCAGGCTGGGGTCGGCCTTCTTGGCGCGGCTGACCTTGGCCAGGAACATGGGCACGAGCACACGGCGGCTGCTGCCCTTGACGTCCACTTCCAGGTAGCGGGGCATGGACTCGGAACGGTCCACCCAGATGTCGCGCACCGTGCCCACGGCGGTGTCGTCGGCGGTGTAGACGGTCAGGCCGCGGGGATCGGGATCCTTCTTGTTGACCGCGAAGCCGTGCTTGGTGGTGCGCATGGGCACGATGCGGTTCTCGCCGGTCATGGTGACGTCGGGTTCATCGGCCCGTTCGGCCCAGGAGCAGGGACCCACGCCGTCCGCCATGGGATCGCCGGTGGGATCCAGCGGGGCGCCGGGGAAGGGCCAGGCGGGCTTGGCGTGGATCTCGCGGGTGTCCGGATTGCCGTTGGCGACGATGAAGCAGCCGCCGTCCATGGTGGGGTATTCCTTGGGGCCGGGGGCGGCCGGATAGCCCTGGACGGTGATGTACGGGGAGCGGTCGGATTCCAGGGGATAGCCTTCCCGCTTGTTTTCCCGGTGTAGATACCAGACCAGGCCCGCGAAGAAGAACCAGAAGACGTAGAGGGTGACCTGCGCGACGTCTATGTACTCTGTGATGGCACCGATGGTTGGCATTGCATTTCCTCCAAGTTTCGGGTGGGTCAGGCGGGGTTTGTATCGGCCTTACCGAACCGCGATGAACACAGCGCCCGGTGTGCGCCCCGGATTCCGGGAACACGCCGGCCGCGATGGATGTTGCCAGTGGCAACGATTGCTTCTGATGGTAGACCAGAACGGCACGAAATGCCGGGCCCGGACGGGCCGCAGCCCCGTTCCCTGAGGGGGGATCCCCGGACATGTTGCAGACTCGGATCAAGCTTCACGACCGTGCTCCTGGTGCTATCCGCGGGACTGCCAGCCCCATGCATAATCTTGCCAGACATTCCAGGCCTTGGCCCCTGGCAGGTGCGCCGTGCATGATCTGGATCAGATTCCGGTCCGGCCCGTGGGTCCGTACCCCGGGTTCCGTCTTCAGGATCCGGCGTGGCCACCCGTTTCCCCGGGATTGGCCAGTTCCATGGCCTGGGAGATGTAGAAGCCCTTGGCGATCCGCCGGGTACGTACGGGGGACCAGCCATCCAGGGTGGGCTCCGCGTCGATGAGGCGCAGCAGGGTGCCCTCGGCCACCGGCTCGATGGCCGGGGAGCGGTCCCCCTTGGGGAAGAGCTTGCCCGTGGCGTGCATCAGGGTCAGCATCGGGGTGCGCGGCGCGAAGGTGAACAGGATGGAGGCGTGGGTGCGCTGGGACAGCCGGGAGAGCACGTTGACGATGTCCGCGGAGGGGTAGTGGATGAAGGAGTCCATGGCGATCACGTAATCGAACTCCCCCAGGGCCGGGTCCAGGAAGTCGCCGACCCGGAAGTCGATCTCGCCATCCCCCAGGTCCATGCCGGCGGCCCGTTCCCGGGCCATCTCCACCAGATTGCCCGCCAGGTCGATGGCCACCACCCGGGCCCCGCGCCGGGCCGCTTCCGTGGAGAAGGTGCCGGTGCCGCAGCCGGCGTCCAGTACCCATTTGCCGTGGAGGTCATCCGGAAGCCAGTCCAGCAGGGTGTTGCGCATCTGCTCGCGGCCGGCCCGCACCGTGGCCCGTACCCGCCCCAGGGGGGTGTGGTCGGAGGTGAGTTTCTTCCAGGCGTCGGCCGCGGTGCGGTCGAAATAGTTTTCCAGCTGGCTGCGGCGTTTTTCGTAGGAGGGGGATGTCATGATGCGGCTTCCGTTGGTGGCTGCGGGTCAGCGGCTGAAATACGCCTTGGCCTCGTACAGGGTTTCCACGGTGATGGGGTGGATGTCCCGTTCGGCCGCGTAGCGTTCGGTGTTGCGCCGCGCCTTGCCCCGGACGAAGAAGGGGATCTTGCGCAGTTCCTGTTCCGCCTCGGGGGTCCATTGGGGGGCATCCCCGGTTGGGGCCGCTCCGGTGTCGCTGCCGGTGCCGGCGGTCTCCCCCGCCGGTGCTTCCGGGGAACGGCTGCGTTCGCTGCCGGTTCCCCCCAGATGGGAGGGGGCGGCTTCGGCATGGAATTCGAAATCCTCCCGGAACATGCCCAGCAGGTGTTCCTCCAGCCCCATCATCAGGGGATGGACCCAGGTGTCGAAGAGGACATTGGCCCCCTCGAAGCCCATCTGCGGGGCGTAGCGGGCCGGGAAGTCCTGCACGTGCACGGGGGCGGAGATGACGGCGCAGCCCACGCCCAGGCGCTTGGCGATGTGGCGCTCCATCTGGGTGCCCAGCACCAGTTCCGGCTGCAGTTCGGCCACCCGCGTCTCCACCTCCAGATAGTCGTCGGTGATCAGGGGCTCCACCTCGTAGCGCCGGGCGGCCTCGCGCACCTCGCGGGCAAATTCCCGGCTGTAGGTGCCAAGGCCCACCACCTGAAAGCCGAACTCCTCCGTGGCCACCCGGGCGGCGGCCACCGCATGGGTGGCATCGCCGAAGATGAAGACCCGCTTGCCGGTGAGGTAGTTGGAGTCCACGGAGCGGGCATACCAGGGCAGGCGGGTGCCCTCGTCGGCCAGCACCGGTTCGGGGTCCACCCCGGCCAGCTCCGCCACCTCGCGCACGAATTCGCGGGTGGCGCAGACGCCGATGGGGATGGTGCGGGTGTAGGGCTGGCGGAAGGTGCGCTGCAGCCACTGGGCGCTGGCGGCGGCGATCTCGGGGTAGAGCACGACATTGAAATCCGCCTCCCCCAGACGGGCGATGTCCGCCGGGGTCGCCCCCATGGGGGCGGTGACGTGCACATCGATGCCCAGCCGGTCCAGCAGGCCGGTGATCTCGCGCACGTCGTCGCGATGACGAAAACCCAGGGCCGTGGGGCCCAGCAGGTTGCAGCGAGGCCGGCGCCCGTCGCTGGCAGGTGGTTCGCTGCCGGGGGCCGGGGCCTGGGGACCGGCCAGGGTGCGCACCATCTGGTACAGGGTCTCGGAGGCCCCCCAGTTCTCCTTGCGGGAATAGGAGGGCAGCTCCAGGGGGATGACAGGCACCGGCAGCTCCATGCCGGCGGCGAGTCCGCCGGGATCGTCCTGGAGCAGTTCCGCCGTGCAGGAGGTGCCCACCAGCATGGCCTGGGGCTGGAAGCGTTCCTGGGCCGCGCGTACCGTGTCCATGAACAGCTGGGCCGTATCCCTTCCCAGGTCCCGGGCCTGGAAGCTGGTATAGGTCACCGGCGGGCGGCGGTCGCGCCGCTCGATCATGGTGAAGAGCAGGTCCGCGTAGGTGTCCCCCTGGGGGGCATGGAGGACGCAATGGGTCCGTTCCATGCCCGTGGCCACGCGCATGGCCCCCACATGGGGCGGACCTTCGTATGTCCAGACCGTCAGTTGCACGGATTCAGACCCTCAGTTTGGCCCGGCGGATCAGGGGCCGGGCGAACAGTTCGGCGAGATCGGCCGCCTGGTCGTACCCCTGTACCGGGGTGAACACCAGTTCGATGGACCACTTTGTGGTCATGCCTTCGGCTTCCAGGGGATTGGCCAGACCCAGTCCACAGACCACCAGGTCGGGATGGGCCTCGCGGCAGCGGTCCAGCTGGCGGTCCACGTCCTGCCCCTCGCTGAGCACCGTATCCGCGGGGAGCTGGTCCAGTTCCGGCGCCATGTGCTCCCGGTGCAGGTAGGGGGTGCCCACCTCCACCAGTTCCATGCCGGCCTCCCGCTGCAGGAAGCGGGCCAGGGGGATCTCCATCTGGGAGTCGGGGAAGAAGAAGATGCGCCGCCCCTTCAGGGGCTCGCAGGTGCGTTCCACAGCGGCGCGGGCACGCTCCACGGCGGGGGCGGTGACCTCATGGAAACGGGTCTCGTCCACACCAAAGGCCTGGGCGGCGGCCCGCAGCCAGGCGGTGGTACCCTCCACCCCCAGGGGGAAGGGGGCCTCCAGGCGCTGTGCCCCCCGTTCCTCCAGGGCCCGGGCGGTACCCCCAAGGAAGGGCTGGGCCAGCAGGAAGCGGGTGCCGGGCCCCACCGCCGGCAGGGCATCGGCCTTGCGTGCAGGCAGAAAGCGCACATCCTCAATCCCCATGGCCCGGAACAGCCGCGTGAACTGGTCCTCGACGATGTCCGCCAGGGAGCCCACCACCAACAGGGAGGGGGCCGTTCCGGCGTCGGCGGGCAGTTCCGGCACCAGGCTGATGAGGCATTCATCCTCCCCCTGGGTAAAGCCGGTCTCCAGGCCGCTGCCGGTGTAGCTCAGCACCCGCACCCGGGGGGCATGGGTCTCGGACAGGCGGGACGCCGCCCGCTGCAGGTCCAGCTTGATCACCTCGGAGGGGCAGGAGCCCACGAGAAAGAGCATGCGGATGTCGGGCCGGCGCTCCAGGAGGCGGGCGACGACCCGGTCCAGTTCCTCGTTGGCGTCGGCCAGGCCCGCCAGGTCCCGCTCCTCGATGAGGGCGGTGCCGAAACGGGGCTCGGCGAAGATCATCACCCCCGCCGCCGACTGCATCAGATGGGCGCAGGTGCGTGAGCCCACCACCAGGAAGAAGGCGTCCTGGATCTTGCGGTGCAGCCAGATGATGCTGGTGAGGCCGCAGAAGATCTCGTTCTGGCCGCGTTCGCGGATGATCGGGAAGTCCACAGGGCAATCCGCTGGTTGGGTTGATCGTTGCGGGGACGGGCTCATTCCGCGCCGGCGGTCCCGACCCGCTGCTGCTCCGCCTCGGCCTTCTCGCTCAGGCGGGCGGCCCGTAATTTAAGCAGAAACTGGGTGGCGTTGACCACGTAGACGGCATAGGCCAGCAGGGTCAGATACATCTGTTGTGAGGTGCTGAGAAAATCCCAGAACAGGGAGGCGAGATAGATGGTGTGGAGCACGATCACCATCATGCTCACCACGTCTTCCCAGAAGAAGGCCCTGGCAAAGAGGTATCGGCCAAAGACCACCTTCTCCCAGATGGCCCCCGTGACCATGATCGTATAGAGAATGAAGGTCTTGACCAGGATGGAGGCATGGGCGGCCCATAGCCCCTCGTCGGTGAGCAGGTACCGCACCACCAGCCAGGTGCTGACGATGAAGACCAAAAACTGCAACGGGGCCAGGATGCCCTGCACCAGGGTCCAGCGGGTCCCGTCCCGGCGGCGGCGCTGCTCCGGCGTATAGAGAGGCATGCGTTTCCCGGCTCCGGTTTGCGGCATGGGCAGGTTCTCCAGACGAACGCGTCAAGGCGCGGTGAGTGTGTACAAGCCCCCTGACTTTGTCAATTCAGGTGGACGTCAGTCTTGGTTGACATTTTGCAGAGGGAAAACCATGATTCTTTTGGGACAAAAAGAACGGCAGCCCTGCTAGACTGCCCCGTGTTGAGGTCGAGGTGCCCGGAGTCGCGGATCAAGCCGATCTCCCGGGCAGGACCGAGGGCCGCGCAGGCGGCCCCTTCAACCTGGGGAGAATAAGGCATGGTGACTGCCAGACGACAGATCGGCCGGGAAGACGGGGAGTCGTCACCGGGACGGAGCGGGGCCCGCCATCCGGGAGCGGATGGTGCCCTTCGTGGGCAGGGTCAGGGGGGTGGGGCCCCTTCGGTGGAGACCTGCACCGAACGCATGCGGCGGGAGCTGTCCCGGGTCATCGAGGGGGAGATCATCCCCCGTCTGATGCTGGCCCACCGGCACCATGGCCCCCTCCCCCGGGAGGATGGCCAGGGGCGGGAGGCCGCCCCGGGGGTCGATGCGGGGACGGTGCAGGCCTTTGCCCGCACCGTCATGGAGCAGGATTCCGACCAGGCCGTGAACTTTGTCTCGGAGCTAAGGGGCAAGGGGGTCTCCCTGGAGACGGTGCTGGTGCACCTCCTGGCCCCTGCGGCGCGGCGTCTCGGGGCCTTTTGGGACGAGGACGACGCGGACTTCACCCAGGTCACGGTGGGGCTGTGCCGTCTGCAGCATGTCCTCCGGGCGCTGGGGGAGGAGATGGATACGGTCTCCCCGGGGTCCAGCGGGCGGCGCGTGCTGCTGTCCCCGGTACCCGGCGAGCAGCACACCTTCGGTCTGATGATGGTGGCCGAGTTCTTCCGGCGGGAGGGATGGGACGTGAATTGCGATCCGGCGGCCTCGATCCGGGATCTGAACCGCCTGGTGCGCCAGGAGCGGTTCGATATCGTGGCCCTCTCCCTCAGCTGTGACGTCATGCTGGACCGTCTGCGCGCCGCCATCCGTGGGGTGCGCCGTGCCTCCTGCAACCCGGATCTCGGGATCCTGGTGGGGGGGCGGGTGTTCGTCGATCACCCCGAAATGGCTGCGCAGTCGGGGGCCGACGCCACCGCCCCGGATGCCCGGGAGGCGGTGCGGGTGGCCGAACGACTGGTTTCCTTCCGTGCCGGCGCCCCGGTGGGGAGGCCCGGCTGAGCCGGACGCTCCCCACAATGGTCCGATACCGGAAAGCCCCGATGGCCCGATACCGGAAAGCGTGGAGCCCGTGAAACCCTTCAACACCCCAAAGCAGGTGTTCGGGGATCTGGAGCCCGATGAGGTGGCCTCGCTGATCGCCACCTCGGCGGATATCTCCCTGGTGCTGGATGCCTCCGGCGTGATCCGCGACCTGGCTTGTGCCAACGACGATGTTTCCCCCGAGGGGGCGGGACAGTGGATCGGTCGACCCTGGGTGGACACGGTGACGCTGGAGAGCCGCGCCAAGGTGGAGGCCCTGTTGCAGGAGGCGGGGGCGCCCTCCAAGCGCTGGCGGCAGGTGAATCATCCCACCAGCCGTGGGCCGGACGTGCCGGTGATGTACGCCGCCATGCAGGTGGGGGGGGAAGGTCGTGTGGTGGCCTTCGGCCGCGACCTGCGTGGCGTGGCCGACCTGCAGCGCCGCCTGGTGGACGCGCAGCAGGTCATGGAGCGGGAGTATGCCCGCATGCGCCAGGCCGAGACCCGTTACCGGCTCCTGTTCCAGGTCTCTTCCGAGGCCGTGCTGGTCCTGGATGCCGCCAGCCAGAAGGTACTGGAGGCCAATCCCGCCGCAGCGGAGCTTCTGGGGCTCGCCCCGGAGCGTCTGAGCGGGCGGAGTTTCCCGGCGGAATTCCCCTTTGCCGATGTCCGACCCCTGCAGGATGCCCTGGCCACGGTACGGGCCACGGGGCATGCCGCCACGGTGCAGATGGTCCTGCAGGGGAAGGCCCTGGAGGTCTCCGCCTCCCTGTTCCGCCAGGATAATGTCAGCCATTTCCTCGTGCGCCTCCATTGTCCCCAGGCGGCGGCCCTGGACGCGGTGGGTCCCCAGCTGCTTTCCCCCCTGCTGGGTCTGGTGCAGCAGGCCCCCGATGGGTTCGTGGTCACCGATCCCGAGGGACGCATCCTGGCGGTGAACCCCGCCTTTCTCGAACTGATCCAGATGGCCGCTGAGGATCAGGTCCTGGGGATGTCCCTGGGGCGCTGGCTGGGGCGGCCCGGGGTGGATCTGGGGCTGCTCCTGGGCCGGTTGCGGGAGCACGATTCCCTGCGTCTGTTCCAGACCGGGCTGCGGGGGGAGTACGGTTCGCGCACGGAGGTGGAGATCTCGGG